>VSPD01000099.1 GCA_009775125.1 Muribaculaceae bacterium | reverse complement strand
GTCGCAAGCCGGAGGCTCGCGTTCCTGCCGGGTGGGTGGAGGGGTTACTTTTTTGGGGTGGACGTATGCGGGGCAGTTACTTTTTTGGGGGGAAGGCGCGGAGGAGGGTGTAGAGGGCGAGGTTGTAGGTGAGGCGGAGGGCGTCGACGGCTTTGCGGCGGAGGTGGATGAGGCGGCAGCGGAGGAGGGAGAGTCGGAAACGTAACGGGGTGAAGGGGCGGCGCGGCGCGTGGTCGGGCGCGAGGATGAAGATGCGGCGCATGGCGGCTGTCCATTTTTCGGGGGCAAGGTCGGTGGCGACGGTGGCCGCGGCTTGGCGTTGGATGCCGGCATAGGCGTCGGGGTGAAGGATTATGTCGGCAATGGCGCGGAAGAGGGCGTCGGGCGAGCCTTGGGGCACGACGATGCCGTTGCGACGGTTTTCGATAAGGTCGAGGCTACCATGGGGGGCGTCGGATATGATGGGGATGGCTCCTCCGGCAAGGGCTTCGCACAGGGAGATGGGGAAGCCTTCGAGTCGCGACGGGAGGATGAAGATGTGGGCGGAGCCCATGATGCGCCGGGCCTCGTCGCGCTCGACGCGCCCGAAGCGCGCTATGCGCGGGTCGGCGGGGAAACATTCGCTGATGTGGCGCACGGGCAGGCCTATGTGACGGCCTCCGGCCACGTAGTCGTTGCCAATCCAGTAGAAGCGGAAGTCGAGGTCGGTTTTTAGAAGGCGTCGCAGGGCGAGGGCCACGATGTCGGCGCTTTTTACGTAGTTGCTTCCGCCGGGGTAGACTATTGTGAGTGGGGAAGTCGGGGAGTTGGGGAGTTGTGAGGCCGGGAGGTTGGGAAGTTGGGGCGGGACGGGGTTGAATACTATGTCGGTTTTGGCTTCGGCGGCGGGGCCGAAAGTGCGTCGGAAGTAGCGTCGGCCGTGCGACGACAGGGCCACGATGCGGTCGACATAGCGGTGGTTGTGGCCGGCATACCAGGCAAGCTCGCCGTTGACGAAATGCGACACGGTGATGATGCGGACGCTGTCGGGCAGGTAGGGCGCGGCGGCGGTAAGGAGCGGGAACCAGCTGTTGACGACAATATCGGGGGCCAGATCGGAGATAAGGCTTATGAGTCGGCGGCCGGCGTCGACCGACAGCGACGCGTCGAAATTGACGACGCGGAAATTGTCGGCGGGGCGGGCCTCATAGTCGTCGCCGGTGATGATGGTGATGTCGGCATCGGGGAAATAGCCGGCAAAATCGTGGGCGTATGAAGCCACGCCGCCGTGGCCTTCGACAAGGGATAGTGTGCAGATGGCTATTTTCATTTGTTCCAGAAGTCGATAAAGCGGCGTGCCACCACGTCGGCATCGTTGTGACGGGCAACAAACGGGCGTGCCGCGGCGCGCATGGCGGCCAGGGCATCGGGGTTGGTGACGAGATGCTCGAGGGCGCGTTCTGTCCGGTCGAGGCTGAATGGGTCGGCCGTGACAATGGGACGGAGGCCGTCGTCGCCGATAAAGCGGTAATAGTCGTCGGCCCCGCCAGTGACGGGCACCGCGCCGTTGGCCATGGCAAGCAGGGCGGTGGTGGCCGGCGAGAGGGCATAGAGCTGGTCGAGCACAATGTCGGCACCGGCAAGACGACGGATGAATTGGCCGTAGGGCAGGTTTGTGACAATGTCGAGGATGGCACGGCCGGGATGCCGGGCTACGATGCGCCGCGCCATGTCGAGGAGGATGTCGGCGCCTTTTTCGGCCATGCGCGTGGCATGATACGCGGCCATG
The DNA here is from genome assembly GCA_009775125.1 of Muribaculaceae bacterium. Classification (GTDB taxonomy): domain Bacteria; phylum Bacteroidota; class Bacteroidia; order Bacteroidales; family Muribaculaceae; genus CAG-873. Next base: position 736 of record VSPD01000099.1, on the reverse strand, counting down.
ATGCGGACCGGCCCTTGGGGGCGCGGACCGGGAGCGGGTATCGAGTGGAGGTCGACGGGTATGCCGCCGTAGGCCAGACGCCCGGGGGCGATATGGGCGGAGCATACTTTATGGTATTCGTAGAGGGCGGTGACCACGCCGTCGACGCGGTCGAACACATAGTCGTAGTAAGGGCGCAGGTCGAGCCAGCTTTGGCGCAGGCCGGGATTGGCAAGAGCCATAGGCGAGGGTCGCGTCCCTATATGCCATTCGCTGAACGGCAGCGGCGGACGGGACGATGTGCAGGCCTCGACATAATATGGGTCGGCTTCGAGCGACACGGTGTAGACTCTGCCGTTGGCGCGGCGGATACGGTCGAACAGCGGGCGCAGACGCTCGGGCCGCAAGGTGGCGAATACGGGCGCGACGAGCTGCACCACGTCGAATCCGCGCAGAGATGTGTGCGTCATGGCCATGAGGCGGGCGAATAGCCATGCTCCGGAAAGGCGCGACGAGCCCCGGCTAAGGTCGATGTCGCGGCGGGTGTCCATCCATCCCGAGCCGTGAGAGGCCACCACCACGGTGCAGCCTTGACGGCGAAGCGCCGAGGCAAGGCAGCTGTGATAGTTGCTGGCATCGCCAAGAAGAAGCACTTTCATACGCCGCCCTCCTTTCCTTTACGAAGCACCATGACGCGGAGCCGCGACACCGACATCCACACCGACAGGGGCAAAAGCAGCAACGGGAGCCACCATGC
>VSPD01000098.1 GCA_009775125.1 Muribaculaceae bacterium | reverse complement strand
TGTTTCCCTGCGTTTCAACGCAGGGAAACAAATCGCCCTAAATCGCCCTAAATCGAAATATCTCGACTTATCTCGAAATAAATCGACTTAAATCGAAATCTATCGATATAATCCGTTGCACATATCCAAAAAAAATCGTACCTTTGCGCTTTCAAAAGCCAATCATACAATTTCTAATCTCTTTACGTCTCATTTATGGAGTGGATTACAGAACTTCTGTTGCCCGGTAACACATCGATAGCAGCCACACTCGTGCTCTATTCTTTCGTGATTGCCGCAGGTATCTACTTGGGAAAATTGAAGATTGCCGGAGTATCGCTTGGCGTCACTTTCGTCCTCTTTATGGGTATCCTCATGGGCCATTTCGGCTACGAGGTCGACGAAAGCACGCTCAAATTCGTGCGCGAATTCGGTCTTATCCTGTTCATTTTCTCAATCGGTCTGCAAGTCGGCCCCGGTTTCTTCTCGTCCTTCAAAAAAGGCGGAGTCACCCTCAACGGCCTTGCTGTCCTTGCCATCGTGCTCAACGTGGCTATCGTAGTGTGCATCTATTACTTCGGTAATGTCAACGACATCTCGGCCCTCGTCGGCGTCATGTCAGGTGCGGTTACAAACACCCCGGGTCTTGCGGCTGCCCAGCAGACCATCTCTCAAATGGGGCCCGAAGGCGCGGCCCAGGCCAACCTCATGGCTTCCGGTTATGCCGCCGCATATCCCCTTGGCGTTATCGGCATCATCACAGCCATGTTCGTCATCAAAGGCATCTTCCGCATCAAAATCGACGACGAGATAGCCCAGATCGAAGCCGAACGCGAAGACTCTCAGCTCAAACCTTTCATGATGACCATCGAGGTCACCAACCAGCTTGTCGACGGACGCACCCTCGTCCAGCTCCACGACATCATCGAATGTAACTTCGTAGTGTCGCGCCTTATGACCACATCCGGCGAAATGGTTATCCCCAAATCATCCACCGTGATTCATGTCGGCGACAAACTCTTCATCGTGGCATCAATGCAAGATGCCGACAAATTCCGCTCCGTACTCGGCGAGGAAATCACCATGGACTGGGAAGAAACACCCACGCCCGTCTACTCCCGCCGAATCGTCATCACAAAAAGCGAATACAACGGCGTGGCCATCGGCTCGCTCCGCCTCCACAAAGGCTACCGTCTCAACGCCACACGCGTCAACCGTGCCGGCGTCGACCTTCTCGCTTCCCCCGGGCTTCGTCTCCAAATGGGCGACCGTATCACCGTCGTGGGCGACCTCGAAGACATCGACCGTCTCGCATCGCGCCTCGGCAACTCCCTGAAACGCCTCGACCAGCCCAACCTCATCACCATCTTTGTCGGTATCGTCCTCGGTATCATCCTCGGATCCATCAACATAGGATTCGGCATGAAGCTCGGCCTCGCCGGCGGTCCCCTCGTGGTGGCAATCCTCCTCAGCCGCTTCGGCTACAAATTCAAACTTGTCACCTACACATCCAACGCCGCCTCCATGATGCTCCGCGAGCTCGGCATATGCCTCTTCCTTGCATCCGTCGGCATCGCCGCCGGCAAAGGATTCGCCGACGCCGTGTTCAACACCACAGGTATGTGGTGGGTTATCTGGGGTTTCGTCATCACAGTGGTTCCCCTTATCATCACCGGCTGCATCGCCCGCGCTAAATACAAAATCAACTTCCTCACCATCATGGGTCTCTTCTCCGGCAACTACACCGATCCCCCGGCCCTGGCATACGCCAACAACTCCACCGCCCACGATGCGCCCGCTGTGGCATACTCCACGGTTTACCCGCTCACAATGTTCCTACGCGTGGTGGCGGCCCAGACCCTGATTCTTCTTTTGGCATAATCATGGATTCCCTCCTCTTTCTCGGCACAGGCACATCCACCGGCGTGCCCGCCATAGGGTGCCGCTGCGCCACATGCTCCTCGCTCGACCCGCTCGACAAACGCATGCGCGCGTCGGCCATCCTTTCCATCGGAGGGAAAAACATACTCATCGACTGCGGACCCGACCTGCGCACTCAGTTGCTGCGGGCCGGGTCGCCGCCTCTCGATGCCCTCCTCGTCACACACATCCACTACGACCACGTAGCCGGAATCGACGACCTCCGGCCCTACTGCTACCAACGCCCCATGCCCGTCTACTGCCGCGCCGACGTGGCCGACGGCCTGCGGCGCATCGTCCCTTACAGCTTCGCCGAGCACCCATATCCCGGCGTGCCCACATTCGACCTCCACGTCATCGACCCCGGCCGCCCCTTCCATATCGGCGACATCGAAGTGGTGCCACTCCCCGTCATGCACTTCGAGCTGCCAATCCTCGGCTACCGTATCGGCTCCTTTGCATACATCACCGACTGCAAGACAATGCCCGATTCCACCTTCGACCTGCTCCGGGGCGTCGACACCCTCGTCATCAACGGCCTCCGTTTCGAGCCCCACATGTCGCATCTATCCGTGCCCGAGGCCATCGAGATAATCCGGGCCCTCGGTCCACGCCGCGCCTTCCTCACCCACATGAGCCACGACCTCGGCCCCGCCGCCACCGTCACCCTCCCTCCCGGCATCCAACACGCCCACGCCGTCCTCAAAACTGTCTCTTATACAAAACTGC
>VSPD01000097.1 GCA_009775125.1 Muribaculaceae bacterium | reverse complement strand
CGTCGGCATCTGCAGAGGGGGACCCGAGCCCGCCCCACTCCCCAACTATAAAAAACATTAAAAATTAGCATGTTGCAAAATAATTTTGAAAATCCTTTGTTATTAAAGAATAAATTAGTAATTTTGCAGGCTATTATACCCTCTCTCTAACATAATCCGAGAATATGAGACAGTTAAAAATCAATAAATCAATCACTAACCGCGAATCCCCCTCGCTCGACAAGTACCTCCAGGAAATCGGACGCGAGGAGCTGATTTCGGTTGAAGAAGAAGTTGAACTCGCTCAGCGAATACGTCAAGGCGACCGTCGCGCCCTCGACAAACTCACGCGGGCCAACCTTCGTTTCGTAGTCTCCGTAGCAAAACAATACCAAAATCAGGGCCTCTCGCTCCCCGACCTTATCAACGAAGGAAACGTGGGTTTGATTAAGGCCGCCCAGAAATTCGATGAGACACGAGGGTTCAAGTTTATTTCATATGCAGTGTGGTGGATTCGCCAGTCGATTCTTCAAGCGCTCGCAGAACAAAGCCGTATCGTGCGTCTGCCCCTCAACCAGGTGGGCTCGCTCAACAAGATAAGCAAGGCCCTGTCGAAGTTTGAGCAGGAAAACGAGCGTCGCCCCTCCCCCGAGGAGCTTGCCGACACTCTCGATGTGCCGGTTGAAAAAATCGCCGACACCCTCAAAGTGTCGGGTCGCCATATCTCCGTCGACGCTCCTTTCGTCGAAGGCGAGGACAACAGCCTTCTCGACGTGCTCACCAACGACGATTCCCCCATGGCCGACGCCACCCTCACCCAGGAATCCCTCTCCAAAGAAGTGGAGCGTGCGCTTCGCCAGCTCCACGAGCGCGAGCGCGAGATTCTGAAAATGTTCTTCGGCATCGGCTGTCAGGAAATGACACTCGAGGAAATCGGTGCCAAATTCGACCTTACACGCGAGCGTGTGCGCCAGATTAAGGAAAAGGCAATCCGCCGTCTTAAAGGCCAGAAGAGCAAACTTCTGAAAACTTATCTCGGTTGATAAGTAGATGTTAAAAATTAACAGACAATATATTCGAGATGATTTTTGAGGCGATTTCTTCCGAGGAGGAAGGAACGTAGCGAGCTACGTGACTGACGATGAGGAAGAAAGCGGCCAAAAAGCATCCGAAGATATGGCTGTCGAAATAAAACAACATCTGCTTGTAAATATAAATTAATTTTTAACATCTACTTAAATCACTACATTACAGATACAAGTGGCTGCTAACACACATTAGCGGCCACTTTTCGCTTATTGAAAATGAAAATTTTTGCCGCCCCGTTGCAGGGCTACACCGACAACGCTTTCATAGAGATTCACCATAGCGTGTATGGCGCGCCCGACGCTTATTGCATGCCGTTTTCAAGAATTGAGAAAAATCAGGTCCGCAGGCAGGATGTGGCCCGTCTGCATCGGGCCGTGGAAATAATGTCGGGTGCCGGCGTAGAGATAATTCCGCAGGTGATTTTCAACTCTGTCGAGGAATTTTCAACGCTTGTCGATGCCGTGAAGGAAGCCGGTTTCCGCCGCGTCGACCTCAACCTCGGCTGTCCTTTCCCGATGCAGACCAAGCGTGGACGCGGGGCTGCCGCAATTAGCGCCCTCGATATGATGGAGCAAGTGGCCGGCCTGGTTAAGGCCGACTCCAATATGGCGTATTCTGTGAAAACGCGCCTGAGTCTTGAAGGCTGTGAGGAGTGGCGTGCGCTTTTGCCGATTTTGAATACTATGCCGCTTGAATATGTGGCTGTGCATCCTCGTACCGCCACCCAGATGTACGATGGACTCTTGTCGCTCGACCAATTCGAGGCTTTTGCGGAAGCGTCGGCCAATCCGGTGGTATATAACGGCGATATCAAATGCCGCGAGGATATTTCTAAAATAGAAGCCCGCTATCCGCAGCTGGCCGGAGTGATGATAGGGCGCGGCCTGCTTGCGCGGCCCTCGCTCGTCGGAGAATGGAACGCCGGCGCCTATTTCAGCCTTGACGACCGCCGCGAGCTGTTCGCCCGTTTTCATGCTGCAATGTTGGAGCAATATCAATCGACGCTTTGCGGCGACGCGCAGATTCTGCAAAAGATAAAACCGCTTTGGGACTATGTCGAACTTGACCTCGACCGCAAGTCGCTGAAAGCCATTCGCAAAGCCACATCCCTCGCCAAGTACGCTATTGCCGTCGACGCCGCGCTTTAACGAGCCGCTCGGCAAGGCTCATGACAAACCTTTTCCCGAAAATCTTTATCATGAAGCATTTCATGCGATAAAGACGGAATTCAAGTGTCCGATGGTCGAGCCACGATGCCGCATAAAGGTGTATTGAAACGGTGCGCTCCGTTTTGGTGAGAATCCCGGTGGCGTGGTCAAGCGGGCAAAACACTTCCGACGGATATATCTGCACTCCCGACACTTCCTGTTTTTCATCTTTGCCGTTGAACCCATGGCGAAGCAGCACGCGAGTAGCCTTCTCCACCACTGTTTCGGGAACGCCATTCCCTGATTCGAAAACAGCCCCGTCGTATTCTTCAAGCATTTCGCGGAAAATATCCATCTTCGGATACGCTCCTATTCCAAGCCCCGGCGCCACACCGGCGGAAGTGCCGCCATTTTGCTCAATCCCCATGAAAGGCGTGTTCTCGATTCCCGCGAAATGCCGGATTGCTTCAACGTCGGTGTCGAAGTAGATGCCGCCGTGATTATATAAAATCCAGAAACGCGCATAGTCGCTCACAAAGGCATATTTGCCTGCGTCATATGCCGAGCGCACATACGGGTGAATCCCGATATCGAAATTATCCTCGTTCCATTCTATTATTTCATAACCGGGGAAATAATTCCGCCACGAAGCGATGCACTTGCGCGCATAGTCAGGCAACGGCCCTCGGCCGAACCAGCAATAGTGAATTGTCCGGGGTATTTCCATGTTTGCCTGTATTTGATTGATTGTGCAAAGTTACTACAAAAAAGTGAAATGCGGAAAGATATAGTGATAGAATTGAGTTACAAGGGTTTTGGTTGAAGT
>VSPD01000096.1 GCA_009775125.1 Muribaculaceae bacterium | reverse complement strand
AAGTTATGGTGTCTATACATAATGCACCCCAAAAGTTTTGTGTCTAACTTTTGGGGTGCGGTTCAATTGTGTTCCTACCGGGTGGATTTACTCTTTGCCTGTTAAATATTAATGCACCGAGATTACGGCTTGTGCCAAATCACGCTTTAATTTGCGTAATTCCCTTAATTTGTGAAATTTGCGGTTAAACGGAGCGGTGGATTAATCAAAATTTATGGCTCATTCACGGCCATTAACGCAAAAAGGTGGGAGAATCAGTTTGCCTTGTCGGTATCGGGTGCTTTGTCGATGAGGCCCAGTTTGACAAGATTGTTGTGTATAAGAGTCAAAAGGGAATCTTGCATATCCTCAGGCAGAAAAGATTGGGATATTAGCATTTCCCATTTTGGAAGTGCTTTCTGAAACTTGGCGAAAGTGTTGGATATTGCTTTTGCGTCAATACCCGAGGCCTTCATTGCTGATTCAAAATCAGAGCGGTTGATTTTACGTTTTTTGCCATTCAAGGTCAGGGCAAGTTCCTCGCTGTCGTCGGGCACAACCAACGTTGCCGACAGCAAGTCGTAGGCAGGTGTGAGAGAATATATTCCTTTTATGGGAGAATAAAGAGAGAAGTTTTTGAGATGCATATCATTATTCCCTGTAATCCAACTGAAAATAACAATTTCCCAAAAGTTCACAACGTCAAGCAATGGAGCAGAAGAAAACACCTTTATTCTTTTGGCTATTTGCTCGTAAGATCCTTTGTATTTATCTTCGGTAAGGCGTTCAGATATTTGGCACATATCTTCCATCGCAATCTTGTTTCCTTCCTTTGTTCGGTCGATGCGGCGAGTTATGTAGGAAAGTTTTCCGTCTGCCATTCTTATAAGGGAATGAGGAACGGTCTTGATTCCGTATGCTTCGGCAAGGTGCATTGTAAGGTCTTCGAGTTCAGGAAGATTCCGGTAGTGGTCGGTTTGTGGTTTAAGGATGAAACGACCCCAAAGCCCTACTATGGTAAAACGTTTTGGCTCTCCTTTAAGTCCTTTGGCTATATCGAGTGATAATTTTGATTGAACGCCCGGTATGGTGGTGTTAGCACGCACTATTTGTTCTGCAAGACTTTCTATATTATCGCTTGTATATGGGAGCAACGGAGCTTTTGCCGATTCAAAAATCTTTCGTGCGCAAGATTTATGAAAATCAAATTCGGTTTCAGAAAGTGATTGGTAGCAAAAAAGACATCTATTCATGATTTTCATCTTTTGTTTCAACGGGTACTACGCTTACGGCGCCAATACAATCCTTACAGCATGCCAGCAATAATGAAAATCGGTCGCGGTTGTTAATTTTCCAACTGCGTTCAGCTATATCCAGCAGCCAGCCCTCGGGAATCAAGCCATCAAAAAAAGGCATCAGCACTTTGTCTTTGTAAGGTTTGTTAATCAATGGCATTGTTAATGAAATGGCTTCGGCATCTTTATTATTAAGGTAGTCGTAGTCATAGACAAAGGTGTAGCCTTCATCATCTTCCGTCAAAATCCCGGCCAAAAGATTGTGCATGTAGATTTGGGCTTGTTTCATAGTTTGTCTTCATATTGAATTTTAGAAGGGGCCATCTCGGCTCCAAATAATGCTAATAATTGATTCACTTTATCGAGGCGCAGTGTGGATTTGCCTTGTTCAAGGTCGCGCACAAAGCGGAGGCCTACACCGGATTTCTCCGATGCCTCAACTTGCGACAGTCCGTAGAGATGTCGCATCTCTTTTACATATTTTGATAGTCGTGTCTGCATATGTTCTATACCTTTTCGGGTGCAAATATAATAAAATTTAATATAATTGCATTATATAGGGTATAAAAACAAGGTTATTGTTTTATATTATACCCTTTGAGGTATAAAACAGGGAATCACGCTTTAATTTGCGTAATTCCCTTAATTTGTGAAATTTGCGGTTCTTCTTTACGTTAATGACCGTAAATGCGCCGTTAATTCAAATTGTATGTAAATCAAAAATTAACGGTTCATTTACGGGCATTAACGTAGAATAATGCGGCAATCAGTTTACTCCGTCGGTGTCGGGGGCTTTGTCGATGAGGTCGAGGAATTGGTCGAGCTTGGGGGTGATTATTATTTCGGTGCGGCGGTTGAGGGCGCGGCCGTCGGCAGTGAGGTTGTCGGCCACGGGGTTGTATTCGCCGCGTCCGCCGGCGGTGAGGCGCGACGGGTCGATGCCGAAGTGATTTTGCAACGCTTGCACGACAGATGAGGCGCGCAGGGCCGAGAGGTCCCAGTTGTTGCGGATGTTGGTGCGCGAGATGGGCACATTGTCGGTGTTGCCTTCGACGAGCACGTCGTAGTCGCGGTAATCTTTGATAATCTTGGCAATCTTGCCGAGGATGTCCATGGCCTTGTCGCTTATCTCATACGAGCCGCTGCGATAGAGCATATTGTCGGCGAGCGAGATGTAGACCACGCCTTTGAGCACCTTTACGTCGACGTCGCGGAGTTCGTCGCGCGATAGCGAGCGCGTGAGGTTGTTGGTGAGCACCATGTTGAGGGAGTCGCTCTTTGTCTTGGCGTTGACAAGCTGCTGGATGTAGCGGTTCGACGAGTTTATCTCGTCGACAAGTTTGGAGATGTTGGCTCCGCCTTGATACACGGCGTTGTCGAGGCTTTTCTGCACGGCGGCATAGGCTTGTTTCAGTTCGGCATTGTTCTTTTGAGCGTCGGCCAGCCTTTGCTCGAGGCTCTGCACCTTGGCGCGGCTTTCGGCAAGCGACACCTGCGACGACTGATAGTCCTTGCCCAGTTGGGTGTAGTCGGCTTGCAGCTGTGCATAATTCTTCTTGCTTACACATCCGCTCATTGCTCCGGCGGCAATCACAGCCACGGCGCTTAAAATCATTGTCTGTAATTTTTTCATATCACAAGTATTTGCATGTTACTGTAATTATAACAAACAAATACGTGTAATAGATTGAAATACCCCTACTGCCGGGGGTAGCGGAGCAGAGCGATGGGGCGGCGGGTGTCGCAGGAGCGCGGGGTAAGGAGCAGGGTGTCGGCGCGCGGGCCGTGGCTCGTTTTCACATCTGACGCTGCCGACGAT
>VSPD01000095.1 GCA_009775125.1 Muribaculaceae bacterium | reverse complement strand
AACGATACATGATTAATTTCTGTAGACCTGCGGCTTAACATATCAATACATTAATTTATTTTTACGATATACTTACATAACAAAAATTAAAGCATGGCGTTTGGCCATTACGATTTAAAATTGTTATATTTGCGCACCACCTTATAATACTGTACCATGGACAAAACTATTGCCTTATCAAAGAATCTCATTGTAAAGGCCCTTGGCAAGCCGCAGGCCGACTTCACCAAGGACGACATCATCCGCTATGTCACGGAAAACGACATAGAGATGATCAACTTCATGTATCCCGCCGGCGACGGCAGGCTCAAAACCCTCAATTTCGTAATCAACAATCTCGAATATCTCGAAACAATCCTCACCCTGGGCGAACGTGTCGACGGCTCGTCGCTTTTCCCCTTCATCTCGGCCGGAAGCTCCGACCTGTATGTGCTTCCGAGATTCCGCACCGCCTTCGTCGATCCTTTCGCCGAAATCCCCACCCTCACGATGCTGTGCTCTTTCTTCGACAAAGACGGCAAGCCCCTCGAAAGCTCGCCGGAGCATACGCTCGACAAGGCATGCGCCGATTTCACGCGCGTAACAGGATACTATTTCCAAGCCATGGGCGAACTCGAATATTACGTAATCGCTCCCGACGACAACGCGTTCCCGGCCTCCGACCAGCGCGGCTACCACGAGTCGGCGCCCTTTGCCAAATTCAACGACTTCCGCGTAGAGTGCATGCAATACATAGCCCGCACGGGCGGCCAAATAAAATACGGCCACTCGGAAGTGGGCAATTTCCGTCTCGGCGACATGATATACGAGCAAAACGAGATTGAATTCCTCCCCGTCGACGCCCGCCGGGCCGCCGACCAGCTCGCGCTGGCCAAATGGGTAATCCGCAACCTCGGCAACCAATACGGCTACGACATAACCTTCGCTCCTAAAATCACCACAGGCAAGGCCGGCTCCGGACTGCACATACACATGCGCATCGTCGACGCCGACGGCAAAAACATGATGGTCGACGCCGACCGCCGCCTCAGCGACACCGCTCGCCGCGCCATAGCCGGCCTCATGGACCTCGCCCCGGCCCTTACGGCCTTCGGCAACACCAACCCCACGTCATATTTCCGCCTTGTTCCCCACCAGGAAGCCCCGACCAACGTTTGCTGGGGCGACCGCAACCGCTCTGTGCTCGTGCGCGTGCCTCTGGGCTGGACCGCCGACGGCGACATGTGCGCCGCCGTGAACCCCGGTTCGACATCGGGCGACATCGACGCCTCGCAAAAGCAGACCGTAGAAATCCGCTCAGCCGACGGCTCGGCCGACGTATATCAGCTCCTGGCCGGACTCGCCGTAGCGCTGCGCCACGGCTTCGAGATGAAAGACGCGCTCGACGTGGCAGCCAAGACCTATGTCGACATCAACATCCACAGCGCCGAAGCCGCCGACAAAGTGGCCCAACTCGCCCAACTGCCCGTCGACTGCGCCGACTCCGCCGGCCGTCTCGAAAAAATGCGCGCCATATTCGAAGAAGACGGCGTATTCTCCCCCGCCATGATCGACGGCATCATCGCCCGCCTGCGCTCCTTCGACCCCGCCGAATCCGAGGCCGCCAAAGCCGACCCCGCCAAAATGCACACCCTCGTCACCCGCCACTTCCACTGCGGCTGACATACCTTATCATAAAACATCATAAAACGCGGAGGGTGCCAATAAACACCCTCCGCGTTCTCCATAGTCCAAGTATTTTTTTACCTCCAGATTTCAAATAGTGAGTTTATACGACAATACTCCAAACAGAGTAGCGCAGCATTGACTGTTATAGAAATAAAATAACGATATGAATCCAAGAATTTTTCCAACTCACTTATTTGATAAACACGGAAATCCCGTAAAGGAAGATGATGTAATATTTAACGGTGAAAACTATTTCCGTATCTATTGAAATGAAAAGCAGCCACAAGTTGAAACGATAAGTCCAACCTATGGCTACTTACACAATCTGTCACAAGATGAACTTAATCACTTTGAACGCATCTGTACATTCGCATAATGTGAACACCTTATGACCGTGGATTAGAATTTTGATGCATACGGCGGTTTGTTTCTTGTAACGTAAGTATTCAAACCACTCTGTGCATCGGCAAGACGTTTCATTTTTTCAAGATGAGTGGCACCGCATGATGCAAGTGTATAAGTATAGACACTGCCGCTGGTAAAGTAGATTTTGATGTAGTCAGCACCATAATCATATCCTCTCACACCTGAACGCTTGCCTGTAGAAGGACTAATGTGGTAATAATTCTTCATACGCAAAAAAGGATTTAGTTAAACATCTGCGCAACACCTAACCAGTTACGCCTTGGTGTCTCATAAACACTGATGAGTCCAGTATCAGCCTCCGTGTCAAGGTATAGGCTAATACTTTTTATATAGCAATTAACGTGCCAAAACAATATTCTGACATAATGACATTTACGTCTGTCAAGGTTTATATATAAAAACAATATAATGATGAACCATTCAAGCATAACAATCAGTTGGGAGAAGAACTCCGATGGCAGTACCGATCATATCGGTCAGCGCAGATATTAACTCTGTGCCATATTTCAAAGACGCATTTCTGACGCTGGATACCCCTCCGTTCATATATGGTGTTACGGATAAGGAAACCGATGCGGAATTGGGGTTGGGTTTAGTAACTTTGGCGACTTTTTGGAGTAGAGCCAAAAACTGACTAAAATCTGTGAAAATTAGGCAGTAACGAGAGATAAATAATTGTTGAACAAGATGATATATCCAAATGTTAATAATTTACAACAACTGGGGTATTGTCGTATAAACTCACCTTTCAAATTTGTAACTAAAAACTTGCAGAACCACTAGTATTATTTGATTAATTAAAGAGATGGCATCATAACGCAACGCCCTGTGCCTGAATCGCTTTTCCGCGAAAAGACCGTTTGGAATTATCCAGAAGGTGCTATCCGCGAACTGATGATGAACGCATGTATGCACCGCGATTATCAATCGAATATGCCAATTAGGCTGTACCAGTTTGATAATTACATTGAGATTATGAACGCCGGAGGGTTGTACGGCGAGGCACGCCCCGAAAACTTCCCATCCGTAAATGACTACCGCAATCCGCTCGTGGCTGAGGCTATGCGTATGCTGAAATACGTCAACAAGTTCAACCGTGGCGTGACCCGTGTTCAGGAAATGCTCAAAGAAAACGGCAATACACCCGCCGTCTTTGATGTCAGCACAATCACTGCCTTCCGCGTAACTGTTCAAGCAACAAATGAAGCCGACTTGTCGAAGGGCACAAGTCAGGGCACAAGTCAAGATAAAAAAAGCATTGAGGATAAAATCATAGAATTTTGCAAAGAGCCACGCTCATTAGCGGAAATAACTGCCTATTGCGGCTTCCAAGACAAGCGCAAGTTCAGAGAGCGATATCTCAATCCCCTCCTTGGCACCCACATCCAAATGACAATCCCCGACAAACCCACAAGTCGTTTCCAAAAATACATATCCCAAAACATACAGCATTGACTTGATGCCTTGTTTGTGAATTATGCGCTAAATAAGGCATCAAGTTGACTCGCAAGTTAGAGATTATTTTTGGGGGGGAGTGGTTTTCAGGGA
>VSPD01000094.1 GCA_009775125.1 Muribaculaceae bacterium | reverse complement strand
CCCCTTTATCCCTCCCGCCACCGTGCCCCGCGTTTCTACGCGGGGTCCCCTCCCACCAAAAAAAATCAAGGGCAGACGCGCCGGCCGGCGCGTCTGCCCTCATTAGTCATTCGTAATTAGTAATTAGCCGTTCTTTCTGGCCTGTATCCACTTGCGTGCGTTCACAAAGCCTTGCAGCCACGGAGTGGCCTCGTCGTTGCGACGGGCGCGCGGATAGTATCCGCACTGCCACGGGAATATCGAACGCTCAGGATGCGGCATTATGGCCACGTGGCGGCCGTCGGGCGACGCGATACCGGCCACTGCGCCGGCCGAGCCGTTGGGGTTGCCGGGATACTGCTTGTAATTGTAGCGGGCTATCACATTGAAGCGGTCTATCGAGCCGGGGATTACAAAGCGGCCCTCGCCGTGAGCCACCCACACGCCCATGCGGGTGCCCGAGAGCGAGCCGAACATCACCGAGTCGTTGGCCGGGATATTCACGCCCGTAAACTGCGACTCAAACTTATGCGACACATTGTGGTCCATGCGCGGCATCTTCGCCGTGTCGCCGTCCTTCGGCTTGATAAGGCCCAGGGCAATCATCAGCTGGCAGCCGTTGCACACGCCAAGCGACAGCGTGTCCTCACGTGCATAGAAACGGTCGAGAGCAGCGCGGGCGTTCTCGTTCCACACAAATCCCGAAGCCCAGCCCTTGGCCGAGCCAAGCACGTCTGAATTCGAGAAGCCGCCGCAGAACACTATCATCGACACATCGTCGAGGGTCTCGCGGCCCGACATCAAGTCGGTCATGTGCACGTCGCGCACGTCGAAGCCCGCAAGATACAGCGAGCGAGCCATCTCGCGGTCGGAGTTCACGCCCTTCTCGCGTATGATGGCGGCAAGCGGACGGCCCTCGGCCGGACGCTCCTCGATGCGGCCCTTGAACGCGCGCGGCAGAGCGTAGCGTATCGGCTGAACCTTGTAATTGTTGAAGCGCATCGCGGCGCAACGCTCGCCGCTTTGCAGGCAGTCGAGCAGATACGAAGGCTCGTACCACACGTCGCGCAGATAGTCGATGCCGAACAGATGCTCGGCGCCGTCGTGAGTGAGCATCACCACGCGCTCTTCCTGCGGACAGCCAACGGGGAAATATTTCACCCCGGCCTCGTCGAGAATCTTCTCCACGGCCTCGCTCTGGCGGTCGGCCACCTGGATGAGCACGGCGGGATTCTCGGCAAAAAGTATCTTCACGATGTCGGTCTCGCCATTCATGGCAAAGCCGTCGGTATAGAGCTTCACGCCGCCCTTGGTGTTGCCGAAAGTCATTTCGAGCACGGCGGTGATCAAGCCGCCCGCGCTTATGTCGTGTATAGCCATCAACCGGCGTGTGCGCACAAGTTTCTGCACAGCGTCAAATGCCGTGCGGAAGCGTGCCGCATCGGCCACCGTGGGCACGGCGTCGCCAAGGCGGTTGAGTGTCTGCGCAAGGGCAGAGCCGCCGAGCGCGAGTGCGCACGACGAGAAGTCTACGTAATAGAATTGCGAGTTAAGGTCGTTAACCATCACCGGGCTCACCGTGCGGCGGATATTTGCCACCTCGCCGGCTGCCGAGATTATGACTGTGCCGGGAGCGTAAACCTTGTCGGCGCCGTATTTCTGCGTCATCGACAGCGAGTCCTTGCCCGTGGGGATATTGATGCCCAGCGAGCACACGAAATCGGAGCAAGCCTGCACGGCGCGGTAGAGGGCGGCATCCTCGCCGGGATTCTTGCAAGGCCACATCCAGTTGGCGCTAAGCGACACCGACGACAGGCCTTTCTTCAAATCCGCGCCCACGATATTCGTTAGCGACTCCGCCACGGCCATCACCGAGCCCGCGGCCGCATCCACAAGCGCAACCTGCGGAGCGTGGCCAATCGATGTGGCGATACCGGCCTTGCCCTCATAGTCGAGCGCGACAACGCCGCAGTCCGACAGCGGAAGCTGAATCTCGCCCTGGCACTGCTGGCGGGCAACGCGGCCCGTAACCGAGCGGTCAACCTTATTGGTCAGCCAGTCCTTGCAGGCCACGGCTTCGAGCGACAGCACGTCGCGCACATATTCGTCGAGTTTCGACGGGTCGGTCTCCACCGGCTTGTGCTCCTCGATTATGGTGCGGTCTTCCATCACGGTCTTGGGTGTATGGCCAAACATGTCGGCCATCGCAAGGTCGATGGGGCGCACGCCGTCTTCCTGCTCAAACACAAAGCGGTCGTCGTCCGTAGTCTCGCCCACCACATACAGCGGAGCGCGCTCGCGGTCGGCGATTCGTTTTATATATTCAATATCTTTTTCATTCACTACCATGCCCATGCGCTCCTGGCTCTCGTTGCCCACTATTTCTTTCGACGAAAGAGTCGGGTCGCCCACAGGAAGCGAGCCTATCGAGATATGGCCGCCGGTGGCCTCAACCAGCTCCGACAGAGCGTTGAGGTGGCCGCCTGCGCCATGGTCATGTATCGAGATTATGGGGTTCACGTCATCCTCGGCGAGGGCGCGTATCACATTCGACACACGCTTCTGCATCTCCGGGTTGGCGCGCTGCACGGCGTTCAGCTCAATCGAGTTGTCGTATTCGCCGGTCTCTACCGACGACACCGCGCCGCCGCCCATGCCGATGCGATAGTTGTCGCCACCCATCAGCACGACTTTCTCGCCGGCTCCGGGTTCGCCCTTTATGGCATCTTTCTTGGCCGCGAAACCAACGCCGCCGGCAAGCATTATCACCTTGTCGTAGGCATAGAGCTTGCCGTTCTCGTCGTGCTCGAAAGTAAGCACCGAACCGCAAATCAGCGGCTGGCCAAACTTATTGCCGAAATCCGACGCGCCGTTCGAAGCCTTGATAAGTATCTCGGCAGGCGTCTGGTAAAGCCACACGCGCGGATTCATCATCAGCTCCCAGCGGTGCTCCGGGCTCATGCGCGGATACGACGTCATGTACACAGCCGTGCCCGCAAGCGGGAGCGAAGCCTTGCCGCCGCCAAGGCGGTCGCGGATTTCGCCGCCCGTGCCCGTGGCCGCGCCGTTGAAAGGCTCCACGGTGGTCGGGAAGTTATGCGTCTCCGCTTTCAGCGAAATCACCGTCTGCACCGGCTTCTCCACGAAAAGCGAAGGCTCGTCGGGGCGCTCGGGCGAGAACTGCGTAACACGCGGGCCCGACACAAACGCCACATTATCCTTATACGCCGAAACAAGCCCGTTGGGATTCTCCTTCGACGTCTTCTTAATCATGCCAAACAGCGACGAAGGCATTTCCTCCCCGTCGATTATAAACGTGCCGTTGAAAATCTTATGACGGCAATGCTCCGAGTTCACCTGCGAGAAGCCAAACACCTCGCTGTCGGTCAGCGGACGGCCAAGACGCTCGCTCAGGTCGCGCAGATACTGCTCCTCCTCAGCGCTCAGGGCAAGGCCCTCGCTGCGGTTGTATTCCGAGATATCCGTGATATACACAATCTCGTCGGGGCGACGCTCAATGTCGAACACACGCGAATTAAGACGAGTGTACACACGCTGGAGCATCTTGTCGTACACCGGCTCTTCACCTTCCGGCACACGTGTAAACTCCTCGATGCGCGACACATCCGTCATGCCCATATTCTGAGTTATCTCCACGGCATTCGTGCTCCACGGCGTTATCATCTCGCGGCGAGGGCCTACAAACGTGCCCTTTACCGATGTCGATGCCAGAGCCGTAGCCCCGTCAAACAGCCATGTTAATTTTTCCTTCTCCTCCGGAGAAAGAATGTGGCCCGACACAACGGCAAAAACCGTCGACGTGCCCTTTTTGAAAAAAGTTACCATATATCAGAAGGTGAAATGATTGTTTGCAAACTTCAAATTGGCAAAACTACAAAACAGCATTGCCTAAAAAACTCATCACGGCCCGCAAAAAAACACGACCCGCAATTTAACCGCAAAATTACAACATTTTCCTCAAATAACCACCATCCCCTCCAAAAATCTTACCCCCTCCCATC
>VSPD01000093.1 GCA_009775125.1 Muribaculaceae bacterium | reverse complement strand
GCCCTTCCCCGGCGACGCCCAATAACCCACACGGAGCCGACCCCACCGGGCCGGCTCCGCTCTTTTTCTCCTCAACCCTTTATTTTTCTGAAATTTGCAATTTGCGAAAAAATTCGTAATTTTGCATCTAAACATCATTATCATTTTTTCAATATGCTGAAACCTTTTATCACTTCCGCTTTCCTTTCGGCCTCTGTCGCCGCTCTGGCGTGTACGTCTTTGATTGCCACCCCCGGAGCCTCGGCCGACGGAAGCACGATGGTTACATATGCCGCCGACAGCCATGTGCTCTACGGCGAACTTTATCGCCAGCCCGCCGCCGACCACCCCGAAGGCGCTATGCGCGAAGTTATCGACTGGGACTCCCAGAAAAAACTCGGCGAGATTCCCGAAGTGGCCCACACATACTCCACCGTCGGAAACATGAACGAGCACGGCCTCACCATTAGCGAAAGCACATGGGGCGGACGCCACGAGCTCGCCGGATCAGGCATCATCGACTACGGCTCGCTCATCTACATCACCCTCCAGCGCGCCAAGACAGCACGCGAGGCCATCGACGTAATGACCGGCCTCGTCGACAAATACGGCTACGCCTCCGAAGGCGAGTCCTTCTCAATTGCCGACCCGTCCGAGGCCTGGATTATGGAAATGATTGGCAAGGGCAAGGACGACAAAGGCGCCGTGTGGGTGGCCCGCCGCGTGCCCGACGGATACATATCCGGACATGCCAACCACTCGCGCATCCATAAATTCCCCCTCAACGACCCCGAGACGCTCTACTCGCCCGACGTGATTTCTTTCGCACGCGAAAAAGGCTATTTCGACGGCAAAGACAAAGATTTCTCATTCTCCCGCGCCTATGCCGTGACCGACGCCGGCGCTCTCCGCGGATGCGACGCCCGCGTGTGGGCCTACTACAACAAGTTTGCCCCCGGCATGGATAAATACCTCCCCTGGATTTTCGAAGGCAAAGGCGAAGTGCTCCCCATTTGGGTGAAACCCTCCAAGAAACTCACCGCCAACGACCTCAAATGGATGATGCGCGACCACTTCGAAGACACCCCCATGGATATGACGCAAGACATCGGCGCCGGCCCATTCGACGTGCCCTACCGCTGGCGCCCCATGACATTCACCGTCGACTCCGTAGAATACTCGCAGGAGCGCGCCATCGCCACCCAGCAGACCGGCTTCTCCTTCGTGTCGTCGATGAACGCCGATCGCCCCGAGGCCATGCGCGGCATCCTGTGGTTCGGCGTCGACGACGCCAACACCTGCGTCTACGTCCCCTTCTTCAACTCCACCACCGAAGTGCCCTACGAGCTTTCGCACGGCAACGGCGACATGCTCACCCTCTCGTGGGACGCCATGTTCTGGGTCAACAACTATGTCGCAAACCAGGCCTACAACCGTTACAGCCAGATGATTCCCGACATCCGCCGCGTGCAGTCGGGCCTTGAATCGGCCATCGAGTCAGCTGTCGAGGCCGCCGAAAAATCAACAGCCGTGCTCACCCCCGAGCAGGCACAGGCACAGTTGCAGCAACTCTCCAACTACTGGACCGAAAAAGCCACCAAGGACTACAAAGCCCTCGGCGACTTCCTCCTGGTGAAATACCTCGACGGCAACATCAAGAAAGAAAAAGACGGACAATTCCTCCGCACCCCCGAAGGCAACGCCGCCACCCCCGACTGGGGCGGCTACAACGAACGCTACTACCGCTCCATCGTCGAAGACTCCGGCGACCGCCTCCGCGTCCCCACCATCAAATAAACATAACACATAAAATAGCCCACTTCCTGATTCTTTTTTATATCCCCTGCCACGACAGTTATGTCTTCCATTTCAAATTGCAGCCTTAACAATATAGTTTTTTCCAAAAACATTTTTGCCGATGCAAGAAATATTATTGAAACGGCCAAACATAGCGCATTCCGGGCTATCGACTCGATCCTTGTCCAACGCAACTGGCTATTGGGAAAGCGCATCCACATAGAAGAAATGAACGGTAAAGGTCGCGCCGACTATGGGAAAGAGATTATAAAAAAGCTGTCAAAAGAACTGTCTGAAATATATGGCAAAGGTTTTGACAGAATCAATCTTTATTATTTTCTACGGTTTTACAGGGCTTTCCATGATAATTATGATAAAAATGGGGAAATTGTTTACGCAGTGAGTAAACAATTTCTCCCAAATTTATCATGGACGCATTTCCGGATTCTCTTGCAAGAAGAAAACGGGGATGCCCGAGCATGGTATGCAAATGAAGCGCAACTTGAAAATTGGAGCACACGCACACTCCAAAGAAATATTTCATCCCAGTACTACTATCGTCTGCTAAAATCCCAAGACAAACATTCCGTACACAATGAGATGGTTAAACTCACCAGTCCATTGCAAGATAAAACTGAATTTATCAAGAATCCGGTAATAGCGGAGTTCTTAGGTCTTGAAGAATGTAATGATTTTCGCGAATCCACTCTTGAGAATGCCATTCTCGACAATCTTCAAAAATTCATGATGGAATTAGGAAAAGGCTATGCCTGGATGGCCCGCCAGCAAAGAATACACACCGAAAAAGCCGATTATTACATAGACTTGGTCTTTTATAATGTCATATTGAAGTGTTATGTTCTGATTGATTTAAAAACAGACAAAATTACGCACCAAGACATCGGGCAAATGGATATGTACATCAGGATGTACGATGAGCTAAAACGCACAGACGGCGACAACCCTACCATCGGAATAATCCTGTGTGCTGATACCGACGACGATATAGCCCGCTTCTCCGTACTGCATGGCAATGAACAGTTATTCGCGTCCAAATATCTCACATATCTTCCATCAAAAGAACAACTGCGTGAAGAAATAGAACGTCAGAAGTTTTTTTATCAACTTACTCAAAAAGAGCATTTACCCGAATAATCTGATTTTACAAACCAGTAATCCATCAGGAACGTAAGCCTCCGGCTTGCGAAAAATATCACAAGACGGAGGCTTGTGCTCCTAAGGGCTTACATACCCGCAACGATATGAAAATCTGCATAGCCACATCCACACGCGCCGACTGGGGGCTGCTCTCGCCCCTGGCCGCCGAACTGCGTCGACGCCCCGGCGTCGAATTGCAGATTCTCGCCACCAACATGCACCTGATGCCGGAATACGGCATGACCGTCGACGAAATCGAGCGTCAAGGCTTCGTCGTTAGCGCGCGTGTGCCCATGCCCCTCGAAGGTCAAGGCGAAGCCGCGCGCGTCCGCGCCATGGCAGAGTGCATGGACGGAACTGCACAGGCCCTCCGCCGGCTCGCCCCCGACATGCTCGTCATCCTCGGCGACCGCTACGAAATGCTCGCCATAGCCTCGGCGGCAACAGTCATGACCATCCCCATTGCCCACATCGCCGGCGGCGAAGTGAGCGAAGGAGCCATCGACGACAACATCCGCCACGCCATCACCAAACTATCCGCCCTCCATTTCACCGCCACCGAACCCTACCGTCGCCGCGTGATACAGATGGGCGAAGACCCCGCGCGCGTCGTCAACGCCGGCGCACTCGGCGTGTGGAACATCCTCAACCAGCCACTCATGACGCTCCCCGAGCTCGAAGCCAACCTCGGCTTCAAATTCGCACCCGGGCGTACCGTCGTGGCCACATTTCACCCCGTCACACGCGCCAACGAAAGCATCGGCCCCATGCTCGACGCCCTCGACGCCATCCCCGGCCTCCGCGCCATCATCACCTACCCCAACAACGACGCCGGCAGCGAACCCATCATCGAGCGCATCCGCGCCTTCGCCGCCGAGCGCCCCGACAGCATCCTCGTCGTCAAATCCCTTGGCATGATACGCTACCTCTCCGCCGTGAGATACGCCGCCGCCGTGGTCGGCAACTCCTCGAGCGGCATCGTCGAAGTGCCCTCGCTCGGCGTTCCCACCGTCGACATCGGCACCCGCCAGCAAGGCCGGCTCTGCGGCCCCTCCGTGCTCCACTGCCCCTGCGACACCCCCTCCGTCACCGCCGCCCTCCGC
>VSPD01000092.1 GCA_009775125.1 Muribaculaceae bacterium | reverse complement strand
AAGTGGGAGAGTAGGTCACCGCCACCCTTCGAACGCCGGCCGAATCGATTGATTCGGCCGGCGTTCCCTTTTTTACCATGCAGGAACTCAAGCCTCCGGCTTGAGAAAATCGAAGAACCCTCCGGCTTGAGAAATCCTGACTTTGACTGTGTGTTTCAATGTTCCAAGCGGTAGGGACGCACGGCCCGTGCGTCCGCATATAAGAATCTTTCACAAGCCGGAGGGTTCTTTGCCTGAGGCAAAGCGCTTCGCGATTAGTGTTCCTACACGGGTTGCAGGAACGCAAGCCTCCGGCTTGCGCATAAAGAATCGCCCGCATAGCTTTTTATCTTTGCGAGAAAAAGATTGTTGGAGATTCTTTGTCGACAAAACTCTTCAAAAAAATGGTTCGTTCATGGTTCTTGATAGTTCCGGCCCGGCGCAGCCGACTGTGTTCGCACGAGCCGTACGCCCGTGAAACATTCTTTTTTGCAAACCATAACTAATTTCTGTCGAGGAAAAATTTTGAGTTATAATTTTCTATACCCGTTGAAATTGTGTAATTTTGTATCAGGAATTGTAATGTCATGAAGATTTTTTCAAGCGAGGAAATTCGCGCAATAGATAAATATACGATTGAGCAGGAAGGTATTTCTGCTAAGGAACTTGTCGACCGTGTCGGCAAGGGGGTTGCCGACGAAATTTTAGACCGGTGGGGTATAGAACGTCGTATCGTCGTTTTTGCCGGATGGGGCAATAACGGCGCCGATGCGTTGTCTGCGTCGAGAGTATTGGCGGAAGCGGGTGCTGACGTTACTGTATATCTCTTCAATATCGGAGGCGAACGTCTTTCGGCTGATTGCAAGGAGTGTCGCGATGAGCTGAAAGAGGCTTGTCCGCAGGTTAACCTCATCGAAGTTGTTAAAAACTTCGAGATGCCCGAGCTCACAGAGGATATGTTGATTATCGACGGCCTGTTCGGGTCGGGGTTGAATAAGCCCTTGCCCGGGTCTTTGGTCATGATTATTCATAATATCAACGATTCCGAAGCGCCTGTTGTATCTATTGATATTCCCTCCGGCCTGTACAGTGACTGGAATTCCCATCTTATCCTTCGTAATGTCGTTCACGCCACACTCACGCTTGCAGTTGAGTTTCCGCGTCTGTCTTTTTTCATTCCCGACAATTCAGAAGTGGTAGGGGAGTGGAAACTGTTGAAAATAGGCCTTAGCCGCGAGGCTATTAAAAAGACGCCATATACTTATTATCTTATTACCGACCGTGATATAAAACGAATCTTGCGCAGGCGAGATCCTGATTCATCGAAAGCCGACTATGGTTCCGCTTTGATTTGTGCGGGATCGTATGGCATGTGCGGGGCGGCTGTGCTTGCTTTGCGAGGAGCCTTGCGGGCCGGAGCCGGCAAGGTTACGTGCTATGGACCCCGTTGCGCTTACTTTGTGGCACAGACAGCAGTACCTTCGGCAATGTTTATCCGCGACCCGCATGATAATAATATTTCCGAAATAACTCTTGAACGAGAGTATTCGGCCATCGGCATCGGTCCCGGCATTGGCACGCGAGATGTGACGATAAACGCACTTGAAAATTTCTTAAAACTTGCCAGTGCCAACCGTCAGGCATTGGTACTCGACGCCGACGCTCTAAATTGCATAGCCGTGCGTCCTATTATGCTCAACTATCTGCCAACCTACTCCGTGCTTACTCCTCATGCCGGAGAATTCGACCGTCTTTTCGGCAGCCAGCCGTCGGCTGAGGCCCGATTGAGAAAAGCGATAGATGTGGCTCGTTTCTATAATGTAATCATAGTCTTGAAAGGGCGGTATACAGCAGTGGTGCGCCCCGACGGCAAAGTGCATATTAATTCATCGGGCACGCCGGCGCTTGCCACCCCCGGTTCCGGCGATGTTCTTACGGGTGTGATCACAGCGCTTATAGCGCAAGGTTATCGCCCTGAAACAGCTGCCATCTCCGGGGTGTATGTGCACGGCCTGGCCGGCGAACTCGCCGAAAACCAACATGGTTCTTACGGTGTTACAGCAGAAGATATAGCCCTTGAAATCGGGCGAGCCATAAAAATAGTAATGGAATAAAATTATGAAAAAGATACTTGCAATAGCTATGGCCTTCGTGGCCTTGGCAGCCGCCGGTCAGACAACGACGAAACTCGAAGCCGGAAAAAATAATGAATACGGATTGATTTATTCACTCCCAAAGACTCTTGTCGATATCGTTATCGAGACAGAGACAACAGTAAAGACTCCGGGAGAGTTCAACAACTACGCCCGCCGTTATCTCAATATCACCGACGCCGTGCGTACCCCGTCTCAAACATCAAAGGTGAAAAGCATTACGCTCGTGCCCAGAGGAGTCGCCGACCAAGACAACCGCTGGACAATGCAGTTTAAATCAGGTGCCACTCCATTCCTTATGCTCAATGAGGCCAATGTGCCGGTGGCTCTCAATACCGAGGATATCCTCGAACAGGCAGCCATAGAGCTGCCCGTCGCCGTCGCTGCACAGCCGACGCCGCTCGAAACTCCCGCAGCCCGACAGGCGGTGACGCAGGAAATGAGCCAAAGCGCGTCGACATCAAAACGGGCCGAACTTGCCGCGCAACGTATCTTCGAACTGCGTGACAACCGCAACGACCTGATATCAGGCCAAGCCGAGAACACCCCGCCCGACGGACGCTCATTGCAACTGGCCCTCGACAACCTTTCGGCACAAGAAGCCGCTCTTACAGCCATGTTTGCCGGAACAGAGAGCAGCTATACCGAAGTGTCGACAGTGACATTCGACCCAACCGATGAAGACATTGCCAATAAAGTTATAGCCCGCCTTTCGGCAACAGAAGGCATCGTTCCGGCCGACGACCTCTCCGGCGAACCAATCTACCTGTCGATGCATATTGCCGAACGCGGAATTCTGCCAAAAGACGACAAGGGAGAAGAAAAGAAATTCCCCAAAGGAGGCGTGGCATATAACATACCCGGAAATGCCCGAATCACTGTCGATTTCCGAGACCGGACCATTGCCGACCTCAACATTGCCATAGCACAGCTTGGTGTAACATTCGGACTCGATCCTCGCCTTTTTACCGACAAGAAGGCCCCGGCATACCTTCTCCTCGACCCGACAACCGGAGCAATAACCACGCTTGGCACAAAATAGCGCCGTACATTCGAGATTAAAGCAAAAAAATCGCAAAAATATTTGCAAACTCCAAAAAAACTTCCTAACTTTGCACCGCATTAAGGGAAACACTCCTTGACAGTGCAAGACTCCGTAGCTCAGTTGGTAGAGCAGCTGACTCTTAATCAGCGGGTCCAGGGTTCGAGCCCCTGCGGGGTCACAAAAAAAGACTTGCAAATCAATTCGTTGGTTTGCAAGTCTTTTTTTGTGATTAAAGCACTCGGATGCCCTATGCAGCCTATTGTAGTAGGCAGTGTAAAAAGCTGTTTATGCCAAGATTGTAAGGCCGCACGGCTCGTGCGTTCGCAGATTAACAATTGATTATCAATTAATTTCCAATATGGTTTCCCGGACGCACAGGCCGTACGTCCCTACCTTTGGTATTTTGACACGCGCTCTTTTTTCACCACGAATTTCACAGATTTTACAAATTACGCAAATTCGTTTGTTCTTCTTCGTGATGTTTTTTCGGATTTTCGGGCGAAATCAGACGCGATATTGGCTTAGCGCTTTTTTGTAAATGTCGCTCAGCTGTTGTGCAAGAGAAGCCGGTTCAAGAATTTTTATGCCCGCTCCAAATCCAAGTAATTGCGACACCAATTCCCAATTTACCACAACTTCAAGTTCAAATGTCATTGAATTGTCGGCTTCATTTATATTGACGATACGCTGTGAGGAGTGAATCGGCTTGGTGAGAATATAATTTGCCTGTGAATTATCGGCACGAAGCACAATCTTTTCCTTTTTCAGCCGCGAATGTTTTGTCACGCCAACCACATCGTTGAAATAATCTTCACCGAAGTCGGGATTCTCCTTATATGTAATGTCGTGGCGGATATGGAAATCGACGATGCGGTCGAGGGCAAGATTGAACAGCTTCATGTCTCCGGCGCGTGATCCGAAAATAAACCAGCGGTTGCGGTATTCTTTAAGTAAGTATATCGTAAAAATAAATTAATGTATTGATATGTTAAGCCGCAGGTCTACAGAAATTAATCATGTATC
>VSPD01000091.1 GCA_009775125.1 Muribaculaceae bacterium | reverse complement strand
TGATGTGTATACTCGACCGCTCCCTTCCCTCCCCCCTTATCCCTTGCCTCCTGCCCTCGTGCCCCGCGTTTCAACGCGGCGGCCCTAATCTCAACCCGAAGGCATGAGTTCCTGCATCCCCGCAGCCCTTTCCCATTACCCTATCCTACGAGGAAAACTCAGGCCTTTGTGCCCCTGAAATGCTGCATGTGCCAATCTTCGAATTACGGTGCATTGGGTCTCCGTTAGGAGACAAATAATGTAGCGCAGGGCGACAGCCCTGGGGCGAGGACGTTTTATTTAGGGTATTGGAGCGGAGCTTGCCGGAGCGTTCGATAACGCCAACCTGAGGTAGGGGCGCGATAAATCGCGCCGGCACCTTTTTTTCATATTCGATTCGGGCGTGATTTATCCTCCCCTACAAACTGCTCCGGTGCCAAACCGGGCAAACCTCAACATACCGGGGATTCCGCTATCGCTCCCGGCTATATTCTTGAATCGCTACGCGATTCTATGCACAGCTTTTTTGGCTTGTGCCCAATCTTCCATATCTTGCCATACCCATGGCGAAGCCATGTCCTAAAAAAAGCAGTGGCGCCCCCTTGCAAGAGAGCGCCGCCATATATTATATGATACAATTACCTATTCCGTTTTAAACAAGGAATTCATAGCACGTTGAATAGCCTCACGGACATCATCGACCTCTGTTGCGCCTTGTCCTTCAGCCGTACATGAACATATTGGCAGCATCGTTTTTGCCGAAACAAATTGTATTGTCACTTCAATAGAATATCCCATATTAACACTTCTTCGTCCCGATTCACCAAAATTCACAATCATGGTTTCACTAACTTTACTTGTATCAACTTCTTTAACCGGAATAAAACCATGCCCGACTAAAATACCGGATATAGCAGAACCTGGATTTATTGACTGTGTCTTACTTCCCTGATGCCAATATGTTTGTTGTTGCCCACTCGCTCCTGATTGTTCAGGCGTAGTATATGTATAATCTTCTGTCGGAGAAACAACAAAATAGCGATAATTAAAAATATCATCACCGTATGTCTTGACAACAGGAGGACGCATGGATGCACATCCGACTGTAAACAAGCCCAACAATACACATGACATAATAACAGCCAACCTCAAATAATATTTCATATAATCTAATTTAAAATTTACAAATCTTCCCCATCAGCTTTATTATATTCATTATCATAGAACATACATATGTAATACTTGCCATATGACTCTGATATAAGGAACCAAACCGGCCTATTCAATCTCAAAGAGAGAAGTTCCAATAATCCACGATACTTGGCCTGCTCCAATTTTTCCTTTGCTTCGGGTGTCGAGTCTTGAATTTCTTCACGTGAAAAACCGGCCAACAATGATTGAGCTTTTTCTGTCATAGAAGAATCCGAGAATTCCGACCCCACTTGATAAAATACGGCCTCATATCTTTTATTATTAACGGACATTTCATATGAAATATCATCGTCATCAGGAATCACTTGTTCATCAGACCCTGCATAATTAGGATTGTTAGCAAATTGACGCACTAAATTATTAAAGCGAATCTTTATATCGGCTTCACCCACATTATTAACATCTGCCAGCATTATTCGACACACTTTCCGGTTGTTCGTAACTACATGAACATACACATCACGTCCATTAAATTCTCCCTCTAAGATGTTTCTGTCTGCTTTTGTTGGTGTAAACCCCTTTGCTTTAAGTTTCTGAATCATTTCCGACTTGGTGCCGTCGACGGGGATTCCCAGGAACTTCGTCACTTCTCGTTCCTGCGCGGCGCAGACAAGGCCAAGCATAAGCGTCGCCACAAAAATCAATATCCGATTTTTCATGAATTAAAGATTTTCCCGCTCCCCAGCCGCCAAAAGAGCTTTTTGCATACAAAGAAACGCAGGGCTGTATGAAAACCACGTCCGATGGTGCAGGTGCTAGGAATACCTTTGGAACAGATGTGGGAATAACAGCCCCACGCTATATGCGTGGAAGCCGTCATGCCTACTCTTGTTCCGGTGGTATAAGTTTCCTAGGCTTTGCACCAACAAGAAGAAGTCATAACGCTTCTATATATTATTAAATCATACGGACACTCATGTCCATACGCAAAATTAAATAATATTCTTCAATCTACAAGTAAATTTCACTAAAAATCACAACTTTTACATCATATGTGAGGCATAAACATACGTGTGCCTTAGATTCGCTCGTCGAGATAGTCGCGGGGCGGCACGGGAGAGGCAACATCGCGCTGCTTGCGCTTAGTGCGCCGACGGGCCGGACGACGGTCGCACGTGGCTGAATCCGGCAGCGCAGTCACGGCCACAGTGTCTGCGCGCTCTGCCACGGCGACAGTATCCACAACCAATGGCTGCGACGCCACAATGTCGCCGTCGGAGCATCGTGTCACCCCTATGACACACACCGCCGCCACTATCGTCACGCCGAGCATCACAAGCGCAATACGTTCTGAACTGATCATAGCAAATGGTTAAAAGCCGAAAACGCCCCGACGGCGGAGCCGTCAGGGCGCGTATTTCATTCTGCCAAGCCCCGCATCAGTCGAGCAAAGGATGATCCTTGGCCGGATTGCGGAAATGAATCTTGTGCTGCACGTATTCCTCTGCGGCGATAAGCACAGGCTTCGGCAGCTTTTCGTAGTAGCGCGAGATTTCGATTTGCTCGCGGTTTTCGTTCACCTCTTCGGTGGAGTCGGAGAGCGACGCAAACTCCTGGAGTTTCTTCTCGAGGTCGTGCTTCATCTCCATGGCAATCTGATTGGCACGTTTGGCGATGATGCACACCGTTTCGTAGATGTTGCCGGTGTCGGCCGACATCTCGATCATGTCACGTGTGACAGTGTTGAGGGGAGCGTTTACTTTCTTGTAATCCATATTATATGTTGGAGAAATTAATCGTTTACGTATTTTTGAGCAATCTTGAAGATATTGTCGGCTTCCTCGCGGTTTTTCGTGTCAGGATAGTTGTTGATAAACGAGTAATACTCATCCACAACTTCGCGGAAACGGTCGGCCTTGCGCTCGTCTACCGACAGGGCTGCCTCCTGATAACGCGCTTTCAGCACAAGAAGTTCCAATTCTTCCTTATATTTCGAGTAAGGGTAATCTTTTATCGCGTTTTTGGCCACAATCACAGCCGAGTCATAATTGTCGCCAAGATAAGTGCCAAGGTTGTAATAAAGCTGAGCGTTCTGCAACTGTTTGAGCGTCAACTTATCCTGCAATTCGAAGATAGCCTGCTGGGCGATCGTGACCCTGTCGGAGCGCGGGAAATAATCCAGGAAGCCCTGCAATTCCTCGATAGCCTTCAACGTGCCGCTCTGGTCGAGCTGCGGCTCGGGCGAGTCAAGATAATAGCCATATCCGCAATAGAAACGCGCCAGTTCGGTATATTTGCCTTTGGGATAGCGCGCGTAATAATTTTGGAAATATGCGCCCGAAGACAGATAATCCTTATTCTCGTAGTAGCTCAGCGCAAGCAGATAAAGCGACTCCTCGGCCTTGTCTGAGCCCTTGAACACCGTGATGCAATCTTTGAAAAGCGTAGCCGCCTGGGCATACTTCTTTTCCTCGAACGCACGCTTGGCGTAATCATACTTATAGTTGTAATCCGTGCTTTTTAGGGCGCGTTGATATTCGCCGCACGAGCACAAAGCCAGGCCCATAAGCACGAAAAGTATATAATTCTTCATTTGAAACTCAATAAAAAGTCCTTTTCAAATTGCAAAGATACAAAAAATCCCCAACTCCCGCAAATTTCCCGCCCTTTTCACATTTTTTAATAATGGCGGACAATCTATTAGACAAGGCTGTCGCGGTGTTTTTGCAAAAATTTTTGTGACGGTAAATATTTTGACGGCATTTCTATTCGTTGACCTTCATATCTACGGAAATATGTATTGAATGAAGCCGAAGTATATGCTTCTTTGACTGTCGGGCTAAGTATAAGCCTATAATCTTCGTCAAAGGATATTAAGTGGCGGTCGAAAGCGGCATCATATGTCGCGCTAAGACACAATCCGTTTTCGAGATTAAGCCTCGTAGTTTTACTTTCTGACCAGGGTATAATATGACTTGCACGTAAAACCTCAGGGACATCAATTCCGGTAAGACAACATCTGGAATGATATATATCAAGTAGCAATGAACGGAAAACTTCTTGTCCGACACGTCGGCGAACTTGTGTTTCCATTTCTGTTCCTTCTACATCGATATTAAGCAGTTTTCTCAATTTTATTGAAAGTTTTTCGCCGCTAACCTCTGAGTCATTCATTAGCAAAGATGCCTCTTGTGCGCAAACACTGTCGACATATTTGCCTAATTGACGAATGGCCGCGGTGCAAAATCTATTGCGGGGATAACTTGTTTGGTTTGGATTCACAAAATCAAATATTGATGATTGTCCGTGCCTGAATTTATCTTCTTCCTGTGCAACGAATCTAATAATTTCCGCAACACGCACCGGGTCTTTTATTTGACTGAGCGATAAATTATTATCCTTATCAATCATATCCGATAAATTCGCTTGACGAAAAATATCGTCCAATATTTGAAGCGCCTTGATATAGGAGTACACAGTTCCGCTACCCTCCGGGTATTTAGACCGCACATAATCTTGGAATGTTGTCAAAGCCATTGGTTATATATTTGTAAAATATGACGGATTTGAGATTTAGGTATTTTTTTCTCTCGATTTTCAAAAGTGATGGCCGGCTATTGTTTTTCGGGGCCGTAGGCG
>VSPD01000090.1 GCA_009775125.1 Muribaculaceae bacterium | reverse complement strand
CGAAAATAGCTCAGTTGGTAGAGCACAACCTTGCCAAGGTTGGGGTCGCGGGTTCGAGTCCCGTTTTTCGCTCAAACCCTCCCTCTTCCCGTAAAAATCTTTTTATAACCCCAAAATGTCCGGATGGCGGAATTGGTAGACGCGCTACTTTGAGGGGGTAGTGAGAATTATCTCGTGTGAGTTCGAGTCTCATTTCGGACACTTGATGCCGAGCGATTTTTTAATCGCCCGGCATCTTTTTTTTATCACAAAACGAAACATTCAGATTATGCAGGTATTGCAGTGAGCGCACGGCTCGTGCATCCGCCGGGCTGCGCCGTGCCGGAACCATCAAGAACCATGAACGAACCATTGGAGGACTATCTGCACAAGCCGAAAATATGGTGCATAGAATCGCGTAGCGATTCAAGAATGTAGCCGGGGGTGGAGCGATAGCGGAACCCCCGATATGTTGAGTTGGTCCATCTTGGCATTGGAGCGAGCGGCAGCGTAGCGTTCTGCACCACGGTTGACGTTTTCGAACGCTCCGACAGGCTCCGCTCCAACACCATGATAAATAAAATCCACGCCCCCAGGGCTGTCGCCCTGCGCTACAATATTTGTCTCCTAACGGAGACGCAATGCACCGTAATTACGGCTTGACCCGGACTATCTTTTTGGGAAGAGGGCTGAATCGTATCTGCATCTATCTTTTTCTCGCAAAGCTCGAAAGCCATGCGGAGTGATGGTTCAAGATAGAATCGAGCTTAGCGAGATGAAGGATGGTTCATTTTGGTTCTTTCATAGTTCATAATGGTTCGTGCCAAGCGCAGCGTCACAGAAAATGCACGGCCCGAGCGTCCACGGGGCTGCGCCGTGCCGGAACCATCAAGAACCATGAACGAACCATTGGAGGACTATCTGCACAAGCCGAAAATGCGGTGCATTATTATTTAACTGTCAGAAAGTGAATCCACCCGGCAGGAACACAATCCTCCGGATTGTGTTCCTACATAATTGATTCAAAATAATTTGTGAAATCCGCGAAATTTGTGTAATTCGTGGTAAAAAAAGGAGCGCGATTGCGCTCCGAGTACACAAATTTCACAGATTGCACGAATTTCACAAATTCCATGCACCGAATTTTCGGTTTGAGCCATTATTTCAGTCTTCCTGCCGGGGCTATCAAATAATTTACTTTATGAATATTTTGCGGCCTTTTTGGATGTAGAAGCCACGGGCGAGGTTGGGACCTTCGACACGGCGGCCGTCGATGGTGTAGTAGACGTTGTCGGAATCAACGTCGCTGTTTTCAACGCTTTCTATCGACGTGGTGGTGTTGTCGGGGCGGTGGAAATACATATTGTCGACATACAGGTCCTTTTTGCCATCGGCATCCTCCCCGTCTTTGCCCGTGAGCTTAATCATCGAAATGTTGCCCAACGCCTGCCCTTTGGCCGTGAATTGCGACAAGGGGATGTCGATGCTGTTCCATTGACCGGGGGTAAGAGTGTTTGACACAAACACATTTTGGTCGCCGTTGAGATGCACCGACACGGCGTCGGCATCGACGGGATAGATGTCGATATGGAAATGCTGCATATCAGAGGCGTCGATGGAGGCGAAGTTGTAGGCCGCGAAATTGTAGGTGGCGAGATGCAGGGCTTCGTCTCCGTCGAGGCTTTCACGGCTAAGGCCGCCGTCCTTTGTTTTGAGCCACTGCCATGCCCAGTCGGGTATCGACAGTTCGGGGCAATTGTAACTTCCGCTGTAAATAGCCTTTACATTGGCCTGAGCATGGGCAGGCGCGGGAGCGGCAGGGATTGACACGGGAGGATTCTCCTCGCCTTTGTTGTCGTCGCCGCTATCATCGCCGTAGAAATATATATTGTCGATGTAGATTGTATTGTTGCTGCCGCCGGCCCATTTAAGTTGATAGATTTTAGACGGAACTACACCTGTGAAATCGGAGAGCGAAAAATCAAGGCAGTTCCAGCCGGCCGAAAGAGTCTTCGATACCAGATTCTCGACCTGCCCATCGGATACAGGGCTGAACCGGATTGTGAACGGCGACTCGGCATAGATGTCCATATGTATGTTTTTCATCGCACTCATGTCTATTGCCGAATAGTCGGTGTTAATGTTGAGGCCGAGCCATTGAAACGACGTTACCTTCAAGGCCTCGTCGCCGCCTTCGGTCTTGACGGTAGAGAACGATTCGCCGGGCGAACCCCAGGTGTCGAACCAAGGCGAGCCAACCGCTGTGTAAGCGTCGCTGTAAATTGACTTAACCTTGGCGGCATCCTTGTCGGGTGTGTGAGCCGAGGGGATAGTTGTTTCTGCCGGAGGAGTTGGCTCCGGATCCGGCTCGGTGGTACGTCCGGGATATACGATATTGTCGGTTTTCTGATATACGCGCACCCAGTCGATATACATAAATGCCTCCGAGCCTTGATTGGGCAGCGCAGTGACGCCCGCGGCATCGAAGATTTGCGGGAAATCGCCTCCTATGGCGAGGTTGAACAGGATATGGTAAGGCTTGTGGGTGTAGGCATATGGGCTTGTGCCGGGGCCGATGTCGGCTATATAGTAAGGCGATTGGCCGTCGACAGAGCAAATGACCTGAGTGTCGGTCCATTCGCAGGTGAAAGTGTGGTAATTTCCGTCCTGGATGACATAATTGTCGGTATTATTGGTGCCATATTGCATATGCTGGTCCCATGACGGGCCCCAATGAAGCGCGCCGTTGTAGAAACAGTTCTCACGGCCGCCATAACCGCCGACATTACCCGATTCAAGGATGTCGATCTCGCCGCAATAAGGCCATCCTTTGGTGGTGATATCCTCGCCGAGCATCCAGAAAGCGGGCCAGAGGCCGCGGGCGGTGTAGGGAAGTTTGATGCTGGCCTCCACCTTGCCGTGGGTAAAGTACACTTTATTGCAAGAATTCACACGGCCGGAGGTGAAAGAGCGGCCGTTGTACGATTCACGACGGCCAACGAGCACGAGGTTGCCGTCCTCGATGCGCACGTTGCTTTCACGGTTGGTGTAATACTGCAATTCGTTGTTTGCAGGATTGCTCACCACCTCGACATTCCAATTGGAATTGAGGGTATTGGTGTCGAACTCATCGCTCCACACCAGCTTGTAATCCTGCGCGTTGCCGGAAATGGCCGGGAGCAAGACAGAAGCAAATAATATCAGTTTTTTCATTCCTTTAAGGTAAGATTGTGATATGAGTAGAAGAATATGGCCGGGACGCCGGCCGGAAGGATTTGTCGACAAAAATACACAAAAAATACATATTTATCAAAGATAATCCGACAAACAGCAACTTTATTTAAAGAAAAAACTAAAAAACATTGTTTTAGATTGAACTATTTATTGATTTATGTGTTATCTTTGCAGTATGTCCATATTCCGACCAAAACGGCTCTTTTGAATGGCACACCCTCATAACATCGTTTTCTAACCTAAAACCAACCTTTATGACAACTTCCTACATTTTTCTTGCCACGGGTTTTGAAGAAATCGAAGCCCTGACAACTGTCGACATTATGCGCCGCGCAGGAATGCACGTCCTCACCGTATCCATCGAAGACACACCGCAAGTTGCCGGCGCACACGGCATCCCCGTTGTGGCCGATACATGTATCTCCGACATTGACTTCTCGCAGGCCGAATGGCTCATACTCCCCGGCGGTATGCCCGGAGCCACAAATCTGGCGGCTTGCGCCCCCCTGTGCGACGCGCTTAAAGCCCATGCCGCCAAAGGAGGAAAAATTGCGGCAATCTGCGCCTCGCCTGCCGTGGTGCTCGCCCCGCTTGGACTTCTCGCAAAAAAAGACGCCACGTGCTATCCCGGCTTCGAGGCCGTATGCTCCACCCACGGAGCCATCCTCCGCGACACGCCCGTAATAGCCCTTCCGACACTTGTCACCGCCAACGGCCCTGCCGCCTCCATGGCTTTCGCCCTCTCCATCGTGGCCAACACCCTCGGCGCTCCCCTCGCCCAGGAAATAGGCCAGGGCCTCCTTTTCTACAAGAAAACGATGAATTTCTATTTCTGACCCTCATACCGACAAACCGAACAAGGCGACGAGCCATATCTACGTGCTCGCCGCCTTATATGTTTTTCTATGAAAAAAGTAAATGAGACAGAGCAAATATTTTCAGGAGCGTAATCGCATCAACGCATGGTTCAATCGACCTAAATACCGGATATGGAAATATCTTTTATTTGCAGACGCAGCCGCGCTCATTCTTTTGCTTCTGGCCACTGCCGTATGGATAGACAGCTTGTCGTGGCAGGCAGTAATGATAATGCGCGGATGCGCCGGGATATTGGGAATTGTGCTTGTCGTTTTGGCTGCGATATACTACTATTTAGTCTATCGTGATTATATCCGGCACCGATTCGGCGGGAGATAGAAACCACAACAAGAAAGCATGTCAAACTACCAAAGTCATGGATGCACGGCTCGTGCATTTCCCGTGACGCTGCGCTTGGCTCGAACCATCATGAACTATGAAAGAACCAAAATGAACCATCCTTTATCTCGCTAAGCTCGATTCTATCTTGAACAATCGCTCCGCATTGCTTTCGAGCTTTGCGAGAAAAAGATAGTTGCAGATACGATTCAGCCCTCTCCCCAAAAAGATAGTCCGGGTCAAGCCGTAATTACGGTGCATTGCGTCTCCGTTAGGAGACAAATATTGTAGCGCAGGGCGACAGCCCTGGGGGCGTGGATGTTATTTATTATGGTGTTGGAGCGGAGGCCGGCCGGAGCGTTCGATTATGCCAACCGTGGTGTAGAACGCTACGC
>VSPD01000009.1 GCA_009775125.1 Muribaculaceae bacterium | reverse complement strand
TGTTTTATGGTCGGCTGCTTCAGTTGTGTTTAAGAGCCAGGGGCGGGCGGGGGGCTTAGGAGAAGTACGGGATGGCGCCGTAGCGGCCGGCGATGTATTCACGGGCGAGCGAGGGGTCGCAGCCGGAGTTGCCCACGGGGGTGTCGCGGAATTCGGCAAGCGAGTAGAGGTCGGTCGAGGACACGGCGTTTTTCTCGGTGAACCATATTTGGTCGCGGCGGAGGTAGTTGCGGTTGAGCAGGTTTGTGTCGTGGGTGGTGAATATGAGTTGTGCTCCTGAGGGGTTGCTTTCGGGGTCCATGAACAGGCGCAGGATGTCGCGCGTGAGCAGCGGGTGGAGCTTGGAGTCGAGTTCGTCGACAATAAGGATACCGCCGGCTTTTATCGCGGCAAAGAGGGGGCCGGACATTTCGATTATTTTTTTTGTGCCTTCGGATTCCATTTCGTCGGAGTTGAAGGTGCGTTCGCCGATGGGGTTTCCGTCGCGGTCGTAGATGGTGTGGGTGGTGTGGACTTCGACCCATGTCTTGGCGTTGAGTCTTTTTTTCAGCCGTGTGCGTATTGGCTCGAATTCGGATGGTATGCGGTCGAGTTCGCCGGAGATGTCGCGTTTGGATACGATGAGGTTGTTGAATCCGAGATTGAGGCGGTTGAAGAGGTTGAATGCGTCTTCTTCGCCGTCGAGGTGCTGGTTGAACATCTGCATTGAGTAGCCGGCGTATGCGTCGGTCTGCATGCCGGACAGGAAGTTGCAGCGATAGAACCATTCCATTATCTGCTGGCAAATGGTGCCGCGCAGTTGGGCTACCAGGCTGAGGAAAAGCCGGTTGGGCAGTGTCGCCACTTCTTTTCCGATGCCTTCGGGAAATCGTTTTGCCGATATTTCGAATTCGTCGCCGACGCGTATGAATAGATTGAATTCGCGTTCTTTCGGCTGCTTTGCGTAGAGCCATTCGCGGCAGATCCGTTCGGCATTGTATTCGAAGCCGTAGCGGTAGCGGGTGTCGGCGATGAGTATTTCGATTTCGAATTGGGTGGGTTGGTCTTGTGAGTTTTCGTCAAGAAAGAATGGTTCGAAGTCGAGGGGGTCGGAGGGGTTGAGTTTCACAGACGATTTCACCACATGGTTGAGCTGGCGCAGGGCATAGAGCACGTTTGTTTTTCCGGATGAATTCGCGCCGTATATTACGGCTACGGGCAGCACGCGTGCCGCTCCGCGACGGTGTATCGCCTTGCTGTGGGTTCTTTCCGATGATGCCGCGAGCGAGAGTGTTACTTCGTCGCGGAACGACCTGTAATTCTTGACTGAAAAGTTCAGAAGCATGGTTATTTGTTTTTCTCGCCCCTAAGTTACAAAAAATATGGTGTATTGCAAAATCGGATTTGAAAAACAAGGTGCCGGGGGTGAGTCAAAATACCAAAGGTAGGGACGTACGGCCCGAGCGTCCGGGAAATCATGTCGGTATTTGATTGATAATCAATCGTTCATCTGCGGACGCACGAGCCGTGCGTCCCTACAAAATTGGCATTAACAGCCTTTTTGCTACACCCTCCCTACTTCCGTTTGGCGTTATCGAACGCTCCGGCAGGCTCCGCTCCATTGCCCCGTTTGACGTCTGCTTGTATTCACGGGGCTTGCGCCCCGCGCTACAATATTTGTCTCCTAACGGAGACTCCATGTGCCTGAATTACGGATTGTGGCATGAAAAAAGCCTCGGGCCGGATGGCGGGAGGCTTCGTGGAGTATTGGATTTGAAAAGTTAGTTTCTTTTTCGGGCGTCGGCTTTCATGCGGCCGTGATGGCGGACGAGCTGCTGGGTGAATTTGCGCTCGGCGGCTTTGAGGCGAATGAGTTGGCGAGGGGTGAGTATTTCTTTGTATCGGTCGAAGTATCGGAGCTCGATTTCGCTTTCGCGGCTTTTTTGCTCGAAGAGGGCGCGTGCTGCTGCTGAGACTTCGGTGTCGGTGGCATTTTTGTCGTCGTTTACTTTTGCTTCAAGGTCGCGTGTCTCGGATGCTACTTTGTTTAGTTCTTCGTCCATTTCGTTGTAGATGGGGAAGAATTTCGACTGTTGCTCTTTAGTGAGCTGGAGTTCGCGCGAGAGGTATTCTTGCTTGTAGTTTCTTACTTCGGAGAGCCATTTGTCGCGGTCGCCGGATGATGGGCGGTCCTGGGCAAATAATGTGGCGGCGAAGGCCATGAATACGAGGAAGAATATGAATGCCGGATTTTTCATTGCATCAGAGTTGTGTTGTGAAGGTCGGCCGGGAGAGCGACGGCGGAATCGTATGTTTGGTCGTAGATCATCATTGAGTCGGCGAGGGCGTCGATGTCGTAGCCTTCTTCGTATAGTTCGTCAAGGATGTCGTACTGGTCGATATCGTCGAGGATGTATTCGTTGACGAATACTTCGTTGGTGAGGGCGTCGGCGAGTGTGGGGTTTGATTCAAGCGATATTTGCGACGGGTCGGAAATCATAGTGAACATTTTCAGCATGCACCACACACCGGCAAACATAGCCGCCATATATGCATATGGCCTGATTCTTTGCCATATATTTTTATGTCGAGGCTGTGAGGCGGCGACACTGTCGGCAGATTTTTCAAAATCGGTCGGCTCTAATGACGCTGCCATGCGTGCGGCAAAATCGGCGAAATAGCCATCGGGGACGGTCATGCCGTCGTGACGTGCCACTTGCTTTAATATGTCATTTCCAGCTTTCATCAATTTTTATTTCTGTGTTCTATTTTATATGACTTTATTTGTGTCGGAAGGTTTAATCGGTATTTGAGAAAAATTGTTCGATTTTTTTTATGGCCACATGATAGGATGCTTTGAGCGCTCCGACAGATGTGCCGAGTATTTCGGAGATGTCTTCGTATTTCATGTCGTCGTAGTATTTCATGTTGAATACCAGACGCTGTTTTTCGGGGAGGGTTGCCACGGCCCGGCGCAGACGCTGAGCGAGTGCGTCTCCGTCGATATGCTCGTCGGCCTCGATGGTGTGGGCCAGATGGCTTTGCTCGTCATCGAGAGAGAGTGTGAGGCGGCGGCGTTCGCGTTCGAGGTGGGAAATGCTTTCGTTTATGGCTATTTTGTAGAGCCACGTTGAGAGCTTGGCTTCGCCACGGAAATTTTCGAGGTTTTGCCAGGCTTTCATGAAAGTGTTCTGGAGCAGGTCGTTTGCATCGTCGTGGTTTTGGACCATACGCCTGATTTGACGATAGAGCGGCTCGGAGTAAGATGCAATCACTTCGGCAAAGGCCGCACGACATTGTTTTGGGTCGCGCAGCCGCTCTGTGAGCTGGGGATTTTCTCCGGGAAATTCTGCCATCGTCGGTTTTATATCTTTTTTTGAGTTTCAAAGATACGAAAAAAAAAGCATTTTTCGCTCTTTTGGGCTTTTTGTTAATATTTTTTATGAAATGGGACGGACTATGAGCATGATTCGGGAGGCGGAGCGGTCGGTAACGGCGAGCATACGGAGCGGACCTCCGGCACCGACGTGAAGCTGGCGGCGGAGCGTTTCGGCGCTCATGCCGAAATTGCGCGTGGCTATCTCCAGGCGCGGATATCGGCGGGCGATATTTTTTATCTCGCGCGAGCGATAGGGGATGATTTCGATGATTTCGGAGACGGTGCCCGGAAAGTCGGCGGGGATGCCGGCCGACAGGAGCACGTGTGTATTGGCGCTTATCTCCGAGGCGCCCGTCATGGCCGCCAAGGTGTGGAAGCATCCGGCTTTCATAAGTGCAGGCGCGGGTTCGAGCACATATTGGCCGAGGGCGGGATTGGAGAAATTTACCTCGGCGGAGGCTTCGCTTTGGCGTGTGAATGTAATCTCGGTTTGTGAGCCGTCGGCGGCAAGGTTCACTGCCGTTATCGGGCAAGCGGCATCGGCAAAGGCACCGTCGGGGGCCACGTCGGCAACGATTTCCTTACATTCGGTGGATGTGCCTATAATATAAAGGGCTGTGCATCCGGGCAGCAGCGAGATTGTTTGGGCGGGGTCGAGCATCGGCGAGGCTTTTACGATAAGGCGGCGCGCTATGCGGAATATGGCCGGCAACAGGGCTGTGACATCGGGAGCGCAGTCGGACAGGGCGAAAAGTCGTTGGCCGTGTTTGCCCCTTCTTGCGGGGTCGATGAAGGCTATGTCGAACGCGGGGCCGTCGTAGTTGGCGAGAAAATCGGTGCAGTCGGCGTTTACCACCGTAAAATTATCGAGGGAGGCGGAATTGACGCGAAGCGCGTCGGCAATGCCGGGGTCGCG
Organism: Muribaculaceae bacterium; assembly: GCA_009775125.1. Classification (GTDB taxonomy): domain Bacteria; phylum Bacteroidota; class Bacteroidia; order Bacteroidales; family Muribaculaceae; genus CAG-873. The sequence goes on along the minus strand of VSPD01000009.1, from coordinate 61,092 downwards.
CTCGATAGCGGTGACCGATGCGGCTTTTCGTGCCATGTGCATTGCGTCGATGCCAAGTCCGGCAGTGAGGTCGACCACGCGGCATCCCGTCGGAATCATCGAGGCGTGCCATCGGGCGATACGGTCGGATGTGGACTGCTCGCCGGATAAAGCGGCGGGGAACAGGAAATGGGGGTTGCGGCTCAGGGTTTCGGAGAGTTTTTTTCCGAAGCGTTGCCTGCATTCTATCTGGAGAATGGCCGTGGCATAGTTGAAGTCGGCGGCTGCGCCGTGATATTTCAGGCGCAGGCGGTCGGGATTTTCCGCAAGGTTATTTTCAATCCAGGTCCACATTATCGATTGGATATTATGTTCAGGGTGGCATCGCGGTCGGCGGCAAGCCGGGCAGCGAGGTCGTCGGTGGACGCGAAGCGGCGTTCGGGGCGTATGAATGAGATGAAGTCGAGAGATATTGTCCGGTCGTAAAGATTGCCGGAGAATCCGATTATGTGAGCCTCGACAGTGACCGGCGGCTGCGTCGAGTTGTCGACGGTGGGGCGCACGCCGATGTTCACCATGGCCGGCCACACCGAGCCGTCGGGCAGCACGGCTTTCGTGGCATATACCCCCGGGGCGGGGAGAATGATGCGAGGGTCGACATGGATGTTGGCCGTCGGGAATCCGATGGTGCGTCCCAGCTTGTGGCCGTGCTCTACGGTGCCTGAGAGCCGGAACGGCCGTGCGAGCAGAGCCGCGGCGTGGTCCACTTGGCCTTGCGCGAGCATAAGGCGTATGGCGGTTGAGCTTACGCCGGCTTTTTCACATTCGGAGGCTTGAATCACATCGATGCCTATGCCGCGGCCATACTGCCGGTAATGGTCGAACGAGCCGGACGCTCCGTGGCCGAAGCGGTGGTTGAAACCCACCACAAGAGCCTCGACATCGTATTTCTGCCGGAGCATAGCCATGAAATCTTCGGAAGACAGCCGACGCATATCGTTGTCGAAGCGAAGCACCTCGACCTGCTTGATGCCGGCCTCGCGCAACAGGGCGACACGCTCATCGAGCGTGCATATCAGTTTAGGCGAGCGTTCGGGAGCGACAATTTCGAGCGGATGGATGTCGAAGGTGAACACCGCCGGGGTGTACCCGCGCGCAGAAGCGGCATCGCACACATTGGCAATGAGCGAGCGATGTCCGATGTGGACCCCGTCGAACATTCCGACTGCGGCACATAGGGGAGCGGGCGTGTACATATCAACGATTGTCGTGAACGAGGTTCATTTCTTCAATAATATGAAAGAATTCATGCCCCGGCTTGACGTGGGCGGTGTGGAAGCCGAAACGTTCGGCTCCGCGGAGGTTATCTTCCGAGTCGTCGAAAAAGACAGTTTCGTCGGGCACGATGCCGAGTGTGCCTATTGTGTATTCGAAAATTTCAGCCGACGGCTTCAAGGCCTTGGCCTCGAACGACACGGATATTCCATCGAAATAGGAGTCGATTGTCTTGCCGTCTTTTTTGAATTCGCCGGCAATCTTCGAGTTCCACATCACGGGGTTGGTGTTGCTTAGCAAATAAATTTTGAAACCGAGGCTATGCAGCTCTTCGAGGCGGCGCAGACGCTCGACCGGTATGCCGATAAGAAATTCGTTGAAAGCGCTGTCGATTTGCTCATCGGTGACATCGCCGGGAATGAGCGCGCGTACCTGAGCGTGGAATTCGTCGATGCTGATAAGACCTTCTTCAAGCATGCCGAAAGGTCCGGTCTGGCCGTATTCTCCAAAAAAGGCGTCTGTGTCGGGCAGTCCGAGGCGCACGAAAGCGTCGACGCATCTTTGTTTCTCAATATCCATTATTACACCGCCGAGGTCGAAAAGCAAATTTTTAATTTTCATTTTTGTGAGAGTATAGAGTTGAACAAATCAATATATCTGCGGGCAATCACGTCGGAATCGAATCGCTCGGCCACGACACGGTGCCGGCTTTCGCGGTCGGGAGCGGAGGCGATACCGGTTTGTATGCCCTTGGCGAGGTCGGCCGTGTCGGCATATCGTGCAAGATAGCCTGTGGAGAGGTGGTCGACAATGTCGCGCTGGCCTCCATGGTCGAAAGCCACGGGATAGGCTCCGGCAGCCAAGCCTTCGACAAGAGTGCCCGGCAAGGTCTCGTAATGCGACGATGAAAGCACAACCGACGAATGAGCGAGAATCTCGGCGATTTTATCCTGTGGCAAGGGGCCGAGATGCACATATGGGATGCGGAGCGAGCCGAGGGCCTGTTTATCTCTCAAAGCTCCGAAAAAGACGGCTTTCACGTTGGTGTTGACAAGGCGGTTGAGGGCTTCGACGGCAAGGTCAAGGCCCTTTATGGGGTCGTCGAGCCGGGCGGCGCCCATTGTGACGAGGGGGCCGGCGGGCAGGCCGAGATTAAAGCGCGGCTCACGGGGCGATGTGTAAAAATCGCCAACGGGAAAAGCGTTGGGAATCACCGATATGTCGCATCCTTCCATGGCAGGCGACTGGACGCACAAATCGTGGAGCCAATTGCTCACCGCCACGAAATGAATGTTTTTCTTTTTGTAAAGAGCTTCCTTGGCAAAGAAGCAGCGGCGGGAAATATCGTCGGGGCGCGCCCCGCTGCCCAACTGCGGGCAAAGGCCGCACCGCATAAGGAAAGCCTTGCAGTCGCCGGCATGGTGGCATATGCCGGTCATGTTCCACATATCGTGCATTGTCCACACGATAGGGGCGGCGATTTTCTCTATGCCCTTGATCGACAGCATGCCTTGGTTCACCCAGTTGAGGCAAACGATGTCGGCGTCTTTGATCCAAGGATGTGATGCAAGGGGGAGTCCGGCCGTGGCTATTGAAACTTTGAACACGTTGCCGTAAGAGAATCCGTTGTTTGCGAAGATACGGGCATGTTCGGCAAGGAAAGCCATCTTGCGGGAAAAGGCCGAGCCTGCTTGGGAAACATATGAGCGCAAGGACGCTTTGTGGACCACCACCATGCGGGCGTCGACTCCGGCACGGCGCAGAGCGTCGAGCAGGCGCACCGTCACCACCGATGCCCCGCCCAAAGTGTCGCTATGATTTACGAGTGTTACTTTCATATCTGCTGTGTCATCGGCGCCCGATTTTTGCCAGAAGCGGGCGTAAAAGTTCTGCTCCGGAGATATGTTCGGTCTTGGCCACGGCCACGCAGTAGACGGCAAGCAGGACGGCGCGTATGGCGAAATTGACTATTTCCCACCGGGTGTCGACAATGTATATGCCCACGGCGTAGAGCACAGCGGCAAGCGCGGCATAAAAGCCGAGCCGGCGCAGATGATAGGCTATGGGATAGCGGCGGCGTCCGATAAGATAGGAGGCTGCCATCATCACCGTGTAGCAAGTGAGCGCGGCCCATGCGCAGCCCATGTAGCCCATCGAGGGAACGAGGAAAGCGTTCATGGCCAGGGTCACGGCCAGGCCAAGGAGTGAGAACCATGCGCCCCATATTGTCTTGTCGGTAAGTTTGTACCACACCGACAGGTTGAAGAAAATGCCGAAGAATAGTTCGGCGAGCATCACGATCGGCACCACAGCCAGGCCGGAGAAAAATTTCGGAGCTATGAAATATTTCAGTATGTCGAGGTAGAACATCACGCCGAGGAAAATGAACAAGGCGAATATCACGAAATATTTCATGGCTTGCGAGTAGGCGGCGGTGGATGTGCGTCCGTCTTGCTTATTTTGCGCGAAGATAAAAGGCTCGTAGGCGAAACGGAAGGCTTGGATAAACATTACCATGACGATGGCAATCTTGTAGTTGGCCCCGTAGATGCCGAGCTGGTCCATCACGTCGGGCCCTTTATAGAGCACGGGGAAGATAATCTTGTCGATGGTCTGGTTCATGATTCCGGCCAGGCCGAGCACCAGCAGCGGCAGCGAGTAGGCGAGCATGTTGCGGAATAACTTTCCGCAGAATCGCCAGCGGAAGCCCCGCATCTCGGGAAGGAGCATTGCCAGCGTCACCACCGACGATATGCCGTTGGCAAGGAAAATGTATCCGATGGAAAAGTCGGGGCGGTAGAACCAGTCGACCGTCGACGGCGCAACTTTCATAAGCCACGGGCACAGGAGGATGAAAAAGATGTTCAGCCCGATATTCAGCCCGATGTTGACAAGTTTGAGCACGGCGAAACGCATGGCGCGGTTGCGGAAGCGCAGGTAGCAGAACGGAATGGCCGAGAAAGCGTCCACAGCCACGCATACGGCCATAATCATTACCCACGAGGGGTGGCCGTCGCATCGCATCATGGACGTGAGCGGATTGAGAGCCAAGGCCACGGCCGCTATGAAGAAAGCTCCTGATGTTGCCAAAGAAATGAGCACTGTGGAGTAGACCTGCATCGGGTCGCGCCAGCGGTCGTGGTTGGCAAACCGGAAGAAGCCTGTTTCCATGCCGTAGGTGAGGGCGATGAGCACCAGGGCCACCACGGAGTAGACAAAAGTGACCACGCCATATTGCTCGGCTGAGAACATATGGGTGTAGAGCGGCACCAGGCACCAGTTGAGAAAGCGCCCGATTATGCTGCTCATGCCGTAGATGGCCGTGTCCTTTGCCAGAGATTTTATTCCCACTGAAATAGGTATTTGTATATGTAGGGACGCACGGCTCGTGCGTCCGGTATCGATTGCTTGTATGGACTTGATGCAAAGCGCGGACGCACGGGCCGTGCGTCCCTACACTCTGCGATTCCACCACTTTTTAGAGCAGGTCGGAGAAGTCGATGCTGTTGCCGGGGGCGGAGTTCTGGCCGGGGGTTACTTCGGCAGAGGAGGCTTTTATCTCGGAGTCGGACGACTGCTGACGGGCGGCCGACGGCGCGTTTGCGGCGGTGTCGGCAGATTCTTCGGCGCGCGAGGCCATGCCGGCCTTTATGCCGGTGATGATGCGTTTGTCGCGGTTGAACGCCGGAGTGGATTCGAGAATCTTTATCACCTCGTCGTCGTCGATTTGGTCGGGCTGGAGGATGATGAAGCGTTGCTCTGTCTTGATGCGCTCCGTTTCTTCGATTTTCTCGCGTCCGTAGGCCTCGGCAAGGCGTTCTTTTTCCTTGCGCACTTCCTCGTCGGTGCGTGTCTCGGTGGCTTTGCCCGTGGAAATGACAGGGCCGTCGGCATTTTCAGACACAGATACGTCGAAGCCTGCGGCCAGGATGGTGAATTTCACCTTGTCGCCGAGGGTGGGGTCGAGGTGCACGCCCCAGATTATGTCGACATTGGGGTCGATGTTGTTTATGAACGAAGTAATCTGGTTTGTCTCGTCGATTTTGAATTCCTGCTCGGCGTCGGGGTTGAAATAGAGGTTGAACAGGATGCGCTTCGACCCGAAAATGTCGGTGTTGCGCAGCAGCGGCGAGTTGAGGGCGTCGTTGATAGCCTTGGTTACGCGGTTTTCGCCTTCGCCGTAGCCGGTGGAGATTATTGCCGTGCCGCCGTCGCGCAGGGTGCTGTTCACATCGTTGAAGTCGAGGTTGATATAGCCGTCGGAGGTGATGATTTCGGAGATGCTCATGGCGGCCATGGCGAGGATATCGTCGGCTTTGCGGAAGGCATTGAGGAAATTCATGTCGCGGTAGATTTCCGACAGACGCTCGTTGTTGATAACCATGAGGGCGTCGACATAGCGGCTCATTTCCTTGGCTCCGTCGAGTGCCTTTATGATTTTCTTCTGGCCTTCGAAGAGGAATGGAATGGTGACGATGCCGATTGTAAGAATCTTTTGTTCGCGGGCAATGCGGGCAATAACGGGTGATGCGCCGGTGCCGGTGCCGCCGCCCATGCCGGCGGTGATGAACACCATGTCGGTGTGCTCGCGCGAGAGCAGCTCGGCGATTTCGGCCGCGCTTTCTTCGGCGGCTTCACGGGCCACGTCGGGCTTGTTGCCTGCGCCACGGCCTCCGGCGATAGACGGGCCGAGAAGCACTTTGTTGGGCACGGGCGAATTGTTGAGGGCCTGACGGTCGGTATTGGCCACGATAAATGACACGATAGGGTCGCCGTGGCGGTACATATGGTTCACGGCGTTGCCGCCGCCACCGCCCACGCCGATAACCTTGATGGAACCGGGTGCGGCATCGGTTTTCTGGGGGTGACGGGAGAAATCGTGGTTTGATTGTATATCTTGTTGTTCCATTTTTAGGGTCGAACTTTGGTGTTTATATATCGTGCGCGGTTATTTTGAAAGAGGGGGGATTATGCGTCGTCGTCGAGGTCCTGGTCGTCGGGTTCGCCGGCGCCTTTTTGGAATATGTCGGATACGAATATTCGTATCTTGGTTCCGATTCCGGGTTTGCGCGAGGGTTTCTCGGGCTTTATGTCGGCTTCCTCGCGAGCTTTGCGCTCGGCTTCGGCGGCCTCGGCGGCTGCTTTTCGTTCGGCCTCGATGCGGCGGCGTTCGGCTTCCTTGGCGGCTTCGCGCTCGGCCTCCTTGCGGCGCAGGGCGGCGCGGCGTTCGGCTTCTTCGTCGTCGATGTCCCAATTGTCGTCGGGGTGAGAGTCGTCGAATGGCACGAATCCGCCGGCAGAGGCGGTGTTGACTTGTGTGTCGGGTTTCTGATCGTCGATGTTGAGGGTCTGCTGCTCGACGTGCATGTTGTCGAATTCGATGCACGAGGGGTCGTGAGTGGCCGATGCGCCACGGTAGACAACGGCCATGAGCGATACGAGGTCAGCGGCAGAAGCAGATGCGGCGGCGAGATTTATCGTGGCGGGCACGGAGGCCATGCGCACTTTCATCTTGCTTTGTTTCTCGACAAAGCGGTCGAAGTTTTTGAGCTTCGCGCCCCGGCCGGTGAGCACGAATCCGGCGGCGAGGTCGGCGGGTTTGTATTTAGCGAATCCGATATGGGCGGTGACATTGGCCACGATTTCGCCGACACGGGCCTGGACGTAGCTGTTGATGCGGTCGTAGTCGGGGTTGCCGGTTGCGGCAGTCTCGGGCAGGGCGTTGCCTTGCGCGCGCTTGGCGGCCTCGGCGCGCTCGGTGGGGAGGGTGAGGCCTGTGGCAATGTCTTGTGTTATATTGTTGGAGCCGATGGGAAGGGTGACGAGATATTGCAGGGCGCGGTCCTTGTATATTGCCATTGTGGTGGTCTGGAAGCCTATGTCGACAAGCACGCATCCGAGCTGACGCTCCTCGTCGGTGAGCACCATGTCGGCTATGGCGAGCGGTGTCACGACATATTCCATGACGGTGATGTTGGTGCGGTCCTGGATTACCATCTCCATGTTGCGATGGTTGGTTACGGAGCATGTCACGACAGTGAACTCGCCGCGCAGGCGAGTGCCTATGGCGCCCACGGGGTTTGTGACGGGCTGATTGTCGATCATGAATTTTCGGGGCATCACCTTCAATGCCTTGCGGTCGGGGCCGACAGGCTTCGACGCTTCCTTGTAGAGCCGGCGGACTATTTCTTCGGTCACTTCCATCTCGGTGGGCATGGTGAGCTCGGCTATGGTCTGCATCGAGCCGAGCGAGCGTCCGGCCAGGGCCACGTAGGCATATTCAATCTTGCTGCCTTTGATGGCAGGAAGGTTTTCGAGTTTCTGAATTACGAAAGAGGTGGTTTTTGCCGATTGGACGAGATTCTGGACGCGGCCGTACTGCACGCAGCCGGTCTGTTCTTCGATAGCCACGCCGTGAACCACGGGGAGCCTTTGTGTGCCGTCGGCGTCGACAGATGCAAGTGCTCCTTTTATTTGCGATCCGGAAAGTTCGACCGCTACGATATATCTCTGCTCCATATAAGAGGGAATTTTTATAAGTATGAAGTATTAGTTACAAGTTATAAACTGTCAAGGGGCGACGGAAGTGAGCATTGTGCCCACGTCGTCGACGTCGTCGTGTTCCTCGACAACGACAGGCGACGGCTCGGGCTTGTAGTCGCGGATATGGGCCACAATCTGGCCGCGCCATTTCACATACAGGGTGTCGTATGTTTCCCAGCCTTTGACGGGGAGCACGTCTTGGTAGAATTTGAGAAGTCGCGCGAATTTGTCGGTGAGGGCTGATGCGTCGCCGAGGTTGACGACATGGCCGCGCACGGCGGGGAGGAGGAATATGTCGCCACGCGCATCGACGTGTATGGCCGATGTGAGTGCGCTGAGGGCGGGGTCGGCCTGGATGTGGTCGATTACGGGGACGGCCATCATGGGAGAGCGGTCGGCGGTGAACGCTCCGGTGATTACGGGCACGTCGACACGGAAGCGCGGGCCGCCCTGCATTTTTTTGCCGGCGCGGTTGATGTAATAATTCTTGCCGGAATTTTCAAACACGCGGGCCACCGGCCGGAGAGGCACCACATCGAGACGGAGCGCCTCGTTGTTGAGCATGATGCAGTTGGCGCTCTCGATATTGTCCATCTTCCGTATCAGAGCCTCGATTGAGCGGGTGTCGATGGCGTTGCGCGGCGATTTCTCTACATCGACGGTGAGCGGCCCCAGCTCCGATGCTATGTCGTCGATAGTGACGAAGCGACGGTTGTCGGGGTCGATTACGTTGATTTCAAGTCCTTTGTAAGGCTCGTTGGCCGCCTGGATGTTGAACAGCGGGATGCACACACACAGATATGCGAGCATCACCAAAGAAAGTATACAGCGTATTACAGATTGTTTGGTCATAATTGTTCAACAAGCGAGGGGAGCAAGAGAGAAAGGTCGCCTGCGCCAAGAGCTAAAAGGACTTCAAAGTTACAATTTTTCATTGTATTTACAAAATCCTCTTTGCGAATCAATGTTTTTTTGTCGCAAATGACGCGGTCGAATATTATTTCCGAGCTTACGCCCTCGATGGGGAGTTCGCGGGCGGGATAAAGCTCGGTCATCACCACTTCGTCGGCCAGCGACAGCGCTTCGGCAAATTGGGGGGCGAAATCGCGGGTGCGCGAGTAGAGATGCGGCTGAAAGGCCACGGTGAGTTTCTTGTCGGGATAGAGGGCGCGCACTGAGCGGATGCTTTGGCGAAGTTCGTCGGGGTGGTGGGCATAGTCGTCGATTACGACACGGTCGGGGCGTTTGAGCAAGAACTGGAACCGCCGCTCGGCGCCCAAGAACGAAGCCATGGGTGCGCGCAGGTCGTCGGGCGTGATGTCGCCGGTGAGCAGGCACGCGGCCATAGCCGCTATCGAGTTTTCGATATTGATGTCGACGGGCACGCCGAGCTCGATGTCGGGGATGATACCGTCGGGAGTGACGAAGTCGAATACGATGGTGCCTTGGCCGATGCGCACGTTGGCGGCGTGGAAATCGCCTTCGTTGCGTGAGTATGTATATATTTTCACCGATTTGTCGGGGCGTGGACGCAGTTTGAGGCCGGTATGGAGCAGGAGGATGCCTCCGGGGCGGATAAGCTCGGTGAAGCGGGCGAAACTTTCGAGATATGCCTCTTCGGTGCCGTAGATGTCGAGATGGTCGGGGTCGGTGGCGGTGACCACGGCGATGTAGGGTGTGAGCTGGTGGAAAGAGCGGTCGTATTCGTCGGCTTCAATCACAGAGTAGGGCGACGACGGGCTAAGGAGCAGGTTGGAGTTGTAGTTGCGCAAGATTCCGCCCAAGAAAGCGTTGCATCCTATTTTCGACGAGTGGAGGATGTGTGCCGCCATCGACGAAGTGGTGGTCTTGCCGTGGGTGCCCGAGAAGCAGATGCCTTTCGAGGCGCGGGTGATGAGCCCGAGCACGGCTGCGCGTTTGAGCACGGCGAAATTGTTGTCGCGGAAATATTTCAGAGGAACGTTCGACTCGGGAATGGCCGGAGTGAACACAACCATGGTCGATGCCGGGTTGCGGAATTCTTCGGGGATGGCATCGAGAGAGTCGGAGTAGCTTATGCGTGCTCCTTCGTTTTCAAGGGCACGTGTCAGCGCTGAGGGAGTGCGGTCGTATCCTGCCACATTGAGGCCGGCCGAGATATAGTAGCGGGCAATGGCGGCCATGCCTATTCCGCCGATGCCTACGAAATATACGTTGTTGGCTTTCATCAGATTTGAAGTTTTAAGGGCTCTAAGGACTCTAACGTCTTTGATGGCTTTAATGGTTTATGACTTCCACGATTTTGTCGACGATTTTTTCGTCGGCGTCTTTCAGGGCCATGGCTGCGATGTTGCGTTCGAGGGCGCGGCGGCCTTCGCGGTCGGCAAGGAGCGATATTACCTCGTCGACGAGCCGGGCCGGTGCGTCGGCGTCGAGCACCATGCGGGCGGCGCCGCGGTCGGCGAGGGCGAGCGCGTTCTTGCGCTGGTGGTCTTCGGCCACGTTTGGCGAGGGGACGAGAATCACGGCTTTGCCGAGAAGCTGGAGCTCGCTGATGGTGCCGGCTCCGGCGCGCGACACAATGAGGTCGGCGGCGGTGTAGGCCGTAGCCATGTCGGATATGAAAGCCTCGGCCTGTACGTCGCCCCGGCCGGCAGATGCCCGGTTGCACTCGTCGATATAGTTCTTGCCGGTTTGCCACAGCACCTGCGCGCCTGCCGAAACGATGCGGTCGAGGCCGTCGGCTATGGCATTGTTGATGGTACGTGCTCCGAGCGAGCCTCCCACAACGAGTATCAACGGTTTCTTGGGGTTGAATCCGAGCAGGTGTTTGGCCTCGTCGCGGAGCAGGCGGCATTCAAACAGGGCCTTGCGAACGGGGTTGCCGGTAAGGGTGATTTTGTCGGCCGGGAAGAATTTTTCAAGGCCGGGATATGCCACGCATATGGCATCGGCATTGGCGGCGAGAATCTTGTTGGTGACGCCCGGATATGAGTTCTGCTCTTGAAGCACGGTGGGGATGCCGGCTTTCTGGGCTGCTTTAAGCATCGGGCCGGAAGCATATCCGCCTACGCCCACTGCTATGTCGGGACGGAAATCGGCGAGAATCTTTTTTGCACGGCGCATGCTTTTCCACAATTTGATGAGCACGCCGAAATTGCGCCACAGGCGTTTGCGGTCAAAGCCGGCCACCGGAAGTCCAACAATTTTGTATCCGGCGGCAGGAACACGTTCCATTTCCATGCGTCCCTCTGCGCCGACAAAAAGAATTTCGACATCGGGGAAACGGCGGCGGATGGCATTTGCGATTGACACGGCGGGGAAAATATGTCCGCCTGTGCCGCCTCCGGAAATAAGCACGCGATTTATTTTTTTACCAGTATCAGTCATTATGTCGGGTTTTGAGCCTTCAAGTCTTCGGAAAGGATATTCATTTCCTGCTTGATTTCGGCGTTTTTGTTCTTTCTTGCGGCGAAACGGCTCACGCTGAGCATGACTCCGAACGCTATCGAAGTAATCCATATTGAAGTGCCGCCCTTCGATATTAGCGGCAACGGCTGGCCGGAGACGGGGAACACTCCGGTGACGATGCACATGTGCACGATGGCCTGGAACACGATGAACACGGCCATGCCCAGCACAAGGAAAGCCGGGAAGGCTGTCTGGCATCGGCGGCACACCACAGAGGCACGGGCCAGCAGCCAGAGATAGAGCACCAGCACGACGATGCCTCCGGCAAGGCCGAGCTCCTCGATTATAATAGCGTAGATATAGTCGGAGAAGGCCAGGGGCAGGCGGGCTGTCTCGCGGGAATTGCCGGGCATCACGCCGAATACGCCGCCGTGGGCCTGGGCGAGATAGGAGTATTGTTCCTGCTGGTTCTCATCGTTGATGGGGTCGCGCCATTTGCCGGTCTTGAAGTGGCGGTTCACGCGGTTGACCCATGTTTGCAGACGCCCTACGTTGGCAACCTTTGAATCTTCTGTGGCCCGTGCCACTACATATTCCGTGCCGGGCACGATCAGGTCGTTCTCAGCCGTTTCAGCTTTCTTTTCGCCTGTCCCGAACAATACCTTGATGCCGAGGCCTGCCACAGCGAACACGACGAGAACGATAAATGCCTTGCCGATTTTTGGAAGGCTCACGCCGCCGATAACCATCATCGACAGCGAGATGGCCATGAGCAGGAGCGTGTTGGTCAATCCCTGGAAAAACAGCAGTCCGCCAAAGAGCATCACGGCTCCGGTAACGCGCCACAGGCCTATGTCGGTTACGTCGCGCATTCCTTTCTTTTGCGAGCGGCACAGAATCAGGGCTATGACAAGCACCGCCGACAGCTTGAGCATCTCGGCCGGCTGAATGGAGGCGATGCCGATGGAGAAGCTGCGACGGGCGCCGTTGATATAGTCGCCGTTGACAAGGGTATAGGCCATGAACAGGACAGATACCGTGGCAAACCATTTGGTCCATTTAAGGAACTTCTGGTAGTGGGTGCGTTGCAGCACGAGCATCATGCCCAGGCCTGTGACCAGGAACATGATGTGGCGAAGAAACGGGCCAAAGATATTGGAGGCCTTCACTTCGTGCGACGACGCGCTGTAAAGCTCAACAATCGAGATAAGGAACAATCCGATGTATATGCCCCATATCTGGGCGTCGGTGCGATGAGGCTTCACCGAAACTATTTCTTCGGACTCGGCCTTGGATGCCGCTTTGGCTGTGTTTGGCTTTGTTGCTGTAAGTTCCATTTTTGTGAGGTTTGAGAGGGTGGGGGTTAATGTTCGAGGGTGTCGCGGACGCACGAGCCGTGCGTCCCTACATGCGGTGTAATTTTATGTTTGACAGATAAATTTTATTTGCTTTCCAATGAGTGCACTTTGGCTTTGAAGAGGTCGCCGCGGTTTTCGTAAGACGTGAACAAATCGAACGATGCGCAGCATGGCGAGAGGAGCACGGTGTCGCCCTCGGAGGCAAGGCGGCGGCATGTCTCCACAGCTTCGTCGAGCGAGTGAGTGTCGGCTATTTGCTCCACTTCATCCTTGAAGAAATCGAGTATTTTGGAATTGTCGACGCCCATGGCCACGATAGCCTTTACTTTACTGTGTACCAACGGCAGGATTTCGGAGTAGTCGTTGCCCTTGTCTTTGCCTCCGAGAATCAGCACGGTGGGGCGGGTCATGGATTCGAGAGCGTAATAGGTGGAATTCACGTTTGTCGCCTTCGAGTCGTTGATATACTGCACGCCGTCGATTGTCGCCACCGGTTCGAGACGATGCTCTACGCCTTCGAAGTCGGACAGGGCGCGGCGAATGTCGTCGCGGCGAATGTCGAGCAGGCAGGATGCTATCCCGGCGGCCATGGAGTTGTAGAGATTGTGCAGGCCATTGAGGGCCAGGTCGGCGCGGGGCATCGCGAACGGTTCGCGCGAGCCGATATTTATAATCATGCGGTTTTCAGCATCGATATATGCGGCTGTGTTTTCCTCGCGGTGCTCGGCAAAAGGATATGCGTGAGCCTCGGTCGACATCCGTTCGAGCTGGCGGCGTATCACGGGGTCGTCTTGCCAGAAGATGAAGGCGTCGCGCGGAGTCATGTTTTGAAGGATGCGGAACTTGGCGTTGATATAGTTTTGCATCTCGTGGTCGTAACGGTCGAGATGGTCGGGCGTGATGTTGAGAATCACGGCGATATTGGCCCGGAAATCGTACATATTTTCCAGCTGGAAGCTCGACAGCTCGATTACATACACGTCGTGGCGCTCGCGGGCAACTTGCAGGGCGAGGCTCTTGCCCACGTTGCCGGCCAGTCCCACGTTCAGCCCGGCGTCGCGCAGTATGTGATAAGTGAGCAGGGTAGTGGTGGTCTTGCCGTTGGAGCCGGTGATGCACACCATTTTTGCGTCGGTGTATCTGCCGGCAAATTCAATTTCCGACAGCACGGGAATATTTTTCGACGCTATCTTTTGCATAATCGGAGCCGTGGGGGGGATTCCCGGGCTTTTTATCACCTCGGTGGCGTCGATTATTCGCTCCACGGTGTGTCCGCCTTGCTCCCAGGGTATATCCTCGGCATCGAGCATGTCGCGGTATTTTTGCTTTATCTGTCCGAAATCGGACACAAAGACGTCGTATCCTTTTGTCTTGCCAAGTATGGCGGCGCCTACGCCGCTTTCGCCTGCGCCAAGTACAACCAGTCGTTTCATCATTTATATAGTCTTTGGTATGTATTATCGAATTTTAAGAGTCACTATCGTCACTACGGCGAGGATTATGGAAATAATCCAGAAGCGTGTCACGATTTTTGTCTCGGCCACTTTTTCATACGGGCGTTGAATCAGGGCGCTGACCTCGCCGCCGGCTTTTTGGAAATGGTGATGGAGCGGAGCCATCTTGAACACGCGCCGGCCGCCGGTGGCCTTGAAATAGGCTGTCTGTATTATCACCGACAGGTCTTCGGCGTAGAAAATGCCGCAGAGTATGGGCAGAAGCAGCTCCTTGCGGATGAGTATGGCAAACACGGCAATGATGCCGCCGAGCATGAGCGAGCCGGTGTCGCCCATAAACACCGACGCCGGAGCGGCGTTGTACCACAGGAAGCCGACAAGGGCTCCGATGAAGGCCGCGCCATACACCACGAGTTCTTCCGTGCCCGGCACATACATTATATTAAGGTATGCCGAGTACACAATGTTCGACCCGAAATAGGCCATCACCGCCAGGGCCACGACAATCGTGGCCGACACGCCGGATGCAAGGCCGTCGAGGCCGTCGGTGAGGTTGGCGCCGTTGGAAGTGGCTGTCACAAAAAAGAGTGTGACGATGAAGAAAAGCACCCATCCGGCAGGCTCGGCATAGTCGCCAAGGGCGCCGAACAGTTCGGAATAGCTGAAATTGTTGTTTTTTACAAACGGAATGGTGGTTTCGGGCGTGTGAGTCACGGGCGATTCGTATATTACCTGCTCAATCTCGTTGGTCTTGGTGTTTACCACCTCGGTATTGCGCACTATGCCCATGCCGGGGTTGAGATACATGGTGGCGGCCACAAGCACGCCGATGCCCACCTGGCCTATAATCTTGTATTTCCCCTTGATGCCCTCTTTGTTGTGCTCGCGTATCTTCTTATAGTCGTCGAGGAAGCCGATTGTGCCGAGCCAAAGCGTGGCCACGAGCATCAGAAGCATGTACACATTGCCAAGGTTGCCCACAAGCAGGCATGGCACCATTATCGAGATAATGATTATAATGCCGCCCATGGTGGGTGTGCCGCGTTTTTTCTTCTCGCCCTCCACTCCGAGGTTGCGCACCTCCTCGCCAATTTGCATACGGCGAAGACGGTCGATGATTCTGCGTCCGATAAAAATGGCAATCAGCAAAGCCAGCACGAAGGCCGCTCCCGAGCGGAAGGTGATGTAGCTCATCAATCGTGCGCCGGGGAAATCTGATGTATGAAGATATTGAAACAGCGAATAAAGCATCGTTTATGTCAGGGATAAAGTATAAGTTATGAGTTCGAAACTATAAGGAGGCGAGAGCGGCGGCCACTTCCTCGCGGTCGTCGAAATGGCTTTTCACATCTCCGATAATCTGATAGTCCTCATGGCCTTTTCCGGCTATGAGCACGGCGTCGCCCGGCCGGGCAAGGGATATGGCGCGGCGTATGGCCTCGCGGCGGTCGACGCACACTTCCACTTTGTGGCGGAATTCATCGCCGACACCTTCGAGCATGTCGTCGATTATGGCCGCAGGCTCCTCGTGGCGGGGATTGTCGGATGTGAACACTGCCATGCGTGAGGCCTTGACGGCCTCGGCGGCCATAAGCGGACGTTTGCCGCGGTCGCGGTCGCCGCCGGCGCCAACTACGGTTATTATCGAGCCGGATGTGTGGCGCACGGCTTCGGCCAAGGTGCCGAGCACGTTTGCAAGGGCGTCGGGCGTGTGGGCATAGTCGACCACAACGGCGATGCCGCCCTTAGTCATAGTCTGCATGCGTCCGGCGGGAGGCTCGGCAAGCGACAGCAGGCGCAGCACCGTGTCTTTGTCGTGGCCGAGAAGCCGCATGGCTCCGTACACGGCCAGCATGTTGGAGGCGTTGAAGCGGCCGGTGAGGCGGGTTTCGACTTCCGTGCGGTCGATTTCGATGAGCATGCCGCCGAGGCGGTCTTCGATGATGCGGCCATTGAATGTGCCGGTTCCGCGCAGCGAATACGATGCTTTTTGGGCCCGGGTGTTCTGGAGCATGATTGCGCCGTGGCTTTCATCGGCGTTGGTGAGCGCGAAGGCATCGCTGCCGAGGCTGTCGAAAAACGACTGTTTGGCCAGAAGATAGTTTTGAAGAGTCTTGTGATAGTCGAGGTGGTCGCGGGTGAGATTGGTGAAAATACCGCCGGCGAAATGCAGTCCGGCGATGCGCCGCTGGTGGGCGGCGTGGCTGCTCACCTCCATGGCTGCGAACCGGCAACCGGCGTCGACCATACGGCGCAGAAGGCGGTGTATCGTGACTACGTCGGGCGTGGTGTGGGTGGCGGCCTCGCGCTCGGCGGCTATGCGGTTTTCAACGGTGGAGATAAGTCCCGACGGAATTCCGGCCGCCATGTGCATCTCGTAAAGGAGCGTGGCGATGGTGGTCTTGCCGTTGGTGCCGGTCACGCCCACGAGGGTCAGCTTGCGCGAGGGCGACCCGAAATATTTGTCGGCGAGCGCGCCAAGAGCCTCGACGCTGTTTTCTACTATAATATATATAAGGTGCGATGGCAGCATTTCAATCCCTCCTTCCGGAATTCTCTCCGCCACCACGCATGTCGCGCCGTTTTCAATGGCTTTTGCAATGAATTGGTGTCCGTCGACACTTACGCCGCGTGTGGCCACGAACATGGATCCCGGGCTTGCGTGCCGTGAGTCGGCCGTGATGTCGGTAATGTCGACATCGGCCGCGCCGGCGCATCCTGCTTGGGCTGTCTTATATGACGGGAGAGATGAAAGAAGGTCGCTTAAAGTCATCTTTTTGTTTCTGTAATGGATTCTATATTGAATTGCGGTTATTTTGAACTGAATGTCACATGCACGGTCTTGCCTGAGGCATAGAGCCGGCCCGAGGGCGGATCTTGCGTCACGGCATAGCCCTGGCCGGATATTTTGATACGGTATCCGGCATCTTCAATGCGGGCTATGGCATCCCTCACTCCAAGGCCGCGCACATCGGGGATGTGCCCCGACTCATGAGCCGGCGGGATGCGGAAATGGCGAGCGTTGTCGCCCATCATGGTGCGCACATGCTCGATTTTGGATGTTTCTCCGGCGTAAATCACGGGCGAGGTGCCTTTCGGCCCTTCGGCGCGGAAGTCGGAACGGGCGGCAAGCAGGCCGCGGGCGTGCATTTTCAATGCTATGTTTTTTACTACCATGCCCGATGTGGTGGCGGCTCCGCGGTATTGCGGCGCGGGCTTGGAAATAAGCACCATGCAGGTATAGCGCGGATTCTCATATGGGAAAAAGCCGCAGAAGGCAAGGCGGTACTGGCCTTCCTTGTAGCCTCTTACGGGCGCCGGCTCGCCTTTTTTGTTCTTCGATGTGTCGCGCTTCGCCTCGTTGGCTATGCGGCACGTGCCTGTTTTGCCAGCTATGGTCACGATGTCGGATTTGAGCGACTTGGCCGTTCCTCCTTGGCCGTAGACCACGCTGTGGAGCATTTCTTGCAGGATTTTGGCATTTTTGCGCGAGCATATCGAGTCGCGTACATACGACACTTCATTTTGGGTGACAGTGCCGTCGGGGGCTATGATTTCCTCCACCATGCGCGGGCGCACGAATTTTCCGTCGGAGGCTATGGCGTTGTACACCGCGCAGGTATAGAGCGGCGGAATCATCGTGGAGTAGCCGTAGGCCATGCGCGAGAGCGACACGCGGCCGCCAAGTTTGGGGTCGAGGGTGGGGAAGTAGGGCGGACGCTCGCCGGCCATGCCGGTGTTGAAGCGGTCGAAGAATCCGAGCTCGCGCAGCCGCTGGCGGAATCCGTTGAGATTGTTCTCATATTGCGGCGCGATAAGTTTTGTCATGCCGATGTTGGAAGAATATTCGATGAACCGGCTCACCGGCAACGCCGCGGGCGAGTGGGTGTCGTGGATTGGCGAGCCGCCGGCATAGGCATAGCTGCCGCCTATCGCCATGGTGCGTTCGAGCGGGAAAGCGTATCCGTCTTCAAGGGCCACGATCATGGAAATCGGCTTCATCACCGAGCCCGGCTCATAAGCCTGCAAGGCATAGTTCATGGCCTCGATATAGTTGCCGTTTTTGTCGCGGTCGAGATTCGATATGGCCTTTATGGCGCCGGTGCCCACTTCCATCACTATTGCCGTGCCCCAGTCGGCCTCGGTCTGCCGAAGCATGGCTTGCAGTTCGGTCTCGACGATGTCTTGAATGTCGATGTTGATGGTCGTGCGTATCGACGAGCCGTTTTGAGCCGGTTCGTCGACCCACGATGTCACTTTCTGTGTCATCAGCGCATATTTTGCCGTGCCGGGGCGTCCGGCGAGAATGGTGTCGAGGGCGTATTCAATGCCGGAATACCCGCGCAGCTGGTCGGTGAAGTCGCGGAGCGTGTCTTTGGGATTGTAGTTCACCTTGTTGGGCACGAGCACATAGTTGCAGCGTCCGATGCTTCGCTGGGCCATGTTGCCGTAAGGCATCACGCGCGCTTCCTTTGCCTCGTAGTAGAGGCCGTGGGTGTATTTCGAACGGTAGCGTTTAAAGAACGGGAACCGGCGGATGCGCTCATAGTCGACGAAAGTGGCCTTGCGCAGCAGCACATGGTTGGTCTTGCGTTTCTTTGGCTCCACGGTGAGAGGCTTGGCCAGATAATCTTTCCATGCCTTGGCGTCGCGGGTGGGATAGTAGCAAGCGAGAGAGTCGGCCAAAGAGTCGATGGCGGCCACAAAGGCCGTGTCGCGCCGCGCCGACGCCCGATAGTCGAGATATATGGTATATTGCGTGAGGTTTGTAGCCAGCACGGTGCCGTCGTCGGCGAATATTTCGCCGCGTATTGGCTGCACGACAAATACCTGCGACAGCACGGAATCGGCTTTGCGGTTCCAGTCGTCGGCGTGTATCACAGTTGTCGACAATGCGTTGTAAACAATAAGCGCGGCGAGGATTGAAATCACCGCCGACACAATGGCAAATCGCCACAGGGCATAACTGCGTTTGTTCTCGATTTTCATTTGCGGGAGAGTGGAATGAGGGGTTTATTTTGGTTGCAAGTGTAGGGTATAAGGCGGCTGTTTCTGCGCCATGAGGCCAAGGCCCAGCGAGTCGACAAGGAGAGTCATGGCCGATTCGCGGGTGCGTGAGTTGTAGAGGCTCTGTTGGCGGATGCTTTCCGAGCGCACGATTGAGAGTTCGCGTTTGAGCGACTTTATCTGCTCGCGCTTTGTCTTCATCACATATCCGCTGTTGATATAGCAAAGGAGCACCACCACGATAAGCACCACCGACACCTTATGGTTGAGAAACAGGCGGCTCGTGATGTATTCGCCGAAGAAGAACCTCCACCCGTAGTTGGAGATGCTTTCGGCATTTTTTTTCGATTTCGGTTTTTTTTCAGCCATTTCAGGAGAGAGTTATAATTTTGTGGCTACACGCAGTTTGGCGCTTCGGCTGCGGGGGTTGGCCTCCACTTCCTCGGCCGAAGGCACAATCGGTTTCGACGTGAGAAGGCGCATGGGGGCAAGGTTGCGGCCGAAAAAATCTTTTGATTCGTTGCCGGCGATATTTCCCGTTTTCATGAAATTTTTCACCATACGGTCTTCGAGCGAGTGATAGGTGATAATGGCGAGCCGGCCGCCTTTGCCGAGCATTTTCAGCGATTGGGTCAGAA
Source organism: Muribaculaceae bacterium (assembly GCA_009775125.1). Lineage (GTDB taxonomy): Bacteria > Bacteroidota > Bacteroidia > Bacteroidales > Muribaculaceae > CAG-873. Next base: position 41,448 of record VSPD01000009.1, on the reverse strand, counting down.
GGCTTTCGAGGGCCTGCATCTCGCCGTTCACTTTTATGCGCAGGGCCTGGAACACCTGTGCCAATTCTTTTTTCTCTTGCTTGGGGTTGATAAAAGGCTTTATCACCTCGAGCAGACGCTCCACCGTGTCTACCGGCTCGCGGCCTCGTTCGGCCACGATAGCGCGCGCTATCTTGCGGGCATTTTTCATTTCCCCATAGATATAGAGGGTGTCGGCTATCTCCGACTCGTCGGCCGAAGCGAGATATTGCGCTGCGGTGATGCCTCCGCGCTGGTTCATGCGCATGTCGAGCGGCCCTTCGAAGCGGAACGAGAATCCTCGTGCCGGGTCGTCGAAATGGTGAAACGATACGCCGAGGTCGGCAAGGATGCCGTCGACGCTTCCGGGCAAAATGCCGTGGAAACGCATGAAATTTGTAAGATACGAGAAATTGCCGTGAATCATGGTGAACCGGCTGTCTTTCATAGCCCGCTCCACGGCCTCGATGTCACGGTCGAAGCCGAAAAGATGCCCCTGTGGCGACAGTCTCTCGACAAGGGCGCTTGAATGGCCTCCGCCTCCGTATGTGGCGTCGATATACACCCCGTCGGGTTTTATATCGAGAGCCTCGAGCGACGCAGACAGCAGGGCAGGGATGTGGTAGACCGGTTCGTCCATATGTAATTTGTTTATTTTCAAGTTGTTAAAGGCCTTAGTAGACTATCCGGAAAGATGTCCGGGCGGGCCGTATTTTACAATGTGCAAAGTTATCATTTTTTCGCAAGAATTTACATAATTTAATTATATTTTTTGGCCAAAAGTTATCAACATTACATTATATGTTGAGAATCAGGAATTTGCTGTTTTGGGGTGTTGCAATTGTAAACAATTCGGCCATGAACATATATACTGTCTATTTGTTGGAAAAATAAACCAAGTTACCCGGGTTGGCCACGGCGAAGCCGTGATTCATTGGATAACCGGGTTTGTAGGCAAAATGCCGACAAGCCCGGTCTGTTATGAGGGTTTAAATGCACTGCGAAGCTGTGCCTCACGGCATGTTTGGCATTATCGAACGCTCCGGCAGGCTCCGCTCCGATACCGCGATTGATTAGCATCTGCCCAACCCCGCATGTCGGCCGCGCCGGCCATACGGAGTTAACATCAAGCGTCACGGCTTTGCCGTGAATATAATCTTGACTGCCAAATGTCTATACGTGTGAAACTTGAAGAAAAATAATTATTAAAATTGCAAGATTGGAAATAAACCGATATATTTGTAGCATGAAAAAGATAGCAGGCATTTTGGTTGCAATGCTTGTCGTTGCCGTTTGGTCGACAGCATATGCCGGCGAGCCTCCCACGGCCGGCAGTGTCCGATGCGACGAATTCTCCGGAGCATGGATGCAGACCGTGTATCAGACCGATTACGCTTCTCGCACCACGGAGCAAAACAAACGCTACCTGCGCGACCAGCTCGACCGGCTGCGTCGTGCCGGCATAACGGCGGTGCTCTTCCAGGTGCGCCCAAGTGCCGATGCCTTCTACGACAGCAAGCTCGAGCCGTGGAGCCGATTCCTGTCGAAAGACGGCCGTGCGCCAAAGCCTTACTGGGACCCGTTGGAATTTATGGTCGAGGAAGCCCACGCCCGCGGCATGGAGCTCCATGCCTGGATTAATCCCTACCGCGTGTCCACATCCAAAAAGCAACGGCTCCCCAAGGGGCATATCTACCACCGCCATCCCGAACGCTTTGTCCGCTATGCCGACGGCCTGATATACTTCGACCCCGGAATACCTGAAAACAGAAAATGGATTGTGGAAGTGGTGTCTGACATTGCCTCGCGTTACGATATCGACGGGGTGCATTTCGACGACTATTTCTACCCTTATCCCGTGGCCGGCAAAGACTTTCCCGACGCCGCCTCGTATAAGAAATACGGGAAAAAGAAAAACAAGGCCGCATGGCGCCGCGAGAATGTGGATAAGCTCATCGCCGACATCCACGGTGCCCTGCGGAAGATAGGAGAAAAAAAGCATCACTACATCGAATTCGGCGTAAGCCCCTTCGGAATATGGCGCAACAAGGCTTCCGACCCGCGCGGCTCGGAAACTTCCGGCTTGCAAAACTACGACGACCTCTATGCCGACCCGCTGCTGTGGGCCGAAAAAGGGTGGGTCGACTATCTTATCCCTCAGATTTATTGGGAAAACACCCACAAGCGGGCCCCCTACACCGAGCTTATCTTATGGTGGGCCACAAACGTCGACCCCCGTTGCAAACTCTATATAGGCCAGGACGTGGAGCGTACCATGAAGTCGCGCGAGCTGCGTCTTAAAACCCAACTCGCCACCGACCTCGATGCCGTGAAAGGCAATTGCTGGTGGCCGGCCGGCACCATCACGGCCAACACGCTCGGAGTGGCGGATTCTCTGCGTGTCATTTATAGATGAAGCTATGATTTCAATAATCATACCTGTATATAACGGCGAAAAATACCTCCGCGAATGTCTCGACTCGATATTGGCGCAGACCTGCGCCGACATCGAGGTGCTTGCCGTCGACGACGGTTCGGCCGATGCCACGGCCGACATAATCCGCGGGTACGCCGAAGCCGATCCGCGCGTAAGATATATTTATAAACCGAATGGAGGTCAATCTTCTGCTCGCAACTGCGGATTGGAGTATGCGAAAGGTGAATATGTGTCTTTCGTTGATTCGGATGACACTCTCCTCCCGGAATTTTGCGAAACACTATTATCGGCACTCGGCGATGCCGATATTGCCATATGTGGTTTTAGCAGAGAGCCAAAAAAAGGATGTATTCCCCGGCCTGAGAATATCGTGGCGAGCGATTTCATAGAGAAAACGCTTTATCAGACACGGTTTCACAATTCGGCATGGGCGGCAGTCTACCGCCGAAGCCTGTTCGGGGATATCCGCTTTGCCGAAGGACTGTATTACGAAGACCTTGATATTTTTTACCGCCTTATCGAGGCCTCGGGAAAAGACGTGGTATGGATCGACGCGCCCCTTTACGTCTACCGCGACAACCCTGCCAGCTTCATCAACACGTTCACCCCGCGTCGTCTCGACGTGCTTAAAGTCACCGCGCAGATAGAGAAGCACTATGCCGGAACCCCATTGCTGGCCGCCGCGCGCGACCGCCGCTTCTCGGCCAACTACAACATGGCGCTTCTTGCCGGGCTCGACGGCCGCCACGACATAAGCCGCCGGTGCTGGTCGCTGGTAAAGGCTTACCGCCGCGAAGTGATACTGAATCCGCGCAGCCGCATCAAAAATCGCCTCGGCGCCGCCGTCTCCTGCCTCGGACGCCGCATATCGCTCCTTATCGCAAAAATAATCAATTGACATACATCACTTTCACTAAACACTTTATCATGAATTTTACAAAAAATCTTGTAGGCGCCATGGCCATATCGATTCTGTCTGTGGGCCACTCCCCGGCTCAAACCCCGGCGGTAGACGCCAAGTATGAAACATTCCCGGCTTACAACGGCTCCGACCTCGAGCTTACTGTCGACGCCTCCGGCACGCATTTCGCCCTGTGGAGCCCCGAGGCCTCGGCCGCGCGTGTCAATATCTACGACACCGACCGCAACACTCCGGCTGTGCATGTGCTCGACATGACAAAGGGCGACAGCGGCGTGTGGCGCGTATCCGTGCCCCAACGCCTCTATGGCAAATTCTACACATTTCAGATTCTCCACAATGGCAAATGGCTCTCGGAGACCCCCGGCATATGGGCTAAGGCCGTGGGTGCCAACGGCGAGCGCGCGGCGATAATAGATTTCGCCGCCACTGACCCCGAAGGTTGGGACGCTGACCGCGGTCCGCAGGTGAAGGCCATGACCGACGCCGTGATATACGAGATGCACCACCGCGACTTTTCTGAGCATCCGTCGAGCGGCATCGTGAACAAGGGCAAATTCATTGCGCTCACCGAGAAAGGAACCCACACCCCCGCAGGCGACAAAACGGGCATCGACCATCTCAAAGAACTGGGTGTGACACACGTCCACATCCTCCCGTCCTACGACTACAACTCTGTCGACGAGACAAATCTGCAAGCCAACCAATACAACTGGGGCTACGACCCTTACAATTATAACGCTCCCGAAGGCTCCTATTCCACCAATCCCTCCGACCCCGAAGCCCGTGTGCGCGAGATGAAGGAAATGGTGAAAGCTCTCCACGATGCCGGAATCGGCGTGATTATGGATGTGGTGTACAATCACACTGCCAACAACGACGACTCCAACTTCTCGCTCACCGCTCCCGGCTATTTCTACCGTCACCGTCCCGACGGCTCATACTCCGACGCTTCGGGCTGTGGCAACGAGACGGCATCGGAGCGCGAGCAGATGCGCGACTTCATTGTCAATTCCGTGAAATACTGGGCCAAAGAATACCATATCGACGGTTTCCGCTTCGACCTGATGGCTATCCACGACATCGACACCATGAACGCCGTGGCAGCCGCCTTGAAGGAGGTGAACCCCAATATCTTCGTATATGGCGAGGGCTGGACGGCCGGTGACTCGCCCCTCCCCGCCGAGCGGCGCGCCCTTAAAGAGAATGTTGCCAAAATGGAAGGAATCGCAGTATTCTCCGACGATATTCGCGATGCCGTGAAAGGACATTACTCCGACGCCTCCGACCGTGGATTCGCCACCGGTAAGCCCGGAGCGGAAGAAACGGTGAAAATCGGCATTGTGGCAGCCACTGCCCACCCGCAAGTCGACTATTCGAAGGGCAACAACTCCAAATTTGCTTACGCCTCCTCGCCCACGCAGATTGTGAACTATGTGTCGTGTCACGACGACCTTATGCTCACCGACAAGCTCCGCAAGTCGCTCCCCGACGCATCGGAAGCTCAGCGTCAACGCGCCGCCCGCCTGGCCCAGACTATCGTATTCACATCGCAGGGCACTCCATTTATGTTTGCCGGCGAGGAAATTTTCCGTGACAAAAAAGGCGTGCACAACTCCTACAAGTCGCCCGACTCGATCAACGCCATCGACTGGACTCTGAAACACGACAATGCCGACCAGTTTGCCTACTATCAGCAACTCATACGCTTGCGCAAAGAGCATCCCGCTTTCCGTCTTGCGTCGGCCGACGAGATAGCGCGTCATCTTAAATTTGACAAGACATCGCAGCCCAACGTGATATCATATGCCTTGACCGACCATGCCGGAGGCGACACATGGCGCGACATCCGCGTGGTGTTCAACGGCAACACCGAAGCCGTGACCGTGAAAATACCCAAAGGAAAATGGACTGTGATTGCCGACGACGGCCGCATCAACGTCGACGGCCTCGGCACATCGTCGGGCGGCACCCTCACGGTGGCCCCGACATCGGCCCTCATCCTCGCCCGTGAATAATTTCCGAATAATTCAAATTCGCAAGCAAGGCACGGCGAAGCCGTGATTCCTTGGCTAACCGGGTTTGGAGGCAGAATGCCGACAAGCCCGGTCTGTCATGAGGACACAAAAGCACTGCGAAGTAGTGCCTCGTGGCATAATCGGCATAATCGAACGCTCCGGCAGTAATATGACTTGCGAGATTTGAATTGAATAATAATTCATTGATTTGCCTCAAAGTTGCAAAAATTTCGTAACTTTGAGGCAATTTATATATCTTATCACTCACACCTTATACCTTTATAAAAATGGATAGATTCATTACCGTAGCCATACACACATACGACAGGGCGGTGGCCCTTCGCGCCCTTCTTGAAAGCCAAGGCGTGGAAGTGGAATTCAGAAATGTCAATATCGAGCATCCCGTGGTGTCGTCGGGAGTGCGCGTCCGTATCCGTGAAAACGACCTCCCGCTTGCGCTTAGAATAATAGAAAACAGGGAAATATTTGCCGAGCAGCCGGCCGTTGGGCGCATCACCGACGCGTCGAGGCCGCTGCTGGTGCCCGTAGATTTCTCCGACTATTCGCTGGAGGCCGCCAAGGTGGCATTTGCCATAGCCGACAAGCACCGCACCGGCATAATCCTGCTGCACACCTATATCGACCCTTATGTGGCCGGAAACATGCAGCTCACCGACAGCCTCACATATGAGATTGCCGATGCCGATTCGCGCAAGGTGATAGAGGAAACATCGCGCACCCGCATGGGGCATTTCGCCGCGCGCCTCCGCGACATGATAAAGCAAGGAGAGATACCGCCCGTGAAATTCGAGACCTGCGTGGTGGAGGGCGTTCCCGAAGACGCCGTCAACGACTTCACCAAAAGCAACAATCCCTTCCTCATTGTCATGGGCACACGTTGTTCCGAGCGCAAGGAGCGCGAGATGATCGGCTCGGTCACAGCCGAAGTGCTCGACAAATGCCGATTCTCGGTGCTGGCCATTCCTGAATCGGACAAGACATCGCTGCTCGGCAGCCTCTCTAAGATTTTATTCTTTTCCAATGTCGACCAGGAGGATATTCTGGCCATGGATACCCTCCACCGTCTGTTCCCCGATGCCAATGCCAAAGTAACGATAGCGAACATCCCCGGAAAGAAGCGGCCCTTCGAGCGCAGGCCCGATGAGGCCCTTGCGCGGCTTAAAGCATACTGTGAGACCAACTTCCGCAATTTCGTGTTCGACACCGCCGCGCTGTCGCTCGACAAAGCCGTGGAAGATTTCAACGCCCTCGAAGAAGGCTCGGGATTCGACCTTATCGTGGTGCCGAACAAGAAAAAGAATGTATTCTCCCGGCTGTTCAACCCGTCGCTTGCCCACAAGATACTCTTCGCCGCCGATATCCCCATGCTCGTTATCCCGGTGTGACGATAAGGAGGATTTTTTGTCGGGGCAAAAAATTTTGCGAAAAAGTTTTAAATCGTTAATTCTTAGGAGATTTGTAGTGTTGCACGAAAAAATGCAAAACTGCGTGGAACGCAGCTGTAAATCGCGTAACGCTCTGATATGTCATATTATAAACCGTCAAGTTTGAGCAAAGGTTGAATTTTGAAGCGTAAATTCTGCTAACGTATTGACTTACAAAGTCATTACAAAAAATCCAAAATTCCAATATTTTGAGCACTTTTTTTTAAAGAAAATTTGTAGTAAATTTGCGTTCCCAATCCAGCAACGACCTCTCACGATGACATCAAACGACCATATTCAACTTTGGGAGCAATGTAAGGCTTTCATAAAAGATAATCTTGACCCGCACCTTTTCGAAGTGTGGTTCGAGCCCATCACATCATTCGGGTTCGACAGCAATATGCTTACCCTTATGTTGCCCTCGTCGTTTTTTGTAGAGCAACTCGAAGAGCGTTTCATCAAACTGTTCCGTTCGGCGGTCGACAAGGTATATGGCCCCGGCACACAGATTTATTACCGATATATACAGGTACAGAATCAGCCCGACACAGCCGTAAGCCAGCGAAGCACCACCCCTTCGGCCACAATCCTCAACCAGCAGCACGCACAGGCTGCCAATCCCTTCCGCGCACAGCCCAAAGTAAACTTCGACCCCCAGCTCAATCCTCGCTATACTTTTGAGAATTACTGCGGAGGCGAGTCAAACAAAGTGGCCATTGCCATAGCCGAGGCCATAGCCGCCAATCCTCACGACAATGCCTTCAACCCTCTCTTCCTTTTCGGCTCGACCGGCGTGGGCAAAACACACCTTATCCAGGCAATAGGCATACGCATAAAGGAAAACAATCCCGACGCCCGCGTGCTTTACGTCACCGCCCGTCTGTTTGAAAGCCAGTACACCGCTGCCGTGGCAAAAGGCAACACCAACAGCTTCTTCCTTTTCTACCAAAGCATCGACACGCTTATTATCGACGATATTCAGGACCTCGGCGGCAACAAGCCCAAGACGCAAAACACCCTGTTCCATATCTTCAACCATCTTCACCAAAACAACCGTCAGATTATCATGTCGTCGGACTGTCCGCCGTCGGAGATGGAAGGTTTCGAGGCGCGTATGCTCGGACGCTTCAAGCGTGGCATGATTGCCGAGCTCGAGCGTCCCGACATAGAGTTGCGCCGCAACGTGCTCGTGCGCAAAGCCGAGCAGGACGGTCTTGAAATACCCCGCGAAGTGATAGATTTTGTGGCCGAGAATGTCACCGACTCCATCCGCGAGCTCGAAGGCATCATGGTATCGCTTGTGGCACACGCCACCGTGCTCAATTGCGACATAACCCTCGACCTTGCCAAGCGCGTCCTTGCCCATGCCGTGAAATCGTCGCGCAAGGCTATCAATTTCGAGGTTATCACCGAGCACGTCTGCTCCTACTATCAGATCGACTCCGACCTGCTTTTCACCAAATCGCGCAAACGCGAGATTTCCGACGCCCGCCAGGTTGTGATGTACCTTGCAAAAACAATGGCGAAGATGCCCCTTGTAGCTATCGGCAACCGTCTCGACCGCACCCACGCCACCGTGAACTACGCCTGCAAGTCGATCGACGAACGCCTCCCCCACGAACGCCAGCTCCAGGCCGACCTCGACGCTATCCGCGCCTCAATAACCCAAGCCTGACCTCGCCACGCACCCATCAAGCCCACCTCAATCCCTCACCCACAGTGTAGGGACGCACGGCTCGTGCAATGCGTTTCAAATAAGCCGTCGCTATGGATGAGAATCGCGTAGCGATTCAAGAATGTAGCCCGGGGTGGAGCGACAGCGTAACCCCGGGTATGTGCGTTGTAATCATCCGTGGTATTGGAGCGAGCGACAGCGTAGCATTCTACACCACGGCTGGCATTCTCGAACGCTTCGGCCGGCCTCCGCTCCAAATCCCCGGTTGCCGGCAACCTTTTTCCGTGGGTTCGGTCGAGGCTTCGCCACGCCCTCACCCACGGCTATTGTCGGAAATCGCTACGCGATTCTGTGATACGCCCTTATTTGAACCGCATTGCACGGCTCGTGCGTCCGCCTATGAGCATTTATCACAAGCCGGAGGGTTCTTTGCCTGAGGCAAAGCGCTTCGCGATTAGTGTTCCTGCAACCGGTGTAGGAACGCGAGCCTCCGGCTTGCGCAATCTCGCGTCGTCCGCATTGCTATCGAGCTTTGCGAGAAAAAGATGGTTGGAGATTCTTTGCCGACAAAACGTCTCAAAAGATAGTCCGGCGATGGTTCGTTCATGGTTCCTGATAGTTCCGGCCCGGCGCAGCCCCCTCGGACGCACGAGCCGTGCGTCCCTACAATCTCGGCATAAACCGCCTTTTTGACACACGCCCAAGATTCTTTCGGTATCGCTGCTGACGCGACTTTTTATTTCGGGGTTTGGAGTGAGCCTTCGTCTTCGTCGCGCTGGTAAACTTTTACATAGTTGATGTAATAGTTGGCGGTGTTGTCGTTGGAGGAGTTGAGGGCCGAGATTTTATCAGGGTCGGTGATGCCGGGGAAGTGTCCGCCCACGGCAAGGTTGAACAGGATATGGAAGGGTTTGCGGAAATAGAGGTCGGCAGAGCGGTCGTCGGGAGTTCCGTTATGGTCGATAACCAATTCGTAATAAGGATCCGCGTCGGGATATTTGTCGAGGTCGAGATACATGGACGCTTTTTCGGGCGTCCATATGCAAGTGAAGAGGTGGTATTGGCCGTCGTGGACGGAGTAGGGGGCGTTGCTGAAAGTGGCGGTGGTGGGATATTGCCGGTCGATATAGTAGCCCCAGTGTGCCGCGCCGTTCATATACGAGCCTTGGGTGCCGTTGGCGATGCCCTCGTGGTGGCCCATTTCAAAAATATCTATCTCGCCGCATCGGGGCCAGCCTACGGAGGAGATGTCGTCGCCCATCATCCAGAAAGCCGGCCACAGGCCGTCGGCAGTGGAGGGCATGAGCACCGACGCCTCGATTTTGCCGTATTTGAAATTGACTTTTCCACGAGTGTTGACGCGTCCCGATGTGAAATTCCGTCCTTTGTAATCCTCCCTTTTGGCTGTGAGGATAAGGCAACCGTTGCCACGGCCGTCGTCGCCGACAGACACGTTGCAGGGGCGGTCGGTGTAGTACTGCAATTCTTGATTTGCCGGACGGGGAGTCACTTCGATATTCCATGCGAGCGAGTCGAGGCAAGGGCCGTCGAAAAGGTCTTGCCATACAAGGCGGTAGGAGCCGGTCTCGCCGGAGCCGGTCTGGGGTTCGGCCCCGTACATGCAAGCCGCGGATATGGCTGATAAGGCTATAAATAAAGTTTTCTTCATAAGGAATGGATAAAAATAGTAAAAGGATGTACAAAGATAAGGAAAATTTTCGCAGCCGATTTTATCGTAGGTGAAAAATTCGTAATTTTGTACTTGAAATCATATTTTTTAGACCATGAAGAAATCAATTTATTTATTATTGCTGTTTGCTGTCGTGTCGATGTTTTCGACAAGAGCAGATGAGCCTTTGCGTGTGTTGGCGATAGGCAACAGTTTTTCCGTAGATGCCCTCGAGCAGGAAATGCACAATGTGGCGGCTTCTGCCGGCTGTGACATTATTATAGGAAATCTTTATATTCCGGGATGCTCTGTCGACCGGCATTATGAAAATATAGTGGCCGACGCTCCGGCTTACAGTTATCGCAAGATCGATTTGTCGGGACGTGCCGACACGATTGCCGACTGCGCGTTGTCGAAAGCTCTTGCCGACGAGCCGTGGGATGTGATCACTTTCCAGCAGGCAAGCCATTTCTCGGGCATCGACTCGACGTATGTAAATTTGCCGCGACTTATCGCCAAGGTGCGCGAGCAGGCAGGCTCGCATCCGAAGTTTCTGTGGCACATGACATGGGCGTATTCGCCTGATTCCGACCACTCCGGTTTCAAGAGCTACGGCAACGACCAGATGACGATGTATCGCGCTATTGTAGCGTCGATGCGCAAGGCCCTTGCCGACAATCCGGAATTGGCCGGTGTAATCCCGGTCGGCACGGCAATACAAAATGCGCGCGCCACCGAACTTGGCTCCGACTTGACCCGCGACGGCTATCACCTTAGCCTCGATGCCGGCCGGTTCATAGCCTCGTGCACATGGTTTGGCGTGCTGTTCGACAAGCCGGTGTCGGGAATAAATTATCGCCCCGGGCATCTTACTCCGATGCAGTGCGAGGCGATACGCTGCGCCGTGCAGGATGCCCTCAGCAACCCGTACGACGTGAAAAAATGACAAAAATAAATGTCGTTTTGCGTTAATAACCGTAAATTAATCATTAATTTTAGATTAACTCGGATTAACGAATTATTCGTGGCCATTAACGTGAAAAATCCCCGAAATTATTTTATTCACGTCAATCCACGAAAATTCACCTTAGATAAAAGGTTAGTTATCGATTTTTACAAGCATTATTTTGGAGTCGGCCACTGCTTGGACGCTATGCGGTGTGCCGGCTTCCATTACCACGGCATCTCCTGTCTTTAAAATCTTAGGCTCTCCTTCTATGATGAAGCGGGCCTCGCCCTCGAGCATATAGATGGTAACGGCGCCGGGGGCAGTGTGCTTCACCAGGTTTTGTCCGGCTTTAAGGGCAAGGATATTCACGCCGCCATAGGCGGCTCTCATGGTTTGGTCGAATATAACCCTATTGGGATTGTAAGTTACTGCCTCGGCGGGACGGAACACGGTATTTATGCGTTGGGTACTTTCCATAATCGTATATTTAGTTTTTACATACAACGCCGCCCGCCACCGATTGGTTCGGAGGGATGAGGTTGAAAGTTAACGAATGTATGGACGCACGGCTCGTGCGTCCGCCTATAAGTATTTATCACAAGCCGGAGGCTTGTGTTCCTACACCGTGGTATTAATGATGATTTTCCGGGGGTTAGCGGAGGCGGAAGTTGTAGCCGAGGGTTACGGCGAGGGTCATGTTGCGGGATGCGCCGAATGTGTCGGCCTTGGAGGAGGGGAAGATGTTGCCGAGGCCGTAGTAGTAGCGGGCTTCGAGGTAGGCCGAGTGGCGCGGACGGAGATAGAACTCAACGCCGAAGCCTGCGCAGATGCCGTAGTCGAATTTGTTGTGGACCGGTGTGGCAAGTTGCTCGGTCATGCGGGCTTTTTGAGGCCAGTCGGGCGATGAGAGCGGGTCGTTGTAGTCGAAGTTGGCCGATGTCGACTCTGATATCATGTATGAGAATTCGGGACCGAGGTTGAAGAAGCATTTCACGCGTCGGCTCCCGAAATAGATATGCGTCATGATGGGGAGGGAGATGTAGTTGAGGGTGCGGGTGTAGTCGAGGGGCGCTTCCTCAAAATTTTCTTTCCAGCCGCGTTGCACAAAATTGAGTTCGGCGAGCACGCCGACATGGCGTTCCTCGGCGTAGCGAACGGATATGCCGCCGGTGAGGCCGTTGGCCCACGATTGCTTTACCGACGGGGCGAACGACACTTTCGACAGGCCTATGCCGCCATGCGCCCCCACCGAGATATGGGCTTTGTAATGGGTCTCGGCAGCCGCGAAAAGCGCGGAGGCGAGGACGAGGCAGCAAATCAGAGCACGTCGACAGAGCATTGGCCGGCAGGTTTGAAGTTGATAATGTAGAGGGCTTTGTTGACATAGCCGCCGTCGTCGACGCGGTCGAAGCGGAACGTGGATTGCGTGCCGCGGAAGCTGCGGAAGTTTTCGAGATTGTCGAGCGAGCCGTTGTTGTGACGCAGGGCGCGGATGAGGAACAAGCCGGTATCATAGCCCAAGATAGCCTGGCTTGGCACCATTTCGAGCATCTCTGTGCCGTACCAGCGGGTGAAGGCGTCGGCCACCTCTTTGGCCTCGTAAGAAGATTCGTCGAGGAAGAAACGGGAGTAGATGGTGGCGTCGAGCATATGGAGATTTTCGAGTGCGTCGCCGCGGAATGTTACCCAGTCGGGATAGCCGAAAAGTGCAAAGCGCGATTCGCCGGTTTCGGCGGCGCGGAGCTTGATGAGAGCCGTGGCAAAACGTTTGAATGTGGAGAGCGAGCCTGTCATGGGGATGAAGACGTAGCGGTCGGTGTCGTTGAGGCCGGCGAGGTCGTCGTCGGAGAGCGAGCCGGAGAAATTAATCGTAATCGGGGTAATTCCTTTTTGGCCGAAACTGTCGGTGAGGGCGGTGACGAAGTGGGCTTTTTCGTTGCGGTCGCCTTCGTGGTCGAGTATCACGGGGATGAAGCCGTCGTAACGCTCCATGAAAGCATCGATGGCTTTGTCGTACATGTCCTGTTGCGTTATGTTGGCCTGAATTACATACGGATTGGTGAGGTATGTCTCGTCCTTGATATTGTTGGGGTTGAAGACGTAGATTCCAAGTTCGGCGGCTATCTTGCAGATTTCGTCGAGCTGGGTCGCATCTTCGGGGGCAATGATGGCGGAGAGCGACGACTCGTTGTCGGCAAGGCTGCGCATTGTGTCGTTGATGATGGAGAGGGTGTTGGCGGCGTCGCCTTTTGTGTCGGCTGCTACAATGGTGACGTGCTGCCCGGATTCTCCGGCAAGAGTGTCGGCGGCAAGGATGAGGCCACGGTAGAAGTCGGTGACGAGCTGGGTGGGGCGCGTCATGGCATCGTCGTCGGTCATAAATGGCTGGAGCACGAGTATGGCCGTTTCAGCGGCCCGGTTTTCGGCATCTGCCGCTGTTTCGGAATTGCTGCCGGATGTGGACGAAGCGGAGGGCAGGCGTTCGGCTGTTTCGGTAATATCCGATTTCCGTATTTCGCGCAGGCGGCTTTCGGGCGTTTGAAGCACCAGGGGAGCATCGTCGGCGAGGCGGAGCACTGTGCCCACGGGCATATGGTGAGGGTCGACAAAGGGATTGTAGTCGACGAGGTCGTCGGTGGAAAGCCCGTATTTTAAGGCTATGAATGAGAATGTCTCGCCGGCCTCAACTTTGTGTGTCAGGGGCAGGGGAGCGGGAGCCGATGCGGGAGCGTCGGCGGGCGTATAATCGGCCACGGGCTTGGAATCGGCAGGGCGTACGGCCAGTTTCGTTGCCGAATAAGAGCCGCGCGGGATGGTGAGCACCATGCCGGAGCGAACGCCTCGTTCGGCTTGCGGATTAGCCTCGATCAGGGCTTCGGGCGTGACTTTGTAAAGGTTTGCGATACCAAATACCGTCTCGTTCTTTTTCACGGTGTGACGCACGATTCCGTTGTCGAAGTCGTCGACAGCAAAGAGCAGCAGCGAGCCCTTGGAAAGTCCGTTGGCCACGTTGGGGTTGGTGCGTTTTATGTCGTCGGTTGAAATGCCGGTGAGCTCGGAGATGGAATAGAGGGTGTCGCCGGTTTTCACGCTATAATAATAGTAGTCTTTGCCGTCGATACTTTTTACGGGGAGGTCGATTGCTTTTGCCGACGCTGCGCCGAGAAGCAATGCGGAAGCTGCCGCTAAATATTTGAGAGATACAAACACCTTATTTTGTATTTATGTTATTTTTCTGATTCGCTGCGGGTCAGTCGAATACGCCGTCGATGCTTTCTTCCACTTGCTCGGGTTCGGCATAGAATTCGCCTTCGCAGAGGTTGATGTTTGAGGGGAAGCGGAATGTGGAGCTTTGGCTGTAATTGAGCTGCGGGTCGTTGTAGATTTTCGACATGTATTTGCCGTAGATAGGCAAGGCCATGGACGCGCCCTGGCCGTTGGCCATGGTGTTGAAGTGGATGGTGCGTTCTTCGCCGCCTACCCACACGCCGGAGACTAGGTCGGGGGTGAATCCCATGAACCAGCCGTCGGAGTTGTCGTTGGTCGTGCCGGTCTTGCCGCCCATCTGCGCCGTGATGTTGAACGGGGCGCGACGAAGTCGGTTGCCCGTGCCGGAGTCCACGACATTGAGGAGAATCGACAGTATGCGGTAATATGCTTTCTGGGATATAACCTCGGTCTGTTCGGGGACAAATCGGGATACGATGTTGCCGTTGTTGTCGGCTATGGCGGTGACGAAGATGGGCGACGATTTCATGCCGTTGTTGGCATAGGCGGTGTAGGCCGTGACCATCTCTTTTACGGATACTTCACACGGGCCGAGACAGAGCGACACCACGGCGGGCAGGGAGGCAGTGATGCCCATGTTGTGCATCAGGCGCACGAGGTTCTGCGGCTTCACCACGTCCATCACACGGGCCGAAATCCAGTTGTTGGAGTTGGTAAGCGCCCAGCGGAGGTCGACCATCTCGCCTACACGCGCGCTGCCGGAGTTTCGCGGCGACCAAGGCCTGCCGTTTCCGTCGATGAGCGTGGGCTGCGAGTTGAGGAATTGCGTGCATGGTGTCATGCCTTCTTCCATTGCCAGGGTGTAGAGGTAGGGCTTGATGGTGGAGCCAACCTGGCGGCGGCCGGTCGACACCATATCGTATTGGAAGAAGCGGAAATCGGGGCCTCCGACGTAAGCCTTCACATGTCCGTTGCGGGGGTCCATCGACAGGAATCCGGTGCGCAGGAAATGTTTGGTGTAGAGAATAGAGTCGCGTGGCGTCATTACCGTGTCGAGCGGTCCGTTGTAGGAGAATACGGTCATTTCCACCGGCTTGTTGAATTCGTCGATAATCTCATCGTCGGACTTTCCGGCCAGCTTGGCCACACGCCGGCGTTCGCTTTGGCCAATGGCGGTGCGTATGTATTTTTCGCGTGTCTCGTAGCCTGTGGAAGCGGAGTAGGGTGCCACCGACGAAGAGCGTTTCTCGGCAAAGAACCGGCGCTGGAGGTCGCGCATGTGTTCGTTGACGGCATCTTCGGCATGGCGTTGCATACGCGAGTCGATGGTGGTGTATATTTTAAGTCCGTCGTTATAGATGTCGTATTTAGAGCCGTCGGGCTTGGGATTTTTCTCTACCCATCCGAAAAGAGGGTTGGTGGCCCAAAGCACGGAGTCGTCGACATAGCGTTGCTTCTCCCAAGAAGGATAATTTTCGATTTTGGGCTTTTTTGCGAGTAGAAATCTGCGCAGTTCCTCGCGGAAATAAGGCGCGATGCCTTCCTTGTGGTCGGCGGCATGGTAGTTGAGCACGAGAGGGAGCGCGGCCAAGGAGTCGAGCTCGGCTTGAGAAATCTTGCCGGACTTGTACATCTGCTCGAGCACGGTGTTGCGACGAAGGCGTGTGCGTTCGTTGTGACGGCGCGGGTTGAAGTAAGAAGGATTCTTTACCATGCCCACGAGAGTGGCGGCTTCCTCGATATTGAGGTCTTTGGGGTCCTTGCCGAAATATACATAGGCGGCAGATTTGATTCCGACGGCGTTGTAGAGGAAGTCGAACTGGTTGAGATACATTTTCAAAATCTCCTCTTTGGAGTATTGCTTTTCGAGCTTTATGGCAATCATCCATTCGATAGGCTTCTGCATTGCGCGGGAAAGCAGGCCGTCGCTTTCGGGAGAATACAGCTGCTTGGCAAGCTGCTGAGTGATGGTTGAGCCGCCGCCGGCGTTTTTCTGACGGAGCACGAGGGTCTTGACAAACACGCGGGCGAGAGCCTTGGCGTCGATGCCGGAATGGTCCATGAATCGCTCGTCTTCGGTGGCGATGAGAGCATCGACGACAAACGGTGAAATTTCGTTGTAGTCGGCATATACCCTGTTGCCGGTGTTTCGGAAATATCGGCCCATTTCCTGCCCGTCGGCAGAATAGATTACGGTGGCAAACTTATCTTGTGGATTTTTCAACTGTTCCACCGGGGGCATATAGCCGATGGCCCCGACATATATCATCACCAGAAACAATAATACAAGGGCGGTGATAATGCCGAAAGTGAGCCACATGGTCCTTACGATACGGCGCGACCGTGCCTTGCGGGCGTTTGCGTTGCTGTTGTTGTTACGGGCAGAGGACATATTCTATAATATTCGGTAATACTGATATACTAATTTAATCCACAAAATTAAGTAAAATTTCATAATCGGCCATGCCGGCCGGCTGTTTTTTATAAAAATTTATAGTGAGCGGATGTTATTTTGAACCATGTACCGTCGCGTTTGTTAAAGAGTTATAATGATGATAAAAAAATATAGAGATTATGAGCGACAAGAAAAAAAAGAATGGAAATATATGGGTGGTAATCGGAGCTTGCGTATTGATAATCCTGCTTCTGGTATGGCTCACGATGGCCGACCTGTGGGGCGATACAGACGTGGCTGCTTCCGTGGCCGGCCATCTTGTATGACCTACGTGGAGCTTGTGCGCCGATAGAGTATCACGGCAATTATCGTGTATATGATATTGGGAATCCACATGGCCACGGCCGCCGACGTGAGGCCGGACACGGCAAATGTCTGTGTGATGGTCATGAACAGGATATAGCTGAAACTGAGGATGAGGCCGATGCCGATGTTCAGGCCGATGCCTCCCTTGGTTTTACGCGAGGACAGCGACATGCCGATAATCGTAAGGATGAAGGCGGCGGCCGTCATGGCAAACCGGCGGTGATATTCCACTTGAAACGACTGTATATTGGCCACGCCACGAGTTTTCTGACGTTCGATATAGGCAGAAAGCGCGGGAGTGGTCATTTTTTCATGGTCGTTTTTGGCGATAAGGAAGTCGCGCGGCTCAAAAGGTATCATGGTGTCGATCTGGCGTCCTTTTCTGATGCGCTCGCGCTCGCCGTCGAAGTCGCGGATTACATAGTCATATGCTTTCCACAGGTAGAGGGTGTCCCATTTTATGGTCTGGGCCGTCATGCGTGAGGTGAGCCGCTTTTCGTCGTCGAACGATTCGAGGGAGAAACGCACGCCGGTTTTGGTTGTGTTGTCGTAGCGGCTCATATAGGCAATCTCGCCCGGGGCCACCATGAGCATGATGTTGGAGCCGTAGTCGACGCGCCGGTTTTTGACGTAAGTGTCGGTGTAATTGATGCGCTTGATGTTTGCCGGCGGGATCACGTAGGCGTCGAGCACGAAAGTGAACGCGGCGATCACCGCGGCCGAGAACATATAGGGGCGAAGCAGCCGCCGGAAGCTGATGCCTGCCGACAGCATGGCTATTATTTCTGAATTGCCGGCGAGTTTCGACGTGAAGAATATCACGGCAATGAAAGTGAACAGCGGCGAGAACTGGTTGGCGAAGTATGGCAGGAAGTTGACGTAATAGTCGACGATTGTGGCTCGCAGGGGTGCTTTCAGAAAAGAGTCAAGTTTCTCGTTAACGTCGAACATCACTACGATTGCCAAAAGCAATAAAATAGCAAAGACATACGTTCCGAGAAACTTCTTGATTATATATCGGTCGATGATCTTGAACATCGTGATTTAAGTGAATTTCAAAAAAATGAATTCAAATTAGGCAAGTCAGGCACGGCGAAGCCGTTACCAACTTACGGGGATTAATTTCGGATTTTTTGCGTTAATGGCCATTAATAGAGCGTTTATTTTTTATTAATGAATAATTGACGACAATTAACGTGAAAAATTTTCACGAAATCCCCGAAATTAACGCAATCCCCGAAATTAACGCTTTGGCGCGGTCAGAGCCGGCGTGTCAATTCCGGAATCATGGCCGCTTTCCATGCGGGGAAGTCGCCGGCTATGATGTGGGCTCGGGCTTCGCGCACCAGCCAGAGGTAGAAGGCCAGGTTGTGGAGCGACGCGATTTCCATGGCGAGCAGTTCCTGTGCGATGAAAAGGTGGCGGACATAGGCCTTGGAATAGGCGCGGTCGACAAACGAAGGGCCGTCTTCTTGCAGCGGCGAGAAATCGTCGGCCCACTTTTTGTTGCGCATGTTCATCACGCCGTGGGCGGTGAAAAGCATCCCGTTTCGGCCGTTGCGGGTAGGCATCACGCAGTCCATCATGTCGACGCCGCGGTCGATGGCTTCGAGGATATTTACCGGGGTGCCTACTCCCATGAGATAGCGGGGACGGTCGGCGGGGAGTATTTCATTCACCACCTCTATCATGTCGTACATCACCTCGGCGGGTTCGCCCACGGCGAGGCCGCCGATGGCGTTGCCGTCGGCTCCAAGCGAGGCCACATGTTCGGCCGCTTCCCGGCGCAGCTCGGGGTAGGTGCAGCCTTGCACGATCGGGAAATATGCCTGATAGTGGCCGTAGAGAGGTTCGGTTTCTTTATAGTGTTTCCATCCGCGGTCGAGCCATCGGCGCGTGAGGTCGAGGGAGCGGCGCGCGTATTTGAAATCGGAAGTGCCGGGGGGACATTCGTCGAGGGCCATCATTATGTCGGAGCCGATTACGCGTTGTATGTCAACGACATTTTCGGGCGTGAACAGATGCTTGGAGCCGTCGATATGGCTGCGGAAGTGCGCGCCCTCGTCGGTGAGCTTGCGACGGTCGGAGAGCGAAAATACCTGGAAGCCGCCGCTGTCGGTGAGGATCGGGCCGTTCCATCCGTTGAAGCGGTGCAGGCCTCCGGCTTGGCGGAGTATGTCGGTGCCGGGGCGCAGGAACAGATGGTAGGTGTTGCCCAGGATAATCTGTGCGCGCACATCGTCGTGGAGATCGCGGAAATGCACGCCCTTTACGGAGCCTACCGTGCCGACAGGCATGAAAATAGGGGTCTCGATGGTGCCGTGTCCGGTGGTGATGAGTCCGGCTCGGGCAGCTGTGCCCGGTGCTGTATGTTGGAGTTGGAAAAACATTTCTGTATAGAGATATGTCAGTCGCCCATGGTGCGGAGCAGTTCGTCGTTGTCACGTGTGCGCTCCATGCGGTCCTTGATGAATTCCATGGCTTCGAGCGAGTTGCGGTCGCCAAGGAAGCGGCGGAGAATCCACATGCGGTTGAGAGTCTCGGGGCGCAGGAGCAGGTCGTCGCGTCGGGTAGAGGATGTGATGATGTCGACAGCCGGGAAAATGCGCTTGTTCGACAGCTTGCGGTCGAGCTGGAGCTCCATGTTGCCGGTGCCCTTGAATTCCTCGAAAATCACCTCGTCCATTTTCGAACTTGTCTCGGTAAGGGCCGTGGCGATGATGGTGAGCGAGCCGCCATTTTCGATGTTGCGGGCTGCGCCGAAGAAGCGTTTGGGCTTCTGCAAGGCGTTTGCGTCGACACCGCCGGAGAGAATCTTGCCGGATGCGGGCGACACCGTGTTGTAGGCGCGGGCAAGACGGGTGATAGAGTCGAGCAGAATCACAACGTCGTGGCCACATTCGACCATTCTTTTCGCTTTTTCAAGCACGATGCCGGCTATCTTCACGTGGCGTTCGGCGGGCTCGTCGAAGGTGGACGCTATCACTTCGGCGTTGACGGAGCGAATCATGTCGGTCACCTCCTCGGGGCGTTCGTCGATGAGCAGAATCATGATGTAGGTCTCGGGGTGATTCTCGGCGATGGCGTTGGCTATATCTTTCAGAAGCAGTGTCTTACCTGTCTTGGGAGGAGCCACGATAAGGCCGCGCTGACCTTTGCCGATGGGCGAGAACATGTCGACGACGCGTGTGGATATGTTGCAAGTGGTGGGGCCTCCGGTGAGGTCGAATTTCTCGTCGGGGAAAAGCGGAGTGAGGTGCTCGAAGGGCACGCGGTCGCGGATAAACTCGGGCGAACGGCCGTTGACACGGTAGACCGAGGTCATCGGGAAATATTTTTCGTTTTCACGGGGCGGGCGCACGGCACATTCCACTACGTCGCCCGATTTCAGGCCGTAGGATTTAATCTGCTGCTGGGTGAGAAGAATGTCGTCGGGCGACGGCATATAGTTATAGTCGGAAGAGCGGAGGAAACCGTGTCCTTCGGGCACTATTTCGAGCACGCCGGCGGCTTCAAGGAAATTGTCGAAGTCGTAATCGGGCACAAGCGGCAGCTGGTTCTGCTGGTTGAAGCGGTTCTTGCGGTTCTTTTTGCCGGTGCCGGGAGGGTTGGGAAGCGGCTGACCGGGTTCGCCCAGCACGATGGTCTGGGGTTGCAGCGGGCCTTGCGGCTGCTGGGGCTGCTGCGGCTGATTCTGCTTTTTATTTTTCTTGCCCTGCTGTTGCTGTTGGGGCTGTTCCTGGGGCGCAGTCTGTTCCTGCTGCTGTTGCTGCTCTTGCTGGCGTTTTGCGGCGGCTTCCTCACGTTCTTGCTGAGAGCGGGGTACGAACTTGCGGCCTTCCGAGCGGTGGAAAAATTGGTCGAAGGCGGCATCCTTTTTCTGAGGAGCGGGAAGAACTTCCGGCTTGGCGGCAGGGAGCTCGGAGGCGACAGCGTCGGCGGGAGCTTCTGCGGAGACTGCTGTCTCTGCAATTTCCGGCACTGTGTTTTGCGCGGCGGCTTCGGGGGCGGCGTTTGCGTCCTGTTGGGCTGCGTTGTCGGGATTATTGTCGGCTTTTGCTTTGCGCTTCTGCTTTTGGCGGGTTTTCTTTTGCTCGGGCTGGGTATCGGCCTCGGGGGCGGAATCCGCTGCGGGGCTTTCGGCGTTTGCGCTTTCGGCGGCGGGAAGCTCAGCCGGCATATCGGCCTGAGCGCCGGCGTCGGTATCGGTTGTCTCGGCCTTTTTCTTGCGTGTGCGCTTTTGAGTCCGGGCCTTGTCGTCGGCTGGGGCTTCTGACGCGTCAGTTTCCGCCTTGGTGTCGGCAGGCTTTTCGGTCTTGGCTGTTTTCTTTTGACGTTTGGGCTTTTTTTCAGTGTTTTGGGCAGCGGAAGCCGCGCCGTTGATAGCTTGTTGATCCAAAATCTTATAGATCAATTCTTCTTTTCTGGACGGGTCGGGCTTGTTGATTCCCATTCCTTCCGCTATCGCAATGAGCTCGTCAGTGCTCATGTCGGTAAGGTCGGTGATGTTGTACATATGGGTTGGTGGTTTCGTCAGAAGGCACAATGCCGTCTCGACGTATGCTTTTACAATAAAATTATTCGGAGTTGAACGTGCGCCTGCAAAGTTATGGCAAAGGGGTACACTTGAATTTAGAGAGCGGACTTGTAGGCGGGGATTTTCGGTGCAAATTTAATATTAATAATTTGATTGTGCAAGCAAAAGATAAAAAAAATCAAAAATTTTGCCAAAATGCGAAAGAGTGTTATCTTTGCAAAAACGTTTCACAAAAATGAAAAAACTGGCAACAGCGCTTGCGCTTGCTCTCGCGGCATCGGTGCAGGCTTCGTCGCAGGATTCGCCCCTGTGGCTCAGGAATACGGCTATCTCGCCCGACGGTGGCCGCATCGCATTTACGTATAAAGGTGATATTTACACTGTGCCGGCCGCCGGTGGCTTGGCTTCAAGGCTTACGTCGGACCCTGCTGTGGATACAAACCCGATATGGAGCCCCGACGGCTCGAAGATAGCTTTCGCGTCGATGCGCGACGGCGGCCAGAACATATATGTAATGGGCGCCAACGGCGGCACTCCGCGGCGAGTCACCACGCACTCGATGGCAGAGACACCGCTCGCGTGGGTCAACGACTCCACCGTCGCGTTCCGGGCCAACTACGGTCCGGCGGCCAAATATGTCCGTGGCGCTCACGAGGGGCAGGTCTACACCGTGAACATCAATGGCGGACGCCCGCGCATGCTGTCGTCGGTGCACATGGCGGCCATGAGCGTAGCCCCCGACGGACGCATACTCTATCAGGATAAAAAAGGATTTGAGGACCAATGGCGCAAGCATGAGCGGTCGTCGGGAACGGCCGACATATGGCTTGTAGACAATGGCAAATATACAAAATTGACAAGTTTTAACGGCCACGACCTCGCGCCCATATGGGCTGCCGACGGCAAGTCGTACTATTACACATCGGAATCCGACGGCGTGATAAACGCCTACCTCCGCGGCCTCGACGGCGCCGAACGGCAATTGACAAAGATGAAACGCCACCCGGTGCGTTCGCTTTCAGCAGCCGCCAACGGCACTGTTGCCTTCTCTTACAACGGCGAGATATGGACGCTTGCGCCGGGAGCCTCGGAGCCGCGCAAAGTCGACGTTGAAATCGTAGCCGACCTTTACGATTCCGACCGCGTAAAAGACTACCGCTCGTCGGGTGCCACAGCCATGGCGATAAGCCCCGATGCCGACGAAGTGGCATTTGTGTTGCGCGGCGACGTGTATGTCACGTCCGTAAAATATGAAACTACGCGCCGCGTGACCAATACCGACGGGCAGGAACGTGTCGTGGCTTTCTCGCCCGACGGAAAAAGCCTTGTCTACGACTCGGAGCGCGACGGCCTCTGGCGCATATATCTCGCCAAGGTGAAAGAGGGCAAATCTTTCGCATATGCCACCGACATAGAGGAGGAGCTGCTCTACGAAGGCGACGCTCCCGCGCAGCAGCCCGCTTTCTCGCCCGACGGGAAAAAAGTGGCGTTCCTTTCCGACCGTACGGAAATTAAGGTAATCGACATCAAGACCCGCAAGGTCGTGACGGCACTCGACGGAAAATACAATTATTCATATTCCGACGGCGACGTGGAATTTGAGTGGAGCCCCGACAGCCGTTGGCTCCTGGCATCATACATCGGCGTGGGCGGCTGGAACAATGTCGACATAGCTCTTGTTAAGGCCGACGGCTCGGAGGTGGTGAACCTCACCGAGAGCGGATATTCCAACGCGATGCCCCAATGGGTGCTCGGCGGCAAGGGCGTGGCCTACACATCGGGCCGCTACGGCATGCGCAGCCACGGCTCGTGGGGCGAGCAGGACGACGTGCTGCTGATGATGCTCGACGGCGAGGCCTGGGACGATTTCCTCATGACCGAGGAAGAAGCCGCCATCAAGGAAAAAGAGGATGCCGACAAAAAAGAAAAAGAATCGAAAGACAAAGACGCCAAGAAAGATAAAAAGAAAGGCAAAAAGGACAAAAAAGGCGAAGACGCCGACGAGGTGAAGCCTCTCGAATTCGACCTCGATAACCGTGCCTACCGCCAGCGCCGGCTCACGGCATCGTCGACAAGCCTTGCCGGATACTACGTATCGCCAAAAGCCGACAAACTTTATTATCTGTCGCGCGGCGACACGGGCTCGTTCAATCTCTATGAGCGCAATCTCAAAAAAGGCGACACAAAAGTGCTTGCTTCCGGTGCCGGCTACGGTATGATTGTGCCCGACAAGAAAGGCGAGAATCTTTTCTTCCTCACCGGCTCGGGCATCAAAAAAGTCGCGCTGGCCGACGGAGCTGTCGAGCCTGTCGAATTTTCCGCTGAATACAGCCGGACGCCTTCGGCCGAGCGTGCGTATATCTTCGAACATGTCGTGCGTCAGGTTGCCGACAAATTCTACGATGCCGGCCTCCACGGTGTCGACTGGAAAGGCTACGCCGACGACTACCGCCGCTTCCTTCCCCACATCTCCAATAATGCCGACTTCGCCACGCTGCTCTCCGAGTTGTTGGGCGAACTCAATGCCTCGCACACCGGATGCCGCTACTACGCTCCCGGCGCAGGCCTTTCCACAGCCTCGCTCGGCGCGTTCTTCGACGAAAGCTACGATGGCGACGGCCTGCGTGTCGAAGAAATAATAGCGCGCGGTCCGCTTTCCTACAAGCGCGTAGGCATTGCCCCCGGCGACATTATCACCGCTATCGACGGCACGGAAATCAAGGCCGGAGCCGATTACTACCCGTTGCTCGAAGGCAAGAACGGCAAAAAAGTGCGCATCGAATTTACCAAGCCCGACGGCTCGCGCCACAGCGCGACGGTAAAGCCCGGAGCATCCGACAGCGAGCTGCTTTACCAACGCTGGGTGAAACACAACGAGGATGTGGTGGATTCCATATCGGGCGGCCGCATCGGATACGTGCATATCGAAGGAATGGACAGCCCCTCGTTCCGCGAAATCTATTCCAAACTCCTGGGCAAATACCGCAACTGCGAGGCCGTGGTTGTCGACACCCGTTTCAACGGCGGCGGCTGGCTCCACAACGACGTGGCCCTGCTTCTCTCCGGCAAGGAATATGTGCGCTACTCGCCCCGCGGACGCTACATCGGCTCCGACCCCTTCTCGCAGTGGACGAAGCCGTCGGTGATGCTCGTAAACGAAGCCAACTACTCCGACGCCCACGGCACTCCGTACACCTACCAGACCCTTGGCATAGGCAAGGTCGTAGGCGCGCCCATCCCCGGCACAATGACAGCCGTGTGGTGGGAAAATCAAATCGACCCGACTCTTGTGTTCGGCATCCCGCAGGTCACGTCGCTCGACCGCAACGGGCAGCCTCTCGAAAACAAACAACTTAACCCCGACGTTATAATTTATAACAATCCCGCCGACGAACTGCAAGGCATCGACACCCAGCTCATCGAGTCGGTAAAAGCCCTCTTGCGGCAAATTGATAATAAATGATATGCCGACATTGCGCGAAATACAGGAAGAAGTCGACCGCTGGATCACCACCACCGGCGTGCGCTACTTCTCGCCGTTGACAAACATGGCAATCCTTGCCGAAGAAACCGGCGAGGTGGCGCGTATCATGGCCAGACGATACGGCGACCAATCGGAAAAACCGACCGATGCCGCGGCCGACCTCGGCGACGAGCTCGCCGATGTGCTGTGGGTGATATGCGCCCTGGCAAACCAGACCGGCGTGGACCTCGACGAGGCTTTCCGACGCAATATCGAGAAAAAGACATCGCGCGATGCCGACCGTCACCGCAACAACCCGAAATTAAAATCCAATTAATATATTGAACCATATGGAAACCGACAAATATCAAGACGCGATAGCAAAAAGCAAGGTTATCACCGACGATGCCGCCGTGAAAGCCGCCGTCGACGAGCTTCTTGCCAAACATGCCGATGAAAACCGCAATGCAGACGTATACAAATTCTGCTTCAACTGCATCGACCTCACAACCCTCAACTCCACCGACTCTCCCCGTTCGGTAGCTGAATTCACCGAACGTGTCAATGCTTTCGACGAAGAGCATCCCGAGCTTCCTCCCGTGGCCGGCATCTGCGTGTACCCGAACTTCGCACAGGTGGTGCGCACGGTTCTCGACGTGAGCCGCGTCGACGTGGTGTGCGTGTCGGGCGGATTCCCCACATCCCAGACATTTATCGAAGCCAAGATTGCCGAGACTGCCCTTGCCATCGACGGCGGCGCCGACGAAATTGACATTGTGCTCAACCTTGGCAATTTCCTCGATGGCGACTATGAGGAAGTGTGCGACGAAATCGCCGAGCAGAAAGCCGCTTGCGGTGACGCCCTCCTCAAAGTTATCCTTGAAACAGGCGCGCTGCGCACAGCCGCCAACATCAAGGCCGCTTCCGTGCTCTCCCTTTTCTCCGGCGCCGATTTCTTGAAGACTTCCACAGGCAAAGGCTACCCCGGAGCCTCGCTCGAAGCCGCCTATGTCATGTGCCAATGCATCAAGGAATATTATGAGCAGACAGGCCGTCGCGTCGGCTTCAAATGCGCCGGCGGCGTAGCCACCACCGACGACGCCGTGAAATATTACACCATCGTTAAAGAAGTGCTCGGCGAAGAATGGCTTTCCAACGAATATTTCCGCATCGGAGCATCGCGTCTGGCCAACAACCTCCTCAGCGACATCCTCGGCGAGGAAACCAAATTCTTCTAAACAATTACAATCCTATGCAAAAAGTATGGATACACCGCGACGGCGTTCAGCAAGGCCCGTTCAGCCTTGCCGAACTGCCGGCGCTCGGAATCACCACCGACACGATGATATGGTATGAAGGCCTTGCCGCCTGGACGCAAGCCGGGAAAGCACCCCTTACGGCAGCTATGTTCTCCACCGACGAGGCCGGCAATGTCGTTGCCCGCGTCACCGTCGAGGAAACACGCAAATGCCCTCCGACATATCTCATGTGGTCGATATTGCTCACGATATGCTGCTGCAACCCCGTTGGGATCATACCCATAATACTGGGGTCGACGGTAAGTTCAAAATTCCGCTCTATGGATTTTGAAGGAGCGCGCAAGGCATCGGAGCAGACCGAATGGGCCGTGATTATCACATTTGTCCTCGGCCTCATGATGCTGCCCTTCTCGTGGATAATCTACCTGTGATTGTGATTCCGCGGTGAAAACCGTTACAAAAATATCGGCGGCGGCCATTGCAATTGTTGCAGTGGCTGCCGTCTATGCTTTTTTCGACCCTGTCGGTGCGCTGTTCCCACGGTGCATGTTCAAGACCGTCACCGGCTGGGACTGCCCCGGATGCGGCAGCCAGCGCGCGCTTCATGCCCTGCTCACAGGCCACCCCGCAGAAGCCTGGCATTTCAACCCATATCTCTTTATCGCCGTGCCCGTGGCATTATTCTTCGGCTTCGTAGAGGCAAGTCAGACCCGCTTCCCCGCGCTTCATCGCGCCCTCATCCGCCCCGCCACCTTCTATATCCTTATCCTCCTCACCGTCTTATGGACGATAGCCCGAAATCTGCTCTAACACTTCGTGCGTCCGCAGGGCTGCGCCGAGCCGGAACTATCAAGAACCATGAACGAACCATCGCCGAACTATCTTTTGAGAAGTTTTGGCGGTAAAGAATCGTAAACTATCTTTTTCTCGCAAAGCTCGAAAGCCCTGCGGACGATAGTTCGGGATATAATCGAGCTTAGCGAGATAAATTTTGGTTCATGTTGGTTCGTTCATAGTCCAAGATGGTTCGAGCCCAGCGAAGCGTCTGATTGGAGGGTGTGTGAAAATATTTTTTGCTGTTCGGGAGCGTTTTTGTAATTTTGCACCGGTTTTTCTTAAAAGGTGCATTTATGGCTGATATTATAGAGGAAATTACCAAGGAAAGGCTTTGGAACAGGAATTATGTAAAAGTATGGTCGGCCAATTTCATGCTTTTCCTGTCGTTCATGCTTCTCACGCCCTTGTTGCCGCTTTATCTGAAAGAGGAGTTTGGCGCAGGGGAGGCCGCTATTGGCGCGGTGCTGTCGGGATATACCATCACCACGTTGCTGATACGGCCGTTCAGCGGTTATTTTGTCGACAACTGGCCTCGCAAGACAGTGCTGCTGATAAGCTACGGAGCTTTCGCGCTTTTCTTCGGAGGGTATGTCCTGGCCGGGTCGCTGCTTGCGTTCACGATTGTGCGCACGCTGCACGGCTTTCCTTTCGGAGCGGCCACAGTGGCCAACAGCACGGTGGCTATCGACGTGTTGCCTTCGTCGCGTCGCACCGAGGGTATCGGCTTCTATGGATTAAGTAATAATATAGCCATGGCCATCGGTCCTACGATAGCCTTGTTTATATATGCGGCATGGAGCAATTTCGATTTCCTGTTTGTGCTTTCGCTTGTCATAGCCTGCGGCGGGTGGTGGATTAATTCGACGCTTCGTTTGAAGCCGAAGCCCACGGTGGCGGAGCGTCCGCACATGTCGCTCGACCGATTTATCCTGGTGAGCGGATGGAGCGAGGGGCTTACGATGGTGTGTTTCGCCTGCTCTTATGGCGTGATCTCGACATATGTGGCAATCTACGGCAAAGAGGAGCTTGGCATCACATCCGGCACGGGAGTGTTTTTCATGCTTCTTGCGGCGGGGCTTATCATGTCGCGCCTCACGGGAAGTGTGTCGCTTCGCAAGGGTAATATCGCGCGCAACGCATCGGTCGGCATCGCGGTGTCGCTTTTCGGTTATCTGCTGTTTGCCGGGGTGCACACCTTGGTTGGCTACTACGGGGCGGCTCTTGTGATAGGCCTTGGCAACGGGCATATGTATCCGGCGTTTCAGAATATGTTTATCAATCTTGCCACGCACGACCGCCGCGGCACGGCAAACTCCACGCTGCTGGTGAGCTGGGACGTGGGCATGGGACTCGGGGTGCTTGCCGGGGGCGCTATTGCCGAGATAGCCGGTTTTCATGCCGCTTTTTGGACCGCATGGGCTGTAAACGCCTGCGGAGCACTATTCTGGTATGCCTATGTGAAGCGTCACTTTTTGTCGCACAAACTCCGTTGACGCCTGTCAGGACAGGCCGGCCAGATAGTCGGCGAATGCTTTGCGGTATGAGTCTGAAATGGGAATAGGGTGGTCGGCTATGACAAGATGATTTCGCTCAATCACCGAGATATGGCGCGTGTTCACCAGGTAGGAACGGTGTACGCGCAAGAAGTCGCCGCCACAGAGCAAATCCTCCACGGCTTTCATCGACATCAAGGTAAGCACAGGCCGTGACTGGCCGGCGATATATATCTTGACATAATCTTTAAGCCCTTCGACAAACCGGATGTCGGACACGCGAATCTGCAACATGCGGTATTCGCTTTTCACCACGATGAATTCGCGGCGTTGCGCGGGGGCAGGCTCCGCGACAGGCGTTTCCACACGTGCTGTCGCTTCCTTCACCGCGCGGTTTGCGGCTTCAAGGAATTCGTCGTAGCTCACGGGCTTGAGCAGGTAGTCGAGAGCGTTCACCCGGAATCCTTGCACGGCATAGCGGTCGTAGGCCGTGGTGAACACCACCTTGCACGTTTCCGGAATTATTTTGGCAAACTCCATGCCTCCGAGCTGAGGCATCTCTATGTCGAGGAACACAAGATCGATTTCTCCCGATATGATAGGCCGGGCGGCATCGGTTGCGGAGTTGTACACGCCTTCGAGAGAAAGAAAAGGAGTGCGCTCGACATAGGAGCCGATAAGACGGGCGGCCAGGGGCTCGTCGTCGATTACGCAGCAGCGGAGGGTGATCATGACAGTGTTTTTTTCGTGTGAATGGTGAGGGTGGCAGTGTATATGTCGCCGTCGGCCCTGGTTTCAAGCGATGCAGCGTCGCCATAAATCAAATGGAGGCGTCGGCGCAGATTCGATATGCCGATACCGCCTTTCGGGGAGTTGGGAAGATTGGTAGTATGGGAGTTTGGAAGATGAGAAGTTTGGGTGTTTGGAAGTTTGGAGGTCTTCCCAACTTCCTCTCTTCCCAACTCCTCAACTTGCTTAGCAAACCGGTTGCGTGTCCGGCATACTATCGAACCGTCGCTGCCTCGTGTTATGGCAATGCGTATAGGCTCTGTTCCGCGGGCGGCGTTGCCGTGCTTGAAGGCGTTTTCTATAAGCACAATGAACAGCAGAGGGGGCACGTCCACATCAGACTCAGCCTCGGATGCGAATTCCGTTTCCACCGACCCGGCCGGGAGGCGGTTTTCCATAAGCGCGATATAATTGCGGGCGAAGTCGATTTCTGCCGACAGCTTCACCATGGCCGGATTTTCGTAAAGCACATACCGAAGGAGTTTCGAAAGGCGGTGCACTGCGTCCTGGGCCTCGGCGGGCGATACGGCTATAAGGGCGTAGATGGTGTTGAGGGTGTTGAACAGGAAGTGGGGATTGAGCTGGCTTTTGAGGTTGTCGAGCTCCTCGGCCTGTTGCGAGGCTTCGAGCTGCTGCTTGTGCTTCTCGATAAAGTCCCAGCCCTCCGACAGTTTCATAGCTACGCTCAGCGCGATTGTCAAGACAAACATAACCATGTCGCGCAGCATAAAGGAAGTGATAATCATCAACATCCGCGACAGCGGGGCGGCTGAGAACATTTTGTTGAACATGCGGTGCTCGGGAAAAAGCAAGTACCAGCCTATGTAGTTGATAATCACCGCCACCAAAACAAGCAGTATGTTCCATGACACAAAAGCCAGGATTTTACGTTTGGGCGGCTCGATGGTGCGGGGTATGATGAGATAGTAGTTTGTATAAAACACAATCATATACAAGAAAGCCTTGAAATATACACCCCACATCAGTTCGGAATGGCGGCGCGGCATGCTGTAATTCATTATTACCTCGGGTAATATGAAAAGCATGGATATAACGATAAGGTGAGTAAAAAATTTCACCCTGCTGTGACGGTCGAAAGCAAGCATCTGAGAGTTGTGAAGTTTTTAGTTTTTTAGACAGGAGAACAGGAGATAAAAATACTAAAAATAATTAATTTAAGTTTTGCAAGTTAGCCACGGCTTCGCCGTGATTGGGCGGGAAGCCTTTTGCAAAGATATTACATTATAAATATTATACCAAGCATAAATCGACCAATGCGCCTTTTTTATCGACAAAAGAGGGTGTCGGGAGGCGTTAACATTCTTTTAGTTTTAAATTTAAATCAAAAATGCTAATTTTGTAGTTTAAAAGAGAACTAACGCGATGAAATATCTGATTGCCATATTATTTGCTGCGTCGGCCTTGTATGCCGAGGCTCAACTCTCGTTCGAAGGAGCGGCTTATGCTCCTGTCGAGGTTCGTCCCGAAGCGTCTACCGGGCTCGACGGAATATATGTGCTCGACGCCACGTCGGGAGTTACCGCTTCTTATCCTTCGGCTTCGGCGCGATGGTACAGATATGGAAATCTCGGCGGTGGATATGCCGAGGAAGTGCCGTCGGCTGTCGACGGCAACGTGTCGAAGGTGCGGCTTGGCGCGGACGACATGGGATATATCATTGAAGACGGCACCTCGCGCCATTATTATTGGCTCGTTAATTACGACAACCACCGCGCCGCCTTCACTCGCCTTGACATGGCTCCCGAGCAGGACTGCGACCGTGCGCGCCTTGAATTCACCGGCGATGCCGGACGCATAACCTACTACACAATCAACGGACAGGGGCGCGAACTCTCACGCGAGCTCACGCTCTCATATAACACTCTCGAATACGACGAGTCGTCGATGCAGTTTGTGCAAAAAGAGGCAGAGGAAATATTATCATCGGTCGACGCGTCGATAGGCGTGCCGGCTCCGCTGTGCGACACGCGCTTCACCCTCCGGGGCGACCGCTTTCTGCGCGCCTGGGGCATGGAGGAGCAGATAGAGAGCCCGTGGGTCACGGCCCGTGCCGTGGATGCGCGCTCGTGGGCGGAACAGAATGTGCGCGACAACGACAACGAGCAGAAGGTGGAGGGCGAAGCCATTGGCGGTTCGGCTCCGGTGGATGTCTCATTTCACGCCGCTGTGACCGATGCCGCTATTTTCCGTGAGTGGCAGATGACCTCCGACCCGACGTTCGAGGTGGTCGACGACCGCTTTCAGCAGCTCGATTTCGACTACTCGTTCCGCGACATGGGCACTGTGTATGTGCGATTTATGTGCGCCAACTCCGACGGCTCTTGTGAATATTACGGCGATACATTCGAAGTGTTTGTAGGCGAATCTGCCCTTCTGTGCCCCAACGCATTCTCGCCCGGCAGCAGCGAAGGCGTCAACGATGAATGGAAGGTAAGTTACAAGTCCATTGTGTCGTTCGAGTGTCACATCTTTAACCGCTGGGGCCAGGAAATGACATCGTTTAAAAATCCCGCCGATGGCTGGGACGGCAAATACAAAGGCAAATATGTGCCGGCCGGCGTTTACTATTATGTAATACAGGCAAAAGGCGCCGACGGCAAGGATTATAAGCTCGCCGGCGATATTAATATAGTGAAATCAAAAATGCGTTCGTCGTCCGGCAGCCCGTCGGAGACGGAATGACAAAAATAGAATAGGAAATGAAAAAAGCGATAATATCATTCTCAATCATAGCCGCGGCCATGTCTTGTGGCCTCGCTGCCCCGGCGGCCACGCCTTCGGGGTCCTCGCAGGTGTTTTCAAAAACAGTGAATCCGCAGACGCCGGCATCGGTAAGCCTCTGCGGCAAAAAAGTCGATCTCGACCGTGTGGATATGTGGGAACGCTTCGACCGCGAACTCACAGCCATGACATATACCCACGGGTCGGTCCTTCTCACGATAAAACGCGCCAACAAGTATTTCCCGGAAATGGCGCCTATCCTCAAAGCAAACGGCGTTCCGCAAGATGTGCTTTATCTCGCGTGCATCGAATCGTGGCTCAATCCCCGTGCCTACTCGCCGGCAAAGGCGGCAGGCATTTGGCAGTTCATGCCGGCCACGGCAAAGCAATACGGCCTTGAAGTGACAGACGAGGTGGACGAACGCTATAATCTGGAAAAAGCCACGGCGGCCGCTTGCCGCTATCTGAAAAAGGCCTATGCCAAATATGGCGACTGGTCGTCGGTGATGGCATCGTACAACGGCGGCATGGGCCGTATATCCAACGAGCTCGAAGCCCAGGGCGGCGAAAATGCCATGGACCTCTACCTTGTAGAGGAGACATCGCGCTATCCTTTCCGCGTAATGGCCATGAAAGCCATAATGGAGCAGCCTCGCGCTTTCGGCTTTACTCTTGGAGCCGACCAGCTTTACCAGCCTAAAAAATACAAGACGGTGACAGTCGACGGCCCCGTTGCCGACTGGCCTGAATGGGCCCGCAAGCAAGGCATCTCCTATGCCCAGCTGCGCGAGGAAAATCCGTGGATACGGTCAAAAAAACTTACCAACAAGGCCGGCAAGACATATAAGGTGCGTATCCCCACCAAGGAATCGCTATCGCGCTCGAAGCAGGCTAAATCGGTTTATGATAAAAATTGGGTTGTTGAATGAGCGCATATGATTCCGCGGACGCCGCCCAAGCCAATGTAGCCGCTTCAAACGACGGGCTGCATTCGCTCACGGTGACTGGTGCGCGAGTACACAATCTGAAAAATATCGACGTGGAGCTGCCGCTCAACCGTCTGGTCGTAATCACCGGGCTGAGCGGCTCGGGCAAGTCGTCGCTTGCTTTCGACACTATCTATGCCGAAGGCCAGCGTCGGTATATAGAGACATTCTCGGCCTATGCCCGCAATATGCTCGGCAATCTCGAACGCCCCGATGTCGACAATATCACAGGCCTCAGCCCTGTCATAGCCATTGAGCAGAAGACTGTAAACCGCAATCCGCGGTCGACCATCGGCACCACAACGGAGGTGTTCGACTTCCTTCGCCTGCTCTTTGCCCGAGTGGGGCAGGCGCGCAGCTACCTCACCGGGGAGGTGATGATAAAATATACCCCCGAGCGTATAGTCGCGCTTATCAACGAGCGTTTTGCCGACCGCAAGATTTATGTGCTGGCTCCGCTTGTGAAAAACCGCAAGGGCCATTACAAAGAGCTTTTTGAAACCTACCGCAAGAAAGGTTTCCTCAACATGCGCGTCGATGGCGAGCTGCGCGAAATAGCCCCGGGCATGAAAGTGGACCGATACAAGAACCACGATATTGAGCTTGTCGTCGACCGTTTCCGCGTGTCCGGCAAAAGCGATGAGCGACTGCGCGACACCGTAGACGCCGCCTTGCGCTATGGCGACAAGGAATTGATGATTTACGATGTCGAGGCCGACAAGGTGTTCCATTACAGCCAGCAGCTCATGGATCCCGTCACCGGCCTGTCGTACAGCGAGCCGGCGCCACATAATTTCTCTTTCAATTCTCCGCAAGGAGCCTGCCCGTGTTGCAAGGGGCTCGGATTTGTCAATATCGTCGATCGCGAGAAAATAATACCCGATGCGCGTTTGTCGATAGCCAAAGGCGGTATAGCCCCTCTTGGAAAATACCGCGACATATTGATATTCAAGCAGATTGCCGCTATCTGTGCAAAACACGGGTTCTCCATCGACACGCCGATTGCCGACCTCGACGAGGCTGTGCTTTCCGACATACTCAACGGCACAGCCGAAAGGCTCGACATCGAAGGCGAGTCATCGTCGTATTTCTCCACATATGAAGGCCTTGTGAAATATATAGAGATGCAACAGGCCGACGAAGCCACGGCTTCGGCCCAGAAATGGAGCGGCCAGTTCTATTCACGGAAAGTATGCCCCGAATGTAACGGCGACCGTCTCAACCGCCAGGCGTTGAATTTCTTTATCGACGGGCAGAACATAGCGCAGCTCGCCCGGCTCGACATAGCCGACCTTTTCGAGTGGTCGAAGACGATACTCGACAGGCTCGGGTCGCAAGAACGTAAGATCGCAGCTGAAATCATAAAAGAGATTAACCACCGCCTGAGTTTCCTTGTCGATGTGGGCCTCGACTATCTCAACCTCAACCGTGCGTCGGCAACCCTGTCGGGCGGCGAGAGCCAGCGTATCCGGCTTGCCACACAGCTTGGGTCGGAGCTTGTAAACGTGCTCTATATTCTCGACGAGCCTTCGATCGGCTTGCACCAGCGCGACAACCGACGCCTCATCGATTCGCTCAAACGGCTCCGCGACGCTTCAAATTCCATAATCGTGGTGGAGCACGACCGCGACATAATGCTCGATGCCGACTATGTGGTCGACATAGGTCCAGGAGCCGGACGCAAGGGCGGCGAAGTGGTGTTTGCCGGCACCCCTGCCGAAATGGCCAAGACCGACACGCTCACGGCGCAATACCTTTCGGGGGCGAGAGAAATAGAGGTGCCGAAAGAGCGGCGCAAAGGTTCGGGCAAGGAAATAGTGCTATCCGGAGCCACGGGCCATAACCTCCGCGATGTAACGCTGCGGTTGCCGCTGGGCACGCTCACATGTGTGGCCGGAGTATCCGGCTCGGGCAAGTCGTCGCTTATCAACGCCACGTTGCAGCCAATCCTCTCGCAGCATTTTTTCAGGTCGATCACCGAGCCGCTGCCATACAAGGAAATTTCCGGGCTCGAGCATATCGACAAGGTAGTTACAGTCGACCAGTCGCCGCTCGGGCGGTCGCCCCGGTCGAATCCCGCTACTTACACAGGAGTGTTCACCGACATACGCAATCTCTTTGTAAACCTTCCCGAGGCGAAAATCCGAGGCTACAAACCGGGCCGGTTCTCGTTCAATATCAAGGGCGGACGCTGCGAGGCTTGCGCCGGCAACGGGTACAAGTCAATTGAGATGAATTTCCTGCCCGACGTGATGGTGCCATGCGAGGTGTGCGGAGGCCGGCGCTACAACCGCGAGACGCTCGAAGTGCGCTTCAAAGGCAAGTCGATAGCCGATGTGCTCGACATGACCATAAACCAGGCCGTGGAATTCTTTTCCGGCATCCCCGGCATCTTGAAAAAGATAAAGGTGCTTCAAGACATAGGCCTCGGCTACATAAAGCTCGGACAGCCGTCGTCGACGCTGTCGGGCGGCGAGAACCAGCGTGTGAAACTCGCCACCGAGCTTGCCAAGAAAGACACGGGGCGCACGTTGTTTATTCTCGACGAGCCTACCACCGGGCTCCATTTCGAGGACATCCGCACGCTTATGTCAATACTCAACCGTCTTGTTGACAAAGGTAACACCGTGCTTGTGATTGAGCACAACCTCGATGTGCTCAAATGTGCCGACTACCTCATCGACATGGGCCCCGGGGGCGGACGCAACGGCGGCCGCATCATAGTCTCCGGCACCCCCGAGCAAGTCGCCGCCACCGATTCCCCCTCCTCCTCCTTCCTCCGCGAATACCTGTAATAAGTATGAATTTAGTAAAAACATCCAAGTTTCGCATGTTTATACATTTTACAGACAAAGCAATCAGGCATAGCCACGGCAAAGCCGTGACGCTTGATGTTAGCCCCGCATGGCCGGCGCAGCCGACATGCGGGGTGGGTAGATGTGAATCAATCGTTGTATTGGAGCGGAGCCTGCCGGAGCGTTCGACGAAGCCAACCCCGGCACGAGGCACTGCTTCGCAGTGCTATTTATTGTCATCACCAACCGGGCTTGTCGGCATTCTGCCTCCAAACCCGGTTAACCAAGGAATCACGGCTTCGCCGTGGCTTTTCGAAGATGTTGCGTCTACATTGCCGCAGATTGATGAATACTAATATTTTGACTCTTATATGATAAGTTTACAGATAGAGAATTTGACAAAGAGCGTGGGCGACAGGCTGCTGTTTGCCGATGTGTCGTTAGGCGTCAACGAAGGCGACAAGATTGGTATTATTGCTAAGAACGGAGCCGGCAAGTCGACGTTCCTGCGTATTCTTGCCGGAAAGGAAGATTACGATTCGGGAAAGATAACCCTGCGCAGCGGCGTAAGGATGGCTTTTCTTGAACAGGATTCCAATTTCGACCCCTCGATGCCGATTCTCGATGCTTGCGTCAAGGATGCCGAGGCTCTCTTTGCCGGTATGCCTGAGGAGCATGTGACGCTGCGCGACGACCTTAGCCGGATGCTCACGCAGCTGGGCATTACCGACCAGACTGTGTCGGCTTCGACAATGTCGGGCGGGCAGCTCAAACGCGCGGCCATAGCCGTGGCATTGATTTCCGAGCCGGATATCTTGCTTCTCGACGAGCCTACCAACCATTTGGATATTAAGGTGATAGAGTGGCTTGAAAATAAATTGAAAAGGTCGCGCACCACGTTGCTTATGGTGACACACGACCGCTATTTCCTCGACCGCGTCTGCAACAAGATAATAGAAATCGACCGTCAGCAGATGTTTGCCTACGACGGCAATTACGATTATTATCTTCGCCGCCGGGCCGAACGCATAGAGGCCATGGCCTCGGAGCTTGCCAAGGTGAAGAACACCCTTCGGCGCGAGCAGGAGTGGATGAATCGCCAGCCGCAGGCCCGTGCCGGAAAGGCGAAATACCGCATCGATAAATTTTACGACCTGAAAGAGCGGTCGCGGTTGAACCTGAGCGAGCGAAGCGTGAATCTCGACGGTTCCAAGTCAACATATATCGGCTCCAAGATTTTTGAGGCCGAGGGCATAACAAAGCGTTTCGACGATGTGGTGATTCTCGACGGATTCAACTACACGTTCGCCAGAGGCGAAAAAGTGGGTATAATCGGCGAGAATGGAGTGGGGAAGTCGACCTTCATCAAAATGCTCATGGGGCTTGTGCCGCAAGACTCGGGCGAATGGAATGTTGGCGAGACTGTCCGTTTCGGATATTATTCGCAAGAGGGCATCGCTCTCGACGAGCAAAAAAAGGTGATTGATGCCGTTACGGAGATTGCCGACGACATAGAGACTGCCACGGGCGAGCATGTCACGCCTATGCAGTGGCTGCAACATTTTCTTTTTTCAGTGCCCGACCAGCAGAAATATATCTACAAGCTGTCGGGCGGCGAGCGGCGGCGTCTGCATCTGGCCACGGTGCTGATGCGCAGGCCCAATTTCCTCATTCTTGATGAGCCGACCAACGACCTCGACATCGTTACGCTCGGGCTCCTTGAAGACTATCTTGTGAAATTTCAAGGATGCGTAATAATCATAAGCCACGACCGTTATTTCCTCGACAACATCGTCGACCATATATTTGTGATGGAAGGCAACGGCGTAATAAAGGATTTCCCCGGCACATATTCCGATTACAGGAGTTTCGTCGAATCGCAGGCCGCGCCGAAGGAGGAAAAGAAGCAAGAGCCGGCAAAAGCCAAGCCGCGGCAGCAGCGTCCGGCAAAAATGTCGTTCAAGACAGCGCGCCGGCTCGAAGCCATCGATGCCGAGCTTGCCGCCCTCAATGCCGAAAAGGAAAGTCTCGACGCCCTTTTCAATTCCGGAGAGGTAATCGACGACGTAGCGTCGAAAGCGGCCCGCTATTCAGAAATTAAAGATATAATCGACGCCCTCGAAATGGAGTGGCTCGAATTGCAAGAGCAATAAATCAGAAGCCGTCGAAGGTGTAGGGACGCACGGCTCGTGCGTCCGCCACAAAACGGCGCAAATTCACTACAACTTATATATTTATGAGCAGAAAACGCAAAGAATTGCCCGTGATAGAGGGCGTAAGAATACACGACGTGGCAGCCGAGGGAAATGCCGTGGCTCGCGTCGACGAGATGGTGGTGTTTATTCCGTTTGGCGCCCCCGGCGATGTGGTCGACGTGAAACTCACCAAAAAGAAAAAATCATATGCCGAGGGGCAGATTGTGCGCGTGGTGGAGCCGAGCCCCGAAAGGGTAGCTCCGCGATGCGAGCATTTCACGGTGTGCGGCGGTTGCCGCTGGCAGCATCTTCCTTATGAGGTGCAGCTGCGCTGCAAGCGGCAGCAGGTTGTCGACGCCATCGACCGTATAGCCAAAGTTGAGCACCCGGAAGTGGCTCCGGCCAAAGGCTCGGAAAATATTTGGGAATACCGCAACAAGATGGAATATACCTTCTCCAACCGTTGCTGGCTCACATACGAGCAGTTGAAGTCGGGCGAGGAATTTCCCAACCGCGAGGCGGCCGGTTTCCACATCCCCGGAGCCTTCGACAAAGTGCTCGACATCAAGCGATGCTGCTTGCAAGACGATTTCGGCAACCGTCTCCGCCTGTTTATCAAGCAATACGGCCTCGACCACGGCTATTCGTTCTATGATTTGAAGGCCAATACCGGTTTGCTCCGCACTTTGATGATACGCATCATGTCGTCGGGTCAGATTATGGCCGTGATGGTGTTTGGCGAAGACGACCGGGAAAAAATCACAGCCCTGCTCGATGCCGTGCGCGCCGAATTCCCCGAAATCACATCGCTTCTCTATGTTGTGAATCTGAAAGTTAACGATACTATCTCCGATCAGGAAGTAATCACTCATTCCGGCGCCGACTATATCGAGGAGGAGATGGAAGGACTGAAATTCCGCATCGGCCCGAAATCGTTCTATCAGACCAACTCGCGTCAGGCATACGAGCTCTACAAGGTGGCGCGCGACTTCGCCGGCCTCACGGGCAACGAGCTTGTCTACGACCTCTATACCGGCACCGGCACCATCGCCAATTTCGTGGCCCGCGACGCCCGCAAGGTGGTCGGCATCGAATATGTGGCCGATGCGATTGAGGATGCCAAAATCAATTCCGCGGTCAACGGCATCACCAATACTGAATTCTTCGCCGGCGACATGAAAGATGTGCTCAATGCCGAATTCATCGAGCGTCACGGCCGCCCCGACGTGATGATAGTCGACCCGCCACGCGCCGGCATGCACGCCGATGTAGTCGACGTGATTCTTGCCGCCGAACCGGAAAGAATAGTGTATGTAAGCTGCAATCCGGCCACCCAGGCGCGCGACCTGGCGTTGCTTGACTGCAAATACCGCGTCACCGCCGTGCAGCCCGTCGACATGTTCCCCCACACCCAGCATGTGGAAAATGTAGTCCGCCTTGTCAAGCGCACCTGAACCGCAAATTTCGCAAAAAAATTAGACAGGAGAACAGGAGGAACAAGATAATAATAAAATAATATAAATTATTACAAAAATCTCTTTCTCTCTTTTCTCTTGTCCTTCCTGTCTAATCCGCAAATTTTATAAATTACGAGAATTTCGCAAATAAATCTCTCTTGTTCCTCCTGTTCTCCTGTCTAAAATCAACCGCGCCGAACCGCAAATTTCACATACCTAAAAAGTCTTAAACGCCTGAACCTGCGCTTGCCATAGTTTGTTTGTAAGTCATAATTAAATTATACGATTATGACTTACAATCAGGCAATAACCTCTACGCCCGCCGTACTCGTGGAATTCTACGCTTCGTGGTGCCCTCACTGCCAACAGATGATGCCCGTGGTGGAGCAGATAAAGATTCTCCTCGACGGCTCTGCCGATGTTTACCAATTTGAAATAGACGAAAACCGCGAGCTTGCCGACGCGCAGAAAGTGGAATCGATACCCACATTCATCGTGTATAAGGACGGAAAAGAAATGTGGCGTCGCAGCGGCGAAATCGACGCCGACGTGCTTCTGTCGGAAGTGCGTCGCTATATTTGACCCACGGCGTCATGGCTTCATTATTTTCCGACTATCTCGACGCTCTCGGCGTAAGGCACACCGAGGAATACTCCGACCGCCGTTTTGCCTCGATGCCCTTCAAGTCGATGTTTGGCCTTGCCAATTTGCTTAAAGAGTATGGCGTTGGCACGGCAGGCGTAAAAGTGCCGGAGCAATCGAGGGAAGAAGCCGTGGCAAAATTGCCCGTGCCGTTTCTTGCCGACACTCCCGACGGGTTCGCCATAGTCACGGCTGTGGGCGAGGCAGGCGTAACCTACCGCAGCCAGCACAAAATATTTACCGCTCCGGCCGACGAATTCATAGCCGGATGGAATGGCATAGCCCTTATCGCCTCGGCCGACACATCGTCGGCCGAGCCCGATTATTTTCGTCACCATGTAGGCGAACTGGCCGGCAATGTCAAGACATATGTCCTTGTCGCGCTCGCTGTGGCGCTGCCCGTGTTTGCCCTTTGGTCGACGGGCCTGTACAAGGCATGGGCAGCCTGGGTGTTGCTGTTGCTGGACTGCGCCGGCCTTTATCTGTCGTGGATGCTCGTGCAAAAATCGCTTGGAATACGCAACAGCACGGCCGATGCCATGTGCTCGGTGATCGAGGAAGGCGGCTGCGACGAGATAGCGCGGTCGGAAGCCTCATCCTTCATGGGAATATTCAAATGGAGCGAAGTGGGGTTGGCATATTTTTCCGTAAGCCTCGCCATAATGCTGATTTTTCCGAGGGCCCTGCCGGTGCTTGCCGCCATAAATATCCTGTGCCTGCCCTACACCGTGTGGAGCATATGGTACCAGCGGTTCAAGGCCAAGACATGGTGCACGCTCTGCGTGTGCGTGCAATGCACCCTGTGGTTGCTCTTTTTCACCTACCTTGCCGGAGGCTTCACCGGGCAGATATTCCCCCCTCACAGACAGTTTTGCGGTCGACTTCATCGTTGCCGGCAGCGTTTATGTCGCCGTGTTGCTTGGCATCAACAGCCTTGATTCAACAATATTAAAACACATCAAAAATGAATAAGCCCGCCATCCCCGCCATTCCCGGCATCGTAAAAATGACGCCCCTCGAAATGAACTCCGTCCATTTCGACAAAAACCATACCCTCCTCACGGTGCGGGGGCGGGGGTCGCTGTGAGGGGGGCGTGACGGTTGCGGGGGGGGAGAGGGGGAGTGGGGGGGGTG
>VSPD01000089.1 GCA_009775125.1 Muribaculaceae bacterium | reverse complement strand
ATATAAAAAGCAAAACGCCGATTATGTTGATAATCAGCGTTTTGCCTTAATTTAACATTTGAATAAGTGGTCCCACTAGGGCTTGAACCTAGGACTCCCTGATTATGAGTCAGGTGCTCTAACCAACTGAGCTATAGGACCGGATTGGTTTTGCGGTGCAAAGTTAGGCGTTTTTTTTTATTTATGCAAGTTTTTGGATGCTTTTTTTGTTTTTAAATGCTTTTTTTGAGTTTTGCCGTGATTTCGGCGCGAATGTAAAAAAAAATTTTGCGAATGTATTTTTTATTTGTATTTTTGCGGCGTCAATAGCGTTTGCGCCTTCGGCAAGAGTGTCGGCAGGCCGCAAAAATCGGAAGCCCGGTGTGAATCCGGCACAGTTCCCGCTGCTGTAATTTCCTCGCTGTCTGTTTTTTTACGGACAGTAAAATGGTTTGAGACATTATGTCATTGGCCTTTAAAGGCTGAGAAGGCGTCTTAATCCGGAATAAGTCAGAAGACGAGCATTTGACGCATATCGCGACGGAACGCGGGAGAGCGGCTGTCATGATGCAACAGGCGGCGTGCGGTCGTGTTTTTCCGACCGATTTCTTTCTGTTGACATTATTTTTGATTGTGCATGTCGATGCTGCGGCATTGTGACACAAGGCATACTCCCGTCTGAAGCATATGCTTCGTGACGGGATTTTTTTGTATGACTTTTTCAATGCGCATTTCAAATGAATATTTTTCGCTCTACATCGTTGCTTTTATTGTTATACGCCTGTTTGGGCGCTTTCGGCGCCGTGCCCGACAGCATAGATTTGAAGGAGGTGGTGGTTGTGGGCCGGAGTGTAAAGCAGGATGTGATTCCGGTGCAGACGCTCTCGGGCGATGAGCTGCAACGGCTTAACAGTAATTCTGTGGCCGACGCGTTGCGCTATTTCGCCGGCGTGCAGGTGAAGGATTATGGCGGGGTAGGGGGCATAAAGACGGTGAATATACGCTCGATGGGTACTAATCATACGGGGGTGGTGTATGATGGTGTGGCGTTGGGCAATGCGCAGAACGGCCAGATTGACTTAGGGCAGTTTTCGCTTGATAACATGGAGGCTCTTTCGCTGCACAATGGTCAAAAAAGTCAGATTTTGCAACCGGCGAGCGATTTTGGCAATGCCGGGCAGATTTATATGCGTACGCGCCGGCCGCAGTTTGCCGAAGGCGAGCAATTTCACGCTCGCGGGGCGCTGCGGTTCGGTTCGTTCGATCTGATTAATCCTTCTGCTGTTGTGGAACTGCGGCTTTCCGGGCGTGTGAACGCGTCGCTAAGCGCCG
Organism: Muribaculaceae bacterium; assembly: GCA_009775125.1. Classification (GTDB taxonomy): domain Bacteria; phylum Bacteroidota; class Bacteroidia; order Bacteroidales; family Muribaculaceae; genus CAG-873. The sequence continues at coordinate 3,905 of VSPD01000089.1, read as the reverse complement.
AGTGGCTTAATTCGTCGGGCAAGTATAAGTTTCGCTACCGGCGGGTGAATCCTGCCGGCGAACTGGCTTATGACACCACAGCGGTGCGGCAAAACGGCGACATAAACGCCACGCGTCTCGAAATGAATCTTTTCGGATCGATGCCATGCGGCGACTGGACTTTCAAGGCTTACAATTATAATTCGGAGCGCGGGGTGCCGGGTGCGATTGTTAATAATGTGTGGCGTCGTGGCGAGCGGATTTGGGACACCAACTCGTTTGTACAGGGCCAGAGCACGATTTTTGCCGGTATATGGAACGGTCTTGTTACGGCAAAATATGCGTTTTACCGCACTCATTATGTCAACAATGACGACAAGCAGGTGAAGGTCGACAATCTTTACCGTCAGCGCGAGTTTTATTTCTCGTCGGCCAACCGCCTGGCGTTTTCAGATATGTTGAGTGTGGCTATGGCCTATGATTTCAGATGGAACACGCTTGATGCCGACATGTATGGTTTTGCCAAGCCCGACCGGCTTACTAATCTTGTGTCGGCTGCCGCCGACCTCGACCTCGGCCGCTTCAAGGCGCAGGCCAGCGGCTTGGCTACGTTTGTCCACGACCGCCTCGACTGGCAGCAGGCTCCGGCCGACAAACGTGTGTTTACTCCGGCTGTATATCTTAGCGGCAATCCTTTGAGATGCCGCGACTTGTCGATACGCGCGTTTTTCAAGAAATCGTTCCGTATGCCCACGTTCAACGATTTGTATTATGCCGATATGGGCAATTCCAAGCTGTCGCCCGAGCATGTCACGCAATACAATGCGGGGTTGCTTTACGAGGCAACGCGCCGCGGCCGGATGGTGTCGGCGATACGTGTCAGCGCGGATGTATATTATAATAAGGTGAAGGATAAGATTGTGGCCTATCCCAAAGGCCAGCAGTTTCGCTGGACGATGCTTAACCTTGGCAAGGTGGATATAAGGGGCGTGGACGTGTCGGCTCTTGTCACTATCAATCCGGTCGATGACTTGTTTTTTACAGTTCGCGGCCAATATACATACCAGCGGGCCATCGACGTGACCAATCCTGCCGATAATTATTACCGCGACCAGATTCCGTATATCCCTCATCATAGCGGTTCGGCCGTGGTGAATGCTACCTGGCGCGGCTGGGGACTCAATTACAGCTGGATTTATGTCGGATGCCGCTACAACCAGCAGGAAAATATCCGCTACAACTATACCCAGCCCTGGTATACGTCGGACATGAGCATAAGCCGCGACTTTGCCTTAGGCCGCGCGCGCTGCCGCGCCATGGTGGAGGTGAACAACTTGCTAAGTCAGGACTACGACGTGATTCTTAACTATCCGATGCCCAAACGCAATTTCAGAATAACGCTTTCTGTTGAAATATGAGACAGTTTTTCTATATATTATATTTTCTGCCACTCCTGTTCTGTGCCACAAGTTGTCGGGAGGACGAACTTGTGGTGCCGACGGAGTATGACATTATCCCCGAGACGCCTTTGGCCGATACCTCTATCCGAGGATTCTATCTCGTGAACGAGGGCAATATGGGGTCGAATAAATGCACATTGGACTATTTCGACTATTTCACCGGCCTGTATGCCCGCAATTTCTATGCCGAGCGGAATCCGACCGTAATCAAGGAGCTTGGCGATGTGGGCAACGACATCGGCATCTATGGCTCGCGGCTATATGTTGTGGTGAATTGCAGCCACAAGGTAGAGGTGATGGACGCGCGTACGGGCGTGCGCTTAGGGCAGGTCGACATTCCCAACTGCCGGTATGTGCGCTTCTATCGAGGCAAGGCATATGTGAGTTCTTATGTCGGACCGGTGCTTATCGACCCGGACGCTCCAAAAGGCGCGGTGTATGAGGTGGATACTCTTTCGCTGGCTGTGACGCGCAAAGTGTCGGTGGGCTATCAGCCCGAAGAAATGGAGGTGGTCGACGATTATATGTATGTGGCCAACTCCGGGGGCTATCGTGTGCCCGATTACGACAACACCGTGTCGGTGGTGCAGATGATCGATTTCAAGCAAGTGCAGCAGATACCCGTCGGAATCAATCTTCACCGCTTGAAAAAAGACCGGTACGGCAAACTGTGGGTAACGTCGCGCGGCGACTATGGAGCCGTGCCTTCGCGTCTTTTCGTAATGGACAAGCGTCCGGGCTATAATCAGATGGTAGTGACCGACACCATCCCCGTAGCCTGTTCGAACATGGCCTTTTTCGGCGATAAAATGTATTACTATGCCACCGAATGGAATAATTATACCGGTTCAAACACCATAACATATGGAGTGATTGACATACGCACCAAAGAAGTGCTATCCGACAGTTTTATCACCGACGGCACAGAAAAAGACATAAAGATACCTTACGGTATAGCCGTCCATCCCGAAACCGGCGACATATTCGTAACCGATGCCAAAAACTATGTGTCGTCGGGAACGCTTCATTGCTATTCCAACGACGGACGACGCAAATGGAGCGTGCGCACCGGCGATATTCCCGCTCACATAACATTCCTTTCCAGATGAAAAACCGACATTTGAATTTAGCCTTCGCCGGAGTGTTGGCGGCATTGGCCGGCTGCGATGACACGGCGCCGATGGTGAGTCTCGGTATCGACGACACATATTATATCTACCGTATGACAAAACTTCCGCTTGAATCTGCCTATACCGGCGGAGAATATTGCTGGACGCTTCACCGATCCGACGGCACCGATGAGATAATCTCGCGGGCACGCCGGTGTATATTCCTGCAAGAAAAAGAAGGCGTGTATAACCTTACATTTGAGGTGATTGACGAGGCCACGCCTTATCGCCACGACTTTATCGTGACAGTTGTGCATGAGGAGGTGGAATTCAGTCCCTATATCGCCAAGGTGCATGAATATTGCCCGGCTCCGGGGCAGTTTGTCAACGATATGCCGGAATATCAGCCCGGCGACACCTATGCCGACATCTTGCAAAAAGCCGAGGATTGCATATCGGGCACAAACGACATAATGATATCGCTCGGCGGCTATGGGGGCTACGTCACCTTCGCTTTCGACCACACGGTGGTGAATGTGCCGGGCGAAGCCGATTTCCGCATCTGGGGCAACAGCTTCTACGAGGCGACAAATCCTGACGCTAAGGGCGGCTCGGCCGAACCGGGGATTGTGATGGTGAGCTACGATGAGAACTGCAACGGCCTTCCCGACGACCCATGGTACGAACTTGCCGGCAGCGAGTATCACAAAGACCACACCCTGCACAACTATACTATAACCTATCAACGCCCCGAGCCGGGACACGTTCCCGTTGAGGACGATGACGGGTTTCTCGACGACATGGAGTATATCCCGTGGACTGATTCGGAGGGCGCGTCGGGATTCGTTGCAAAAAACATATTCCACAGCCAAAGTTACTGGCCTATGTGGACAGAAGCCGACGAACTCACATTCACAGGAACGTGTCTGCCGCCCAACGGGATAGACCTTTCCGGCACGGGACGCTACTATGTGCTTTATGCCTTCGACTGGGGATATGTCGACAATCATCCCAACGATTACCCCGATCTCAATTCTTTCGACATAGGCAATGCCGTGGACGCCTCGGGACATAAGGTCGACTTGCCCGGAGCCGATTTTATCCGTGTCTACACAGGCCTGAATCAGTATTGCGGATGGCTCGGCGAGACGTCGACAGAGCTTTCGCGGGCACGCGACCTTCATGTCGACCTCCCAGGTGTCCCGCTTCCCGACATTTGATAAAAGTATGAGTGATGAGGGATAAATATGTCACAAAAGAAAGTTAATACTTTGAGTGTAGGGACGCACGGCTCGTGCGTCCGTTGCAGGGCAATGTTAATCAATTGTGTTAATGATATTTACGCGGACGCACGAGC
>VSPD01000088.1 GCA_009775125.1 Muribaculaceae bacterium | reverse complement strand
CCCCCATTTTTTTTTCCACCCACACCACGGAATCCTACATGCGCCTTAGTCGCGTGGGCGCGGCGATGTGTAAAAGAGACCGGTATTGGCGGGTGGGTCGGGGGCTTACATCCTAAAAAAAGCGCGCGGCCCGGAGGGGTCGCGCGCAGTGTTGCCTATCTTGGGATGTATTATTCTGCGGGGTCGAGGATGAATACGCGATAGTTGTTCTGGTCGAGAAGATTCTTCATGAAGGCTTTTACGTCGTCGGCTGTCACAGCGTTGATAGCGTCCACTTTACCGTTGAAGATATCCACGCCGTTGAGAGTGGTGGCGGTGATTGAACCGGCCCATGAGTCGTTTTCTTCGTATTGCTCATTTGCGCTCTTGACGAGATATTCTTTCTTTGTGCGCACTTCGTCGGCAGTTACGTTATCGGCCATGTTGTTGATGATGTCGTGGATTTCGGCAAGAACCTGGTCTTTCATTTCCGGTTTCATGGGGAAAGGAATCTGAATGAGGGTGTTCATGTCGCCGAGGCGATCCATTTCAGAGTAAGCGCCGATTGAGTAAGTGGCACCCATTTCTTCGCGAATCTTGTTGAGAAGACGGTCGCCAAGAATCTGAGATGCGATGGTCGATGTCCAGCGGTTAGCGGGGGTGTAGGGCACTTTACCCGACAGGATAACAGCAGTCCAGGTCTGGGGTGTTTCCATCTTGGTGGTGAGAATCTTGGTTTCGGAACCGGGGGTGATTTCACGGCCGGGGTTCACGACAGCCTTTTTCGAAGCCTTTTTAGCATTGGCGGGAAGAGTAGCGATATATTGCTCGGCAAGGGGAATGAAAGTATCGAGGTCGATGTCGCCGACAAAAGCGAAAGTATAGTCGGCGGCATTTGCAAGCGCACCGTGGATAATTTCGAGGATGCCTTCACGGTTTGCAGCCGCAATGATATCGGTGGAAACGAGCTGCGAAGCGGCAGATTTGTAGATGTTGGCCATGAGCTCTTTCTGGAAGATGAATTCCGGAGCAGCTTCCTGATTGGCGATGATACCGGAGTAGCGAGCTTTGGCGGCTTCGAAAGATTCTTCGTCGATGGTGTAGTCCTTGAAAGTCATGTAGAGGAGTTCCATCATGGTGGGAAGGTCCTTGACGGTCGTTATGCCGGAAACGGTGCGATAGAGGTCGTGAATACCGAGGGCTACGGTAGCCTGCTTGCCTTGGAGGTAGCGCTGGATGTCGGTGGAGTTGTAGGTGCCGAGGCCGTGCATGCTCATTGCGTAAGGCATGAAAATGATGTTGGCAGCCTGGCTGTCGGAGATTTCGGAGTCACCGCCGATGGCGACAGCATCCATCACGATTTCATCTTTCTTGAAATCGGTAGGTTTCACAAATACTTTCACGCCGTTGGAAAGGGTGAGAAGTTTTGCGCCCCATTGAGCGTTGTCTTCGATAGAAACGACTTTGCCGGGAGCGGGAAGCGAGGGGATGAGGGGTTCGGATTTCATCTCGTCCTTGTAGGGCTCGATTTCCTCGGCGTCGACCTTGGCGATAACAGCGGCGAGTTCGGCTTCGGTGGGCACCTTGAAGGTGTCGTTCTGGGGAGTGAGCACGAGGAGCACACGGTTGTTGTCGGTGACGAGTTCGCCAAGAGCCTGGTTGATGGCTTCGAGGGGAATCATGTCTACGAGCTGTTTCATCATCTCGTATTCCATTTCAATACCGGGGATAGGCTCGTTGTCGAGGAAGTTGTTTACATATTCGTTGACATAAGCCTCGTTTTGGGTATTGTTGCGTGTGTTGTAGGCCTTTTCAAGGCGAGAGAGGTATTCAGCCTTGGCGCGTTCGTATTCGCCGGGGGTGAAACCGCCACGTTTTGCGCGGAGAAGCTCGCGGTAGATGGCTTCGAGCACGGGGAGCACGTCGTTGCCTTTTGCCACACCGGATACGTCGAACGCTTTTTTAGTCTTTGCAAGGAAGAAGTCGCTGTAAGAAGCGCCGGCCTGTGCAAAGGGAGCGTCGGCTTTGTGGCCGATGTCGGTAAGACGCTGGTCGAGCATGGTCTCGGCCATGTTGGTGATGTAGTTGAGCATGAGATAAACCTGGGTGTTGTTCATCTCGCGGGGAATCATAAGGTCGGATTTGAACATAAGGTCGACCATACCCATTTTTTGCTCGGGGTCGGAACCGATGGCATAGATGGTGCCGGGGGTGTCGGCCACGGGATAGTAGACACGTTCTTTGGGATTCTCGGGCATTTCGATAGACGAGAACATCTCCTTGATTTTGCCTTCGATGTAGGCCGGGTCGATGTCGCCGACTACGATGATAGCCTGATTGTCGGGACGATACCATGTCTCATAGTAGTCGCGGATAGCCTGGGGCTCGAAGTTGTCGACCACTTCCATAATGCCGATAGGAAGACGATGTCCGTATTTGCTGTCGGGATAGATGGTGGGGAGGAGTTTTTCGAGGATACGCATCTGGCCAACCATGGAGCGGCGCCATTCTTCATGAATCACACCACGCTCTTTGTTGATTTCCTCGGGGTCGAGAGTAAGGTCGTTGGCCCAGTCGTGGAGGATAAGGAGGCAAGAGTCCTGTACGCTCTGACGAGCCACGGGCACGTTGGAAATGTTGTAGACAGTCTGGTCAACGCCGGTGTAGGCATTGAGGTTGACGCCGAACTTCACACCAATCGATTCGAGCCAGTCACGGAGCGAAGAACCGGGATAATTGGTTGTGCCATTGAAACACATGTGTTCGAGGAAGTGGGCCAGACCGCGCTGGTTGTCTTCTTCGAGAATCGAACCGACAGACTGGGCGATATAGAAATCGGCCTGGCCTTTGGGCGTTTCATTATGACGGATGTAGTAGGTGAGGCCATTGTCGAGTTTGCCTTTGATAACCGCACTGTCGATTGGCAGTTCGGGCACCTGAGGCATTTGCTGGGCCTGTGCGGCTACACCTGTCGCCATGGCAGCGACGAGGACGAGTGCGGCACGTTTAAATAATTTAATCATTATATATACTGTTTGATTGGTTTTTTATTCTTAGACGCGGAGACAATCAAAAGATTACAAAAACACAATGTTAATTTTTGTTAATCCTTTTACTTTACTATTGCTTCCGTGTCGCGGGCAATCATCAGCTCCTCGTCGGTGGGCACCACGATTACCGTAACCTTGGAATCGGGCGTGGAGATTACCGTCTCCGTGCCACGGGTGCGGGCATTGAGCTCCTCGTCGATTTTAACGCCCATGAACGAGAGCGGACGGCACACATCGGCACGAAGGCCGGCCTGGTTCTCGCCTACTCCGCCGGTGAAGACGATGATGTCGACACCGCTCATTTCAGCGGCATATGCGCCGATATATTTGGTGATGCGAAGCTCGTACATGTCGAGAGCGAGTTTCGCACGCTCGTCGCCTTTTGCAACGGCGGCTTCGAGTTCGCGCATATCGGAAGATATTCCGCTCACGCCGAGCACGCCACTTTCCTTGTTGATGATTTTTTGAAGCTCAGCAGCAGAGAGGCCGTGCTTGTTCATCATATACACGAGCGCGCCCGGGTCGATGTCGCCGACACGTGTACCCATCATAAGGCCTTCGGTGGGGGTGAGGCCCATGGATGTGTCCACGCTCTTGCCGCCGTCGACAGCCGTAATCGAGCCGCCGTTGCCGACATGGCATGTAATCATTTTCACAGCGGTGAGGTCCACGCCAAGAATCTCGGCGGCGCGTGCCGAAACATAGCGGTGGCTTGTGCCGTGGAATCCATAGCGGCGCACACCGTCCTGTTCATAATATTTATAAGGTATGGCATACATATATGCACGGGCGGGCATGGTCTGGTGGAAAGCCGTGTCGAACACAGCCACCTGGGGTATGCCGGGCATGATGGCCTCGATGGCCTCGATGCCGGTGATATTGGCCGGATTATGAAGCGGGGCAAGGTCGTAGCATGCCTTTACCTGGTCGATAACCTCGGGAGTGATAAGGACGCTCTTCGAGAATTTCTCGGCACCGTGCACCACGCGGTGGCCTACGGCGTCGATTTCGTCATAGGAGGCGATGCAACCGTTGTCCTTGCTTGTGAGCAGGTCGAGGATGGCTTTCACCGAACCGTTGTGGTCGGTGAGGCCGAGCGGAAGTATTTCCTTTTCGCCCGATGCCTTTTTGAATTTAAGGAAAGCGTCGGGAAGGCCGATTTTTTCCACACCGCCTTCGGCGAGCGTATTCTCTGTCGCGGTGTCGATGAGCTTATATTTTACGGAACTGCTGCCACAGTTCAGAACGAGAATTTTCATATTTTCAATCTTTTTTGAGGCCGATCGCCTGGTTGCAGGTAATGATTATAGTCTTATAGATGTCTTCGGGGAAGCATCCGCGAGAGAGGTCGTTGACCGGAGCGGCGAGGCCTTGGAGCACAGGACCGACAGCTTGAACGCCGCCAAGACGCTGAACGAGCTTGTATGCAATGTTACCCACTTCGAGGCTGGGGAATATGAGCACATTGGCACGACCGCTGAGGGGCGAGTCGGGAGCTTTCATGTTTGCCACCGAAGGCACAATGGCAGCATCGGTCTGGAGCTCGCCGTCGATGATAAGGTTGGGATCCATGCCCTTGGCTATCTTCAATGCCTCTACCACCTTTTCTACGGCCGGACCGGAAGCCGAACCCTTTGTGGAGAACGAAAGCATGGCTACACGAGGCTCTATGCCGGCTATGTCGCGGGCTGTCTGCGAGGCAGAGATGGCAATCTGCGCAAGCTGGGCCGCGTCAGGCTCGGGAACCACGGCACAGTCGGCGAAAACGAGCATGCCGTCGGTGCCGAAAGGCAGACCTTCGGGCAGAAGCATAAGGAAAGCGCCGGACACCACGTCGATTCCGGGCTGAGTCTTGATAACCTGGAATGCCGCGCGGAGGACATTTCCGGTGGTGTTGCGCGCGCCGGCCACCATGCCGTCGGCATCTCCGGTCTTAATCATAAGACATCCGAGATAAAGAGGATTGGCGGCTGTGAGGCGGCTTTGCTCCTCGGTCATGCCTTTTTTGCGGCGAAGTTCGAGCAGAACCGGCGCATAGCGGTCGATCACCGATTCGTCGCCGGGATTTATGATGGTGGCATCGCCAATATGTTCGAGTTTAAGCGACGCGGCCATTTGGCTTATTTCATCGGGATCGCCCACGAGAATAACGTCGGCGATACCGTCGGCCACGATACGGTCGGCGGCTGTGAGCGTGCGCGGTTCGTTACCTTCGGGCAGGACGATACGCTGCTTTGAGGCCCGGGCGCGCTCGGTCATTTTTTCAAATAAATCCATTGTGAAGAAATTTGATTAATTTATGTTGCAAAGTAACAAAAAAATATCCAAACATCATTTATTTCAATCGAGTTTTTTCTCCGTCAACAAATAGATTGTAACGTTTGTTATGTAAGTAAGTATGTTTTATTAAAGAATTAATGCAATGAAATCCATTTTCAAACGTTATTGTCTTACATATACTTATCTC
>VSPD01000087.1 GCA_009775125.1 Muribaculaceae bacterium | reverse complement strand
AATTCCGAACTTTAACATAGAGAATAAACTGCCCTACAATAAGTTACCTTGAAGTTCAAAGTACAAGTGGGACCACCGGATTTAATTATCAAATTGGGAGAATCGCTGAAATGTTTGTTTCGGCGATTTTTCTTTTATCCGAACGTTAATTGGAATATAAGAATCGCTAATTGGAATGACAGTTTATTATGTGGAAACAAATTGAATTTACGCTTCGTCCCCGCACGAATGGTTTTCATCTTGTGACGAATGAGATTTTGAGCCGGCTGCCGGAGTTGCCGAAGGTGGGACTGCTGAATATTTTTATCAAGCATACTTCTGCGGCGTTGTCTGTCAACGAGAATGCCGACCCCGATGTAAGGGTGGATATGAAAAGTATTTTCGACCGCCTGATACGTGAACGCGAGCCTTACTATACGCATACTATGGAGGGCGACGATGATATGCCGGCCCATGCCAAGGCGTCGATAATCGGCCCGTCGGTTACGATTCCCATTTCCAACGGACGGTTGAATCTCGGCACATGGCAAGGTATTTATCTCTGTGAGTTCCGAAACTACGGCGGTGCAAGAAAAATCGTCGCTACCATAACCGGCGAATAGGCCCTCTGATATATACAAAGGTTGACGAATCACTCAAAAATTATATTCTGCCGCTGTACGATGGCTTCGACGCGGCACACAGGCGCAACCTTGGCGAGCTGCGCGACTGTATATACGACGGCATGCCGACAGCTCCTAAGGGCATCTAAGGGCTTGCGTCGATTTTCCGCTGTTTCTTCACCTTTGTCAATCCGTATTTTTCCGGAGCTTTCTGCGGATACTCTCTATTCCGGCTTTGCCGAGGATGAGCAGTGCGGAATATTGCGCTGTCTTCGCAAGTCCAAAGAATATTATCCAAAGGATCCCTTTTGCGGCCACTGAAATCGGCAGAAGCATCTGGGCGAATGATACGGCATAAAACAGGACGCAAACGGCGAGAACATATAACCCTGTGCGATAGGAAAGCGATGACAGCCATGCCTTGATTTTTCTGAAACGTTGCCTCATTTTTTGTTTAACGTTAACTGGAACGCTTTGCGCGGAGTGCCGTCGTCGACACGGACTATTCCGCAATAGGAGAATCCTCGTTTTGCAATCCACCCCAACATGGGCGCATTGTCGGCGTGAGTGTCGATGCGGATGTTTACTCCGGCGCGTTTACAGAAATCAAGCGCGATGTCGGCCACGCCTTTTGCATTTGGCGATGACGCGATACGGTGGATTGTTCCGTATGGCCTGTTGTCGGGCCAGTCTCCGTCGATAGCCGTGTAATTCGGGTCTTCCCCCACAATGAATGTGAACACGCCTGATATGCCTTTGTCTGTTTCTATCAAGTAGCTGACGCCTTCTTCCATATCCTTTAACACCGCTTCCGCGGATGGATAGCCGCCGGCCCACTGTGAATTATTTCCCGATTCTCGCATCCTTTGCTTGGCATAACGGAAGATCGCCATTATAGCATCCAGGTCGGACGCTACGGCATGGCGCACTGTCGCCAGCTTTTTTATAACACAGGCGGGGTTGCCCACGGCAACAGAATCTGAGTCAATATCCTTTGTCACCACGCTGCCTGCGCCGATAACGCAACGGTTGCCGATTGTCACTCCCGGACAGATTACCGTGCCGCCGCCAATCCAGCAGTCCTCCCCTATCGTCACCGGATAGGCATATTCCTTGCTGCCTCGCCGCTCGACAAAATCCATCGGGTGATGAGGGGTGTAGATCTTTACGTCCGGACCAATCAAAGTGTGCGCGCCAACGGTGATATATGCCCCGTCGAGGAAAGTGCAGTTGGCGTTGACAAACACATGCTCGCCAAGCCGTATGCCGTGCCCGTGGTCGCAATGGAAAGGCGGGCATATGATTGAGGTTGAAGGCAAACCGGGAATCAATTCCTCGAGCAAGCCCCGATAGCCGTCGTCATAGGTGCTCATGCCACGCAAACGGGCAAGCAGCTTTTTTGCATGGATGAAACTCGCTTGCAATTCCGGCGCAGACATATCGGCGAGTTCGCCATTGCGCATTTTTTCAATCTCATTCATATCACCGGTTATTTATTGCAGTTTGTTACTTTCTCAAAATTCTCAATCGCCCAAGAGATAATATTTCCGATCACGGGCATCAGGCTTCTACCCAATTCTGTCAAGGAATATTCCACTCGCGGGGGAATCTCGGCATAGACGCTGCGGCTTATCAGATTGTCCCTTTCGAGATTTTTCAACGTATCGGTCAATACCTTCGGCGATATATCAGGTATAGCCTTGCCGATTGCGTTGAAACGCGTAGCCTCATTCTCCGCAAGGACACACAAGACGAGCATCTGCCACTTGCCGGAAAACCGGGCAATCACATTTCTGACAGGACATTCTTCTACGCATGTAAATTTTTTCAAATTTTCTTGTAGCTCCAATGGTCTCATTTTCAATAACAGTTACTTTATAGTAAGCATCTTACGTTTCTGTAACGTCTTGCATGATTCAAAACAAGTCGTTAATTTTGCACTATCAAAACGAAAGCGGCTTACCACCGCAAAGTTAACACATTATTATCAACCGACAAAACAAATTAACATGAGCGAAGTAAAAACACTGGCCAACGGGGAAAAATTCTCCCACGCATCAGTCGGCTCCCTCCACGGATTCGAAGGCAAGCAATTTGTGAAGGACGCTACCGGCGCGACATCGTGCGAAATATCATTCGGCACACTGCCCACCGGAGCTGCCGTGCCTTTTTTCCACAGCCACAAAGAGAATGAGGAAAACTACATAATCCTCAGCGGAGCCGGAAAATTCCAAGTAAACGATGACGTGTTCGATGTGGCCGAAGGGTCTGTTATCAGAGTCGCCACAAACTGCGACCGTAACCTCAAATGCACATCCGCCGAACCGATGTCCTACATCTGCATCCAGGCAAAAGAAGGCAGCCTCGGCGGCTACACCATGACAGATGCCGAAATTACCGAACGCGAAAACCGCCTCTAAGGCGTCCGAAAATTTGGACCAAGCCGTAATTACAGTACATTATGTCTCCGTTAGGAGACAAATATTGTAGCGCAGGGCGACAGCCCTGCTGGCGTGGATATTATCTATTAGAGTGTTGGAGCGGAGGCCTGCCGGAGCGTTCGACTATGCCAACCGTGATGCAGAACGCTCGACTTCGTTCCGCTCCAATACCAAAAATGAATCAAATCGCTCCACCCACGGCTATTGTCTTGAAGCGCATACGCGCTTCAAGACAATAGCGATGGCTTATTTGAACCGCACTGCACGAGCCGTGCGTCCCTACACTCTGATTATTATTGAATAAAAACACCCCTGGCATTGATTAATAGAGGGGACGGCCGCAGAAATAGCGCGGAGAGTTTTTGCGCTTGCGAATCGGAGCGGACGCGGGTGCGGGGCTCGGCGTCAGCTCGGGCTGCGGTTCTATGGGTTGCGGTTGGGGTGCAGCCGATTCTGCCGCCGATTCGGCATCGTCGTGCGCTGTGTCGGCTTCCGGCTCCGATTTTGTCTTTTTCGTTTTTGACGGCTTGGCGGTGGCGGCTGCTATGAGGACGGCTGCTTCGGGGTCGAGGTCGCGCACCATGATGAGGAATATGGCTTTTTTGGCGCCACGGAATTCGGGTATAACGCCTTCGGTTTGCCATGCCACGATGGCGCGGATAAGGTCCATTTGAACTTTCGCGGAGCAGCAATCGATCATTTCGAGCCATTCGGGTTTAATTACAGGTTGTGTTGTCATAGCGATATAGATTGTGCGTTTATTTGTATTTGCAAATATAATACATTATTTTGCAAAATACAAATATTTTCAACAAAATCAATCAATTTCCATCTGCGGACGCACGAACCGTGCGTCCCTACTATTTCGGCATAAACAGCCTTTTTGACACACCCTCGTTTTTATTCCCACGACAAGCCCGGCCACCAATGAATCACGGCTTCGCCGTGGCTAAAAGGCGGATAAGGCGGAAAGTTCGAGTGTCGATTGCACTCGAATATCAGATATAAACGCGAGGTCGTGGCTTATCGCTATGAGCGTGCCTTGATAATCGCGAAGGGTCTGAGCAAGAATCTCCATATTGGCTATATCAATATTATTTGTAGGCTCATCCAAGATAATGATATCGGGCGCGGAATCACGAACCATAAGCGAGCAGATTGCCAACCGCATTTTTTCACCGCCACTCAGCGCCGAGCACTTTTTATCCCATGTGTGCGCCGGAAACAGAAACCGGTGCAGCCGTATTTTTAATTCATGTTCCGGCATATTCACCGTTTCAGACGCAAGCTGCTCCAATACAGTCTTTTCGTCGTTGATGAACTTATATTCTTGGTCGAGATATATGCAACTGATGGAATCCGCCCGGAATATCGTTCCTGATGTCGGATTCAGTTCTCCGGATATAAGTTTCAGGAGTGTGGTTTTGCCATGCCCGTTCTTTCCGGTAATGCGAATTTTGTCTCCGCTGCGAATGGTCAGATTTATACATTCCCTCCATAGCGGATCGGAGCCGGCATAGTTGAAATTGACAGAATTCAACTCAACCAGGACTTTTCCTTTATGAAGATTTGACGAAGCAACGTTGATTTTTATACACGCCTCTTCCGGCACAAGGCTTTTCAATTCGTCGATTTCCCTGTTTATCGTTTCTATCCTCTCAGCCTGCACCTTGTCGATATTCGAGGCTGTGTTTTCAGATTTATTTTTGAGGCCCCCTTTCGATATGCGAGCAAGACATTTTGATTCGCTTAATTTTGCGCCTCGCGACAATCGTTTTTGTTGACGCTCAGCACATTCGCGCGCTTGCCGTTTCGCCTTTCCCAAATCTCGCTGTTTCGCGTCCAAGTGCCGGGATATGGCGTCGCACTCCTGCTGATAGAGCTGATAAAACTCATCATATTTCATAGGATAGTATTTGATGCCCTGCCGCGTGAGATGCAATATGGAGTCAATTCCGTTTAGCAGCGTCCTGTCGTGGCTTGCGACAAGAATCGTGACATTCGATTCGGAAATGAAACCGAGCAACTGCTCTCTTCCCTCAACGTCGAGGTGGTTGGTAGGCTCATCCATAAGGATTACATCCGGATTGTAAATGGCGATCCCGGAAAGGAAAACCTTGGTTTTTTCGCCTCCGCTCAACTGCGAGAATTGCGTATCAAGTGAAATATAGGGGATACCCCACGTGCGGAAAGCGGCCGCGACTCGCGCTTCCAGCTCCCAATCGTCTTGCAGGATTTCAAAGTTGCGTTCCGACGCATCGCCTGAAAGAATGGCCTTGAAAGCACGGTATTTGTCTTCGATATGCAGAGTTTCGGCAACGGTCATGCCATCGTACTGCCCATAATGCTGGGGCACGAGATAAGCGCCGGCACATTCTATGTCGCCCGACGAACAAAGGCATTGCCCTGAAAGAATATTAAGTAACGTGGATTTTCCGGTTCCGTTATTTCCTACGATGGCGCACTTGCAACCATCCGGAATAGAAAAAGCGATATCTGAAAGAAGTGTGTCTTGATTCGGGAGCCGGTAAGTTAGATTGCTGACTCTAATACTCATAAGTATGTTTTATTAAAGAATTAATGCAATGAAATCCATTTTCAAACGTTATTGTCTTACATATACTTATCTCTC
>VSPD01000086.1 GCA_009775125.1 Muribaculaceae bacterium | reverse complement strand
AAGAGCGGATTCCTTATAATTTTTTTAATCGGAATAAAAAAATGCTAAAATCGCTTGGATTTTAGCATAGAATACGCATTCTTATTATGTCTTGCAGCCCCACCCGCATGACCCGTTGACCGGGCCTCTGCATCGGCGGTCTGCGCAGGCAAAGTTATAAATAATTTTCCAAAATATCAAAAAAAATAGAATTGTAAAATCCATGTTTCGCAAGTTAGCCACGGCGAAGCCGTGATTCGTCGGTTAACCGGGTTTGGAGGCAGGATGCCGACAAGCCCGGTAGGTCATGGCGTGTGAAAGGCACTGTGAAACTGTGCCTCGTGCCATATTTGGCATTTTCGAACGCTACGGCCGGCCTTCGCTCCAACACCATAATAAATAACATCCACGCCACCCAGGGCTGTCGCCCTGCGCTACAATATTTGTCTCCTAACGGAGACCCAATGCACCGTAATTACTGCTTGACCCGGATTCCACTCTAATTTGTGTAATTCCCGTAACTTGTGATATTTGCAATTTCGAGTCAACTGCCAGCCCTCTCCCACAAACAATAGCGTGTGTCAACTTGTTGTGATGTATATCGATATAGGTTACTTGTGTCTTTTGGCAAGGTAACCGCCAATAATTTTTTTTGATTATGAAATATCTTTCAAATGACAAACTCGTGATTGTGGGCGCAGCCGGCATGATCGGGTCAAACATGGCTCAAACCGCCATAATGATGGGCCTCTCCTCAAACATTTGCCTTTACGACCCTTATGCCCCGGGGCTTGAAGGCGTTGCCGAAGAACTGCTCCATTGCGGTTTTCCGGGTCTCAACCTCTCTTACACTTCTGACATAGCCGAAGCTCTAACCGGAGCGCGCTACATCGTCAACTCCGGAGGCGCGGCCCGAAAAGCGGGCATGACCCGCGAGGATCTTCTCAAAGGCAATGCCCTCATCGCGGAAGAATTCGGCAAGAATATAAAGAAATACTGCCCCGACGTGCGACATGTGGTGGTGGTTTTCAATCCGGCCGACATCACGGGGCTTATCACCTTGATATGGAGCGGATTGAAACCTTCTCAGGTTACCACTCTCGCCGCCCTCGATTCCACGCGTTTGCAAAACGAACTGGTGAAATGGATGAAGGTTCCGGCCGAGAAAATCGACAATTCACGCACCTATGGAGGACACGGCGAACAAATGGCCGTATTCGCCTCCACGACACGAGTCGACGGCAAACCGCTTACCCAAATCATAGGCACTGAGGCTCTTCCGGTCGACGAGTGGGAAGCCATGAAGACACGCGTGGTGCAGGGCGGAAAGCACATCATAGATCTGCGAGGCCGCTCGTCGTTCCAAAGCCCGGCTTACCTGTCGATACGCATGATTGCGGCAGCCATGGGCGGAGAACCTTTCACATGGCCGGCCGGAACGTATGTCAACGACGACAAGTTCCACAACATCATGATGGCGATGGAGACCACCATCACCGCCAATGGCGTTTCTTTCCGCGAACCCAAGGGCACACCGGAAGAAGAGGCCGCGCTATATAAGAGTTACGAGCATCTGTGCGCCATGCGCGACGAGGTAATCAGCCTTGGCGTACTGCCCCCCGTAGCCGACTGGAAACAGTATAACCCCAACCTTTAAGGCAATTCACAATTAATAATGCACAATGCACGATTGGCTACGCGCTGAAAGCCAATCGTGCATTGTGCATTGATATAATTGTGCATTGATTTAAGTAAAGTCGCGGCTCATGGCGGCGAGAGCCTTCGAGGGCGAGAGGCGGCGGTAGAGCATCTCGTACACGGCCTCGAGGATGGGCATGTCGACGTGGTAGCGGCGGTTGACGTCGTGGATGCACTTGGCGCCATAATAGCCTTCGGCTGTCTGCTCCATCTCCATCTTGGCAGCCTGCACGGAATAGCCTTTTCCGATCATGGCTCCGAAATTGTGGTTGCGCGAGAAGCGCGAATAAGCCGTGACAAGGAGGTCGCCGAGATATACGGAGTCGCATATCTGACGTTGGCGGGGGTTGACGGCATAGACAAAACGTTCCATCTCGCGTATGGCGTTTGACACGAGCATGGCCACAAAATTGTCGCCGCGCTTCATGCCGTGAATCACTCCGGCCGCTATGGCATATACATTTTTAAGCACCGAGGCATACTCGATGCCGTTGACATCCGACGACAGAATCGTGTGGGTGTTCTTTCCGGCGATGCAGCGCGCGAAAGCCTCGGCACGGTCGGTGTCGGAACATCCGATGGTGAGATACGACGGGCGGTCGAGGGCCACTTCTTCGGCATGGCACGGGCCTGATATTACAAGCGTGCGCGCCGGGTCAACGCCGAAGCGGCGCTTCATATAGTCGGTTACAAGTTCATTTTCGCCCGGCACGATGCCTTTTATGGCCGACACTACGGCCTTGTCGCTTATGTCGACGGTGATATTTTTGGCGTGGCCGAGGAAATATGGCGACGGCACGGCCCACAGCAGTGTGTCGCAACGGGAGCACACCTCGTTGATGTCGGAGCTGAAATAAATGCGGTTTACATCAAACTCTACATCGGTGAGATATGCGGGGTTGTGGCCCAGGCGCCGGAAGTCGTCGATGCGGTCGTCGCGGCGCATATACCAGTTTATAGTCTCGCAGTTGCGCAGAAGGAGTTTGGCAAGGGCCGTGGCCCAGCTGCCTCCGCCGAGCACTGCAATATCTCCGGGGAATTCCATGGCGGTTGAAATTTCGAATTATTTCGACTTTTATCGACGTCAATCGACTTATTTCGATTTCTATCGACTTATATCGATTTAACCCGGATTAAGCCGATTTTGTTCGGCTTAATCCGGTGATAATTTTTAATCCCACTTTTCGGGACGCATCTGCGGGAAGAAGAGCACCTCTTGTATGGTGGTCTTGCCTGTCATGAGCATTACGAGGCGGTCCATGCCGATGCCCATGCCCGATGTGGGGGGCATGCCGTATTCAAGGGCGCGGATAAAGTCCTTGTCGATAATCATGGCTTCGTCGTCGCCTTTCTCGCCAAGGCGCATCTGCTCTACGAAACGCTCGTACTGGTCGATAGGGTCGTTAAGCTCGGAATAAGCGTTGGCAAGTTCCTTGCCGTTGACCATGAGTTCGAAACGCTCGGTAAGCTCGGGATTATCGCGGTGACGCTTTGTAAGCGGCGACATCTCGATAGGATAGTCGGTGATGAATGTGGGCTGGATATATTTTCCTTCGCATTTCTCGCCGAAAATCTCGTCGATGAGCTTGCCTTTGCCCATAGAGGGGGCTGTCTCGATGCCGAGGTCACGGCACACTTTGCGGAGTGCTTCCTCGTCCATGCCGGTGATGTCGATGCCGGTGTGCTCGAGGATGGCCTCTGTCATTGTTACGCGGCGGTAGGGAGCCTTGAAGTCGATTTCATTGTCGCCTACCATCACCTTGGTTGTGCCGTTCACGTCGAGGCATATCTTTTCAAGCATGCGCTCGGTAAATTTCATCATCCAGTTGTAGTCCTTGTAGGCCACATATATTTCCATGCAGGTGAACTCGGGGTTGTGGGTGCGGTCCATGCCCTCGTTGCGGAAGTTCTTGGAAAACTCGTACACGCCTTCGAAACCGCCCACGATAAGGCGTTTCAGATAAAGCTCGTCGGCGATGCGCAGATACAAGGGTATGTCGAGGGCATTGTGATGGGTGATGAAGGGGCGTGCTGCCGCGCCGCCGGGAATCGACTGGAGAATCGGCGTCTCCACTTCGAGATAGCCTGCGGTGTTGAAATATTCGCGCATGGAGTTGAACACCTTGGTGCGCTTGATGAATGTTTCCTTTACGCCTTCGTTCACCACCAGGTCGACATAGCGGCGGCGATAGCGGAGCTCGGGATCGTCGAACGAGTCGTAGACAACGCCGTCCTTCACCTTCACGATGGGGAGCGGGCGGAGCGACTTGCCCAGCACTGTCAGCTCACGGGCGTGTATAGTGATTTCGCCGGTCTGAGTGCGGAACACATATCCGCGGATGCCGACAAAGTCGCCGATGTCGAGAAGTTTCTTAAACACCTTGTTGTAGAGGTCCTTGTCCTCGCCGGGGCATATCTCGTCGCGCGAGACATATACCTGGATTCGGCCACGGCTGTCCATCAGCTCCATGAACGAGGCTTTGCCCATGATGCGGCGGCTCATCACACGTCCGGCCACAGCCACCTCGCGCGCAGGCTCAAGCGCGTCGTCGAAGTTGGCTTTTATTTCGTCGGTATAACCGGTTACTTCATATTCGGGTGCGGGATACGGCTCAATGCCCATCCGGCGCATTTCGTCCATTGACTGGCGGCGGATCTGTTCCTGTTCTGACAGTTCGATATTGCTCATTTTACCTTATTTTTCTATTTTGGTGCAAAATTACCAAATAATGCCCAACCTACCAAACAAATGCACAATTTCGTTGGGTTTGTGCTGCTCAGCGGGCTATTTCGGCGAGGGCGGGGCGCAGGTCGGTCCAGCGGTAGTAGGGGTAGATGTCGGTGGGCGCGGGCAGGGCTGTCTCGCGTTCGTTGAGAAGGGCTTTTACGAGGATTTCGCCTTTGGCATTGCGGAAGAAGACGAGTTGCAGGTTCGACGCCATGGGCGATACGCGGAAGTTGGCGTAGGTGTCGCCGAGGCGGTAGGGATTTGTCTCGTCGGTGAAGCAGCCGGGCAGTTGCATAAGCGCGGTGAGGGGTATGATGTTGCCGTCGTGGCCGAAACGGAGCGTGGCCCCACGGTCGCCGGAGGCGATATAGCTGTCGGCAGTCTCGACGATGTTGCGCAGGAGATTCTTGGCGTTGGCCACATGCAGGCCTTTGGCCGGGGCATAGCTCGAATTATGGGCGAAAAAACTGAAATTGTAGATTTGCCACAGGTCGGTGAGCTCATCGATGGTGAAAAGGTTGAGGATGTCGAGGTCGGCTTCCATGTTTTGCAGGTCGACGGCTGTCCAGTAGAGTCCGGTCATGAAGTCGGCGGGGTCGACATTACGGCGCACAAAGAGCGAGTCGGAGAAAATCTCGCCGACGATGCGTCCGGGCTTTATCATCTCCTCGGTGAACCGGCGTATCTCGTGCGAGGCCTCGGAGTCGCGGCGTGTATAGGGAGCGGCCTCGGGGCTGTGGTAGTTGAGATAGTGCATATGCCGTTGCGACGATTCGCGGGGGATATTGAGCGCGGGATTGTGTTCCTTCAAGCCTTCGATGAAGGCAAACATCGAGTGGGCGCAGCGCATCACCGTTGTCGACGCCGCCGTGACACGGGCGTCGTCGGGGAAGGCCTGCGGATAGTTGTCATACATGCGCGAGGCTATGTCGTGGTGCTGTCGGCGGCCCAGCGGCGTGAGCTCGCCTCCGCGGCCGCGCGCTTCTTCCCACACGGGGCCAAGGTCGCGGAGCAGACGTGAGCCGGCGGGGGTGAGAGCGCCGGCGGTGTCGGCTTTTTCGAGCACGTCGATCACGGCGCGATAGTCGCGGTCGGAGATTAGATAACGCGAGCCGTGGCGTCCGTAGTGGCTGATATAGAATGGCTCGAAGCCCTTGGGGGCGGGTGTCAGTTTTTCCGCCGGGCCGGGATAGGCGTAATACACTCCTCCGGCTTTTTGCGGATTTTCCTTTATTTCTTCTTTGGGTGTGATGGCGGCGGCACTTACGGCAACAGCCGCTCCAAGCAAGCATGCAATCAGTTTCTTCATGGGTAGTTATTTCTCAATTGGTTGACTTTGGCGCGGACGCACGAACCGTGCGTCCCTACTCTCTACATTATTCTGTGGTTGATTCGGCGGCGGGGGCGGGTTTGC
>VSPD01000085.1 GCA_009775125.1 Muribaculaceae bacterium | reverse complement strand
AAGTGGGAGAGTAGGTCACCGCCACCCTTCGAACGCCGGCCGAATCGATTGATTCGGCCGGCGTTCCCTTTTTTACCCACTTCGGCAGGAACCAACCATGCAGGAACTCAAGCCTCCGGCTTGAGAAAATCGAAGAACCCTCAGGCTTGAGAAAATCAGGAAATTAAATGTGTGTTACATTGTTCCAGGCAGTAGGGACGCACGGCTCGTGCGTCCGCATATTAATAATTCTAACAAGCCGGAGGCTTGTGTTCCTACACGGGTTGCAGGAATGCGAGCCTCCGGCTTGTGAATAAAACTTCCGTTTGTGTAAAATCATGTTGGCTTTGATATAGGAATAGATTTGCTTTATCTCTCGTTTTATTTTTGTGCTCTATTTTTCAAATAGGCATTAATTTGTAAAAAATTCGTATATTTGCAAGTTAGTATCCAAAATAGCATAAATTGCAAACGATGAGTGATAATTCTCAGAATATAGTCGATAAGACCGAGAGGTGGACTGAAATTGAGCACCTTACCGAATGGGATGAGGAGTTTTATAATGTCTTCACTGCCAAGAAATTCGGAAAGTGGGTAATGCTTAAAACCTTGCGTCCCGAGCTCAAGGATGATCCTAAGTATCAGGCCATGATTGAGAAGGAGTTTGATGTCCGTTATAATTTGTCGCATCCTAATATTGTTATGATAAATGATTTTGAGGATGTGCCGGGTATCGGACGCTGCATCATCACCGATGATGTGTATGGACTGTCGTTGAGAAAGATTATCGACCAGGGTAAAATTTCGGCACATCATCTCGACCAGTTGATTACTCGTCTGCCGGCTGCTATGGCATATATTCAGACGAATCACCTTGTGCACCATCCTATTCGCCCGGAGACTATTATTTTCACTGAAAATATTGAGAATCTTAAACTTATCGATGTTGGATTCGATCAACGCGAGAATTTGACGCCTACCGATGTTGCGGAGGATATTTACCGTTTTGGCATTACGATGCGGGAGGTGCTCGACAAGTCGGGCCTCGGTACGCCCCAGCTTCGCCATGTAGTGTCTCGTTGTCTTAGCCCTAATCCGCGCAATCGTTATCGTTCAGTTGCCGATTTGCAGTTGGCCTTGCAGGGCCATTCATTGAAAAGAGTGCTGTTTTTTGCCGCTGCTTTTGTGGCTGTGATGGCTTTGATTCTTGTGTTGATTAATTTGAAATTGATTGGATAGCAGAAATGGTTGAAATTAGAGAAATTGCCGCTTCGAAAAAAGAACTTATAAAGTATGTAAAGTTTGGCATAGACCTGTATAAGGGCAACGACTGTTTTGTTCCGCCGCTTATTTTGGACGATGTGAATACGTTGCGTCCTGACAAAAATCCTGCTTTTGATTACTGTCAGGCACAGTCGTTTATGGCTTTTCGCGATGGAAAGCCTGTCGGGCGTATTACTGCGATAATCAATTCCAAGGTGAACGAACGCACCGGTCGCAAGGCTATGCGATTCGGCTTTGTCGATTTTATCGACGATGCCGAGGTTGTCGACGCGCTTTTTGAGGCCGCTTCGGCATGGGGGCGGAAAAAGGGGATGAATGAGATGATTGGGCCTATGGGTTTTACCGACCTCGATCATGAAGCTATGCTTATCGACGGGTTCGATGAGCTTGGCACCATGGCCACTATCTACAACTATCCGTATTACCCCCGGCACATGGAGCGCATGGGATTTGGCAAGGAAGCCGATTGGGTGGAATATCGCATTACCATCCCCGAGTCGATTCCCGATAAATATCTGCGTGTGGCCCGTATGGTGCAGGAACGCTACGGCTTGAAAGTGAAGATATATTCGTCGCGGAAAAAACTTAAAGAAGAGTATGGCCGCGCTTTGTTCGACTTGATAAACCGGGCCTACGACGGCCTGTACGGGTATTCGCCTCTGTCGGAGCGCCAGATAAATTATTATATCGACATGTACCTCGGCATAATCCGTCTCGACAACGTATGCCTTATCACCGATGCCGACGACAGGCTTATATGCGTAGGCATAGCCATGCCGTCGATGTCGAAGGCCTTGCGCAAGTCAGGTGGCAAGCTATTCCCCACTGGTTGGTATCATCTGCTGAGAGCGTTGAAGGGCAATAGCGACGTTGTCGACTTGCTTCTTGTGGCTGTCGACCCCGAGTATCAGAACAAAGGGGTGAACGCGTTGTTGTTTAATTATCTTATCCCTACGTTCAACCGTTGCGGCTACCGCGAGGCCGAGAGCAATCTCGAGCTTGAGGACAATGAGAATGTGCAGCGTCAGTGGGAGCTGTTCCCGCGTCGCCTTCACCGCCGCCGCCGCGTATGGGGAAAGAAAATATGATGAATAATAATTACGATCGACATATATCATGAAAAAATTTTTACTCATGTTGGCTGTCCTGCCGGCAATCATGGCATCGGCTGAGGTGCCGATGGCATATTACCGCGCTCTCGACGGCAAGAGCGACGCTGAGCTTAAAACAGCCGCCTACAATATTATACATAACCTTACCCCCATATCAGATTATTACGACCTCCCCGACTATTTCGAGGTGACCGACGTATATCCTAATTCCCGCCGGTGGTGGGATATGTATTCCGACATTCCGCTTTATGCTCCTTCGTTCAAGGGGCTTAACCGCGAGCACTCGTTGCCCAAAAGCTGGTGGGGTGGCTCGACGAGCGTGCAGGCTTACACCGACCTGAACCATCTTTATCCGTCGGAAGCCGCCGCCAACATGGCCAAGTCAAATTATCCGCTGGGCATGGTCGACCGCACCTCGCCTACAAAGTTCGACAACGGAATCACCACCGTTGGCTTCCCTGTGGCCGGACAAGGCGGCGGTGCCGGATATGTGTTTGAGCCTGCCGATGAATACAAAGGCGACTTCGCGCGCACATATTTCTATATGGCCACATGCTATCAGGACTACACCTGGAAATACAAATACATGCTTGTCAACGGTACCTATCCTACGCTGAACCAATGGTCGGTAGACCTGCTGCTGAAATGGCACCGCGAGGACCAGGTGTCGCAGAAAGAACTCGACCGCAACGAGGCCGTATATAAATTCCAGAACAACCGCAACCCGTTTATCGACTTCCCCGAACTCGCCGAATATATCTGGGGTAACCGTAAAGGTCAGATTTTCCGGCTCGACGACGCGACGCAGCCCTCGGGCGACCCCGTGCTCATTACTCCCGTGCAAGACATGTCGCTTGAATTCGGACAGGTGGCTCTTGGAAAATCAACAACAGCAAAACTGTTCTTCCGCGGCGAGAATCTTAAATCGGATATCCGCGTGCAAATTTACGCCGGCGACAAGGAAATGTACTCAATTCCGGCCAAGACGATAGCCTACCGCAATGTAAATTCAGCCGACGGATATTGGCTCAACGTGACTTATACCCCGACACTGCTTGGAAAGCATACCGCGCGCATACTTATCTCCGGCGGCGGAGTCACCGGTTCGCGTGGAGTGGAGCTGCGCGGCGAGTGTCTGCCTGTGCCCGTCTTGACACCTTGTACGGCAACTGCCCCGACCGACATCACATCCACATCATATGTGGCCAACTGGGAAGCCCCGGCCGATGAAACTATTGATTACTATATCGTGACCCGCACCCGATACACAGCCGGAAGCGCAGTCACCGAAGAAGAACTCGCCGAGCAGACATCGCTGCTTATCGACGATTTCAACGAATCCGACCGCGAGGCTTATTACGTGCAGTCGGTGCGTCTGGGCTATCGCTCCGAGCCGTCAAACGTAGTATTCGTCGACCATCTGGGCATTACCGGCGTGGAAAACGACGAACCTTTGGCCGTAGTAGCCCTCGAAGGTGCAGTCCGTATTCTCTGCCAGTCGGTTCACACCGGTTGCAGGGTGTTCGATGTGGCCGGACGCCTCGTCGTTGAATTGCCCGAGGTGTCCAACAACACCGACATCCCCCTTCCCCTCGGCGTATATTTCATCACCACCGACCAGTCGCGCCGTCCGCAAAAAGTGTCGGTACGATAACATTCACATAAAAAGGAGGAAAAATGAAGAGATTCGGGTTAAATTCGCTGCAAGCGCTTGTGTGCGTCATCCTTGTACTGTCGGCGGCGGCATGCGCGTCGATAGGCCGCCCCGAAGGCGGTCCGCGTGACGAGACACCGCCGGTGTTTGTAAACTCGAATCCCGGGCCGTCGGCACTGCATGTCGACCGCACACGCCTCGACCTCTATTTCGACGAAAACGTGCAGCTCGACGACGCTTTCAACAAAGTGATTGTGTCGCCCGTGCAGCAGCAGCCGCCCGTGGTACGCGCCAACGGCCGTCATGTCACCGTAGAGTTCCGCGACTCCCTGCAACCCGACATGACATATACCATCGACTTCGGCGATGCCATCAAAGACCTCAACGAAGGCAACGTGCTCGACGGCTTCGCCACCGATTTCTCCACCGGCGGCTCCATCGACTCACTCCGCATTTCCGGCATGGTGCTCGAGGCCCGTACTCTCGAGCCCGCCCAGGGAATGCTCGTGGGCATCCACTCCGACTCGGCCATGACCGACACCACACTGCGCACCGTGCCGTTCGAGCGCGTGGCGCGCACCAACCAGCTTGGCCAGTTCACCATCCGCAACCTCAAGCCCGGCACATACCAAGTATTTGCCCTCAACGACATCAATCGCGACTACAAGTGGGACCGCACCGAAGACATCGCCTTCCTCGGCACCACAGTGTCGCCCTATGCAAGCGCCATCACCGTCACCGACACCCTCCGGGCGCACGACGGCGGCGACTCACTGGCCCTGCGCGGAGGAACGGCCTACTACCCCAACGACATACTCCTGTCGTGGTTCAACGAAGGGTACAAAGCCCAGTATATGCGCAACTACGCCCGCCCCGAGCGTCGCCGCATCACCATCGAGATGGCAGCCGAGGCCGACTCCCTGCCGCAAATCGAGATAGCCGCCGGCACATTTGCCGGACGCAAGATAGCCGACTGGGCGCTGTTGCGCCCCAACGCCACACTCGACACCCTCGAATACTGGATAACCGACACCGCCGTAATGGCTGTCGACTCCCTGCTGCTGGCCACACGCTACCGCCGAACCGACTCCCTCGACCAAGTGGCGTGGTACACCGACACACTCAAATTCTTCTTCAAAGAACCGAAGCAAAAAGAAAAGAAAAAACGCAAGAGCGAAGAGGCCGACACCCTCCCTCCGCAGCCCGACTTCCTTGCCTTCGGCTCGGTCTACGGCAGCCAACAGGACGTCTACCTTCCCCTCCTGTTCGAGGCGCAGCAACCCCTCGACAGCATCAACCCTGCCGCCGTGCACCTTGAAATAAAAAACGACACCATCTGGACCGAAGTGCCCGCCGTGAAATTCGAGCCCGACAGCGTAAGCCCCTTCATGCGTCGAATCATGGCCGTGGACTGGACGCCCGGCGCGTCCTATCGCCTGAGCGTCGACTCCGCTTCCGTCTATTCGATTTACGGGCAATTCAACGACAAAATCAAACATGAATTCACCGTCAAGCCCCTCGAGGAATATGCCAACCTCACATTCGCTGTCGAAGGGCTTGCCCCCGGCGAGCACGCCGTAGTCGAACTGCTCAACACATCCGACACTCCCATCCGCACAGCCCCCGTGGTCGACGGCCGCGCCGTGCTCCGTTACCTCAATCCCGGCGACGTATACGCCCGCCTATACATCGACCGCAACAACAACGGCCGTTGGGACACCGGCAACGTCGCCGACACCATCCAGCCCGAAGACGTAGTTTACTTTGCCAAAAAACTCACCTTGCGCAAAAACTGGGACGTAGAACAAGCCTGGAACATCTACGAAGTGCCCGTCGACGCCCAAAAACCGTATGCCATAAAGAAAAACAAGCCCAAATTAAAGAAAGGCGAGCGCGCCCCGCAAGACGAAGACGACGACGAATTCTCCGACGACCCATTCCTGCAAAACTCAGGCTACACCTCCAACAAATACGACAGCAACCGACGCACCTCCACTTCTCGTCCCGGCGGCCTCCGCACCGGCAACGCCGGCCTCCGCTATTAAGGCAATAGAAACGCTATGGCAGATGTGATGACACCGGAGCAGCGTCACCGCTGCATGGCGGCCGTCAAGGGACGCGACACCAAGCCGGAAATGCTGGTGAGGAAATTCTTGTTCTCAAAAGGCCTGCGCTACCGCGTCAACAACCGCCGTCTGCCCGGCTCCCCCGACATAGTGCTCAAAAAATACAAAACCGCCATATTTATCGACGGCTGCTTTTGGCATGGTCACGAAGGATGCCGGTATTACCGGCTGCCCAAGACCAACACCGACTACTGGCGGCATAAAATAGCCATGAACATAGCCCGCGACTATGCCGCCGGCGTCGACCTCCGCCTCGCCGGATGGCGCGTAATCCGCATCTGGGAATGTGAAATCCGCCCCAAAGCCCTCCGCGCCGCCACCCTCGACCGCCTCTACCTTCAAATCACCGGCACCCCTCCCTCCTCCGCCTATCCC
>VSPD01000084.1 GCA_009775125.1 Muribaculaceae bacterium | reverse complement strand
CATCGTCTGTTGTGTTTAAGAGACAGTAAGTTGTCGGTGGCGCCGGAGAGGGCGGGTTTGGCACCGGTGAATTGGATGGGCTGCTCGTCGGTGCCGAGGTTTACGCCTACGATGGTGCGGCTGCCGTCGAGGTCGCGCTCGAAGATGTAGATGTTGGGGTCGGCTGTGGCGTAGCGTGTCATGGGTGCGCCTTGGGTGCCGGCGGCGAGTTCGGGACGGGAGTGTTTGAGGGCGTTGAGTGTGCGGTAGAAACGTGTGTAGGCGTTTTCTGTCCAGTCGGGGGCTTTGTCTTTTTCGAAGAATTCGAAGGGGCGGTCCATGCCTACTTCCTGGCCGGTGTAGATGAGGGGCATGCCGGGGAGGGTGTATGAGAGCACGGCGAATGCGTCGGCGAGGCGGCCGAGGCGTTTAAATTCGGTGCCTTCCCACGAGTTGAGGTCGTGGTTGGTGATCATGTTCATCATGTAGTGGTCGCCGGCGTATTCTTTGGCCTGACGGGCAAGGAGGTCGTCGATTGCGGTGGCGTCGGAGGCGGGGAATTTTTTGTCGTCGTAGGTGTATTGGCCTGATGTGGCGGCTATGGCGCTGAACAGGTCTTTCATGGGCCAGTTGTAGGACATGTCGAATCCGTTGAAGCTCAACGGGGGCTCGCTTGCCTCGGCGAGCATGAACAGGTCGGGTTTCACGGCCTGGAGCACGGGGCGTGTCTCGTCCCAGAAGTCGACGGGTACGTTGCCGGCCACGTCGCAGCGGAATCCGTCGATGCCTCCTACTGTGAGCCAGTAGATGAGGGCTTCACGCATGGCTTCGCGCATTTCGCGGTTGGAGTAGTCGAGTTTGTAGGTGTCGGTCCAGTCGAAGGGGCCGAACATTTTGCCGTCTTTGTCTTTGGCGAAGTATTCGGGATGGGTGGATACCCACACGTTGTCGCAGCCGGTGTGGTTGGGCACCCAGTCGATTATCACTTTCATGCCCATGCTGTGGGCTTTGTCGACAAGGTTTTTGAAGTCGGCGAGCGTGCCGAATTCGGGATTTACTTTTTTGTAGTTTTGCACGGCGTAGTATGAGCCGAGTGTGCCTTTGCGGTTGAGTTCGGAGATGGGGTGGATGGGCATGAACCAGAGGATGTCGACTCCGAGGTCTTTCAGGCGCGGGAGCTGCTGCTCGAATGCCTTGAATGTGCCTTCGGGGGTTGACTGGCGCACGTTTACTTCGTAGATTGTGGCGTTGCGGCTCCAGTCGGGGTGTTTCACGGTGGTCTGGGCGGGCTCTTGGGCGAATCCCAGCAGTGATGCCAATGATGCGATGATTGCGGTGAGTTTCAGTCTCATGATATTAAGTATGATGCAAAAAATGAGTAATTTTAAACGTTAATTACGTGTATTTTTTGGATTGCGTGAAAAAGTTTTGCGTTAATCGTCGTGAATTATTCATTAATTAAAATTAACGGATGATTAATGATGATTGACGCAAAATTTAATTCTCGGAATTATTTGCTTGTAGTGAAAGTGTTGTGATATGAAGAACCGTGGCTCGCCCTTAGATGGAGAAAGGGTATGAGCCACGGTTTTATGGTCGGTTTACTTGTAGGCCGCAGGATTTGCAGCGTTCGGAGATTTGTGTGAAGAAGTCGTTGCCTTTGTCGTCGACAAGGATGAATGCGGGGAAGTCTTCAACTTCGATTTTCCAGATTGCTTCCATGCCGAGTTCGGGGTATTCGAGAAGTTCAACGTTCTTGATGGAGTTCTGGGCGAGCACAGCGGCGGGTCCGCCGATTGAGCCGAGGTAGAAGCCTCCGTGCTTGTGGCATGCGTCGGTTACTTGCTTGGAGCGGTTGCCCTTAGCAATCATTATCATTGAGCCTCCAGCGGCCTGGAACTGGTCGACGTAGGGGTCCATGCGTCCGGCTGTGGTGGGGCCGAAGGAGCCTGAGGGCATTCCGGCCGGGGTCTTGGCGGGTCCGGCGTAGTAGATGGGGTGGTCTTTTAGATACTGGGGCATGGGTTCGCCGGCGTCGAGGCGTTCTTTGATTTTGGCGTGTGCGATGTCGCGGCCCACGATGATTGTGCCGTTGAGCGACAGGCGTGTCGACACGGGATATTTCGAGAGTTCGGCGAGTACTTCGGCCATGGGGCGGTTGAGGTCGATTTTCACTACTTCGCCTTCGCCGGCCTTGCGGTATTCTTCGGGGATGAGTTCGCCGGGGTTTGCGTCGAGGCGTTCGATCCAGAGGCCGTCGCGGTTGATTTTTGCCTTGATGTTGCGGTCGGCCGAGCAGCTCACGCCGAGGCCTACGGGGCACGATGCGCCGTGGCGCGGCAGACGGATCACACGGATGTCGTGGGCGAAATATTTGCCGCCGAATTGCGCGCCGAGGCCGATGCGATGGGCTTCTTCAATGAGCTGACGTTCGAGTTCGACGTCGCGGAATGCGTGGCCGAGTTCGTTGCCTTCGGTGGGGAGGTTGTCGTAGTATTTAACCGAGGCCTTTTTCACGGTGGCGAGGTTCATTTCTGCGGAAGTGCCGCCGATAACGAAGGCGATGTGATAGGGAGGACAGGCGGCTGTGCCGAGCGATTTCATCTTTTCAACGAGGAAGGGGATGAGTGTGCGCGGATTGATGAGGGCTTTTGTTTCCTGATAGAGATATGTCTTGTTGGCAGAGCCGCCGCCTTTTGCCACGAAGAGGAAGTGGTATTCGTCGCCTTCGGTGGCGTGGATGTCGATTTGCGCGGGGAGGTTGCATCCGGTGTTCACTTCATCGTACATGTTGAGGGGGGCGTTTTGCGAGTAGCGGAGGTTGTCGGTGGTGTAGGTGAGGTAAACGCCTTCCGACAGACGTTCTTCGTCGTCGCAGCCGGTGAATACGCGCTGGCCTTTCTCGCCGTGGATGATTGCCGTGCCGGTGTCCTGGCAGAAAGGAAGCTGGCCCTTGGATGCCACCTCGGCGTTGCGGAGCATTGTGAGGGCGACAAACTTGTCGTTTTCGCTTGCTTCGGAGTCGGCGAGAATCTTGGCCACCATGGCGTTGTGCTCGCGGCGGAGCATGAATGCGTTGTCGTGGGTGCACTGACGTGCAAGCACTGTGAGGGCCTCGGGGTCGATAACGAGGAATTCGTGTCCGCCCCAGTTCTCAACTTTCACGTAGTCGGAAGTGAGGTGATAATATTCTGTGGTGTCTTCGCCAACGGGGAACATCGGCTGGTATTTGAACGGTTTTGTTGCCATAAAATTGTTTTTGTAAAACGTTTCGACAAAGTTAATATTTTAATTACAAATACAGAAATTTTTCCGCAAAAAATACTAATATGTAAGAAATGAGTGCCGGAGAATTTTAGAAAGGTAAATCAATTCCGTATTCAGCACATGGTTCATTTATTATATCATGTGAAGATTCAAAAGAGAGGTCTTTTAATTTTCCCTTAAATGTTTTGAAAACTTGTCTGTCGTCTATTTCTTCACGACGTAATCGTGATAATAGAGCATATTCCTCGATTTGCTCAATGCCAAGAAATCTACGACAGCAAAGGTTGGCGGCAATCCCTGTTGTAGATGATCCAGAGAAAGGATCTAAAATCCAATCACCTCTGTTTGTGCTTGCCAAAATTATGCGGGATAGAAGAGCTAATGGTTTTTGCGTAGGGTGTTTACCGCATGATTTTTCCCATCGGGCAATTGAAGGAAAACGCCACACATCAGTCATTTGCTTGCCATCATTGATCGCTTTCATCAACGCATAGTTGTATTTGTGCGGAACCTTAGGGTATTTGCGAGCCCATATAATGAATTCAGTCGAAAAGGTAAAGAATCGGCAAGATATATTTGGAGGAGGATTTGTTTTTGCCCATGTAATAACATTAAGGATTTTATAGCCAAGTTCAGTAAGGATATTGGCTATTGAAAAAATATTATGATGGGTTCCTGAAATCCATATTGTACCATTATCTTTTAATTTCTCACGACAAAGTGACAGCCATTTGCGATTAAAATCCATGATGCTTTCCGGTGTGCCCCCCTTATCCCATTCTCCTTTGTCGACACAAACAATTTTACCGGCATGATAACTTATTCCACCATTAGAAAGAAAGTATGGAGGATCGGCAAAAATCATGTCAAACTTAAAATCAAACTCAGGAAGCACATCAAAGCAATCACCATTAACGATGGTGAACGCTCTATCAGTGGATTTGTAATAAGGTACAATCATGAATTGCTATTCGATTGGCGGTACCGGAAGTCCAAGTTTTTGTAATGGGATGTATTGAAAATAATACTGGCACCCAACGGATATGATATAATCAAGGACATCTTTATATCTTGGGTGTCTAAACCAATCATCCAAAATATAAATGTATTGAACTTCAATATTTAGAGGGAAAAACAATTTTTGATATTGCTTTTTTTTGAAGTCACAAGTTTGCAGTTTTTCATCAACACTTCCATTTCCGCGTTGGGTCTTAACCTCAATTATATAAGCGGTGTTATTGGCAATAACATAAATTCCGTTGTCAGGCAGCAATTTTGCAGATATATTGTTGCGCCAATCTATGCCCCGTGGTTTTAAGAATTTTGAATATAAATCATGTTTTTTAAACATTTGGCCGACTTCTTGCCCTTGATAATATATGTTATTTCCCGATACAAAATAGTCTCTCTGTTGACATAAGAAATCTTTTAAGTCAACTTTGGCTTCATATATTAGGCCTGTTCGGGTATTTCCTCCCCCAATTCCTCCTTCAATCATTTAATACTTTCAATAAAGGTGTTGATATTTGTTAGATTATATATACTCGGTACGTGGCCGAATGCCTCTTCAAGTTTATTCCGCGCAGATTCCCATCCGATTCCATCGGTTATCCAGACGAATTCGAATCCTGGTACGGCGTTAATTTTTGGAGCGAGTTCAGAATATGCTCTTGCTACTTCATTAAGTTTTGAACCTCCACCGGTATAAAAGTTTGCTTCAATGAGATAAATCTTTTGATGAGTCCGTATAACGAAGTCGAATCGTTTGTTATCTGCTCCCAACGCTTTTACGATTTCCGGAAATTCAGTGTAATATACTTCTTGTTCAAATGCAATGTTGTTTTTAGCGAAGATATTTGCAACTAAACTCTCCATTATATGGCCGCCACGATTCTTACGTGCGTTTGAGTCGAGCCCGACCTCTACACCGAAAACATAGTCAACTAAATTCTTAATTAGCTTATTTTGGAAAACTTCGGTTAAGCCTGTCTCATGGAGGAATATAGAAACCTGTTCCGGAGATTTAAAATAATCAGATACCAAATGTATATCACCATTCTTGTCAATGGCTTTCTTCTTGTCTTTATTCCTCACGGCAATTAAGACATCCAAAACCGAAAACACTTTTGGATTTTCATCCCACAAGCGTTTAACGGCGGCCTCCATATCATTTTGACCGATTAGATAATTCAATTGGTTTAATTTGATTGAAATTGCGTCTACGTTAGCAGTAACCTTAGAAAAATCCACATAGTCTCCAAGGGAGAAGTGGGTTTCCTTTAATGGTTTCATAAAATCGCTAAATGCATCCTCCATAACTATTTATAAAATAATTCAGAATTCTAATCTCCTTGATAGTCGATGTAATTCCTGATTAATAATTCTGTTAAAAAGCCTCGTTTTGAGGGGTTTGCATTAATACATCTTTTTGCCAATACTCTTTCGATTATAAAATCTTGATACAAATCGTCAAAAAATGTATCGTTTTCGTTTCGTCCTTTTCCGTCGGAGTTGCTTAATAGCTCAAGGCATCCTGCTGCTGAAAGATCCACAAAAAAATCATGTAATCTTTGTTGCTCAGTATCATTAAAATCCTCTTTTACGTACGAATTGAAACTTGAAGTTGAATTCAAAGGTCTGTATGGCGGGTCAAAATAAATAAACGTAAAACCGTCGATATAATTACGTGTTTGGCTGAAATCTCCATTAATAATCTCGACTCCTTGAAGTAATTCACTATCTGCAATTATTAACGATTCATCACATATAGTTGGATTCTGATATCTGCCGAATGGAACATTAAAATGTCCCTTTGAATTTTCACGATAAAGACCGTTGAAACATGTTTTATTCATGAAAATCATATATGCGGCTTCTTCAATATCAGACAATCGCTCTGTATTGAATCTGTTTCGGATATTAAGATAGAACTCCTTTTGAGTATGAGGGTTATATAAACTTCTATATTCTGATTGCAATTCATTGAGAAATTCAATCAAAAGAAACGGAGTGTCTCTTATAACGGTATATGTTTTAATAAGATGAGGGTTTATATCATTTATTATGGCTCTTTTTATGTTGGGGTATTTTTGTAACATAAAGAAAAGCATAGCTCCCCCTCCTACAAACGGTTCTATATAGGTAATCTCTCTTTCTTGTCTAAATGATTCTGGCAAAAAGGAGTCGATGGTTGAAAGCAGTTGGGTTTTGCCTCCGGCCCATTTAAGGAACGGTTTTGCTTTTGTTTTGGTCATTACTTGCATAGCGGCCTATCGTTATAGTGCAAATTTACACAATTTTTATGAATTGGCAAAATGGAGATCTGTGCATAGTTGTGAAAAAGGCATGCCTCGCCGGGTGGGAGGCATGCCTTGTATGGGGCGGGGGGATG
>VSPD01000083.1 GCA_009775125.1 Muribaculaceae bacterium | reverse complement strand
AAAAGAATCGGCAACTTTTTCAAGCTGCCGATTCAACTGTTTCATGGCGTTCCTTATCCCGAACTCGCGTTATTAGATTGACAACGAAAAAAGAGGTAGCGCATCTACGGCAATGCTATAAACGAACGTTATACCAAACTGCTCAAAGAGAATGACACACTAACTCCTCATGATTGTATCTCTCTTGACGCCATACAGAAAGGTCACCGCATAGATAAAGATATACCTATTGAAGCGAGGCTTAATTGAAGGCGAGACCCCCAACTACACCATATCAATTGGAGTATCCAAAGCTCCCAAGCAACTTCCCGGCTACACGTGTTCGCGGTTTTGAACGAGACAAGATTAAGCACATGGTTTTTACTGTACATTCAGAACGCCGGCACCGACGGAGCTAAACGCGACGCCATCCTCGAATATCTACAAGGTACTCTTCCAAGCCGTAACACAGATGATCAGAACGCACAATTGGTAGGGAATATATTGAAAGAGATGAATCGAGAGAACATCATTGCTCTGGATGGAAATCTATGTGAAGATATAAAAAATGAGTAGCAAAATGAGTACTATGTCCAAAATGAGTAGTAAAACAAGGATAGATAAAGCAGACGTTCTCTATCTTGAAGCAAAAGCTATCGCATTAGCACTACACAATAAGCAGTATCTTCTTGACGAGAACAAGCAAAATCCAGATCTCCCTGTTCTTCCTGAACATAAGCGAGACCCTGATGATGAGTTTTTTGAGGACATTATATTCCTTGCGTCATTCATCGGCTGTAATATCTTCGAAGTGTCTGAACATAAGGCCAATAAACATCAAATTTCTATCTTTCTTGCCGGACGTGGCGCCGAAGCAAGAGGCGTTTACGATGACATTTGATAGTCCAAGCGCAGCATCTGTATTCTGTCTCGGTAGAAGCTCAAGCGGATGGCAAGATTGGCACAATGCCAATGGGACTCCCCTGAAATCATTGTTGAATACTACCGACAAATAATCTGATATAAGCGATACCCCCGAACTAAAAGGCAACCCGTGAGCGACACTCACGGGTTGCTCTGTTTATACGATTCTGATAAAAGTAGAATGTTTGGCCTATCATCGTTTGAGCGTGTCGCATTATATTTAAAAAAGGTTGGATGTTTCTCCGATTCACAGATTTGTTGTTATAATGTTGGGCATATGGAGAAAATATGGTATATTTGCGATTTATGAATTTGTGTGAATCACGACAACCGATATCAATCGATTAAAGAAAGAATTGTCCTGAGCTCAGGATTTATACTCCTATCTATATGAGGCCTGCAATATGTTTGAGTTCCGGTGTCGCAGACCAATTTCAAGGAGTAGCCTCTCCGTTGCTCTATTATAACAGCATCAGAGACGCACACGATGAAGATAATCAATCAGCGCTCGATATGAGCGACGGCGACACAGTCAACGCCACGCATAAGGCTGAGTTTACCAAGCTATCAACTTTTTCAACGTAGAAATGAATACTAAAATAGAATATCCCGCCACACATTCCATGTCGACAAGCTGGTTCGGTATTGATAAAGATGGCAATGTCGCCATTATAGACTTCAATGAAAACGGACCCGCGCCTTCATGCCTTGGAGAGGAGTGCACGGATAGTATTATTGAAGATATTTTACCGTCTAAAATCAATGATTCGAAAACCGTGCTCGCCCTTACAGACGCGCAGGCTCAGCATCTTATCGACGGCTTGATGGACGCAGACGTGAATAATCCGGTATTATTCTCTCACCTCGTGCAAATCGACCCATCGTATACGGAACAATTCATAGCTCTATATGAGAAAAATTAAAAAAAGAACGCCCCGGAGTGTTATGGCAATAAACTGCTTTGCCTGTCGTCAAAATATGGCATTTATATCCTTGATTTCTACGATTGGGATGAAAAGGATGTCAAGACTCTTTATGCTGAAAAGATATTGCTAAAATGTATCCAATTTGATTTTTGGTGTGAAGAAAGCTGGGATGAAGATAATAGCAAGTGGGTATTCGATATGGATTTGAAAAATCTGCCCTTATACCATTACCAACAGCCATATTGGCCCGGCCAACTAATTGAACGCACCTATATCCCTCGATTTCCATTGAAGGAATCGCAACTGGACTTAATTACTCGAAAATTAGCTATTCGCTTCCCGTTCTCGTTTGAATCTCAGACGCTGTTCCAAATATCTGAATTTATCCCCTGCAAATCGCACGACGGAGGCGCTTATCTTGATGTAGCGACGGAAGATTCAAATGGAATTCCGTATCCGAATTCCGATGGCGGCATCGTGAAGGTGGATGAGGATTCTTATCCCGAGGCTATGAGCGACACCCCGCGAATATTTATTATTGAGGATACACTACGCGACACACATCTTTTCCTGTCCAAAGAATTACCTTTCATAAAATCTTCCGTAATTTTCCCGGCCTTTCACAACGAGAATAATCCATGGAATAGAATTATCGACTCAATAGAATTTGAAGAATTATGCCGACTGTTTGAAATCAATCAGAATAGGTTTGAACATTTAATCGCGACTATAAGGCCATATTGCATTATAGCCATGCCAAAGTCATTTAAAACGCTTCAAAAATACTATATGACCAACAACGGGCATCTTCTGCTTGATGGAACAGAATATCCATTATTTACATTGGACGAAGCAAAACACGACATAGAAACTATTGAACGATACCGCTCAATGCCTTATCGAGGAAATGACATTAAACGCATCAAAATGGAATAATGAATATTGAACTATTATCTATCGACCTATCTAACTTTTGCTCTAAGCAGTGTCCGTTTTGCTACAATCATAGCGACGCGCATGGCAATGCGATATGGAAGCCGGATGAAGTCATTTCGTTATCACAAGACTGCATTGCAAATGGAGTTAAAGCCATTTCTCTTGGAGGCGGTGAACCGTTTGAATACGATGGCGTTTTTCAGATTATTGACGCAATTCGGCCCATTGCCTACATTTCTGTAACGACCAACGGACTGCCTCTATTAAATCACGCGATTTGGCAATCCTTGATTTCGCACCGCCCCGATAAGATTCATATCACTATTCATAATCCGGAAGACAGAAAAGAGGCGCAACGCGTATTCGGGCAAGTTATAGAGTTAAAGAATACCGATATTACAGCCGGTGTCAATCTTTTAGTTCCTTCCGACAAATTAGAAGCGTGCCGAGATGTGTATGCGAACTTACGGACTATATTATCATCAAAACAAATAATAACTGTTCCTCAACGATTCTCTAAAACGCCATCTCCAAAAGAACTTGCATTCGTAACCGACAACGAACCATTTCAAGCCCCATCCTGCATATTGAGATGCAAACAACCGGAAAACTTTTGTTCTGTTTCATGGGATAAAAAAGTGAATTTTTGCAGTTATGCCGGAGGGAAACAACCATTAGAAAGCTTGACATACCAGGGGGTTGTCGATGCTTTGGATCGGATAAAATTCCAATCCTGCACCAATCTATGAAATTATAATGGGATATTCCAAAAAATGCGTATCTTTGCCGGTATGAAAATGAAACGCACAGTTTGGGCTATTGCATTGGCGGTTTTTTGCCGCATGCCGGGTAGCGCCCACGAAAAATGGGAGGCCTCGCTCGCCGCCGGCCTCAACAGCGACGGCTGGGAATGGGACGCGGGCTTTGCTTACAAGCCAATACCATATCTTGGACTGAAAATGGCAATAGGCCTCGCCGGAGAGATACATGCGCTGGAAGACTGGCGCATCGGCGACTGGATATATGGCGACGATTACGACCCTCCATACTATGATGATTACTACGACGATAAGAATTACACGATGAGGTTTAAATTCATGCCATCGGTCGAGCTTCACTCTCCCGCGCTAATCAACTGGGAATCGCAAGGCGCCACGTTTCACCTTTTCGCCAATCCCGGCGTGACCCTGTCGCCGGGAGCTTCGGGAAGCCACGGCGCGCGATGGCTCAGCTGGCAGGCTCGCGCAGGCGTGGAAATGAATATGTCTGAATTCTCGATCCGCCTTGGCTATGGCATAACCGATTTCAGCCTATATTCCGGACGACCCTACAACGAAAACGGCCTGCCCGACGACCCCGAGCACATCACCCACTCCGGCTTTGCCGCAATTTCTTATCGTTTCTGATTTTTTTCATAAAATCAACGGCGAAAATTTGGAATAACAAAATAAAAATATTAACTTTGCACCCGATTTCCGACCGGAAATCAATAATTCCAAACAAATCAATTAATTAACCAAGCATTACAATGCAGTACGAAACCGTTTTCATTTTAACTCCCGTTTTGTCTGACGCCCAGATGAAGGAAGCGGTAGAAAAATTCAGCAAGGTGCTCGCCGACAATGGTGCTACCATCGTCAACACCGAAGAATGGGGCCTGCGCAAACTCGCCTACCCCATCCAGAAAAAGTCTACGGGCTTTTACACTTTGATTGAATTCGAAGCCGAACCCCAGACAATCAAAAAACTCGAAACAGCTTTCCGTCGCGACGAGCGCGTTATCCGCTTCCTCACTTTCCGTCAGGACAAGTATGCAGCCGAATACGCCGCAAAACGCCGCACACTCAAAGCCAACAATAACCAACCCGCCGCACCGGCTCAAGAAGCAAAGGAGGACTAAACTATGGCACAACCTTCAGAAATCCGCTACCTCACTCCTATGTCGGTAGACGTAAAAAAGAAAAAATACTGCCGTTTCAAACGCTCCGGCATCAAATACATCGACTACAAGGATCCCGAATTTCTTAAGAAATTCCTTAACGAACAGGGCAAGATTCTTCCCCGCCGCATCACCGGCACCTCGCTGAAATTCCAGCGTCGCGTGGCTCAGGCCGTTAAACGTGCCCGTCACCTCGCACTCCTTCCCTTCGTTACCGACTTGATGAAATAACCCATAGCTAAAAGAAACGCATTATGAAAATTATTCTTAAAGAAGACGTACAGCGCCTCGGCTTCAAAGACGACGTTGTAGAAGTGCGCGACGGCTACGGACGCAACTACCTCATCCCCTTCGGCAAAGCAGTCGTTGCCACCGAATCGGCTCTCAAAGTGCTTGCCGAGAACCAGCGCCAACGCGCCCACAAACTTGCCAAAATCAAGGCCGACGCAGAAGCTCTCGCAGCTGTCCTCGCCGAAGTGAAACTCACAATCGGCGCCAAGACAAGCTCCACCGGCACAATCTTCGGCTCTGTCAACAGCATCCAGATTGCTGAAGCTCTCGAAAAACTCGGCCACAACATCGACCGCAAGATTATCGAGCTCAAAGAACCGGTCAAGGAAGTTGGCGACTACACCGCAAACATCAACCTCCACAAGGAAGTAATCGTTACGATTCCTTTCACCGTCGTATCCGAATAATAATCGGACATCGACAATCGACCGAAATGTTATAGAAACATTCCCAAACATCTATATCAACCCCTCGCAATAGGCGGTGTCGTGATGACACTGCCTATTGTATTTTGATTGCAGGAACACTCATCGCGGAGCGCTTTGCCAAAGGCAAAGAACCCTCCGGCTTGTGACTTATTTTTTTCACAATCCGGAGGCTTGTGTTCCTACACCCCTTATCACTTACACTTTATACTTATACTTTTATCGACTCTCGAAAGATAATACACATCGACATGGACGCCTTCTTCGCCTCGGTGGAGCAGCGCGACTTCCCGCAGCTGCGCGGAGTGCCCGTAGCCGTAGGAGGCGACGGTCCGCGCGGAGTCGTGGCCACAGCCAGCTACGAGGCCCGGCGCTTTGGCGTCCACTCTGCCATGGCCATGACAAAAGCCAAGCGACTCTGCCCCGAGCTGCATATCGTGCCATGCCGTTTCTCAGTGTATAAAGCAGTCTCCGGCCAAATCCACGACATATTTCATGAATACACCGACATCGTAGAGCCGCTTTCACTCGACGAGGCATTTCTCGACGTGACACACAACAAACCCGGCATAGAACTTGCCCAACAAGTAGCGCGCGAGATAAAACAAAAAATCCGCGAGCGCACAGGCCTCACCGCATCTGCCGGCATATCCTACTGCAAATTTCTCGCCAAAATAGCGTCGGACTACCACAAGCCCGACGGCATGTTTACAGTCCATCCCGTCCGCGCGCTCGACTTCATCGCCGGCCTGCCCATCGAAGACTTTTGGGGAGTAGGGCCAAAGACAGCACAAAAAATGCACCGCCTCGGCATATTCACCGGAGCCCATCTGCGAGCCCTTCCACTCGGATTCCTCATGAAAGAATTCGGAAAAGCAGGCCGCATCTACCACGACTTCTCGCGCGGCATCGACACACGCCCCGTCGAGACCGAGCGCGTGCGCAAATCAGTCGGCTGCGAAGAAACATTCCTCACCGACATATACGCCGACGACGACATCCGCCGCGAA
Organism: Muribaculaceae bacterium; assembly: GCA_009775125.1. Taxonomy (GTDB): domain Bacteria; phylum Bacteroidota; class Bacteroidia; order Bacteroidales; family Muribaculaceae; genus CAG-873. The sequence continues at coordinate 288 of VSPD01000083.1, read as the reverse complement.
CTCTCAGCCCTCGCCGCCGAACTCGACCGCCGCCTTCACCGCAACTCCTTCGAAGGCGCGTCATTGACACTGAAAGTAAAATACTTCGACTTCACCCAAATCACCCGCTCCGCCACAGCCGACCACCTCCTTGTCGAAGCCGACGACATCCTCGCCATCGCCCTCCGGCTCATGTCGCACGTCGACGTCAGCCCCGAACGCCCCGTGCGCCTGCTCGGCCTCACCGTCAACAAAACCTACCCCCACCCAACCACAACCTGGCTCTAATACACAACTGACCCTGCCGAC
>VSPD01000082.1 GCA_009775125.1 Muribaculaceae bacterium | reverse complement strand
AGAAAATAAATCATCGGTTGGCTCAGTTAGCGGCTTAGCCAAGGCTGAACAACCTCAAATTTTACCGAATCATTGTAATAACGTTGATAAAAAAATACAAACTCCAACGTTAAATAAGTTAAAAATATTTAAAATACAAAATGGGATAAAATTTAGACAGGAGAACAGGATGCACAAGAGTTTTTAAAATAAAGATTAAAAAAAATCTCTTGTCTTTTCTGTTCTTCTGTCTTTAAATGCAAAATAGAAAATGCTGTGCAGGGCCGGATATAAAGAGCCACGGCTTGGCCGTGAAAAAGGGTGTGTTATTTGCGGGAGTTGTAGGCTTCGAGGGCGTGGGCGAGCACTTCGAGGGCGTGGCGGAGGTCGTCGATGTTGAGCACGTAGGCCACGCGCACTTCGTTGCGGCCGGCGCCGGGGGTGGTGTAGAAGCCGGAGGCGGGAGCCATCATCACGGTGCAGCCTTCGTATTGGAATTCGCGCAGGCACCAGGCGCAGAAGTCTTCGGCGTCGTCGACGGGAAGGCGGGCCACGGTGTAGAAGGCGCCCATGGGGATGGGGGAGTAGACGCCGGGTATGCGGTTGAGTCCGTCGACGAGGCATTTGCGGCGTTCGACATATTCGTCGTAGATGTCGCGGCTGTATTCCTCGGGGGCGTCGATGGATGCTTCGGCGGCAATCTGGCCGATGAGGGGGGGCGAGAGGCGGGCCTGGCAGAATTTAAGCACGGTCTGCTGCACCAGGCGGTTCTTGGTGATGAGCGCGCCGATGCGGATGCCACATTCGCTGTAACGTTTCGACACGGAGTCGATGAGTATCACGTTTTGCTCTATGTCTTTGAGGTGGCATGCCGAGATGTAGGGCGAGCCGGTGTAGATAAACTCGCGGTAGACCTCGTCGGAAAAGAGATAGAGGTCGTGCTCTTTGACCATGCGGCGTATCTGCTCCATCTCGCGGCGGGAGTAGAGGTAGCCGGTGGGGTTGTTGGGGTTGCAGATAAGTATTGCGCGTGTGCGCGGGTTGATGAGTTCCTCGAATTTTTCGACGGGGGGCAACGCGAAGCCGTCTTCGATGGTGGATGTGACGGTGCGTATCACGGCTCCTGCCGATATGGCGAAGGCCATATAGTTGGCGTAGGCCGGCTCCGGCACTATGATTTCGTCGCCGGGGTTGAGGCAGCTCAGGAAAGCGAACAGCACGGCCTCGGAGCCGCCGTTGGTGATGATTATGTCGTCGGCGGTGAGGTTGATGTTATATTTGGCGTAGTAGCCCGTGAGTTTTTGTCGCAGCGAGAGGAATCCTTGCGAGGGGCTGTATTCGAGCACGGTGCGGTCGATGGAACGGATTGCGTCGAGGGCTGCGCGTGGCGAGGGGAGGTCGGGCTGGCCGATGTTGAGGCGGTAGATTTTTACGCCGCGTGCTTCGGCGGCCTCGGCCAGGGGTGCGAGTTTGCGAATTGGCGATTGCGGCATTTGCCGGCCGCGCTGTGATATTTCGGGCATTGTGAGAGGGCGGAAGTTTGGAAGGTTTTTAGGAATCATAGGAGTCATAGGATTCCTATGTATAAAATTTTGAGATGAGGTGTGCGTGGCAGTAGGTGGAGAGGAGTCGGGTGGCGAGAGCCTCGTATTCATCGGCGGGCATTTCGGGGCCGTAAATGTTGGTTAGGATAAGGAGGCGTCGGGTCGACTCGGTGATTTTTGTGCGCTCGTGGTCGGATGTGGGCGTGCCGATGCCTCCGGTGGCGTCGCGGTAGACGGGGAGGCCTTCGATGTTGAGGTCGCCTCGTCCGATGCCTTGGTAAGGCTCGCCGCACTGTCCGCGTCCGAGCCGGAGCACGGGGCCGTCGATGCGGTCGATGTCGAAGCCTCCGATGGAGTATCCGGAGAGCATGGAGAGTATGTTGATAATATCGACGGCGGCGTTCACCCTGTAAAGCCCCGCGCCCTTGACGGCACGGCGGCACAGGGCCTCGGCGGCCGGGCGGTAGCGGTTGGGCTCCTTGCCCAGGGCCTTGTATGCGGCGCGGGTGGCCGCGATGGCCGGGCGCTTGTTTATTTGGTCGATGGCGAAGCGGGCGCGGATGTCGGCGGCAGCCGCTTCCACCTCGGCCCAAAGGGCGTCGGAAGTGGGGCAGTTGGCTATCTCGTATTCGAGAGCGAGCACTGCAAGCGAGGGCGCGGCCGCCCGAACAATATCTTCGATTTCTATGTTCATATTCGGAATTGTGTGCAAAATTACGTCTTTTTTTTTGATTTTGAACATTAATTTGTAATTTTGCCGCGCAAAACCTCCACATTATTATAAAAACAGATACAAAAATGATAAAGAATCTCGTGATAGTCGAGTCGCCGGCAAAAGCAAAGACCATAGAGAAATTTCTTGGCAAGGACTATAAGGTCATGTCGAGTTATGGCCATATACGCGACTTGAAAAAGAAAAATTTCAGCATCGACATTGAAGGCGGCTTCGCTCCTGTCTACGAGATTCCCGACGATAAGAAGCAGCTTGTGGCCGAGCTGCGCAAGGCGGCATCCCAGGCCGAGATCGTGTGGCTCGCTTCCGATGAGGACCGCGAGGGAGAGGCCATAGCCTGGCACCTTTTTGAGGTTCTCGGGCTCGACCCTGCCCGCACGCGGCGCATCGTGTTTCATGAAATTACCAAGACAGCCATCCTCGACGCCATCGAGCATCCGCGCGACATCGACATTAACCTTGTCGACGCCCAGCAGGCACGCCGCGTGCTCGACCGTATCGTGGGCTTTGAGCTTAGCCCCGTGCTGTGGAAAAAGATAAAGCCGAGCCTCTCGGCCGGACGTGTGCAGTCGGTGGCCGTGCGCCTTATTGTGGAGCGTGAGAATGAAATCAAACGTTTTGTGTCGGAGCCATATTTCCGTGTCAACGCCGATTTCCGCGCCGACGACGGCACCGCGCTTGCCGCCGAGCTTTCACGCCGCCTCCCCGACGCCGACGCCGCCCGCGCCTTCCTCGAAGATTGCCGCGACGCGCGCTACACCGTCACCGACATACAGGTGCGCCCCGTGAAACGCTCGCCCGCGCCTCCCTTCACCACATCGACGCTGCAACAGGAGGCCTCGCGCAAGCTCGGATTCACCGTGTCGCAGACCATGATGGTGGCCCAGAAGCTATATGAGGCCGGACACATCACATATATGCGTACCGACTCCACCAACCTCTCGTCGCTGGCCATCGGCACCATCTCCGAAGAAATTACACGCGGCATCGGCCCGGAATATCTCAAAGTGCGCCACTACCACACCAAGACAAAAGGCGCGCAGGAAGCCCACGAAGCCATCCGCCCCACATACATCTCAGAGCACACCATCGACGGCACCTCGCAGGAAAAACGCCTCTATGGGCTTATCTGGAAGCGCACCATAGCCTCGCAGATGGCCGACGCCGAAATAGAGCGTACCACCGTGGAAATAACCCCGTCGACACGCTCCGAGCATTTCACCGCCACCGGCGAGGTGATAAAATTCGACGGATTCCTGCGTGTCTACATCGAAGGCCGCGACGACGCCGACTCCGACGACGCCTCAGCCACCCTGCCGCCCATCTCGAAAGGGCGCGTGCTTGAAGCGGCATCCGTCACAGCCACCGAGCGTTTCACCCAGCAGCCCCCGCGCTACACCGAGGCCTCGCTCGTGAAAAAAATGGAAGAGCTCGGCATAGGCCGCCCGTCGACCTACGCCCCCACCATATCCACTATCCAGCAACGCGAATATGTGGAGAAAGGCGACAACGCGGGCGAAGAACGCACCATACACGCATTTACCCTCGCCGGAGGCAATATTACCTCTGCCACGCGCACCGAGACCGCCGGAGCCGACAAAGGCAAGCTCATACCCACCGACGTTGGCACCATCGTGAACGAATTTCTGGAGGAATACTTCCCCGGAATCGTCGATTTCAATTTCACGGCAAATATCGAGGAACGCTTCGACGACATAGCCGAGGGCAAAATCCAATGGCCCGGCGTGATGACCGACTTCTACGATAAATTCCATCCCGAGATAGAAAAAACCATGTCGATGCGCCTCGACCACAAAGTGGGAGAGCGCGTGCTGGGCACCGACCCCGTGTCGGGCAAGCCCGTGTCGGTGAAAATCGGCCGCTTCGGCCCGCTCGTGCAAGTAGGCACCGGCGACGACGAGGAGAAACCGCGCTTCGCATCCTTGCAGAAAGGCCAGTCGATGGCCACAATCACCCTCGACGAGGCCCTGCGCCTGTTTGAATTCCCACGTGTGCTCGGCGACTACGAAGACAAAGAAGTGACCGTGGCCATAGGCCGCTTCGGCCCCTATGTGCGCCACGACGGCAAATTCGTGTCTATCCCCGACAGCATGGCTCCCGCGGCAGTGTCGCTCGACGAGGCCATCGCGCTTATCGAGGAAAAACGCCAAGCCGAGAGCAAGCGTCTGATAAAGACATTTGACGAGGAAGAAGGCCTGCAAGTGCTCAACGGCCGCTTCGGCCCGTATATAGCGCGCGGAAAATCCAACTATAAAATCCCCAAGACTGTAACCGACCCCGCCGACATCACCTATGAGCAGGCTCTCGACATTATAGCCCGGCAGGATGCCAAACCCAAAAAGACCGTGGCCCGCGGGCGCGCAAAAAAACAGACAAAATGAAGCATAAGCCGAGATTGACAAAACCGGGAGCCGAGCGCCGCGCGTTCACCCCCGACAATATACTCACATTCACCGTCCCGGAAACACATGCCTCCGGCTCGGACTCCGACGGCGACGACAACAACGACAGCAACGTAATCCTGCTCGACTTCCTCCTCGCCTCATTCCCCGGAGCAAAGCGCGTTACGGTGAAAGACTATCTCAAACACCGTCAAGTCATGGTCGACGGGCAGATAACGACGCAATTCGACACCCCGCTTGCCCCCGGCGCCGTGGTGCGCGTCAACACCTCGCGCGAGTTTCAGGTGTTTTCCAACCCGCGTCTGAAAATAGTATACGAAGACGACCATATAATAGTGGTGAACAAAGGCTACGGGCTGCTATCCGTGGCATCCGACGCCAAAAAAGACGGCACGGCCTACTCGCTGCTGCGCGACTACGTGAAACGCGTCGACCCGCGCAACAAAGTGTTTATCGTGCACCGTCTCGACCAGCAGACCTCCGGCCTAATGATGTTTGCCAAGACCGAGCAGGCCAAGACCGCCATGCAGTATAACTGGAACAACATGGTGCTCGAGCGCACATATGTGGCCGTTGTCGAAGGCTACCTCGACGAGAGCGAAGGCACCATCCGCAGCTATCTTGCCGAAAACTCGCGTCACGAAGTGTATTCCACCGACAATCCCGACGAGGGCAAGCTCGCCGTGACACGCTACCGCACGCTCGAAGCCGGCCACGGCCACACCCTGGTAGAGCTCTCGCTCGACACCGGCCGCAAAAATCAAATCCGCGTCCACCTCAAAGACACAGGCCATCCCATAGCCGGCGATAAACGCTACGGAGCGCGCACCACCCCGATCCACCGCATGGCCCTGCATGCACGCACCCTTCGGTTTATCCATCCGGTTACGCGCAAGGACATGAATTTCTCAACACCCGTACCCGCCATATTCCGACAGTTGCTGTGACCGACCGACCGCTGACAACAGACATGGTGGCCGACCCTTCGATGTGGCGGCTGTCGATGGAAATATCACCGGCAACACTGTCGGTGGCGCTTCACTGTCCCGTCGAGGCCAACTCGCTCATATATAGGGAAATACCTCTCGACCCGGCTGCCGACATCCTCCATGCCGTCGAGGATGCCGTCTACGACAACCCTCTTATACTCCAACCCTTCGGGCGCACTGATATCCTTATCGACACACGTCGCCTCACATTGGTGCCCGCCGCGCTCGATCCGGCCTATGCCCGCGACATAGCGGCGGCATACTGGCCCGACGGAAACCTTCACCCCGTGGTCGAGGCCATAAAAGGCACGGACGCCGCCGCGGTAATGGTCATGGAAGCCGACTTGCACTCGTTCCTGCGCCGCACATTCCCCGATGCACGTGTCACACATTCGCTTGCGCCGCTCATATCATATTTTGCCCTGAGCGGACGGCTGGGCAACTCCGGCAAAATATACGCCCGCCTGCGGCCCGGCGCCGTCGACATCATAGCCTTCGGCTCCCGTGGGCTGCTTATGGCCAACTCCTTCGCCGCGCCGGCCGACGACGACGTGCTCTACTATATAATGGCCGCCACAGAGCGATGCGGCCTCTCGGCCACCGACGACGAACTCATGATTTGCGGCGACACCGCCATGCGCGAGACACTCATGCCCCGCCTGCGGCAGTTCCACTCATACGTCATGCCCGTGATATTCCCCTCGCTGATGTTCCGCGCCGGCAAGGACGCCCTGCGCGCCCCCTTCGAATTGATGGTATTACCATTATGCGATTAATACGATGCACAATTCACAATGCACGATGCACAATGCACAATTCACAATTTACTTTCAGCGCGAAGCCTGATTGTGCATCGTGCATTGTGCATCGTGCATTCTTACAAATTGTGCATTCTTCAAAATTGATAAAATGCGAATAATACGTGGAAAATATGGCCGCCGGAGATTCGACGTGCCCAAAAATATTACGGCGAGGCCCACTACCGACTTCGCCCGCGAGAATCTGTTCAACGTGCTCGACAACATCGTCGACCTCGAAGGCAAGACAGCCCTCGACCTGTTTTCAGGCACGGGAGCGATATCCTTCGAGCTCCTTTCGCGCGGATGTTCGTCCGTGACATCGGTAGAGAAAGCCGCAGTGCAGTCGGAATTCATCCGCTCGGTGTCGGCCAAGCTCGGCGCCGAAGGCCATCGGATAATCCGTGGCGACGCATTGCGGTTCATTGCCACAGCCCGCGCACGCTACGACCTGATATTTGCCGACCCCCCCTACGACATGCCCGGGTTTGCCGACATACCCCGTGCCGTGCTCGAAGCCGACCTCCTCAACCCCGGCGGCATCTTCATAATCGAGCACTCCGGCGCCCACAGCTTCGACACCCTCCCCGGCTTCATCGACCACCGCACCTACGGCTCCGTCAACTTCACCCTCTTCCGCAAACCCGCCCCCGCCGCCGAATCAACCACAGAATAATGTAGAGAGTAGGGACGCACGGTTCGTGCGTCCGCGCCCAAGTGCAACCATTTGGGAATAAAGCCCCCAGAAGAAACTGTGTGCCTTCTTTCGTTGGGCGGCGGTTGG
>VSPD01000081.1 GCA_009775125.1 Muribaculaceae bacterium | reverse complement strand
CGCCCACGACTTCCTCAAAATCCCCCTCTGAAATCCCGCCCCGCCACCGCCCCCGTGCCTCGCGTTTCAACGCGAGGAAAAAACATCATCATTCATACTTAACCCCTGCTGCAATGCCCTCCCTCGAAATCCCATACATCCCCGCTCTCGATGGCGAAAATGCCGTCGACTCCATCATCAACACCCTCGACGAGCACGGCGTCCGCCGCTCACTCGAGCACGTAAACTGGCCCGAATACCCCTACCGCCCGCTCACCACATTCACATGCGCGCATTCCGGCCGGTACATCTACATCGACTTCTTCGTCCGCTGCAACTACCTCCGCGCCGAAAACTATCAGCCCCAGTCTCCCGTCAGCGAAGACTCATGCGTCGAATTCTTTGTCGAGCCCCGTGGCGACGGCCATTACTGGAATTTCGAATTCAACTGCATAGGAGCCATCAACGCCTCGCACCGCACCGACCGCCACAACCCCACGCGCCTCACACCCGAGCAGCTCGCCCAAATCCGCGTCTACCCCTCGTGCGGCACACGCCCCTTCAAAGAACTCGAAGGCATCTTCACGTGGAACATCCTCGTGGTCATACCCCTGTCGCTCATCGGAGTGGAATACAAAGGCGAGCCCCTCGAAATGCGAGCCAACTTCTACAAATGCGCCTCCGCCACATCCCTGCCGCATTACCTCTCGTGGGCGCCGATCGACACTCCGGCCCCCGATTTCCATCGCCCCGAATTCTTCGCCCCCGTCACCCTCGCCTGATCGGCTTATAACAAAAAAATTGCCTCGGAGCATCTATATTTCGGAAATTATCATTAACTTTGGGGCTACAAATGAAAAAAATCGCTGAAATATTGCTCGCTGCCATGTCGGTCGCCTGTCTGTCGTCGCCTTTGACGGCAAGCCCGGCCACGCCCCAGTGGGAGCCGGTCGTTACGGAGACCATAGCATATCTCGACACAGCCTCCGACCCCGACCCTGTGGAAGTAGTCGTGCGCGACGGCTACATCTACGTCACCACCCCCCGGCCCGCATCCGTGAAAGTGCTGTCCATTCTCGGCCAGCTTATAAGCCAGCAGAATATTCCGGCAGGTACATCGCGTCTGCGTATCAGCGCAAGAGGAATCTACATCCTCAAAGTAGGCTCGATCACAAAGCGCGTCACAATCTGAACATGGATCGCATCAAAGTCAAGATAATCAACGAATCGGGTTTCGAATTACCCGCCTACGAAACATTCTCATCGGCCGGAATGGATGTCCGCGCCGCAGTAAAGGAACCCGTCACCCTCGCCCCCATGGAGCGCAGGCTCATCCCCACAGGCCTGCGCGTGCAGCTGCCCCACGGCTACGAGATGCAGCTCCGCCCACGCAGCGGCCTCGCCCTGCGCCACGGCATAAGCCTCGTAAACACACCCGGCACTGTCGACGCCGACTATCGTGGCGAGATTGGCGTTATCCTCATCAACCTCGGCAGCGAGCCTTTTGTCGTAAACCCCGGCGAACGTATTTGCCAGATGGTTGTTACAAACTATACACGCGTCGAGTGGGAGCCCGTGTCGCGCCTCGACGAAACCCTCCGTGGCGAAGGAGCCTTCGGCCACACCGGCCTATCTTAAAGTCCTTAATGACATTAAAGTCCTTAATGACCTTAATTTTATTCTTAAAATGCCTAATATCAGCAACAAGATTCTCTCTCTCATAGCCTTTGCTGTCGCCGCCTCCATGGCCGCCGCATTTGCCGCGCCCGGCGACAACGAAGCCGAACGCGCCCGTAAAAAAGCCGACTATCTTTTCCTCGAAGGCCAGAACGCCTACAACACCGACCGCATCGACGATTTCATCCTCCTCACTCGTCGCGCTTTCGAGCTCGACAGCAACAACATCGACATAGCCGCCGAGTGGAGCGCCATCGAGCTCGCACGAAACGGAGGCGACTCCGCCACCGTGGCCCGCGCCTACTCGCGCCTGTGGCGACAATTCGAACAGCAGCCTGACAATTACATCACCGGCATAACCATGGCCAACATCGCCGCGCGGCTTGGCCGCACGGCCGACGTGGTCCGCGTCTGGGAAACACTCCGCGACCGCTACCCCGCAAAAGCCGAACCCGCCGAAGAACTCGCCAACGCCTACCTCCGCGCCTACCTCCGCGGCGACACCGCCGCCTACTCAAAGGCCATCTCACTCTTCTCAACTCTCGAAGACTCACGAGGAAAAAGCGTCGAGCTCTCATCGCAAAAAATACGCGCCTTCTTCCTCCGCTCCGACACAGCCGGAATACTCTCCGAAGTCGACACTCTCGTCACCCGGTTCGGCAACGACCCTTACGCCATGCTCTTTGTCGGCTCCACCTACGACGCCCTGTCCGATTCCGCAAACACTGAAAAATACTTCTTGCGCTCGTGCCGCCTCGACTCCGCAAACGGTGCCGCATACATGGCGCTCGGCAATTTCTACACCAATCACGGCAACGATGCCGCCTACCGCGAACATATGGGCCACGCACTCCGCAGCCCCGACATCGACGTGGCCGACAAACTCGACATCATCTACCACTTCGCCAACAAATACATCGGCGTCGAAGCCGACCGCCCCATGCTTGCAGCCCTGTTCGCCGACCTCGAACAGATGCACCCCGGCGAAGGCGACATCCACTCGCTATATGCCGGGTATCTCGATGCTATCGGCCAGCCCCGCCTCGCCGCCGACCAGATGGAATATGCCGTGGCCCTCAACGGCCAGTCGGAAGAATACTGGGTCGGATGGGTGCGCTACCTTGCCGCCGCCGACTCGTCGGCCCTCATCCCCCGCGCTCTCGAAGGCGCGCGCCGCTTCCCCAAAAACTACCTGTTCCCGATTTTCGCCGCGCAAAAATACTTCGCCTCCGACAGCATCGACCGGGCAATAGCAGTGCTCGACTCTGTCGACACTTCCGTGGTCAACAACCCCGACGCCGTGTCGAGCGTCATGGCCTTCAAAGGCGACCTTTATGCCGCCGCCGGCGACACCGCCAAGGCCCTCGCCCTCTACGACGACGCCATCCTCCTCAACCCCGACAATTCCATGGCCATGAACAATGCCGCCTACTTCATGGCCGAACGCGACATCGACCTCACACGCGCCGAGACTCTTAGCTCCAAAGCCGTGAAGCTCGACCCCGAAAACCCCACCTACCTCGATACCTACGCCTGGATTCTTTTCAAGAAAAAAGACTACTCCCTCGCCAAGCAGTATATCGACATGACTCTCCGCCTCTACGCCCCACAAGACACCGCCTCGTGCCCCGCGTTTCAACGCGGCGGCCTCCCCGATTCAACATCACCCCAACTCCCCGACAGCGATTCTTCCCAACTTCCCGAACCACCCGGCTTCGACATCCTCGACCATGCCGGCGACATCTATTTCATGAACGGCGACCGCGACCAAGCCGTCGAATTCTGGCGCCGTGCCGAAGCAATCGAGCCCGAAAACGAGCTCATCCGCAAAAAAGTGCAAAACAGCACCATATTCTTCAAATGAACAAACGACAATCAGATAATTCATTCCGGTGCAAACCCGCCTGTGGCAGAGCCACGCTTCACGGCGAAGCCGTGGCTCCTTGGTTAACCCCGTATGGAGGCTTTGCCGACATGCGGGGTTGGGACAATCCAAATCAATCGCGGTATTGGAGCGGAGCCTGCCGGAGCGTTCGATGATGCCGACCTTGCCGCGAGCCACGACGTCGCTTAAAACATCTATTTATTTCTGACTATGTTGAAAAATCTTGTATATATCCTCCTTCTTGCCGTGCTTCTCGTCGGCTGCCGCTCGCACAAGCAGGCCGTGACCCCCGATGTTGTCGACGCTGCCGCCTTCGCCAAGCTGTCGCCAAAAAAACAGCGCGAGGCGGTAGAGAAAAGTTTCATTCCCTGGCAGTGGGCCTATATCCCGGCCAATGTCGCCATATCCTCGCCGGCATCCATCTCCGGCGGCGGACGCCTCACCATGCAGCGCGACAGCCTCATCCACCTCTCGCTCCGCGTCCTGGGCATGGAAGTAGCCGTGCTCTATGCCGACACCGACTCGGTATATGCCGTCGACAAATTCCACAAATATTTCCTCGCCGAAAGCCTCGACCGCATCATGGCCTCGTCGGGCCTATCGCTCGGCGACATCCAGGACCTGCTCCTGGGCCAGGCGCTTCCTCCCGCCGGCGGCTCGCCTATGTGCACAGCCACATTGGCCGACGGCGTTGTGTCGGCTCTCGACTTCGACCTCGGCCGCCCCGATATTATGCTCCGTTGCGTCTATCCCGCCCATGAGCCCACTGCGGCAGGCCCCGTGGCCACCTCCACCGAAATCTACGGCATGAAGGACGACAAGAAAATAGCCGCCGCAATCCGCCTCAACCTCGGCAGTGCCCGTTGGAACACCCCGCGCTCCGTCAATTTCTCACAGCCCAAAGGCTACAAACGCATACATTTCGACGCTCTGCTTAAATCTCTCAAAAATCTGTGAGACGCTTTGCTGTAATATTATTTCTATGTCTGGCCGTGGCCGTTGGTGCCGATGCCGCCCGTCCGAAGCATAAAAAGAAGACGGTGCGCACCGAGCAGAAATCCACAGCTCCGAAAAAGAAAAAAACGGCCCCGCCCCGCTCGCGCAAAAGTGTCGAGTCGGAGCGGAAACGCACCAATGAGCAAATAAAGCAGACCACCGAAGACATCCGCCGCAACAAAGAGCGCACCGAGCGTCAGCTCAATTCCTTGGCGTCGCTCGACGGGCAGATTCAATCCCAACGCAACGAAATCGTGTCGTTGCAAACCCTTATCGACTCTATCGACCGACGCTCCCGAGCCTTGTCCGACACAATAGCACGGGCCGAAAACGATGTGGCACGCCTGCGCGAAAATACCAAACGCTCGCTCCGCGAAGCCCGCAAAAACCGGCAGGCCATGACCGACGTCAATCTCGTATTCTCGTCGTCGACATTTTCCGAAGGAGCAAAGCGCGTGTCCTATCTCAAACAGCTCCAACGCTGGCGCACGCGCAAGACGGCCGACCTCAAGCAAAGCCTCGACGTGCTCGCCAACCAAAAGAAGGCTCTCGCCATGCTCCGCGACAAGCATGGCCGCACGCTTGCCGCCCTTTCCCTCAGCAAACGCCAACTCGAAGCCAAGCAAGTGCAGACACGCTCGTTGGTCGACTCGTTGCGCCGTGAAAACAAATCGTTGCAGGCCGTGCTCGCCGAACGTCGCAGCCGCGCTCGCGCCCTCGATGCCGAGCTCGACCGCATAATCGAGCAGGAGGTGCGCCGCGCCGAAGAAGCACGCCGTGCCGAGGAAGCGCGCATCGCCGCCGCCCGTCAAAAAGATGCCGCCCGTGTCGACGCCGCGCCTTCGCAAGTCAAGGCTCCGGTCGTGAATCCCCCCGCCGACAACAAAAAAGACAAAAACGCTTCCGACACCCGTCAATATCCCGGCCGCGCCGACGAAGAACGCCGTCTGTCAGGCTCCTTCGCCTCCAACAAGGGCCGGCTCCTCTTTCCCGTGGCCGGAAAATACAACATCACCGGCACCTTTGGCCGCAACGCCCATTCCGAACTCTCCCGTGTCGAGGTCAACAATCCCGGAATCGACATCGAGGTCCCGGCCGGCTCTACGGCAAGGGCCGTGTTCGACGGCACGGTGTCATATATCTTCCGCATGGACGGCTACCAGAACGTGGTGATGGTGCGCCACGGCTCCTATCTCACGGTCTATGCCCATATCGACGGCCTCTCCGTGCGCAAAGGCGACAAAGTGAAGGCCGGCCAAGCCATCGGCTCCATTTTTGCCGACCCGACAAATTCGGGCCGGTGCACCCTCCATTTCGAAGTGCGCAACGAGCGCGAGAAACTCAATCCGCTGCAATGGGTACGCTAAGACACACTCTAAGCCGTCTGCGCAACTCAAACACCGTGTCGGCCCGCATTTTCAAGGTGATGGGGCTCTTCTCGGGCGTGCAGGGCTTGCTTATTTTCTGCGGGCTTTTGCGTTCCAAGCTCATAGCATTGTGGATAGGCCCGGCCGGAATCGGGCTCTATGCCGTGTTCAACGCGGCCTTGCAGGCATTAATGCCCATAACCCAGCTCAACATTCGCCAAAGCGCGGTACGTTCCATCGCCGCGGCCCGGGAGTCCGACCGTCCGGCCATTGTCGCGTCCGTGCGCTGGTGGCTCCTCCGTCTGGGCATCATCGGAGCGGTAGTCACGCTCCTGCTCGCGCCGGCGCTGAGCTGGTTCAGTTTCGGCAAGCTCGACATGTGGCCGGGTTTCGCCGTGCTCGCCGTGGCCGTGTTCTGCTACGCCGTGGCCAATGCCGATGAAACCGCCATGCAGGGCTATATGCACCTGCGCCCGATTTTCAAGGTCCAGGCGCGCACAGCGATTATTTCCATTGTTGTCGGACTGCTTATAATATATTTTTTCCGCGAGGACGGCATCGTGTGGTCAATCGTGATATACTATGCCATATTCCTTTTCGTCATGCTCCGTTATTGCGACATCCCGCGTCGCCGTTTTCCGGCTGCCGACAATCGCCGCAAGGGACGCGAGTTTGTGCGCCTCGGGTTCTATCTCACCATCGCGGGCTTTCTCGGCACGTTTGTGCAATATGCCATGATATCCTATCTTACAAAATATCACGGCGAGGCCACGGCCGGCATCTACCAGTCGGGCTTCCTCATCATATGCAGCTATGCCGGACTGCTGTTCAACGCCATATCCCTCGAATATTTCCCGCGCCTTTCGCAGATTGCCTCCCGGCCAAAGATGGCCTCGGTAGCCGTGTCACATGAGATTGCAATAGCGATGTATGTCCTTGTGCCCGTGGTGATTGTTTTCCTTGCTGCCGACAGGCTCATTCTTCGGCTGCTCTTTTCGTCGGAATTCATGGTTGCCCTGCCTATGATCACTGTCGGAATCACCATGCTCATCTTCCGAGGCATATCGTTCTGCCTCGCCATCGTGATTCTGGCAAGAGGGGAGGGGAGAACTTACATCATCACCGAGTCGTTGAGCAGCGTCATCGGACTTGCGCTCAACATCTCCTTCTTCCATTATTGGGGCTATCTTGGCGTAGCCGTCTCGTTCATAATCTGGTATTTTATATATTGCATCATCACCGGCGTGGTCTATTACCGCAATTTCGGCATGCGCCTCACCCCCGGTGTAATCCGCCTCATCGTTTTTTCCATCGTGGTCACGGCCGCCGCCCTTGCCCTGCGCCTTGTGGCATGGTGGCTCCCGTTGCTGCTTTTGCCCCTGTCGGTGTGGATGTCGGTGTCGCGGCTCCGCGTCATGGTGCTTCTGAAAGGAAAGGAGGGCGGCGTATGAAACTGCTTCTTCTTG
>VSPD01000080.1 GCA_009775125.1 Muribaculaceae bacterium | reverse complement strand
AGCGAAAAACGGGACTCGAACCCGCGACCCCAACCTTGGCAAGGTTGTGCTCTACCAACTGAGCTATTTTCGCAAGTTTTTTAATGTTCTTTTTTGCTTTTGCGTTGCAAAGTTAGGTGTTATTTTTGAATTGACCAAATTTTTTGTCAACTTTTTTTGAAAAATTTTTGATGAATTTTTGCAATGTGTTGATTTTCAAAGGATAGGGCTGAGAAGGCGAAGGATTGATTGTATGGCCTTTTTGTGTATGGGGCGACGGTTCCACTGCGAGGGGAGGATTCTGACGCACGAGGAGAGGTCGTCGCGGAATATTTCGGCCATGTGTGCGTTGACTTCGCGGGAGTATATTTGGATGTTTGCCTCAAAATTATGCTCGAATGAGCGGAAGTCGAAGTTGGTCGACCCCACCGACACGTATTCATCGTCGACAATCAAGGTTTTGGCGTGCATCATGCCGGCGGTGTAGAGGTAAAATTTGATGCCGGAACGCAGGCACTCTGAAACATACGAGCGCGATGCTTCGTTGAGCATCATAGAGTCGGACCGTCGGGGCATGAGGACGCGCACGTCTACTCCGGCCAGCGCGGCGGTTTGCAGGGCTTTAAGGAGCGCTTCTGTGGGCAGGAAGTAGGGGGTGTAGAGGTAGACGCGGTGCTTGGCGGCGGCTATCACGCGTATAAACTGGAATGCTATGTTGGGCCATTGCGCGGTGGGGCCCGACGAGAGCAGCTGCACGCCTACGCCGTCGTCGAACGACACGGGACGCGGCAGGGGGTCGGTGATGAGTTCCTGTCCCATAAACGACCAGTCGATGGCGAAGGAGTATTGAAGCGAGGCCACGGCGGAGCCTTCGATGCGGGCATGGTTGTCGCGCCACATGGTGAATTTCTTCCCTCCGTCGATATAGCGGTCGGCCACGTTCATGCCGCCGATATAGCCCACGGTGCCGTCGATTATGCAGATTTTGCGGTGGTTGCGCCAGTTGATGCGTGTGCCGAAGGGTGGGAAGGTTACTTTGAAAAATGGGTGCACTTCGATTCCGGCTTCTTCCATCTCGCGGAAGAACCGGCGCGATGTGGAGAGCGAGCCGACATGGTCGTAGATTACGCGCACGGTCACGCCCTCGCGCGCGCGTTCTTTTAATATGTCGCTTATGCGTCGGCCGGTGGCGTCGTCGGCGAAGATGTAATATTGTATGTTGATATAGCGTCGGGCAGCGCGGAGGTCGGCTTCGAGTCGGTCGAATTTTGTTTTGCCGTCGGTGAAGATATCAACGTGGTTGCCGGGGTAGAAAGCCGTGGATGTGAGCGACCGGCTAAGCCTTATAGAGCCTACCGATTCGGGCGACAGGGCCTGGATTGACGATTTCACCGACAGTGTCTGGTGGTGGCGTTTGAGCCGGCGGCGGTTGCGCCGCGAGATCATCCGGGTCTTGATGCTCCGCCCGAAAAAGAGGTATAGTATGATTCCGACTACTGGCAGCAGCAACAGCACAGTGACCCATGCGAGCGATTTTACGGGGTTGCGGTTCTCGGAGATGATTACCCCCACGATGCTCACGATTGTCACAGCGTAGGCTATGGAAAAAATCCAGTAGAGCCATGCGTTTATGCTGCCAAGGAATTCGAGCACAAGTATATATCGGTTACAACAGTTTTAGCAAGCGTTCGGTGCCGAACAGGCCGAGGGCGCATCCTCCAAGTCCGCCCACGACGGTTACGGCCACATAGAAGAGAGCTCGCCATATCATGCCGTTTTGCACGAGCATCATGGCGTCGAGAGTAAAGGCCGAGTAGGTGGTGTAGCCTCCGAGCATGCCTGTGAGCAGAAAGAGGTACCACGATTTGTCGGCGTTCCAGTAGTGGAGCAAGGCCCACAGGATGCCTATGGTGATGCATCCTGTGATGTTGATGCCCACGGTGTAGTAATATTTGTTGTCGTCGAAGATGCCAAGGTGCTCCACGCCGAAGCGGCTCATGGCTCCTATGGCACCTCCGAGCCCGACAATCAGATAATCGATCAGTAACATTTTGTTCAGGTATAAAGTATGAGTTATAAGTTATAAAGGGTTGGAAGGCATGTATGGTTCACGAATGGGACTTTATCGCTCATCACTTATACTTTATACTTGGTGTCAGTGTGCTGCGGTGAATTCCTCGAGGAAGCGGACGTCGTTCTCGGAGAACATGCGCAGGTCTTTGACGCGATATTTGAGGTTGGTGATGCGTTCCACGCCCATGCCGAGTGCGAAGCCGGTGTACACCTTGGAGTCGATGCCGCAGGCTTCGAGCACGTTGGGGTCGACCATGCCGCAGCCGAGAATCTCGACCCAGCCTGTGCCCTTGCAGAAGGAGCAGCCTTTGCCTCCGCAGAGGTCGCAGGATATATCCATCTCGGCCGAAGGCTCGGTGAAGGGGAAGTAGGACGGACGCAGGCGTATCTGTGTGTCGGGGCCGAACATTTCGCGGGCGAAGTAGAGCAGGGTCTGGCGCAGGTCGGCGAATGTAACGTTTTTGTCGACATAGAGAGCCTCGACCTGGTGGAAGAAGCAGTGGGCGCGAGCCGAAATGGCCTCGTTGCG
This sequence comes from Muribaculaceae bacterium, assembly GCA_009775125.1. Taxonomy (GTDB): domain Bacteria; phylum Bacteroidota; class Bacteroidia; order Bacteroidales; family Muribaculaceae; genus CAG-873. The sequence continues at coordinate 5,090 of VSPD01000080.1, read as the reverse complement.
GTAGACGCGTCCGGGGCATATGATGCGGATCGGCGGCTCGCTGTGTTCCATCACGCGGGCTTGCACCGACGAGGTGTGGGTGCGGAGCAGCACGTCGGGCATGCGGTTGATGAAGAAAGTGTCTTGCATGTCGCGGGCGGGGTGGTCTTCGGCGAAGTTGAGCGCCGAGAACACGTGCCAGTCGTCTTCAATCTCGGGGCCTTCGGCGATGGTGAAGCCCAGGCGGCGGAATATGTCGATAATTTCTTCGCGGACAATCGACAGGGGGTGGCGTGTGCCCAGGGGAATCGGAGCTGCCGAGCGGGTAAGGTCGAGGGTGTCGTCGCATGAGTCGGCACACGACAGGGCATCGCGCAGGGCGTTGATTTTGTCGGTGGCGAGGTTTTTGAGGTCGTTGATGGCCTGGCCGATTTCACGCTTCTGGTCGGCGGGGACGGTGCGGAAATCGTTGAAGAGGGCCGATACAAGGCCTTTCTTGCTGAGGTATTTTATACGCAGTTCCTCCACCTCGGCAGCCGACGAAGCTGTGAGGGCGGAGATTTCTGCGGCGAGGGCGTTAATTCTGTCTAACATTTATGTCAGGTATAAAGTATGAGTTATAAACTACGAATGACTAATGACTAATGACTAATTGTGCATCGTGCATTGTGCATTGTGCATTGATTAAATTTTGTCTACTTCAAGGGGCTCGTTGATTATTTCGTGCCAGGGGAGGCCGTTTTCGGCTATGGCGGCGAGGAACGGATCGGGATCGAATTCTTCGACGTTGTGCACGCCGGGTTTCACCCACTTGCCGGTGAGGAACATCATGGCGCCGGTCATGGCGGGCACGCCGGTGGTGTAGCTCACGGCTTGCATACCGGTCTCGCGGTAAGCCTCCTCATGCGAGCAGTTGTTGTAGATATAATATGTCATGGGCTTGCCCTCTTTGTCGAGGCCGGCGATGCGGCAGCCGATAGATGTCTCGCCGTGATAGTTCTCGCCGAGGTCCTGCGGGTTGGGAAGCACGGCTTTGAGGAATTGCAGCGGCACGATTTTCACGCCGTTGTATTCGATTTCGTCGATGCGGGCCATGCCTATGTCTTGAATCACGCGCAGGTGTGTGAGGTATTCCTGGCCGAAAGTCATCCAGAAGCGGGCGCGGCGGATGGTGGGGAAGTTCTGCACGAGCGATTCGAGTTCCTCGTGGTAGAGCAGATAGCTGTCGCGCGGGCCGATGTTGGGGTAGGTGAGGGGAGCGTGTATTTCGAGGGGACCGGTGGTAACCCATTTGCCGTCCTGATAGTAGCGGCCGTTCTGGGTGATTTCGCGGATGTTGATTTCAGGGTTGAAGTTGGTGGCGAACGCCTTGCCGTGGTCGCCGGCGTTGCAGTCTACAATGTCGAGAGTCTGCATTTCCGAGAAATAGTGCTTGGCGGCATATGCCGTGAACACGCCCGACACGCCCGGGTCGAATCCGCAGCCGAGTATGGCGGTGAGGCCCGCTTTCTCGAAACGTTCGCGGTAGGCCCATTGCCATGAATATTCGAAGTGGGCCTCGTCCTTGGGCTCGTAGTTGGCGGTGTCGAGATAGTTTACGCCGCATTGCAGGCATGCCTCCATGATGGTGAGGTCCTGGTAGGGGAGGGCGACGTTTATCACGATGTCGGGACGGTGGCGGTTGAACAGCTCCACGAGCTCGTCAACAGAGTCGGCATCGACGCGGTCGGTTGTCACGCGGTCGGAGCCTATGGCCTTGGCCACGGCGTCGCATTTCGACTTGGTGCGCGAGGCTATAACAATCTCATTGAACACTTCGGGGTGCATGGCGCATTTGTGGGCCACTACCGTGCCCACTCCACCGGCGCCGATGATAAGGACTTTATTCATTTTCTATATTTTGTTTTTCTTGTTTTCTATAAAGATACATATGAATGTAAACAGGCCCAGGGCCACGAGAAGCGCGGTCTGCGTGCCAAGCACAAGGTTGGCGAAGGCTCCGGCGGCAGTGCGGTCCACGCCGTAGATGCCCAAGGCGAATATCACCGCCCATTGCCACGGGCCGATGCCGCCGTTCGAGGGCACGCCCATCGAGATCGACGACAGCACGAAGGTGACGAGCACGGCCGTCACGCCGTAAGCCTCGACCACCGAGGCCGTGAACGGGAAGGCGAAAAACGCCACATACAGTTGCAGGAAATAAGTGCCCCACAGCATAGCCGTGTAGCCAAGCCAGCGGCCTTTGCCGGGCATACGGGCAATCACGGCGAAGCCGTCCCACAGGCCTTTGGCGAAATTCTGAATCTTGGTGATAATGCTCGACTCGCCCCGGCGGCGCGTAAGCAGCCACCAGAAGCCGGCAACCGTAGCCACTATCGCGGCCCACAGCCACGGCGACGTCACAAGCCCCATCAGGGCCTGATATGTGGCCTCGTTCTGTCGCAGATAAGCCAGGAGCGAACCCGATGCCAGGCAGAAAGTGAGCAGCGTGAGCAGAGCCACCGTCACCGTGTCGGCAAGACGGTCGGCCACCATCGACCCGAACACCGTGGCAAACGGAGCCTTCTGCCGAGTGGCTATATACCCCGTGCGCCACACCTCGCCAAGGCGCGGAAACACAAGATTTACGGCATATGTGCCGAAAATACTCAGCACCAGGGCGAAGCGCGGAGCGTCGACCCCGAGCGCGCGCAGCTGTATGCGCCAGCGGAACGCGCGCCATACGTGCGACGATATGCTAAGCGCCAGCGCCAGCGCAATCCATCGGAAATCGCACTGCTCGCTTATTATCGCCATCATCTCATTGAAATCCAGCCCCTTGAATAAAACGTAACAAAGCCCCACAGTGACTATAAGCGGCACTGCGAACTTCATAATCTTGCTCAATATCGACTGTTTTTTGGCTGTCATTATGTAGAAACTGGTAAGTCCGGGTTGAAAACGTAATGCTATCAAACTGCAAATTTAGTTAAAAAAGCCGGAAAACCAAGCAAAAGCCCCCTTTTTAATGTATACGCACGGCTCTTTTATTTAAAAACTCTTGGTTAGTTCCTACATAATTGATTCAAAATAATTTGTGAAATCCGCGAAATTTGTGTAATTCGTGGTAAAAAGAGCGCGGTTGCGCTCCCGGGTACACAAATTTCACATATTGCACGAATTTCACAAATTACATTCCGAATCGCTACGCGATTACATGCACCGACTTTTCAGCTTGTGCCAATTTTAGTCCGTTCAATTTTTCTTTTTATGATATTTCTTCCAATATAAGGAGTTGAACGTAAGTCCAATCGTTACAGTTCTCTTGCATATGTCATTTTTGGGTAAAAGGCGTTAATAACTAATTCGGAAGGGCTGATACTTTACGCCTATGGTCTTGATCGGATTTATTAGCCATTATGTAATTTCCATCCCCACCCATATTTAAATCTAAAGCGCGTTCGGAATTGTAACTTTCACATGACCAATACCACCCATCATTAATTATATCTCCTCCAAAAATCCTCATAGCATTATTTAGAGGTATTTTATATTTATAAATCAATTCCAATTGCCATATTTTTGGCATGTCAGTATATTGCCAGGAGTCTCTATCCATTTCGCGACAATTCACCAAAAAAGGTTCTCCATTTTCTGAAATACAAACGCCAAGTTTTGTTAAGTCAAGCTTTTGTTCCTCCGACATATTGCGCCATTGTTCGGTGCTAATATATTTATACACCCCATTTTTATCCATAACACATAGTGATAAATGAATGGGGGTTGAATTGCCGGTTGAATTCGAAAGTCGTTTTCCAAGAAGACCGGCTGCAACATTCTTTGATAAAGATACAAGCTGTTCCATTGAGTCGGCCGCACCATTAACATCAAAGGCCCGCTCGACAAGACCTGTTTCTACATTTATTAATCTCGCGGCAATAAAGTACTCGTCAAAAATCTCACTTGCATCTGCTACAACAACATATCGAACACCAAATTTTTGCCCCAAACGAGCGATTTGGCTATCACGAACCTCTCCCGACGTTTGATAATCACTTTCTGCCGCTAACGCTGCTAAAAAGTCTGCCGTTCGTTCAACAGCAGCATATTCTCCACTTTCGGTTATTGCGTTAACCAACTTAGCACCGATCACCTTTTTATAAGCAGCATCTGATGTGGTACCTGTCATGTATACAGCAACTTTCTTTTTGGCATGTCCTTGCGCATATAGCGGCATATTAAATATAATGCCACTTAGCAGAATTAGAAGAATTCGGACGATACGTTTCATAGAAGGAGATTACTTAGATGAATTATTTAATAAACGATAGGCGAGATTATTTGCCATTGAGGAAATAACATCGGTGCCAGTGTATTCACGTTTGAGATTTACAGTTTTGATTATCTCCCCGGATACCAAGTCAATCATACGAGCAGACATGTGGCACTGATCGTCGCCCGATACAACAGTGTTAACAACAATCACATAGTCAACACCCATCCGTTGTGCCACGGCACGGATTTCTTTTTCAGGGACATCCCCTGAAGTCTGATAATCCTGCTCTTTGTCAAGAGCGTTTATAAAAGCGGAGTTCCTTTCAAACACCTTGTAGTCTTTATTTCCGGAAAGGCGTGCGAGAACGGAAGAACAAACAACCGACTTGGTGGCTTTTGAAATTTCACCTTCCGCATAAACCGCAACTTTTTTCGCAGCCATTGCTTCACAAGCGAAAATGGCACAGGCAAGTAACATGAAAAACAGGAATGATAACCTTTTCATATATACGTTTCAGGCCTCGGTCCTCTCCTCGTCGGCGTTTTATATAAAACAAAAAGCGTGAGAGTCTGTACTGTTGCTCAATCTATTTACAGAGGCTCTCGCATTGCCTATCGCAGTAGAAAGAGCAACGCCGAAGCCTCACGCTGTATGATAATCAATCGTATACATCTCTCGATGTATAAACTGATAGAGTATCACACCATAAGGCATCTACCGTTGCTTTACTCTTGACTGCGAAAAGAATTTGCGAGATTCCTGTAAATCAAGAATAAGCGGAGTAAACTCTAACTTTGCAGCAGCAAGTGGGAAAATGGCAAATTCGTCTTAAAAAAGCCAAGAGAGGCGGTCGGAT
>VSPD01000008.1 GCA_009775125.1 Muribaculaceae bacterium | reverse complement strand
GGTAGAGGCCGGTGACGGAGGAGGGGGGCGACATGGCGCCGGTGGAGGTGAGGGTGATGCCGAGGTCCGGGTAGGGGATGAGTCGGGCGAGGGCGAAGATGTTGCGCTGGTCGGGGAAAGAGGGGTAGCCGACGGCGGGACGGATGCCGCTAAGGCCGGTGAGGCGGTGGATGTGCTCGGAGGCGGCTTCAACGAGACGGTCGCCTACGGTGTGCATCAATAGGGCGGCGTATGGGTCGGAGCCGGATTTTACGGCGTCGAGTTCGGCTGTGAAGGCTTGCGAGACGGTGGCGGCGAAGATGCCGACATGGTCGCTCGCGGGGGCTACGAAGTCGGAAAGCGCGAGCAGGGTTCCGTCGGGCTCGGATGATTTAGCCTGCCGTTTTGTCGGGATGGTGACTTTGCCGTCGGGGCCGTCAATCTCGATGGCGTCGCCTGCGGGGCGAGCCGGATAGAAGGCTTGAGCGGCCTCGACTCCCATGGCAGGGTTGGCGGCGAGACTCGAAAGGAGCGCGTCGGCGTCGGCGCGGAGTTTGGCGGCCTCGGGATTGTCGGCCTTGATTTTCCATGCGTGGTAGAAGTAGGACCAGTCGATAAGCGGAATCAAATCGGCGACAGGAATCATTGGCAGACGGCGAAGTCCGACAAACGGCGGTGTGGCCGGGCGATAGTCGGAAGCGATTTGGAAGCGACGCGAGGGGTCGGACTGTGGTTGCGGCTTGTCGGCATGGGCGGCACGTGCGGCATCTTGGGCGGCATGGACTTCGGCGATGAAGGCGTCGCGCTGTTCGGGGTCGAGGAGCCGTGCAGCGACAACCGGGTTTACAGAAGCGTCGCGGACATGAATTATTGCGTTTTCGGGATAGAGCGGGGCGATTTTAACGGCGGTGTGAAGCTCGGATGTGGCCGCGCCTCCTATCATTACGGGCACGCAAAGATTGGCATCGCGCATCATCTCGACAGTGCGGCACATCTCGGCAAGCGAGGGGGTGATAAGTCCGCTCAGGCATACGAAGTCGGGGCGGTGGGCGCGGATGGCGTCGATAATCGTTTGCTGCGGCACCATCACGCCAAGGTCGATGATGCGGTAGCCGTTGCACGACAGGATCACGCCCACGATATTCTTGCCGATGTCGTGGACGTCGCCTTTTACCGTGGCGAGCAGAGCCGTGCCCGTGTAGTGGATTTCAGAATCGGCGTCGGCGGCTCCGTAAGAGGCGATGATATGTGGTTGAAGAAAATCCACGGCCATTTTCATGGTGCGGGCGGTCTTGACGACCTGCGGAAGGAACATGCGGCCTTCGCCGAAGAGCGTGCCTACGCGGTTGATGCCGTCCATAAGCGGTCCGGCAATGATTTTCAGCGGAGAGTCGTAGGCCGAGAGAGCTTCGGTGAGGTCGTCGGCAAGATGCGACGGGTCGCCGGTGATGAGGGCGTCGCGCAGGCGGTCGTCCAAAGGCTTCCGCACTGAGGATTCGTGCCTTTCAGCCGGGGCGTCTGTGGCTGCTGTTTGCATACGGGAGGCTATGTCGAGCAGCCGCTCGGTGGCGGCTTGGTCGCGTTTTGAGAAAAGCACGTCGTCGATGGCCGCGCGGAGCTCGGGGGCGATTTGGTCGACTGCCACGGCTGTGGCAGGGTTGAGGATGGCCATGTCCATGCCTTCGGCCACGGCACGGGCGAGGAATACGGCGTGCATGGCCTCGCGCACGGGGTTGTTGCCGCGGAAAGCAAACGACAGGTTGCTCAATCCTCCCGAAACGTGCGCGCCGGGAAGGTTCTGGCGAATCCAGCGTGTTGCGCGCACAAAATCGTAGGCGTAGTCGAGATGCTCGTCGATGCCCGTGGCCACTGTGAGTATGTTGGGGTCGAATATTATGTCGGCGGGATTGAATCCGGCTTGTCGGGTGAGCAGGCGGTAGCCGCGGGCGCATATTTCAATCTTGCGCTCGAAAGTGGTGGCCTGGCCTTGCTCGTCAAAGGCCATGACCACGACAGCCGCGCCGAGCGAGCAGATTGTGCGGGCATGGTCGAGAAATGCCTCCTCGCCTTCTTTAAGCGATATTGAATTGACAATAGCTTTGCCGGCTATTGATTTTAATCCGGCCTCGATAACGGAGAAGTCGGACGAGTCGACCATGAACGGCACTTTCGCTATGTCGGGGTCCTGTCCGGCAAGGGCGAGGAATGTCGACATTTCGGCACGGGCGTCGAGCATGGCATCGTCCATGTTTATGTCGATTACCATTGCTCCGTCCTCGACTTGCTTGCGGGCTATGGCAAGAGCCTCATTGTGGTTCTTTTCCTTGATGAGGCGCAGGAACTTGCGGCTTCCGGCCACATTGCAGCGTTCGCCTACATTGACAAAACGGCCTTCCGAGTCAAGCGGCTCGAGACCGGATATTACAAGTCCTTTTCCCATGGAGCCATCGGGGCAGCGCAGTGGGGCTTGGCTCGTGTCGGCCATGCGGCGCATCATGGCAATATGCTCGGGGCCGGTGCCGCAGCATCCGCCTATGATATTGACCAGACTGCGGTCGAGCATCGGTTTCATGGCCGCCCACATCACGGCAGGAGTGTCATCGTAGCCTCCGAAACGGTTGGGCAGCCCGGCATTGGGGTGAACCGAGACATAGCACGGTGCAGTTTCCGAAAGGCGGCCGAGCGGGCCGATGAGTCCGTCGGCGCCAAGCGAACAGTTCAGGCCGATTGAGAGCAGCGGAGCGTGGCTTACGGCTATGGCGAAAGCCTCGATCGACTGGCCCGAGAGGATGCGTCCGCCCGAGTCGGTCACGGTGGCCGACACCATGATTTCAACGCGTCGTCCGACCCGTGCCATGGCCTTATCCGCAGCGGATAGAGCCGCTTTCACGTTTAGGGTGTCGAGGGCCGTCTCGATAAGCAGGCAGTCAACACCGCCTTCAATCAGAGCCTCGATCTGCTCGGTGTAGGCCGTTTCGAGAGTGTCGAAAGAGATGGAGGGAGAGTAGGGGGTGTCGGGGTTTACGGCAAGGTTGAGCAGGGCTGTGGTCGGCCCCACGCTTCCGGCCACAAAACGACGGCACGAGGGGTCGGCGGCATTGGCGCGGTCGACCTCACGGCGAGCGATTTGCGCTCCGGCGAGGTTGATGCGTCGCACATGGCCGTCGAGGGCGTAATCTTTCTGCGATATGGCCTGGGCGTTGAACGTGCAGGTAGATATTATGTCGGCACCGGCTTCGAGATAGGCGCGGTGAATATCCGCTATCACATCGGGGCGCGTGAGCACAAGTATATCGTTGTTGCCTTTAAGCTCGACAGGATGACCGGCGAATTCGTCGCCGCGAAAATCTGCTTCGGTGAGGCCGCGTTTCTGTATTTCCGTTCCCATGGCCCCGTCGAGAACAAGGATGCGGCGTTTCAGTTGGTCTCTCATCATTAATATATTTCAGCGGCCACTCGGCGGACGCTCTCGGTGGCGAAAAGAGTGTAGAAATGCAGCGACGGCACGCCGCGGGCAATAAGTTCGCGGCATTGGGCTATGGACCATTCCACGCCCACTTCTTTCACTTCGTCGTTGGTGCGGCATTTTTCAAGCGCATTGGAAAGCGGCTCGGGGAGGTCGACACGGAAAACGCGCGGAAGCACGTTGAGCTGGTTCATGAGCACAATAGGCTTGATGCCCGGGATAATGGGCACGGTGATTCCGGCTTCACGGCAGCGGTCAACAAATTCGAAATACTTACTGTTGTCGAAAAACATCTGCGTCACAAGGTATGAGGCTCCGGCGTCGACTTTCATTTTGGCATAACGTATGTCGGAGGCCATGTTGGGTGCCTCCTCGTGTTTCTCGGGGTAGCAGGCCATGCCATAGATAAAAGGAGTCTCGATTCCGTCGATATGGGTGCCGTCGAGTCCTTCGCCACGGTTGAAAGCGTTGACTTGCTCTTGGAGGTCGGTGGCATGGATGTTGACGCGGACGTTCGGGTCGTTGGGGGTGGCAGTCGGTTTGCTGTCGCCGCGCAGAAGGAAAAGGTTGGTAATGCCCAGGAAATTGAGGTCGAGCAGCGCATATTCCGTTTCTTCTTTGGTGAATCCGGAGCAAATGATGTGAGGCACTGCGGTGATGCCGTAGCGGTTTTGGATTGCCGCAGCCACGGCCACGGTGCCGGGCCTTTTCACCACGGCCACACGGCGGTGGCTGCCGTCGGGTTGAGGCAGGTAGACATATTCGCTATGGTGCGATGTGATGTTGATGTTCTTCGGCTCGAATTCACGCAGGGCGTCGATAGTCTTGAACACCTTATATATACTGTTGCCTTTAAGCGGAGGCAGAATTTCAAATGAGAATGTGGTCTTTTCAGCCATAATCTTTAATACCTTGGATGTGGAAAACGATAGATTGTGCAAAAATACGCAAAATATCCGATATGTCAGTGTTAAAACACGCCGAAATGATGACAAATTGATAAATCACACTTCCTTTGACGGTTTAAGCCGTGGAAGCGCGAAGGCCACCACGCCGAAAAGCGGGGCGTAGGAGCATGCGCGGAACACGGCCTCGATGCCGTAGGTGTCGGCGTAATTGCCAATTACCGCCGACGCTATGCCGCCTATGCCGAACGCGAAGCCAAAGAACAGTCCGGAGATGGCTCCCAGATGATTGGGCAGGAGTTCTTGCGCGTATAGCAATATAGCCGGGAAAGCCGACGAGAGCATGAAGCCGGCGAAGAAACTGCAAGCCACCGCCCAGGGCAGGGATACATACGGTAGCGCAAGCGCGAATGGAGCTGCGCCGAGAATCGACACCCATATCACCACTTTGCGTCCGTAGCGGTCGCCGAATGGCCCTCCTACAAGAGTGCCCACAGCCGTTGACACCACAAATACAAAGAGGTAGATTTGAGAAGCCGACACCCCGGCTCCGAACACGTCGATGGTGTAAAATGTATAGTAGCTTGTCATGCAGGCCATATAGGTGTATTTCGAGATGATGAGCACCATTATGGCTATTATTACCCAAAACGTCTTGGCGCGCGAAAGTGGCATGGAATGCCTTGACGCTGTTTTGTCCCGGTTTCTTTTTTGCTCACGTATATATGTCCGGAACCATTTGATGATGTGTCCCATCACGGCGAAGGCTATCGCGCTCACGATGAGAAACAACAACACGAATTTTCTTCCGTAAGGCGCCACCAGCAGAGCCACGAGCAGAGGTCCGATGGAGCTGCCGAAATTGCCGCCGACCTGAAACACCGACTGGGCGAGTCCGCGTTTGCCGTGGCTGCATACCGAGGCAATGCGCGAGGCTTCGGGATGCAGCACCGACGAGCCAAGGCCTACGAGGGTGACGGTGAGCAACAGGCCGCCAAAAGAGTTGATGAATGCCAGCATAATAATTCCGCAAGTGGTGAAAGCCATGCCCATCCACAGGCTCCAAGGCTTGGGATGCTTGTCGAACACAAGGCCTACAACGGGCTGGAATATCGACGCGGCAATCTGATATATAAGCGTGACGATGCCAATTTGCGTAAAATCGAGCGAAAGTTCGGTTTTAAGCATAGGATAAAGGGCTGTGATCACGGCTTGCAATGTGTCGTTGCAGCAGTGAGCCGCGCAAAGGGACAGAAGTACCCCGAGCGGCACCCCTGTTAATTGGTTTCTTAACTTTCTTGCAAGGTCCATTTCAAGATGTTTGAAAATTCGGGTGCAAAATTACGAAAAAAATGCCTAACTTTGCGGCCTAAATTTTGATTTTATGCCTGTCTGGATTTTGTTTGCGCTTACATCGAGCCTGTGTCTGGGGTTTTACGACATCTTTAAGAAAATATCTGTGCGAGGCAATAATGTGCTTGTCGTGCTGCTGCTTAACACGCTTTTCGGCACTTTGTATCTCAGTCCGGTGCTTGCAGGAAATCTTGCCTCGGGGCATTGGGGCCTTGGCGACACGGTTGCCGGCCATCTTCTTATTGTGGTTAAGGCTGTGATTGTGCTGTCGTCGTGGATACTTGGCTATTTTGCCATCAAGCATCTGCCTCTCACCATCCAGGGGCCGATAAACGCTACGCGTCCGGTGCTCGTGCTTGTGGGCGCGCTGTGTATCTTCGGCGAGAGATTAAATGGCCTTCAATGGGCCGGAATCATTGCCGGATTTCTTTCTTTATATTTTATATCAAGGATAGGCAAGAAGGAAGGTTTCACGCTCAAAGGGTCGTCGTGGCTGTGGATGTCGGTCGGGGCCATGGTGCTGGGAGCCGTCAGCGCGCTTTACGACAAATATCTCCTCCGCCATTATTTGCCCCTCGAGGTGCAGGCATGGTATTCGTTGTATCAACTGCTGCTCATGGCCGTGATTGTGTCGTTGCTTTTCAGGTTTGATTCACGTGCCGGTGCCGTAAAATTTACGTGGAGGTGGACGATTCCGTGTATCGCGCTGTTTCTCACTGTTGCCGATGTGGCCTATTTCTATTCTTTGTCGCAAGAGGGAGCCATGATTTCGATTGTGTCGATGGTGCGTCGCGGAAGTGTGATTGTGCCGTTTATCTATGGCGTGGTAGCCCTTCATGAGAAGAATGTGAAGGAGAAATCGCTTGATTTGGGACTTCTGCTTCTAAGCCTCGGCCTGCTTGTGGCCGGTTCTCGTATGTAAATTGAATATTATTTAGTTGTAATATGTTGATTGTTAATGTGTTATAGCTGACGGGGGGGGGGGTAAAATTCATTAAAAATTTGGTTGTTTGAAAAATAATTCGTAACTTTGCGCCTGAAATTCAAATGTCAATATCGGAGGATTACTTTCTCATATCTGTATCCTCTTGATTGTTACTATGATTGTGTATGTAGAAGAGGCTTGCCGGCCCGCTCATCGCAATGTGCTTGTTAAATCGATTCATAACCAATTTTAGTATCATACTGACCTTCGGCATGGCACCTTGTCATGTTGAGGGGAAATAAAGAATTGTTACAAAATTGTGAAAAAATGTTCTGTTTTTTGAAATAAAATAGAATTATAATACGGAAAATGGCTAATTTTGCAGCCGGTTTCCGTGCCCGGTACTTGCGGGTTCACGTTTCTTCACGAATAACACAGCAATAACTACATATTTTAATGAAACTCAGAACGATAATCCTTTCTGCCGCTGTTGCCATGCTTGCCTCGTGCTCAGCACCCAAAGACATTGTGTATTTCCAGGACGTGCAGCGTGGCTCGGAGTTTGTATCCAACAACTCCGCCAAAATCAAGATTCAACCGAAGGATCAGCTTCGTATCATCGTGTCAACCTCCGACAACCGTCTTACCGAGCAGTTTAACCTCTCGGCAGGCTCCAATTCTTCCACTCTTGGTTCCGGCGGTCAGGGTATAGGTTACACGGTAGATCCGGCCGGCGACATCGTGTTCCCGGTGCTCGGTGAAATCCACGTTGCCGGCATGACACGCGACCAGGTAGCCGACTATATCCGCCGCGAGCTTATTGGACGCGACCTTGTGAAGGATCCTGTTGTTATCGTACAATTTATGAACCTCTCCGTGGCTGTGCTCGGCGAGGTTAAAAGCCCCGGACGTGTTCCCATTGAAAAAGACAAGATTACAATCCTCGACGCCATTGCCGATGCCGGCGACCTTACAATCGATGGCGAGCGCACCAATGTAAAGATTATACGTACGGATGGTGCAAAGCAAAGCGTTTATGAGGTGGACCTCACCGACGCAAACTCGGTGTACAACTCTCCGGTCTTTTATCTCCAGCAAGACGACGTGGTGTATGTCACACCTAATAACAAGGCTCGCCGCGGCTCAACTGTCAACGGCAATACCCTTCAAACATATGCTTTCTGGATGTCGCTTGCCACATTCCTCATGTCGATTGGCGTTCTCGTCTTCAAATAGGCAATATAAGGCAAAGAAAGGAAAATATATAAGAAGATAGTTTAATTCTTCTCAACCTCCCAACTCCACAACACCTACAAAATATGCAAATAGTCGACTCCAAAACAGCGTCTGTCGCCACGCCTTCCGCGCCTGCGGCGCGTCAGCAGCAAAACGATTCGTTCAATATAATGGACATCGTGAGTGTATGCGTCCGCAACTGGTATTGGTTCCTTATATCGCTTGCCGTGTGCCTCGGCATCGGACTTTATTATGTGCTTACCACTCCGCCGGTCTATACACGCTCGGCTGCTATCCTTCTTAAAGACTCGAAATCGTCGGGAGGGGGATATGGCGGCTCGGAAGCCGATGCCTTTCAGGATATGGGGCTGTTCAACACGTCGACCAACCTTACCAACGAAATCTCTGCCATCGAGGCTCCCGACCTTATGGCCGAGGTGGTGCGCCGTCTGCATCTCGACGTGAGCTACACCGCTCCCGGCCAATTTCACCCCGTCACTCTCTACGGACTCACGCAGCCCGTGGCCGTCGATTTTATCGACCTCGACCCGTCGGGCACCGCGTCGTTCGACCTCAAAATCAAGGATGGAAAATACACTCTCGATGATTTTCGCCTCAATAACGAAAAAATTGAACATGCTCCTGTCGCAGCAGCTATAAACGACACTGTGGCTACACCCGTCGGCCGGCTCGTTATCGCTCCCCACCAGGGATTCCGCGACGGTCTTGATGTAGACATGACTGTAAAGAAAAGCCCCGTGTCGGCTGTGCGTCCTGCTTTCTCCGCCGGTCTTACCGTGGCTCATCTCAACGAAAAATCGTCAATCATCAACCTTTCCTACCGCGATGTATCCACCCAGCGTGCCGAGGACATCCTCAACTACGTAATCAATATATATAATGAGAACTGGGTGAAGGATAAGAACCAGATTGCCGTGTCGACATCTATGTTTATCAACGACCGCCTCGGCGTAATCGAGTCGGAACTTGGCAACGTCGATTCCGATATTTCCGATTACAAATCCGAACACCTTATTCCCGACGTAGGCGCAGTCGCTTCCATGTACATGTCGCAGGCCCAGGAAGCCCAGGCAGGCATCAAGGACCTTAACAACCAGTTGTACATGGCCCGCTACATACGCAACTACCTCTCCAATGCCGCCAACTCCAACCAGGCGTTGCCCGTTTCGTCGGGCGTGCAGTCGCTCAACGTTTCGTCGGAGATTTCGGCCTACAACACAGCCCTGGCTGAGCGCAACTCGCTCGTGGCCGCTTCCTCTGAGGCTAACCCTCTTGTTCAGGAAATGGACCGAAACCTTGCAGGCCTTCGCTCTGCGCTCCTTTCGTCGATCGACAACCAGATTCTTGCTCTCAACGCCCAGATTCACACTCTCCAAAGTTCGTCCGGCCAGGCCACTGCGCAAATTGCGTCTAACCCCAAGCAAGCCAAGTACCTTCTTTCTGTTGAACGCCAGCAGAAAGTAAAGGAATCACTCTACCTCTACCTCCTGCAAAAACGTGAGGAAAACGAGCTCTCACAAGCCTTCACAGCCTATAACACACGCGTGATTCGCACTCCCGACGGTTCTTCCGCACCCACAGCCCCGGCACGCACTATGATTCTGCTTGTCGCCGCTGTAATCGGTATCGCTATTCCCCTTGTGATTATCGTGCTGAAAGAAATGCTCAACACCGTGGTGCGCGGACGCAAGGATATCGAAAATCTTGCAGCTCCGTTTGTTGGCGAAATTCCCCAGACCGGCAAGAAAAACTCAGGCAAGACTTTCCGTCGTCCCGGCAACAAGGGCGAGTGCAAGGATGCCGACCCCCTCATCGTGGTAAAGCCGCATAGCCGCGACATCATCAATGAGGCCTTCCGTGTAGTGCGTACCAACCTCGAATTCATGACTCCCGAAACCGGCCATGCCTCCGTCATTGCCGTTACCTCCGCCAATCCCGGTTCCGGCAAGACCTTCGTTGCCTACAACCTTGCTCTCTCTCTCGGCATTAAGGAAAAACGCGTGCTCGTGATCGACCTCGACCTCCGTCGCGGATCGCTTTCTCATTATGCGCAAGCAGCCGCGGGTTCAAAAACACCCGGCATTGCCTCATATCTCGCCGGACGTACCGCCAACGTTGGCGACATAATAATACGCGGCAATGCTGAATCGCCCCTCGACATTATTCCCATAGGCACGATTCCTCCCAACCCCACCGAGCTCCTCTTTAACGGACGACTCGAATCACTCATCACATCGCTCCGCGACCAATACGACTACATCTTCCTCGACTGTCCGCCCATAGAGATTGTTGCCGACGCTGCCATTATCAACCGCGTAGCCGACACCACGCTCTTCGTAATCCGTGCCGGCCTTTTCCAGCGCTCGATGCTCCCCGAAATCGACCGTCTCTACAACGACCGTCGCTATCGCAACATCTCCATCATCCTCAACGGCACCGACTCCACCTC
This sequence comes from Muribaculaceae bacterium, assembly GCA_009775125.1. Lineage (GTDB taxonomy): Bacteria > Bacteroidota > Bacteroidia > Bacteroidales > Muribaculaceae > CAG-873. Next base: position 58,612 of record VSPD01000008.1, on the reverse strand, counting down.
CTCCCGCTACGGATCCCGTTACGGCTACCACTACGGCTACTCCTACGGCTCCCGCGCCTCCCAATACTACACCTCCGAATCGTAAAGAGTTTGGACAGGAGAACAAAAGAAACAAGAAATTTTAACCCCTGTTACATTTGTACCCCTGTCAAATAATTAAGTACAAGAGAATAGAAGGAACAAGAATATAACTCCTGTTCTTCCTGTTCTCCTGTCTAAGAAAGACAATGTAATCCCTGTCTTAGTTAATGGCTCAAGAATCACGCGTAAAGAAAACACTGCTTAACGCCCGCGTCAACCTTATATTTTACTTCCTGACGCTGGCGCTGAGTTTCTTTTCACGTAAAATATTCCTTGACACCCTTGGAGCTGACTTCGTCGGCCTCACCGGCACGTTGCAGAACCTCCTCGGTTTCCTCAACCTTGCCGAGCTCGGAGTCGGGTCTGCCATCGGCTATCTCCTCTACAAGCCTCTTTACGACCACGACCAAAACAAAATAAACGAAATAATCTCCGTGATGGGCTACCTTTACCGTTGGATAGGCCTTATCATTCTCGCAGCCGGCATACTGCTCTCATTCTTCCTCCCCCTCATCTTTCCCTCCGATAACACCGGCTTCCCTATCACTCTCATCTATTTCGCCTATTTCTCATTCCTCGGCTCATCGCTCATTGGCTACTTCATCAACTATCGCCAGAACCTCCTCGGAGCCGACCAGCGCAACTACGTCGTTACGGCCTATTTCCAGACTGCGAACATCATTAAAACCCTCATCCAGATGGTGCTTGCCTGGTACACAGGCTCCTACTACCTCTGGGTTATCATCGAATTCACCTTCGGCATCATCTACTCCTTCATCCTTAACTGGAAAATCAACCAAACCTACCCCTGGCTCCGCGCCTCCATCTCCTCCGGCCGCGCCCTCTTCCGCCAATACCCGGAAGTAATGACCAAAACCAAACAGCTCTTCGTCCACAAGATTGCCGGTTTTGCTCAATTTCAATCACAGTCATTTTTTATCTATATGTTTGTGAGTCTTGGAGGTGTTGCAATGGTTGGGAATTATTTGATGATTGTAGATAAATTGAATGTGTTGCTGAATACTTTTTTAAGTAGTTCAGGTGCGGGAGTGGGGAATTTAATAGCGGAAGGTAATAAAACGAAGATTATGTCTGTGTTTTGGCAGATGTTTTCACTTCAATTCTTTGTTGCGACATTTATCGTGTATATATTATACAAATCAATAGATTCATTTATATCAATTTGGGTTGGAGAGGAATATATACTTTCAGGTGTGATTGTGGTTTTAATACTAATTAAAACTTTCCTTTCGTTTACGAGAAGCACTGTTGACCAGTTTATTTTTGGATATGGGCTTTTTTATGATGTTTGGGCTCCTTTGGCAGAAGCACTGATTTATGTAATTGTTGCTCTTGTTGGTGGCTATTTTTTTGGATTGAAAGGTGTTTTGTGTGCCGGGATTATTAGCCTGATTGTAATTGTTGAGTTGTGGAAGCCGTATTTTTTATTTAGATCTGGTCTAAAAGTATCTGTTTGGAATTATTGGAATGGATATTTTAAATGCTTCTTTTTTTCATTTCTTTCAATTGTTTTTTGTAACAGTATTATTGACTATTTGGTAACTTTACCCGCTACGGTGTCCGTTATAATTTGGATAAAATATGTTTTTATTGTTTCGTTGATATTTCTAATTGTAATATCTTCTGTTTACTTTGTGGGAAATAAGCATTTTCGTAGTGTTGTTGGATTATTCTATCAAAAAATTTTTTTAAGATGAGAATTGCTTTTGCCTTTACTTGGCTCTTTAACCCTAATGTAGGCGGCACTGAACGAGTTACGGATTTGTTGGCTAGGGAGTTGGCTCAAAGGGGGCATGAGATATATTACATCTATACCGTAAAACGTAGTTCTGATTCGGAATATAATTACCCGACAAATAATATCTATTTTATAGAAGAAAGAACTTTTCTTTCTTCACAGGGTGAACTTATTTTATGTAAATATTTGATTGATAATAAAATTGATGTCGTTATCAATCAAGGTGGACTCATGGGAACATGTATGAATTTTGCAAATTTACCTGTTTCGTGTAAATCTTTGACTGTAATACACTTTGATCCGCATTATGGGTTAGACAGTTTGTTTGGAGAATTGAGTAAGTTGCGCAATACTTCTTTATCTGAGAGAGTAAAGCGGATTTATAGAGTATTTGCTTATCCTTACCGTAAGAGAAAACTCAGGGATTATTTGAAATCTCTTTATTCATATTGGAATGAGAAATCGGATCGAATAGTCCTTTTAAGTAATAGTTATGTGCCGAATTTCATAGGATTATGCCCGAATGTATGTAGAGATAGATTGACAGCTATTTCTAACCCTGTATCGTTTCCAATTAGTTATAATATAAATAATAAATCAAATATTATTTTATGGGTTGGCAGAATGGATTTCAGGCAGAAGCGTCCGGATTTAATGGTTAAAGTGTGGGCAAAGGCTTTTTTTAAATTGCCTGAATGGAGGTTGGTTATGATTGGAGATGGCCCGATGTTTGACTCGGTTAAAAATATGTCGAGAGGTATTCCTCGAATAGAGCTTCATGGACGACAGTTGTCACAACCGTATTTTGAAAGTGCTAAAATTTGTGCAAGTACCAGTGCGATTGAGGGATTGCCGATGACTCTATTAGAGGCCATATCGCAGGGTGCGGTCCCAATAGCTTTTGATAGTTATGCTTCAGTTAGAGATATAATTAAAAATGAGGAACAGTTGGTAACACCTTATAATATTGACGAATATGTTAAAAAATTAGTTGAGTTGGCAGACAATATGTCTTTACAGGAAAGACTTAGAAAAAAAGGGTATAGGATTGCAGAGTGTTTCTCTGTGAAAAACATTGCGGATAATTGGGAAGAACTATTATATTCAGTTATTTCATAGGATTGTTTTGTTGTCAGTTGTGATGTCGGAAAATAAGGAAAGATATATTTGGGTAGATGTCTTGAATATTTGTGCATGTGCGGGAGTATTGCTTTTGCATTGTACGAATTATGCTCTTTGGAATTTTGACGGTAATCAATCGGCGGATTTCTTTTTCAGTATTTTCACCCATAGTTTTGTATTATGGCCGGTCGATGTTTTCTTTATGATTTCAGGATACACATTGATAAAGCGCACTGCTTTGCCTAACTTATTGAGGGGGGGGGCAGTTAGCCAATTTTATAAAAGACGTTGTGGACGTTTGTTACTGCCTGTGATTGTATGGAATGTGTATTATGCCTTGATGTTTGTTCATCATATATACATTACCGGTGAGGATTTTCCGATAAAAGAATTCATTGTGAAGTTTTTGCAATTTGAGTTTAACGGTTTCATGTGGTTCTTTATTCCTCTTATTGGGATATATTTGGCGATTCCTTATGTCAGCATATTATGTAATGCCATGCCTCGAAAAATGTTGAGAGGTTTTATTATATTGGCGTTTTGCCTGGTATGTATCCCTGCAACTATTAACATTGATTTAGGCGTAACAAAATATAGTCATATTTTTCTGCTCGGTTGTGAGTACTTCATATTTATATTCTTAGGCTATTATTTAGGAAATTTTGACATTTCAAAGAAAACCAGAAAAGTACTGTATTTTTCCGGAGTAATTTCTGCATTTGTAATATTATTTACTGAATACAATAATTATATAAATGAAACGCGAGAAATATTAATTGGCGGATATTCCGGTATTTTTTGTACGTTAACTGCCGTTTCAATGTTTGTATATGTGAAAAACTGCAATTTTGTCAGTAGCGAATTTTTGGATTCAAAATGGCCGCGTATTTTGGCTAAATGGAGTGGTTTGAGCTTGGGAATATATTTGATACAAAACACTCTTCTCTCAATTATATTGAAATTCGACTATATCGATAATGGATTTACAAGATTTATTGTGATGTATCCGTTATGTGTATTATTAATTCTGATAATGAAACAAATTCCGTATGTTAGGAAAATTGTCTAAGCATTATGATTATCTTGTTGTTGGAGCGGGCTTGTATGGCTGTATGGCTGCCAACAGGATAAAGGCTGCCGGCAAGACATGCCTTATAATAGAGAAACGCGACAAGATTGGCGGCAACCTCCTTTGTGATGATATTGAAGGAATCAACGTCCATGTTTTTGGAGCACATATATTCCATACTTCGAATAAGGATGTATGGGATTTTGTAAACTCGATAGTGGAATTTAACCGATATACAAATTGTCCGGTTGCAAATTATCATGGAGAGCTGTTTAATCTTCCGTTCAATATGAATACATTTTATCAGATGTGGGGAGTCATTACTCCGGAAGAAGCTCAAAAGAAGATAGAGGAGCAAAGATCGGACTTTAAAAAGATACTTGAAGCAGAAGGCCGAACCGAACCTGCGAATCTTGAAGAACAGGCCATGCTCCTCGTCGGTCGTGATATCTATGAAAAATTAATAAAAGGATACACGGAAAAACAATGGGGGCGTCCATGCAATCAGCTGCCGGCATTCATTATAAGGCGTCTTCCGGTAAGATTGATATTCGATAATAATTATTTCAATGATAAATATCAAGGTATTCCAATAGGGGGTTACAACCGATTAATCGACGGCTTGGTTGAGGGCGTTGAAGTAATGACATCCACGGACTATTTTTCTGACCGTGAATATTGGAATTCGGTTGCCGATAGAATAGTCTTTACCGGAGCCATAGATCAATTCTTCGATTACAAATTTGGATATCTTCAATATCGCTCGGTGCGTTTTGAAACTGAGATTTTAGACACACCAAATTACCAAGGAAATGCTGTGGTGAATTACACAGCTTCAGAAGTGCCATTTACTCGTGTGATAGAGCATAAGCATTTTGAGGCGTTTGGAAATGAGATTTATGAAAATCCAAAGACGGTAATTTCCCGAGAGTATTCAGCTGAGTGGCAACCCGGTATGGATCCCTACTATCCGATTAATGATAAACGCAATTCGGATATTTTAGCCCGATATAGTGAATTGGCAGCGACTGTTCCCAATGTAATTTTTGGAGGACGTTTGGCTGAATATCGCTATTACGATATGGCTCCGATTGTGGAGAAAGTTCTTGGAATGAAATTCTAATTATGGAAAAGATACTTACAATAGCAATTCCGGTCTATAACATGGAACAGTACTTGCGCCGCTGTCTCGACAGTGTAGTGGCAAGCAAATATATCGACCGGCTGGAAATTCTTGTTGTCAACGATGGGTCCAAAGACCGTTCATTGGAAATAGCACGAGAATATGAATCGAAATATCCGGATGCCGTCCGCGCTATCGACAAGCCAAACGGTGGATGGGGCAGTGCTATAAACCTTTCAATCCGCGAGGCAAAAGGTAAGTACTATAAATCTCTTGATTCCGATGATTGGTTCGATACAGAAGAACTGGATGGCTTTATAGAGGAATTGACGGCGGTAGATGCAGATTTGGTGGTTACCAACTTGACAGAAGTTGATGCCGATAACAACTGTAAGCCCATTGAGTTCAATTCACTTTATGGAGTCGGGAATTTGCCGATTGTTGATTTCCTAATAAAAGGCAACTATACGTTTGACATTCCCATTCACAGCGACACTTACCGCACTGAGTTTTTGCAATCTAATAACATTGCAGTAAGTGAATGTTTCTATGCAGACCAGGATTTCAAGGTATATCCGGTCGCACATATACGCACAATAAACTTCTCGAGAAAGAATGTTTATCGTTATTTTTATGGACGAGAAGGACAAAGCGTGAGTTATGCAGGCTATGTGAAGCATTACGGGGATTATGTTCGTGTATGCAAAGCACAACTAAAATTCTATAAGGATGCAGAGCATACCCTTGATAAGGATATCAAAAAAGTATTGGAAAATAAAATATTTGAGCATTGCAAATGGGCATATGCGTTGGCGCTTGATCCCAAAATATGCAATGGCAGTGCAGAGGCTCAAAATGCGTTGAAAGAGTTGGATGAGTGTATTAAATTGTCCTCATCCTCTTTATACAAGCGATTGGCCTCTGTTAAAACGATGAAAATAATGCCATATATCTTTTTGTGGCGTAAATGTAATATCAATTTTCTTAAAGTGACAGATTTCTTTCATCGTTGATGAATATCGTATTTGCATACATAACACCGTTTCATCCTAATAAAGGTGGAATTGGGCGAGTAACAGATAGCTTGACGCGTGAACTTCAAAAGAGAGGCCATAAGGTATGGTACCTTATTTATGATGTGACTACGCGTCATGAATTTGATTATCCTGCTCCTTTGACATATCTGCCCTCAAAAGAATTGCTTGCACCTGAAAATCTGGATGTATATCATAATTTTTTGATTGATAATGATATTGATATAATCATCAATCAGAGTGGGAATTTTAGCGATTCTCGATTGTGGCTGAATAAGGGTAATTCTAAGGCAAAAATTATCTCGGTCGTACATACTCCGCCGATTGTAAACTTGAAATATTTTTGGGCAGAGTTAATTCAATTAAGAGGCCCGCGCTTAATTGATAGAATTAAATTGATAGCACGTAGTGTCCTTTATCCAAAACTTAAAAAACGAGAATTAACAGACCGAAGAGAGCAATATAAATATCTTTTGCCTCGTACAGATAAAGTTTGTACGCTTTCGAAATATTTTTATCCTGAAATAGACTATTTGTGTCCGGGGTATACGGAAAAATATTGCGCGATCAATAATCCAAATTCATATTCGGCGACTGACGTCGCCGAATTGCCGGAAAAACACAACTTGATTGTCTGGGTCGGTCTTTTTTCTGAGCAAAAAAGACCGACCCAGACAATCAAGTTGTGGAAAAGAATTTGTAGGCAATTCCCCGACTGGACATTAGTGATAGTTGGCTATAATAAAAAATTCCTATGGGCTGAACGGATGAAAGAGTTAGCTAAAGGAATTAAAAACATCAGGTTTACCGGTTTCGATAATCCATTCAAATATCAAACCCGGGCTAAAATTGCAATCCTGACAAGTTCTTATGAGGGATGGGGGATGGTTCTGACAGAAGCCATGCAGTGTGGAGCGGTACCGGTTGCGTTTGATTCCTTTGCATCCATTAAAGACATTATAGATGACGGAAAGAATGGCCTATTGGTAAAACCATTCAGTTCAAAAGATTTTGCAGATAAACTCGCATATCTGATGAGTCATCCGGACGTACTTTCTAAAATGTCTGAAAATGCACGCCAATCAGTCCGGAAATTTGATATAGAGCCCATTGCAGACAGGTGGGAAGAATTGTTCCATACTTTAATTGGAAACTAAAATTTGCACGCGTATTTTTGCGTAAGTTTTTTATATGACTGAAATTAAGTTCGATAAGTCGTCTAAATTTATTTTTTACGGAAAGGAAGAATCCGTCTTAGTGGCCGGGGTTGCAATTGTTTTAATGTATTGCTTGCATTTATTTTATCATCCGGAATGGTATTTGGAAAATGTATCGGCGCAATCTCACATTGGTCAGATAGGAGATTATATTACAAAATTTTTTAGTTCAGCAGGTGGTATTTGTGTTGAAATATTTGCATTTACAAGCGGCTATGCGCTATGGCTGAATAGGAGTAAACAGTCTGTGAAGAACAGGAGCAAAAGGTTGATTAGTTTCCTTATTGGCTATTGGATTGTTTTTGCAGCATTCTTGGTTATCGGATTTTTTAACAATGATGAACTGCCATCCTTGAATGACCTGAGTTTGAACGCTTTTGGAATTAAGGTAGGGCCAAGTCAATGGGTAAATGTGCCATTTGCGTGGTATGTATGCTATTATATTGAGTTTGTCCTGCTATCTCCGTTCATATTGAAATTATTTTCCTCGGGAAAAAAGATATATGATTTGTTGGCGCTAACGGCAATTGTCTTTCTAATGGGATTAATACAAATGCCGGTGTTTACGAAATATCCAACGATAAGTTATCCTATAACTCATATTTGGCCAATATTAGCGGGATGTATAGGGCTGTTGGTTTGCAAATATGGTATATTTGAAAAAATCGAGCCAAGATTAAAAAAGACCAATATATATGTGATTATGGTTTCCTTTATACTGTGTATAGGTGCAGTTTCGCTTTTGAAGAAATTATTCTTTTACACGGGTCCGGAGTATTATTTTATGTTAATCCTCGGAAACGCTTTGATTGCTATGATGCTTGTCGCATTAATAGTAGAGTTTACTAAAAGAATTTCAATAGCATATGTTAGAAGATTCATATTATTTCTGGGGACTTTAAGCATGTATCTTTGGTTTTGGCATGGAATATTTTTCACAGGAAAGAATTTTGGACAAATACAACTTTATTTTATAAAGGAGCCACTGCTAATCTTGCTGTTGAGTTTCGTAATTACGATACCGCTTGCTTTCGCATCAATGAAATTGCACAAGGCGGTTAGTTTGAAATTATTTTCATTGAAAAGGCTAAGCGCTTCTGAAATTTAAAAGCCAACTGTATGAAGGTTTTGGTTTGTTTGCCATGCATGCTTACCGGTGGTACGGAGATTCAAACTCTAAGTCTTGTCGAGGCACTGATAGCAACCGGACATAAGGTTACTGTTTCTGTCTATTTTCAGTATGCCGATTCGATGGTTGTGCGTTACCGGAAAGTTGGTGCTCAGGTTGAACTCTTATCTTCGGGGGGACGGCGACCGAGTGGTTTAAATGGAGTAATTAGACACCTTTGGCGCGGACTTAAACGAGTTGTCGCTGCCGAAATGCCCGATGTAGTACATGTGCAGTATATGGCGCCGGGCGCATTGCCGGTAATCATATTGCGCTTGCTTGGGGTGAAAAAAGTGATTGCCACGTCGCATACCTTCGCCGACATTTATTCGCCAAATGGGCTTCGTGTTATCCGTTGGCTCACTTCATCATGCCTTACGGCCTTCCAGTGCATCACCGAACGTGCCGAGCGGAGCTATTTCGGCACATCGAGGCTGTTCGATGGCAAGCTTAGCAAACATTTCACCATATATAACAATATTCCTGCGCATATCGATGTGCTCGACGCGCCCCGCAAGCTGTTGAGCGAAACAGATACAATTACGGTTGGTGTCGTTAGCCGTCTTGAACAGATAAAAGGTATGGATCTTGTAGTGCCTGCTTTTGTTCGTGCAGCAGAGACAAACCCGCGGTTGCGGCTTCTTATCGTCGGTGACGGTTCGCAACGCGCCTTGATGGAGCGACAGGTTGCAGAGGCCGGCATCTGCGACCGAGTAGAGTTTACGGGTCGTCAGCCACAGTCGCAGCTGCAATCGCAATACGACCGCATTGACATACTTCTTATGCCGTCGCGCTCCGAAGGCTTCGGCTTAACAGCAATTGAAGGAATGGCGCGCGGTTGTGTTCCTGTGGTGGCCGACACCGGCGGCCTACCCGAGGTAGTCACTACGGAATCAGGGCTCTTGCATCGTCCCGAAGACATCGTCGACCTGTCATCGAAAATATCCCGTCTCTCTGCGGATACCTCGCTCCTTGCCGCATTGTCAGGCGGTGCCATCCGCCGCGCCTCCCTTTTTTCGGTAGGCAATTACCGTCATACCATCGCTTCGCTTTACAGCACATTAGAATAATCCTCTATTCGTCAAAATATTCTATTCTTGTAAATTTGATATGCTATTTAATTCCTTCGTTTTTATATTTGCGTTTCTACCGTTAACACTGCTTCTTTATTTCGGTCTCAACCGGGTAGGATGGCATAATTGGGCAAAAGGAGTTCTTGTTGTTGCATCGCTATATTTTTACGCGTTTTTTAATGTTAGTTATCTTCCAATAATAGTTGCTTCGGTGCTTGTAAACTATATCATAGGCACAATTCTCTCAAAAGATAAATACAATGCTTCCCGGCATGTCAGAAAGATATCTCTGACAATAGGAGTTCTTTTTAATGTTGGTCTTCTTGGATATTTTAAATATTCTGACTTCTTCATTGAAAATGTAAATGCACTGTTTGGAACAAGTTTCCTGTTGACTAATATTCTGCTGCCTCTCGGTATCAGTTTCTTTACTTTCCAACAATTGGCTTTTATTGTTGATTGCTATAAGAGCAATGGTAGTCTCCCTAAGTTTCTTGACTATTGCAATTTTGTTACTTTCTTCCCGCAACTCATAGCCGGACCTATTGTGTTGCCGGAAGAAATGTTGCCACAATTTGAGGCGGAAGCCAACCGACATCCTCAATTCAAGAATCTGTTCGACGGATTGTTCATCTTTTCGTTGGGTCTGGTTAAGAAAGTGCTTATAGCCGACTCAATCGCCGTATTTGCAAACGCCGGATTCTCGTTGAATTTAGAACATTACACAATGGCCGAAGCCTGGCTTATATCTCTAAGTTATACATTTCAATTATATTTTGATTTTAGTGGATACTGTGATATGGCCATAGGCATTGGGCGAATGTTCAATATCAATCTTCCGCTAAACTTTAATGCCCCTTATCGAGCCTCAAATTTTCAAGATTTCTGGAGGCGTTGGCATATTACACTTAACCGATTTTTGACGCAATATGTATATATACCACTTGGCGGAAGCAGACGGCGAGAAGCTCGTGTCTTATTCAATATTTTCCTTGTATTTTTCATCAGTGGTTTTTGGCACGGTGCGGGCTGGACTTTCATAATCTGGGGTATCTGTCATGGATTTGGAGTTATGATTCGCCGCACATGGAATCGTCGGGGATACTCTATGCCCTCTTGGTTAGGCATGTTTATAACATTCTTCTTTATTAACATACTTTGGGTATTGTTCCGGGCCGACAATATTCATATAGCCAGGGTAATTATTCAGTCAATGTTTGATAACCATGAATTATACTTGACCACAGCGTATACTTCACATCTTCCATCGATAATACCTAATACAGCGAATATGATAATATTGGTTGTGGCAATGCTTTTCGGGCTGTTTGGTCCAACAACATATCAGCTGATGACAGAATATCGCTACACGACCGTAAAACAGATTGCGATTGTGGTATCTTTTGTGGTCGGAACTCTTTTTATTTCAAGGGTAGTAACATTTCTATATTTTAATTTTTGATGCAAGAATTGAAGTCATATAAATTAAGGTTTTGCACCACAGTGGCATTAATAGCAATTTCACTTGGCGCAATAGGCTTTTTTGTTGGTATTGTAGATCCGTATCAGCAATATGGTGCTCATGAAATGTACTTGGGCAATCAGCGGATGGAAATAGCAGGAGTTGCGAAACATCACGATTATAATGCTATTATTACAGGATCGTCAATGGCGATGAACCACTATACAGGTCAAGCAGACTCATTATGGGGATGGAAAACGAAGAATTTCACATTATTGGGTGCCAGATACGATGATTATGAAATTGTTCTGCCTTATGTTTTGTCGCATGGGAAAGCTAAAAATGTGATTATGGGTTTGGATATGTTCAGTTTTTCAAACGGAAGATATGCTATAAATCCGTATCTTTACGATAATAGCAATTGGAATAATTACGAATACCATTGGAATTACTCATCGTTAAAGGACACATATAAGATATTAAGATCGCCACAATCCGAGCAAACCTTGTATCATTTTTCAAGTGCAGTTGGCAAAGATGTTCTGATAAAATCTTTTCAAAATACTGTTTTGGGTTATCCGGATGAGGAATACGATTTTGATTTAATGAAGGAGCGATTTGACAACACATTTATACCCATTCTGGAAAATACATCAGATGAAGTTAAATGGCTGATTTATTTCCCGCCGTATTCAATTGCTGAATTTATAATATACGATAAGACAGGTGTTTTCGATGCAAATATGAATTTTAAAAAGTACATGATTTCGAGATTGTCTAATTTTAAAAATGTGGAACTTTTTGATTTTCAATGTGCGCCTTGGATTACGAATCTGGAAGAATATATGGATGTGCGTCATCATAGTCATGAATATAACAGGCGTATTCTGATGGCGCTGCATGAAGGGGAATATCGTGCTGATTCAGAGGGGCATGTCGACGATATAAGGCAATTTATAATACAATATGCCGATTCATTGAAATTATAAGAGCCTTTCTGTAAGCATTAATTCTTTACTGAGAATGGGATTTGTTGTTTTAATATTATTTCTCTTGTTGACTTTTTATGAGATCAAGGTCCTTTATTCAGGTGGAACTTATTTTAAAAGTCCATTTGATAAGGAGCAATTGTTCCTCTTTGATGGTCCGGAGACTTTTTGGGTCATACTTTATTGTACGGGTATTGTTGCATTGTCGGCAAACTTTGGCCTGGATCTTATGGCTATACGCCTGCTTGTGCTTGAGGTATTGTGTCTTGTCGCGGCACTGAAAGTTGGGAATTCGGTAATGTCGACACCGATGAGGATATATGCCTTGTTTCTTTTTTGGCTAATTATCGGCTGCTTTTACTCTCCGGCTCCATTTTATGGAGTGCGTGTATTTTTGAAATATACATATCCTATTTTGATTGCGCTTGCGGCATCTGCGATTGTGCGTAACATTGAAGTTGGGATGAAAGCTCTGCTTTGGGCGAGGAAGATTGCAGTGGTGAGTATCGTCTTCTTTTTTGTGCCGGGATTGAATATTATAGGCGGAGCAGTTTTTTGGTATGCTACAGCATTGGCTATAACATATCAATTCATGTGCATTTTGTCTGTCGCGTTATTTTTCTTTACTGATGAAAAACGTAAAAACATGATTTATGCCATATTGTTCTGTATTCCTTGTATATTGTGGGTATTTCGCACATCTATAATGGGAACAGCTCTTGCATTGATGATATTCAGTTTCTTTAAATATAAATTGAAATCCTTGCCGGTAATATTCGGAGTATTAATATTGTTTATCGTTGCCATATTTACAATTCCTGCGGTTAAAAATAAAATGTTTATTGATAAATCCGGAAAGGATGTTACGGCATTGCAGGAAGGGAAGATTTCTTTTGATGATATAAATTCAAATGGCCGCTTTGCGATGTGGGAATGGTCGCTTGACCATTTCTTCGTGGGTAAAGAGTTGACTGGGAGCGGTACCGGCAATATGCAGGAGACTTTTTATGCCGGCCGTCATCCCTTTATTGTAAAAATCTGCCATAACGACTATGTACAGATGCTTTGTGACAATGGTTTGATCGGTCTGGTCCTTTTTGCAAGTTCATTCCTTGGTATAATATTCCATTGCTTCATCGTGTTTAGCCGAACTAAATATGGCCCTCCTATAAAAATATTTGCAGTTGCTGCCGGCGCTTCGTTAGGAGGAATGTTGCTTTCAATGTACACTGACAACGCCATAAATTATACTATGGCTACATTCTCATATCCGTTGGGGGCATATGGTATGATGCTTGGTCTTATTCGTGCTCAAAAAGTAGATTATTAGTATGGTTTTCAATAGTTTGGAATATGCTGTCTTTTTCGTAATTGTCTTTGCGGTATTTTTCATCGCAGATTATACGCGGCATATTAAATTTCGCAATGTGTTTTTATTGGGGGCATCATACTATTTCTATGCCCAGTTTCATTGGTGGTTTATAGGACTGCTTGTATACGTTACGTTAATAAATTATATTTTCGGGCGATGGATAGCAGCCCGAATTGAAAAAAGCCAAAGCACTCGTTTACAAGTAACAAGTGCAATAATATTGACATTGGCACAATTGGTGTTTTTTAAATACGCTTATTTGGCGTGGCCATCAATTTTGTTGCCTGTCGGATTGTCGTTCTTTACTTTTCAGGCCTTAACATATACCATTGATATTTATAGGCGAAAAGTATGCGTAGAAAAGAATATTGTTACATTTGCATTATTTGTCGCTTTTTTTCCGACATTGCTTTGTGGCCCTATTGAGAGAGCCAGGAATATGATAAAGCAACTGAATTTGCCATCGGCAATGTCGTGGAATTTGTTTTCCGACGGTTTGGGGCTGTTTATATGGGGCTTGTTTAAAAAGGTTGTCATTGCCGATAGATTGGCGATATATGTAAATACAGTCTATTTTTCTCCGGAAAATTATACCGGAAGCAGCCTTGCACTTGCGGCGATTTTTTATTCATTTCAGATATATTGCGATTTCAGCGGATATGCCGATATGGCCTCTGGAACAGCCCGAATGTTGGGATTTGATATTATCCGGAATTTTAATTTGCCATATTGTGTACGTACAATCAAGGAATTCTGGCGACGGTGGAATATCTCTCTTACATCCTGGTTTACTGAATATGTATATATATCTATGGGTGGAAACCGGGTGTCGCAAGCAAGATGGATTTTAAATATATCCACAGTATTCCTGCTTAGCGGGATATGGCATGGCGCCACATGGTCTTTTATCGTGTGGGGTGCAATACATGCGGTGCTGTATCTGATTGAATATTTTTTGAAGATTAAAAACCCCAATTGGATTTATCATATTTTTACATTTGTTTCCGTAACGGTGGCATGGATATTTTTCCGTATTGAAAACATTGGAGAGGCTGCCTATGTTGTTTCTCGCATTTTCTCGGATATTGTATCCCCGATACAATGGGGGAGCTCAACATTTGCCACAGTGCTCACTGTCGCACTTCTTCTGATATTTGTGTGCCGGGAGTGGTTGACATTCAAAGGGCGGTTCATTCGTCGTGCGCCCATTGAGTATGTTTTATTGATGTTGTGCATATGTTTGTTTGGCGTTTCTTCTGACCAATTTGTTTACTTTCAGTTCTGATGAAGAAAAAGATATTTATCGTTGTTGGTATAGTTTTGGCATTTTTTATACTTGACAGGATTGTCGGTTATGTGCTTAAGCAAGGCTTGGAGAAATACTTTGGGCTTAACCAACATTCAAAAGTGCTGCTTGTCGGTCATTCACAATTAATGCTGTCGGTTGATAAAAGCAGTTTTGAAGATTCAATAGGGAAATCTGTTTCCAAGTATTGCCGGGAAGGAGTAAATATTTTCGATCGTTATGAGATGATTCGTCAGATAATGGAATCACCTTGTTCGGATTCTCTTGAATATGTGCTCTATGGTGTCGATCAATTTATGTTTAATAATGCTGATTTAAGCAAGAATTCATATAAGTTGTTCTATCCATTTATGGATAAAGAAAATATAGATGAATACATATATTCTTCTGCTCCGTTATCAGATTATCTGATTCATAAGGCCATACATACCACACGTTATTCCGATGCATTAATTAACAGTGCTTTACGTGGCTATTTTAATAATTGGAATAACTATAAATTCGGGAAGACAGACATAGAACAGCTAAAAAAGGCTGTGGCAGAAGGCCGACAAAGAAAGATTTCTAAGGATGTCAGTTCAAAGATTCGATTTGAGGAATCAATAGATTTGCTTAAATCGCATGGACTTAAAATAATACTTGTTGGCACTCCTGTTGTTGACATTTTAAATATGTCTGAATCCGAAAAGTATCAGGAATATATTGATTATATGAATCAACTTGCACAGTCTCCCGATATTGAATTTTGGGATTTAAATCCGGAGTTTTCATCAAGGTATGAATTGTTCTTTGATAACATCCATCTAAACCGGCAGGGGCAGACAGAGGTAAATAAATATCTTGCAGAAAAATTTAAGTCGTTATGATATCGGTTATAATGCCATTATATAATAAGGCTGAGCAGGTGGAGGCCTCGCTTAGGTCGGTTCTTGCGCAGACTTATAAGGATTTTGAGATTGTTGTGGTCGACGACGGATCTACCGACGGGTCAGCTGAAAAGGTCGAGAGCCTTGGCCTTGAAAATCTACAGTTGATACGTCAGAAGAATGCAGGCGTTTCAGCAGCTCGAAACCGAGGAATAGAGGAGGCGAGGGGCGAGTTTGTTGCATTCCTTGATGCCGACGACCTTTGGAAACCGGACTATCTCGCCACGCAATTTGATCAGATACAAAAATATACGGAATGTGACGTATTTGCTACAAATTACGAGTTCATGGATTCTGATGGCGCAATCTCTATAACGCAATTTAATAAAATGGACATAGAGCAGCGCGGAGTTTTTGAAAATTATTTCGAGGTGGCATCATGTTCGCATCCTCCATTGTGGACGTCGGCGGTAATGGCACGCCGTTCGGCGTTGATTGCAATCGGCGGTTTTCCTTTGGGAATCCGTTCTGGCGAGGACCTGCTGACTTGGGCGCGTCTTGCTTGCCGCTACCGCATTGCCTATTGCCGCAAGCCTTTGGCTATTTTTAATGTAGAGGGTTATGACGTGTCTGAAAAGCCGAAACGTGTGCCGGCAGAGGATGATGTGGTAGGCCGTGAGTTGAAACGGCTTATGGATGATAACAAAACTCCAGGATTGAGAGCATATCGGTCGATGTGGCACAAGATGCGAGCATCGGTTTATATGCGGCTCCGTATGCGCGGAAAGGCATTTCGGGAAACAATAAAAGCCATTAGTCTCGCCCCTGCAAATTATAAATTATATGCTTATCTGGTAATAAATATGTTACCTTCTAAATTGCAACCATTCTGATGGCGACAGCACCTATTGTAATATTTGCCTTCAACCGGCCTGATGCTTTGCAGAGGTTAGGCGATGCGCTTCGGAAGTGTGCGCTGTTCGATGAGTCGAAGGTCATTGTATTTGTTGATGGTCCTCGAAATGAGCCTGAGCGGACAAAGGTACAGGCTGCCATAGAAGTGGCACGCTCCTTAACAGACGATGTGCGTGCCTCGGCATCAAACCGTGGTCTTGGTCCTTCGATAATAGCTGGTGTAACTGATGTAATTAACGAATATGGCCGTGTGATTGTTCTCGAAGACGATCTTGTGCCGGCTCCCGGCATGTTGATGTATCTGAATCAAATGCTTGACAGATATGCCGATGAGCCGAAGGTTTGTTCGGCATGTGCCTATGGCTTGAAGATTCGCCGTCCGGAAGGTTATGACGGCGATGTGTATTTTTCACCTCGGTCATCATCATGGGGATGGGCTACGTGGCGCGACCGTTGGGAAAAAATCGATTGGGCAGTGAGTGATTACGAATCTTTCCGACATAATCGTCGTGACCGCCGTTCTTTCAATCGCGGAGGCTCCGATATGGCTTCGATGCTCGACGGATATATGGCTGGCCGCAACCGTTCGTGGGCCATACGATTCTGCTACTGGCAGTGGCGCAACGGCCTGCTGTCGGTTCATCCATTCCGCTCGCTTGTCGACAACGAAGGCTTCGGTGCCGAAGCCACCAACTGCCGCCAGTCTTACTCTCGCTTTAAAATAGATTTGGATTTAGTTGATTATCAATTGGTTAACACCCCCCCCCATTTGCTGTGGAAAGAGCCGGTGGAAATTACAACCAATTCAGAAATCAATAGACAATTACGTCGCTATCATTGCTTAGCTATAAGAATATACAGCAAACTGCGTAAAATTTTAAGAATATAGGCCGCGAGTGAAGAGTCATTTTTGCTGCGGCTACAAGTTGCAACAAATATGAAACCTCGCTTACTGTTTTTTTGCTCCGATTATAATGTCGGACTCACACAAGCCTTGTCGGAACAAGCCGTCGAAATTAATCGTTGTGAAGAATTGGAATCTCATTTCATTTCATCACCCGAAGAAATGGAACCCGGACTGCACCAATGGCTTCGAGATGAAAAATTGCCTGTTACTATTGTCGAGGGACTTGACAAGCATCAAAATTTCAAATTGCTTTCCCGACAGATAGAGGAAGTGATAAAACATGAACAAATTACCCATGTCAATGTACACAACAACTGGCAATTGGCTCTTGTATCGTGGATTAAATATCGTAAAATTATACCTCAAAAATTTAAAATAATATACACAATACACGGTTACCGGCATAATTCGCCCCTGAAAACAATTCCGGCTATAGCTATAATTGGTACGGCTCTGTTTTTGACTACCGATCGTGTGATAAGCATGTCGACATATGTATCAAATAAATTCCGGTTGCTCAAATATAAGACCGACTTGGTGTTCTATATGATGAATCAGCCTCAATTTAATAAAAAAGAGAATATTATTTCGTCAAATCCGCTTCGTCTTGTCTTTCCGGCGCAGTTCCGCCACGGCAAACAGCAAGAAATGATTGTTGAAGCAGTTTCTGAATATGTAAAGCGTACTTACGACTATACGATTCGCGTTGTGCTCCCCGGGGCAGGTCCGACACAAGATAGTATCCGTCAACTCGCAGCAGAAAAAGGAATTGAGAATTTGATCGAATTTCCGGGCAAACTTTCTCTCGATAAAGTATGGGAAGAATATGAAAAGAGTAATGTTGCTATCATATCGTCAAATGTTGAGACATATGGCCGTTGCATTGCCGAACCGTTTGCGCTCGGCCGGTGTGTGGTAACACGCCCAACCGGTGTCGCTCTTGATATAATCCGTGACGGAGAAAACGGCTTCTTTTTCAATGATAGATTCCAACTTGCCGATATATTAGTTGATTTACACAACAATCCCGAAAAAGTGACGGCAGCCGCCAACCGTGCCTTCATCGATAAATCAATATTTCATCGAGATGCCGTCCTTGCTTCATATATTTCAGCAATCAATAAAGTATAAAGAATAATGTCTAATCCTATTTTTTCAATTATTGTGCCGATATATTGTGGAGGACAATATATCGATGCGTTGATTGATACGGCAGCTCGGCAAGGGCTTGCGCCGGAGGAATATGAGTTGATTTTCGTCAACGACTGTTCGCCGGACGACACTGCAGCTGTGATTCAATCGCGTATAGACAACAGAATTACCCCCCCCCATTTAACGCTTATTAACCATACTGTTAACAAACGTCAAGGGGGCGCACGAAACACAGGAATGCGTGTTGCCAAAGGTGAGTATATTGTATTCATCGATCAAGACGATTCGTTTGCCGATGGAGCTTTGGCAAAAGTTCGCGACTATATAAAGGCTAATCCCGGTCTGGATATCGTGATGTACGATTTTGAACTTATAAATTCTGGAGATGTCAAGCATGACATGTACAACGATTCACAGGAAATAATGTCAGGCCGTAAGTTTATTCAGACACAACAGATACCCTGGTGTCCGTGGTGTTATGCCTACCGTCGGGATTTTATGCTTGAAAACGATATCTTCTTCGAAGAGAATGTAAGATTCGAGGATACTGATTTTACCATACGTTCTACTATTGCAGCGAAGAAAATGGCCTATATCCCTGTTAAAGTTGTGAAATACCTCTACTGGGAGGGTCAGACTTGCAAAATTGGTGAAGATTTTCAACGCATATACGATTATTTCAAGATGAGTCGCCGAATTCGTGCAGTCGGTGAGAATGTGTTGGATGAGGACCAGGCTACAGCCAAAGCTGTGATGGGACATCATCACTTTATGCACAAGGCAAACATTCAGCGTTATCTTTGGCGCCTGCCATTCAAGCAAAAATTGCAGATTCTGCGTGAATGTTGCGCTTATACGCCTTGCTCGGATCGAATGCTTTCGTTCTCCTCTCGCCATCCTCTTGCATTTGCGTGCATTCTCCAAGGCGTTAAACCGCTACTTCCTATTGTCCGTAAAGTGTATTTGAAATTAAAAAAATAGATTTATGGCTATTCGTGAAGTGTTAAAACTAAAACTGCCAGAAAATGTTGTGCATTTTTTGCGATAGGTACATATAATTGAGAAAACGACAATAAATCGTATTAAAATTTGGTATTACAATAAAATATATAGGAACCAAGTTGACAATCCAAACCAAATACCAGTAATTATCAATAATTTCAATCGTTTCGAGTATCTTAAACGGTTGATATATAGTCTGGAACGAATAGGTATAACAAATATTTATATTCTTGATAATGATTCGGTATATCCCCCGTTGCTTGAATGGTATGAGACTTGTCCGTATAAAGTAATACGACTGGGCAAGAATCTGGGATATATGGCTTTATGGAAATCTGAGTTATTCGAAATCTTTCGAAAGTCATATTATGTATATACGGATGCTGACCTTGAATTGTCAGATGATTGTCCCGACGATTTGATGAAGCGGATGATGGAATTGTTAAAGCGTTATCCATATGCACAGAAAGTTGGTTGTGCTCTGAGAATAGATGATATACCTGATTGCTATGAACTTAAAGATAGTGTCATAGCTAACGAAAGTCGTTTTTGGGAAAATGAGATTGAACCGGATTTGTATAAAGCGATGGTAGATACGACTTTTGCAATGTATCGTCCATATTGCTACGGACCGTCATCATGGAATTTCCTTACACTAAGATTGGGTGGGAAATATAGTATAAGACATTTGCCATGGTATGTTGACTCTTCAAATCTTTCTGAAGAGGAATTGTTTTATAAGTCATTATATAAAAAAGGTGGGCCAGGAATTTCCACTGGGTGGTATTCACAAAAGAACAATTGACAATTTATTCTATATAACCGTTTTTATGAAACTGTTGATGGTGCATAACGAGTATGGGAAGTACTCGGGTGAGGAAGCGGTGGTAGACCGCATGGCAGAGGCGTTCCGGGGACGGGGTGTCGAGGTGGCTATGTTGCGTCGGTCGTCGGCCGGAGCTCGCGAGAGCCTGATGGGAAAAATACATGGTTTCTTCGCCGGTATTTACAGCCCGGGAGGAGTGGGAGAGATGCGCCGGATACTCAGGGAGGTGAAGCCGGATGTTGTGAATATACATAATGTGTTTCCGTTTATCTCGCCGGCGGCTTTGCAAGAATGTCGTAAGGCCGGTGTGCCTGTGGTGATGACGATTCATAATTACAGGCTCGTGTGCCCGACGGGACTGTTTATGCGCGACGGCGGCCCTTGCGAGCGTTGCCTCGAACGAGGCTCGGAGTGGGGTTGTGTGAAATATAACTGCGAGGGCTCACGGTTGAAATCGCTGGGCTATGCATTGCGTGGCGCAACAGCACGATGGCGTCGGGATTTTATCGATTGTGTCGACCGTTTCGCCTGCATTACTGATTTCCAGCGTCGTAAATTGTCGCAGGCCGGTTTTGACCCCGCAAAGATTACAGTTATACCAAATGCCGTCGATGTCCCGGCAGAAGCTCCGGATTTTAATCCTGGCGGTTATGTGGCCTACTGTGGGCGACTAAGCCGCGAGAAAGGTGTAGATCTTATCATTGAGGCGGCCCGTCGGTTGCCGAAAGTGGAATTTCGCTTAGCCGGAGCTGTGCGTGACGCCGAACTTATTGAAAACTTGCCGGCAAACGTGAAATTATGCGGATTTCTCGGTGGGAAGGACCTTGATGAGTTTTTCCGAGGCGCGCGGCTTGTAGTCATGGCCTCGCGTTGTTACGAAGGTTTTGCCGTGGCCATTCTTGAGGCAGCTCAGCATGGACGATGTGTAGTTGCTCCCGACCATGGCGGATTTACGGAAATTATCGGCCGCGACGACAGTGCCATAGGCCGTCTGTTTACTCCCGGTGATGCATCGGAGCTTGTAAACGCAATATCTTCTATATGGGACGATAGCGATACGCTCTCACGACTCGGTCGCGCGGCCTACGACAAGCTCTGTCGCGAATACTCCCTCGAAGTCGTCACCGAAAGCTGGATGTCGCTATTCTCCGAGCTCACGCGTCGATAAATTCAGATCGGGAATTTAGCGTGAATTATCGTTAATAAATCATTAATTTCTCATTAAGGGCTCATTTGCGGGCATTAACGTTAATAAAAGGCAGGAGTAACATAGATTATTTTGTGTAATTTGTGAAATTCGTGGTTAAATAATAGATACATGGAAAAGTATTTTAATATAAGATATGAATTCGACCGAGAGGCAGTGCACCGGGCTATTGCCGAGAGAGTCGGCGAGGGCCGGCCTGGATATATATGTGTTTCCGACGGAGTGATTCTTGAAACCGTGAACCGCGATGCCGAATATGCCCGTACAGTCGACGGCGCCATGTTTTCGATATGCGACTCCTCATATGTGCCGCTCTACCTGAAAAGCATTTATGGTATCTGCCGAGAGCAATACTGTGGAAGCCAGATTTTTATCGACATTGTAGGCAGTCGCAAGTACCGCATGATATTTTTGGGCACACAGCAGGCTATTCTCGACGGATTGAAGGCAAATCTTGCCAAGACCAACCCTGATGTAGACACAATGCAATTTGTTGAGTTGCCGTTCTGCCGCGTCGACGAGTTCGATTATGCCTCAATCGCCCGGATGGTTGAAGACGACGGCGCCGACATTGTGTGGGTGGCGCTCGGAGCGCCGAAGCAAGAGCAGTTTATGCAACGTCTCGAGCGGCACCTCGGCCACGGAGTAATGATTGCTGTGGGAGCTGCGTTTAAGTTTTACAGCGGACTTGAAGTGAACCGTGCTCCTCGCTGGATGGTGGAGCATCATCTTGAATTTGTTCATCGTCTGTGGAAAGAACCGCGCAAGCAGTGGACTCGTTGCCGCCGAATCATTACATCGCTTCCGCGCCTCTATTTCGAGGAACGCCGCCGCGCCCGCTCGGGAAAGTAAAGTGTAGACTTATAATATTCATGCACTTACGGCGCACATTAAAATAATACGGCACGAGACAGTGACCGATTAACACAGTAAATTAAAAACACAGCACACAATATTATTTTTTATGATTACATGGACTATAATCGCGCTTGCCGCGATGATTCTTGCCATCGCACTCGCAGGTGTGATGATTCCGCAAATTCTGCTTATCTCATTTAGAAAAAATCTCTTCGACGAGCAGGACGAACGAAAGATTCACAAGGGCGTTGTTCCTCGTCTTGGTGGAATTGCCTTTATGCCTGTTGTATTTATCGTAATGGCACTCATTGTCGGCATTGGCGAGTGGGTCGATCCGGTCACCGTGGTGAATATGATGCCTCGCTATATCGCGCCCCTGGCATTTGCCTTCTGCGGCATCCTTATCCTATATGTCGTTGGTCTGGCCGACGACCTTATCGGTATCCGCTATCGCGCCAAGTTCGTTGCCCAGTTGCTGTGCGCCCTGCTTATCCTTTGCGACGGTGTTTGGCTCGATAATCTTTGGGGCCTTTTTGGAATCACGGAAATATCTCCCGCTATCAGTTGGCCGTTGACAATACTGTTTACAATCTTTGTGGTCAATGCCATTAATCTTATCGACGGTATCGACGGACTTGCATCGGGTCTTAGTGCCTGTGCCCTTGCCATCTACGGCTATACATTCCTGTCGGCCGGAGAATATGTCTATGGTGTTTTGTCGTTTGCCACACTTGGCGTATTGCTGCCATTTTTCTACTATAATGTATTTGGAAACGTGAAGCGTCAGAAAAAAATATTCATGGGCGACACCGGCGCGCTG
This sequence comes from Muribaculaceae bacterium, assembly GCA_009775125.1. Classification (GTDB taxonomy): domain Bacteria; phylum Bacteroidota; class Bacteroidia; order Bacteroidales; family Muribaculaceae; genus CAG-873. Next base: position 35,284 of record VSPD01000008.1, on the reverse strand, counting down.
ACCATAGGCATGATGCTCGTATTCCTCAGCATCCAGCTGCTGCATTGCACCCCCGTTGAGTCCGGCGACGCACCGGCCTTGAACATGGCCGTAGTGGCATTCTCGCCCTTGATTGTGCCGTGTTTCGACGTGGTGCGCGTATATATGTTGCGAATACGTCTTGGCCACAATCCATTCTTGCCCGACCGCAACCATATCCACCATTATCTCCTCGCTGTCGGATGGAGCCAGCGTCGAGCCATGATTTCAATCCTTGCTTTCTCCGTGATGCTGTCATTGCTTAATAATCTGCTGTCGCGCTATGTCGATATAAATATAATACTGGTATTCGATATTGTAGTATGGACATTGCTCGTCACTGTGCTGTCGGCCTGCCGACGCAACAAGGCTCCTGAGGTAGCAGCCCAGACAAAGAATTGAGAATTTGAGAAAACGAATTTTTTTCACTAACTTTGCCACATAATTAGAAATTAGATAATGAAAAAAGCGCTCATTACAGGTATCACAGGCCAGGACGGTTCGTTCCTCGCCGAACTCCTGCTCGAAAAAGGCTATGATGTCCACGGCACAATCCGCCGCTCTTCTGTCGACTACCGCGAACGCATCGCGCATCTTGAAGGACATCCCAATTTTCACCTCCATTATGCCGACCTTGGCGACTCCATGTCGATTCTTCAGGTCGTATCGAAAGTCCGTCCCGACGAAATATATAACCTTGCCGCACAGAGCCATGTTCAGGTAAGTTTCGACTCTCCTGAATTCACCGCCGACGTCGACGCCACCGGTGTGCTCCGTGTGCTCGAAGCCGTGCGTCTCTGCGGCCTTGCCTCCACATGTCGCATCTACCAGGCTTCCACATCCGAGCTCTATGGCAAAGTTGAGGAAGTGCCGCAAAACGAAAACACTCCATTCCATCCATATTCGCCCTATGCCGTGGCAAAACTCTACGGCTTCTGGATTGTAAAAGAATACCGCGAGGCCTACAATATGTTCTGCTGCTCCGGTATCCTGTTCAATCACGAATCCGAACGTCGTGGCGAGACATTTGTAACCCGAAAGATTACCCTTGCCGCCGCGCGTATCGCCCAGGGCAAACAAGACAAACTTCTGCTTGGCAATCTTTCATCGCTGCGCGACTGGGGCTATGCCCGCGACTACGTGGAATGTATGTGGCTTATCCTCCAAAACGACAAGCCCGAGGACTTCGTAATCGCCACAGGCGAGCAACATTCGGTTCGTGAATTCTGTCAGCTTGCATTCCACAACGTAGGCATAGAGCTCGAATTCCAAGGTGAGGGTGCCGATGAAAAAGGTATCGACAAGGCCACAGGACGCGTCCTCGTGGAAGTGTCACCCGACTTCTACCGCCCCACCGACGTGGTAAACCTTTGGGGCGACCCCTCCAAAGCCAAACGCGAACTCGGATGGAACCCCAAGAAAACATCGTTTGAAGAACTTGTTCGCATCATGACCGAGGCCGACATGGCAAAAGTGGCCGTGGAACGCGCCGGCGAGCGTGTACGCACAAACCTTGCCGAATACCTCGAAAAAGGCATCGTAAAATAACAACGAACTCCCCAATTTCCCAACTAACGATATGCACTTGATACTCCTTTCAGGCGGATCGGGACAACGTCTTTGGCCAATGTCCAACGACGTACGCTCCAAGCAATTCCTGCGTGTGATGCCATCGCCCGACGGCACGCCTGAATCAATGATACAGCGCGTTGTCCGCCAAATCGGCGACGCCAACCTCGCTTCATCCATAGTGGTGGCCACATCCAAGGCCCAACTCGATTTTATCGAACGTCAGCTCCCGGGCAAAGTCACCATCGTGGCCGAGCCCGAGCGACGCAACACCTTCCCGGCCATAGCCCTTGCCGCGGCATATCTTGCCGATGAGGCAAACGTCGACCTCTCCGAGCCGGTTATCGTAATGCCTTGCGACACGTTTACCGAGCCACACTACTTCGAAGTGATACGCCGCATGGGGCAGGCTATCGAGGAAAACCGCGCCAACCTCGTGCTCATGGGCATACGTCCGACCGGTCCCGAAACAAAATTCGGATATATAGTTCCTGCCGGCGAGCCCGACGCCGATGGTATCATCACCGTTGACTCATTTAAAGAAAAGCCCGACGAAGCCACAGCGGCCAACCTCATTGCTCGTGGCGCACTTTGGAACGGTGGCGTGTTCGGCTTCCGTCTTTCTTACCTGATCGACACCCTTCGTGCCCAACTGCCTGACGCATCCTACCGCGCCATACTCGAAGGATATGCCAACCTGCCCAAAATTTCGTTTGACTACGAAGTTGTCGAAAAAGCCGACTCCATTGCCGCCGTGCCATTCGAAGGCCTGTGGAAAGACCTTGGCACATGGGACAGCCTTGTCGGACATCTCCAGGCCGATACCCTCGGTCGTGCCATCCGCCAGGGCGACACATCCGACACTTACATCATCAATGAAACATCCACCCCGATTATTTGCGCCGGAGCGCGTGGCGTAATCATAGCCGTTACACCCGACGGCATCCTTGTGGCCGACAAGCAGTCGAGCGCGGGAATCAAAGCCGCCGTGGAGCAACTCTCGGGCCGCCCCATGTACGAAGAACGCCGCTGGGGATGGTATCGGGTAATAGGCACATCAGAGCACCCCGACGGCCACCGCACCCTCACAAAGCATATCCACCTCGACCCGGGATGTTCAATATCATACCAGACCCACGACCATCGCGATGAAACATGGACATTTATCGACGGCGAAGGCCTCCTTGTTGTCGACGACGTCCTCACAAAAGTAACAGCCGGCTGTGTTGCCCAAATCCACCGTGGACAAAAGCACACCATCCGAGCCGTCACCCCTCTCGAATTCATCGAAGTACAGACCGGCAATCCACTCGTAGAGTCCGACATCCACCGTCTTTCCTTCGACTGGGACTCGATTCAATAAACCAAAGGTGAAACCAAAGATCGATGCCATTGCCGAATAATAGCAGCAATGGTATCGATTTGTTTTTTTTAACTCGTTGATAATCATATGATTACCCCCCCCCCATCCGTTTAAAGCGAAGAGAAAGACAATCATCCCTTGAATTGCTTCGTATAGTGGCAATACTCCTTGTCTTGCTGATTCATTACATCCCGTTTAGAGGAGAACTAACCCCGGTCGCGGCCCGTTCCGATGTATTTAACACACTGGAAACATTATCATTGAAGTCCCTGTGCATTGGGTGCGTGAACCTTTTCGTGCTTATTTCCGGATATTTTGGGATACGTCCGAAAAGGCGATCTATTCTTCGTTTAGTCAGCGACATTGCCATATGGGTTGCCATTGCATTGGCCATAACATACATTATGGGTGATTTTGCCAACGGACTGTCATATATTGCAGATTCTTATATGGGCGCGTTCAGTCATTGGTTCGTTGTGTCATATCTTGGACTATGCCTTTTGAGTCCAATTCTTAACGCATGGCTTGAAAAGACCGACGATGGCGCGCTCCTTAAATATATAGCGATATTCTACATATTCAGCACATTGTTCGGATACCTGTTCTATGCCAAATTTCACAGACCGGTAGACTTTAATGAGGGCATGAGTATATTGAGTTTTGTCGGATTGTATCTTGTTGGCGCTTTGATTCGCCGGAACAGTTTTTCATGGTTAAGAAAGGGCAAAATGGTATATCTTGCTGTGTTTGCCGGGTGTGGCGTATTGCTTGTCGCTGTGGCATATACGGCTCTGCTGTTTGGTTTGACGGTTAGCCCTTACGGGTATATCAATCCGCTTGTCGTGATTGAATCAGCGGCTCTGTTCATATTCTTCACCAAATTGCATATGGGTGAAATAAGATGGATAAATATCATAGCCGGTTCGGCGTTTGCCGTTTTCATATTCCATTACGTCAGCCCGTGCAACCAATATTATAATCAAATTTGTGGTTATATTCAGGAAAATTTCAATCCGGCACTTCCTGTCGCGCTTTTATTCCTCGTGGCAATCTATATATTTGTAGCCACTGTCGATTTCATACGGCACAAGTTTGTCTCTCTCTGCCGCTCATTTATATCTGCCGTTAGGCCATCTCGTAACTGATACATAGAAAGATAGAAACAGCAGGACAAGGTTGACCGCAGTTGCGGTCGAATGTGATAGACACGGGCAATTGCCCGTGTTTTTTTATATTTTGGTGGATGTAAGGTAGGAACACAATCCTCCGAATTGTGTTCCTGCAAAATTGGCAGCCGCCCGGGGGAGTTTAATCCCGCCGGACGGCTGCCTATGTGGTAGATGTAGGAGTTGCTTATATTGCCTGCTCGATGGCCCAAACAAAGGCGCGGAGGCCGAGTTTGGGACGGTCGAGGTCGATTTCGCGCAGGCGGGCGAGCACAGGGTCGACACGATGGTCCTCGACTATCGATATTACAGCCGATGCCATCGAGGGCCATGCGTGTGAGCCGTAGTGAGGCTCGCCGGAAACGGAGCCACGTCCCTGCACCTGCTCCCAGGCCGTGAAGCCGCGGCAGTTGTTGCGCTCGAGTATGTCGATGATGCGCTCGTAGTGAGCCTGGTCGAATGTCACTAATATTGCTTTCATGTGTTTATTTTTTTACGGTTTCGAGGCTGCGGTGGTGCTTGCGCCGCTGGTTGCGGATGCCGGTGGCGGCAAATACGCAGTAGAGCGTGGGCACGAACAGCAGGGTGAGTATGGTGGAGAAGGTGAGACCGCCGATTACGGCTGTACCCATCGGACGCCACATTTCGGCGCCTTGTCCGGTGCCCACGGCCATGGGCACCATGCCGAGGATGGTGGTGAGGGTGGTCATTACCACAGGACGCAGACGCGACTTGCAACCGTGTATTACGGCCTTGCGCACGGCCATGCCGCGTTCGCGGTTGAGGGTGATGTAGTCGATAAGCACGATACCGTTCTTCACCACGATACCGATAAGCATGATGGCGCCAATCATCGACATCACGTTGAGCGTGTGGCCGGTGAGCCAAAGGATGATGAACACGCCGGAGAATGCGAAGAGAAGTGATGTCATGATAATGCCGGGGTAGGTGTAGCTTTCGAACTGTGCGGCCATGACTATGTAGACGAGAATAACGATGAGCACGGCGAGCATGAGCAGGTCGGAGAACGAATCTTGCTGGTCCTCATAGCTACCGGCTATTTGTATTGCGATGCCTTGGGGAATATCCATCTTTTCGATGGCGGCGTCAGATTTCGCTACCACGTCGCTCATAGGAACGCCCTGTACAACGGTAGACACGGTGATGATGCGTTCGCGGTCTTTTCGCTCGATTGTCGGCGGGGTGAAACGTTCTACCACAGTGCCGACATCGCGGATGCGCACGGCCTGGCCGGCTGAGTTGTAAATCAGGATGTTTTCTATATCTTCGAGCGATGTGCGGCTTTCGGGTGTGTACATCACCTTGATGTCGTATTCCTCGCCGTCCTCGCGGAAGCGTGAGGCCAGAGCGCCGTTGATGCGGTTGCGCAGATAGTTGGCTGCGGTCTGGAGGTTGAGGCCGTAGAGGGCGAGTTTCTCGCGGTCGAAGTCGACCTGGTATTCGGGCTGATAGTCGGAGCGCGATATCATCACGTCGGCAGTGCCGGGGATGGATTCAAGGATGCGTTTGAGGTTTTGCGCCACAGAGTCGGTTTCCTCGAAATTGTAGCCGTAGATTTCATAGTCGATGGTCGACTGTCCGCCCATCGAGCCTCCACGGTTGCCGCCCACGTTGACTTGCGCTTTCTTGAATTCGGGATATTGCTTAATGTCGTGACGCATCAGTTCGGCAATTTCAGTGATATTGCGGTCGCGGTCGCCCGGGTCGACAAGTCGAATGTTCATCGACACGATGTGCGGGCCGTTGTCCGACAGCGATGCGAAAGTGTTGTCGGACGAAGCCTGGCCCGTTGTGTAGTTGAGCACTTGTATCTCGGGATATTTTTCGCGCCATTCGTCGACGAGGCGGTGGGTCGTTTCCTGTGCTATCTCCACGCGTGTGCCTATGGGCAGCTCGAGCGTTACGCCGAGGCGTCCGTCGTCGGCGGTGGGGAAGAACTCGGTACCCACGTTTTTCATGAGCATGAGCGAGCCGAAGAATGTTGCCATACATATCACGATAGTCTGCCAGCGGTGAGTCACCACCCAGCTCACGAGGGCTTCATAGCCGTTGTCGAAAGCGTCGAGGCCTCGGTTGATGGGGCCGAACAGCATGTTGTAGATTTTGCCGTGATGGTTGACGCGACGCAGCAGCTGCGAGCAGAGCATGGGGGTGAGCGAGAGGGCGCATGTGGTGGAGATAATCATCATGATTGTCACCATCCAGCCAAGCTGACGGAAGAGCACGCCGGTCATGCCCGTGACGAGGGTGAGGGGGAAGAATACAGCGATAAGGGTAAGGGTGGAGGCGATAACGGATATGGCCACTTCGTTGGTGCCGTGTACGGCGGCCTGTTTGGGGTCGGAGCCGCGCTCGATATGTGTAGTGACGTTTTCAAGCACTACGATGGCGTCGTCGACCACCATACCGATTGAAATAGACAGCGCCGACAGCGACACGATGTTGAGCGAGTTGCCCGTCAAGGCCAGGTATATGAACGAGGCGATGAGCGAGATAGGAATTGTGATAGTGATGATGAGGGTGGCGCGCCAGCGGCCGAGGAAGAAGAACACCACGATCACCACAAACAGCAGGGCGTAGAGCACGGTCTCGACAAGCGATGCTATTGTGTTGCGGATATTGTCGGAAGTGTCGACAATCACGCCGAGTTTCACGTCGGACGGCAAGCGTTTCTGCAATGTAGGCAACATCTTTATTACCTCGTTGGAAATCTCCACAGAGTTTGCGCCCGACTGCTTTTGAATCACAATCATGGCGCCGCGGTTGCCGTTGTTGTAGGTTTCCTGGGCGCGTTCTTCGAGCGAGTCGTCGATGCGGGCCACGTCGCGCAGGTAGATGGTGCGTCCGCCCGAGTTGCCCACCACGATGTCGCGCATCTGGTCCGAAGATTCAAACTCGCCCTGCACACGCAGAGCATATGTGTCGGAGCCGATGTCGAACGAGCCGCCGGGCACGTTGCGGTTTTCGGCTGCTATTATCGACGAAATTTGCTCGATGGTGAGATTATAGGCTTCGAGGCGTGTAGGGTCGACATAGACGTGAATCTCGCGCTTGGGGGCGCCTGAAATAGATACGGAGCCTACGCCGTTGATGCGGGCAAGCGGGTTGGCTACGGCGTCGTCGAGAATCTTGTATAGTCCCGGCATGCTTTCCTCGGCCTGCACCGAGAGGAGCACGATGGGAATCATGTCGGTAGAAAACTTGAAGATGATTGGCGTCTCGGCATCGTCGGGCATCGACGACGACACCATGTCGAGTTTGTCGCGCACGTCGTTGGTGAGCACGTCGATGTCTTCGCCATATTCAAATTCAAGAGTGATTACGGATATGTTCTCGCGCGATTTTGAAGTGATGTGCTTGAGGTTGGATACGGAGTTGAGCACGTTTTCCAACGGGCGCGTCACGTTTTGTTCAATATCGGCGGCCGACGCGCCCTGGTAGGTGGTCATCACCATCAGGGTGTTGGTCTCGATGTCGGGATATAGGTCGATTGGGAGTGTCGACAGTGAAAACAAGCCCAGGATAGCCACAGCCACGAAGCAGAGCGTGGTCATGATAGGGCGTTTCACGGCACTGGAATATAGACTCATTGTATATATAGGCGTTTACGTTGTGTATTAATGTTTCACTTCCACCTTTACACCGTCGGCAAGGCGGCTTTGTCCGGCGATGACCACAGAGTCGCCCGACTGAACGCCGGAGAGGAGTTCGTATTCGGAATCGAGACGGCGGCCAAGGTCAACCTTGTTGTATGTCACGGTGCCGTCGTTGTGGTAGACGTAGACATATTTGTTGCCGGAACCGGATTGCTTCACAACGGCGCGGTCGGGCACGACAACGTTTTCGACATCGCCGAGATTGAGGTTTACACGTGCAAACATGCCGGGCAGGATACGCTCGCCGGGGTTGGCGATGTCGATTTCAGCCGGGAACGTGCGTGTGGCGGGGTCGACTGTGGGATATACGCGCGAAATCTTGCCGGAAAACTCCTCGCCGGGGAATGCGTCGAAAGTGATGTCGACAGCCATGCCGCGGCCAATGAGGCGCATGTCGTTCTCCGACACGTTGATCATCACCTTCACGATGGGCGACAGCTGTCCGACGGTTAGCACGGGCTGCTGGCCGCTCATGTCGCCCGGGTCGTAGTTGCGAGCTGTGACTACGCCTGAAATCGGCGATGTGAGCACAGTATTCTCGAGCAGATTTTCATATTGCGAGCGGGTTGCGTCGAGTTTCGTTTTCAGTTGGTCGACCTGCTGTTGCGTCCCGGCGCCGATTTCAAGCAGCTTGGCGGCGCGGTCGTACTCGCGTTGAGCGTCATCAAGATTAAGTTTGAGCTGGTCGATGCCGGCGCGGTCGAGCGTCACGAGAGTCTGTCCGCGACGCACGCGGTCGCCAACCTCTACGGATATAGTCTTGATACGGTTAGGCTGCGAGGGCGCGATGTTGTTGGTGTTGTCGGCCTCGACAGTGGCAGTGTAACTTTTGATTTGGGCCACGGGCATGCTTTTTGCCACACCGAGTTCCACGATAGGCAGCTCTTCGACGACTGTTGTGGCGTTGTCGTCCTGTTTCGAGCATCCGGCGACAGTCATGGCCGTCGCGGCGAGGATTAGAATCTTATAGTGTTTCATGAGTTATGTTATTTCGCGGGAATATAATTTTCGATGGGAGCGTTGCCGAGCAGTAGTTCAAGGTCGGCGCCGGCCACAAGATAGTTGTATATGGCCTGATAGTATGCCAGGCGCGACTGGGTGAGGGCCAGTTCGGAATCGCGCAGGTCGAGATATGACGCCGCGCCGATGCCGAAACTTTTTTCCATGATGTCGTGGGCGCGTTCGGCCTGTCCTACGCTTTCCGAGCACGAAGCTATTTGCTCGACATTCACCTTTATATTATCGATGGCGAGGTCGACCTGCATAGCCACGGAGCGTTCGAGGTTCTCGCGCTGCCAGCCCATTTGCTCTTTTTGTATCTTTGCCTGCTTGATGCGAGAGTAGCGGCTGCCTCCGGTGAAGATGGGCACATTGAGCGTGAGTCCGGCTGATGAGAATGGAGTCCAGCGGAAATTCTTGAACGGAGTGCCGTTCGACATCGACGACCACATATAGTTGAACGAAGCCGACAGGGTGGGGTATAGGCTTGCGCGCTCGGCTTTGAGGGCCTGATCGAGTTGCTCGCTTTGGAGGCGGTTGAGCACAAGCGAGGAGTTGGACGAGTAGTCGGGGTCGATGGCCAGCACGTCGTTGTACATCGTCTTTTCGTAATTGCGGAGATTGTCGGCCACGTTGAAGCGAGTCGTGGCGTCGGCCCCCATGAGCAGGAGCAGTTGCAGACGCGCCTGCTTGATGGCAATGTCGGCTTGCATTAGGTCGGGCTCTACATTTTTCATTGCCACGGATGTGCGCAGCACGTCGTAGTCGGAAGCGGCCCCGGCGGCATGCTGTTTGGTGTATATCTCATGTGTGAGAGCGGCCATATCGTAGCTTTCCTGAATCACCTTTTTGGAATCTTCGGCAAGCAGGAGCGTGTAGTAGGCGTTCTTTACTTGATTTACCAGTTCGAGTTTCGATTCGCGTGCTTTTTCCACAGCTTGCAGTATCTGGTTGTCGGACAGTTTGAGCGAAGCCCACAGCTGCGGCGCTATTAGCGGAAGCGAGGCCGAGAATCCTACTTGATAACTGTTGTCGAGGCCAACCTTTATGCCACCGCCGCCGCCCGAGGCACGCGATGTGGGCGAATCGCCGGCATCTTCGCCGTCACCGCCCATTCCTCCGAAGCCGTCCATGTTCATGTACATCACCTGTTTGGCGAGCGTACGGCTGTAAGTGCCGGCAAACGACACCTGCGGAAGCAGTTGAGAGATAGTCTCTATTTTCGAATAGTCGGTACGGCTGATTTCCATGTCGGCCACCCTTACGGTAGGGTTGTCGGACAGCGCCACACGGAGGCAATCGTCGAGCGAAAGGCTCACAGGGCTGTCGGCCTGCTGCGCCATTATAAAAGAAGATGCCAGCAAGGCAGGAATAGTAAGTTTAAGTCTCATGTGAATCGATTGGTTTTTTCGGATGCAAAGTTACACATATATATTATTATAGCTTGTTAAAAGGTGTTATAATCGACAAAACGGACAATTTTGTCGACGAAACGGTGCAATTTTACAAAATAACCATCTTTTTAATATTTTATCACTGGTAAAAAATGCTATATTTGCCGAAAAATCAGGAAAATGAAAGAGAATTTCGTGAATTCTTCCGTTGTGTCAAAGTCGGAGCGGCAGCGTCTGCTCCGACAGTATGACACAGCATGGGCCGATGACCTTGCCGACCGCCCTGCCGGACGCGTGCGCATAGTCCGGTTCTCTTATGCCGACAATCGTGAATCGGCCTACCTCATTACCGAAAAGGAATATGACTTTTCACGCGACCAGCTCATTCCGGCAGCCAATCTTTCCGCCGTCGTGTGCATCAACCACCGCCTCGGGCTTGTCGACATGGAAGGACGCGAACTTCTTCCATGCGTCCACGAAGGGATAGGCGAGGAGGCTGCCGGACGGCGTTGGGTGCGCACCGACGGCCGCTGGCGAGTGTTCGATATTGCCCGGCGGCGATTCTCCACCAAGCAGTACGAAGGCGTGTCGTCGCTCGGAGAGCTGCTCGTTAGCCGCGACGCCTCGGATATGCTCGGAGCAATCAACTTCGACGGCGAGGAAGTGGTGCCTCATCAATATCTCCGCATGGAGATTCGCCCGATAGGTCCGGCAGGATTGCCATGGACGCGGCTGATACTTGTGCTTGTCGCCAAAGAGATTGACGAGCCGTATCACAAGGAATTTTTCAAGCTCGGCGACACGCATGGAAAATTGTATTCCGACGAAATTTACGATTTGGCACCATATCAGTGGGAAATGGGCGAATTCCATTCATGCACCGACTGGTCGTGGACAACCTTCGGGCCTGTTACCATCACACGCCGGCGCGAAGGCAAATTTTCCTATGAAGGCCTCCTTAATGTCGATGCCGGAAAAGTGATAGTGCCCTGCCGATGCACGGGCATCGAATATTGGGGGAAGCACGACGGAAAGGACACCTATGCCTGCACGCTCGACGGAGTGTGCCGTGTTGTAGACGAAGATGGCACAGAGATTATTCCTGCCGGCCTTGGCCTCAGTTCCATTGGCCTCTATCCTGAATGCGACGGAGAGTATCTTATACCGGCATGCCGCGACGGAAAATGGGGCTACATCAACATCGAGGCCGTTGTAAAAATCCCATTCAATTACGACAGAGCCGGGGCGTTCGCCAACGGCAAAGCCACAGTCGAGACAAGTGGCGACCGTTTCGTTATCGACCGTCATGGACGCTTTATCGAGAAAGCCCCGCTTGGCCTGTGAACCATTTTTTACCTCCCGCGTTTTGCTATCAACCGAAATATTGCTAACTTTGCCACCATGAAAAATGTAGCTTTGCGCGCCGCTTCCGGCGCTATATATGTGGCCGTGATTGTGGCGGCTATCCTGTGCGGGCAGCCCGCGTTTCTTTGCTTGTGCTTGCTTTTGGGCGTGCTCGCCATGCTCGAATTTAATAAAATGTGCCAGACTTCCGACGATTCCGCCATGCGTTGGTGGGTGCTCGGAGTGGACGTCGTGGCAGTATTGGCTATTATATGGTGGTTTGCCATCGCCATGTATTTGTACCTGCCCGTTCGTCTGGCTATGGCGGTGTTCGACAAGCGTTCGGAGGCCCTGCGTTCGGCCGCATTCAGCATGCTTGGCGTTATCTATATAGGCATGGGCCTTGGCGCGCTCGAAGTGCTGTACACCAACGATATGCTCATTGGTGCGGGCAAATATCCCGTGCTCATGTTCTTCATTATGATATGGCTCAACGACACCGGAGCCTTCTGCGTGGGTTCGCAGATTGGACGCCGTCGATTGTGCGAACGTCTTTCACCCAAAAAGTCATGGGAAGGATTTTGGGGAGGCATGGCCTTTTGCGCGCTGTTCGGCATCGCAGCATATTATCTCGTGCCCAGCAATAATCTGTCCCTGTGGGGCTGGATAGCAATTGGCGTGGCTGTAAGCGCGCTCTCTACCGTTGGCGACCTGTTCGAATCGCTCATCAAACGCACCGTAGGCGTGAAAGACTCCGGCAACCTGATTCCCGGCCACGGGGGCATCCTCGACCGCATCGACTCCCTTCTCTTCGTGGCTCCCGGCCTCGCCGCAATTTTCTTCGCCTGCCTCTATTGCATGATATTATTGACATAGACAACAGTGTAGGGACGCACGGCTCGTGCGTCCGCGTGAAGGTATTGTGAATCTGTCTCAACTTTTTCTGCAAACACTTTGTTTTGTAAAAATAAAACACTAATTTTGCGTTAACATATTTAAGTTAATTCTAATATCAAAAAATACAGATAAATGGAACAAAACGATCTGCTCAAACAAGTGACCGAGCGCGCTCAGGCCTGGCTTTCTGAAAGCTACGACCCGGATACACGCGCCGAAGTGAAGCGTATGCTCGAGGCCGAAGATAAAACCGACCTCATCGAGTCGTTCTACCGCGACCTCGAATTCGGTACGGGCGGCCTCCGCGGCATCATGGGCGCCGGCACTAACCGCATGAACATATACACCGTGGGCGCAGCTACACAAGGCCTCGCCAACTATCTCAAAGAAGCCTTTACCGACCTCCCCGAAATCTCCGTTGTCGTTGGTCACGACGTGCGCAACAACTCGCGCAAGTTTGCTGAAATCGTCGCCGACATTTTCTCTGCAAACGGCATCAAGGTATATCTTTTCGAGGATTTCCGACCCACTCCCGAGCTTTCCTATGCCATCCGTCGTCTCGGATGCCAGAGCGGCGTAAACATCACCGCTTCCCACAATCCCAAGGAATACAACGGCTACAAGGCATACTGGGCCGACGGCGCGCAGATTATCGCGCCCCACGATGTGAACATCATCGAACATGTGGGCCGAATCAAGGACGTGTCCGAAATCAAATTCCAGGGCGATAAATCCAAAATCGAAATTATCGGTGAAGAAATGGATAATGCCTTCCTCGCCGACATCAAAACCCTTTCGCTCGACCCCGAAGTAATTAAGCGTCACCACGACCTCAAAATTGTCTACACCCCCATCCACGGCACCGGCGTGAAGATGATACCCGATTCGCTCCGCAACTACGGATTCACCAACATAATCCACGTGCCCGAACAGGATATCCCCTCCGGCGATTTCCCCACCGTAGAATCTCCCAACCCCGAAGTGCCTTCTGCCATGGCAATGGCTATCGAGAAAGCAAAGGAAACCGATGCCGACGTGATTTTCGCATCCGACCCCGACGCCGACCGTATCGGTTGCGTGGTACGTGACCCCGACGGTTCCTACCGTCTGCTCAACGGCAACCAGATCGTGATGATTCTCCTCAACTACATCATGGTGCGCAACCGCGAAATGGGTCGCCTCGTTGGCAACGAATACATCGTGAAGACCATCGTAACCACCGAGACCATCAAGGCTATCGCTCAAAACAACAACATCCGCATGTACGACTGCTACACCGGATTCAAATGGATTGCTTCCGTAATCCGCGACCTCGAAGGCACAGCTCGCTATATCGGTGGCGGAGAAGAAAGCTACGGCTTCCTTGCCGAAGACTTCGCCCGCGACAAAGACTCCGTATCTGCCATCTCCCTTATGGCCGAGATTGCAGCTTGGGCAAAAGACCGTGGCATGGATTTCGCCACTATGCTCAAAGACATCTATGTGCAAAACGGCTTCTCGCTCGAAGAAGGCATCTCTGTGGTGCGCAAGGGCAAATCCGGCGCAGAAGAAATCATCGCCATGATGAAAGGTTTCCGTGCCAATCCTCCCAAGACCCTCGCAGGCAGCCCCGTCGTTACAATCAAAGACTACGCCGACCTCAACTGCACCGATGTGCCCACCGGCCATGTCGACAAGATGGATTTCCCCACCACATCCAACGTCCTCCAATACTTCACAGCCGACGGCTCAAAGGTTTCTGTCCGTCCTTCGGGCACAGAACCCAAAATCAAATTCTACATCGAGGTACACGACACGATTGCGTCGCCCGAAGAATATGATGCAGCCACAGCCAAGGCTCATGAGAAGATCGAGGCTATAAAGAAAGACCTCGGCATCTAACCCTGCCACACGACCATATATTACGAGTTACGGACAATCGCGCCCGTAACTCGTAATTTTCAATATCAGCAGATTAAGGACCTTAAAGACGTTAAAGATCTTAATGTCCCTAATGTCCTTAGAACCAACTAAATTGCAATGACTGTTCTCTACGAAGACAACCATATAATAATTGTGAACAAAGCTCCCGGAGAAATAGTCCAGGGCGACAAGACCGGCGATACACCGCTTTCCGAAACAGTGAAACAGTGGATAAAGGAAACTCATGCCAAGCCGGGAAATGTTTTCCTTGGTGTCGCTCACCGGCTCGACCGGCCTGTTGGCGGAGTAGTGGTGTTTGCCAAGACCTCAAAGGCCCTTGCGCGTCTCAACGAGATGTTTCGCCTCGGCAATGTCCACAAAACATATTGGGCCATTACACGCGGCAAGCCCGAGAAGCCGGAAGACACGCTCACACATTGGATTACCACCGTGGAGCGCAATAACAAAAGCTACGCGTCGGCCACGCCTAAGGACGGAGCTAAGGAATCCCGGCTGGCATATCGCACTATCGCCGAGTCCGACCGCTACCGCCTGTTGGAAGTAAACCTCATGACAGGACGCAAGCATCAAATCCGTGTCCAGTTGTCGGCTATCGGCTGCCCGGTCAAAGGCGACCTTAAATATGGCGACAAACGCTCCAATCCCGACGGCTCCATATCGCTCATGGCCCGTCGCATACGTTTTATCCACCCTGTGTCAGGTATCGAAATCGACGTCACCGCCCCCGTGCCCGACGACACTCTATGGCACGTTCTCGAACAAAACGCCGCACAATAATGAAGATGAAGAAAGAAGACCTCAGAATAGTTTTTTTAGGCACTCCCGATTTTGCCGTTGAAAGCCTCCGCCGACTCCATGAAGGCGGTTATAATATTGTGGGAGTGGTGACGATGCCCGACAAGCCTGCCGGACGCGGCCACAAACTTCTCCATTCCCCCGTAAAGCAATATGCAGAGGCCGCCGGGCTCCATCTTATGCAGCCCGTCAATCTCAAAGACCATGTCTTTGTCGACGAGCTTCGCAGCCTCAAAGCCGACTTGTTTATCGTAATTGCTTTCCGTATGCTCCCGCAAGTAGTGTGGCAGATGCCGCCGCTGGGCACTTTCAACCTCCACGCATCCCTGCTTCCGCGCTATCGCGGCGCGGCACCAATCAACTGGGCTGTAATCAACGGCGACACCGAGACGGGCGTAACCACGTTCTTCCTCAAACACGAGATTGACACAGGCGACATCCTCCGCCAAGAGCGCATCGACATCAGTCCTGACGACAATGTCGGCACCGTGCACGACCGTCTCATGCTTCTTGGCGCCGACCTCACTATCGACACCGTAGAGCATATTCTCGACGGCACACTTGTTCCGGTGCCACAAGACACGCTCCTTGGTGGCGAGGAGCCGACCCCCGCTCCCAAGATATTTAAGGAAACTTGCCGAATCGACTGGAACTGTCCCGCCGAAAAGATTCATAATCTCGTGCGCGGCCTCAGTCCTTACCCTGCGGCGTGGACAGAATTGCAAACTGTCGAAGCCGAGCCCCTTTCGGTTAAAATATTCGAGACACGTATCACCGGCCGGCCTTCGCGTCGCCCCGGCAATGTGACTGTCGAGGCAGGACACATGTATGTGTCCGCTGCCGACACCGACATCGAGATATTGTCGCTCCAGCCGCAGGGCAAAAAGCGCATGGCTGCCGGCGACTGGCTTCGCGGCCTCCGTTCAACCGATTTCAAATTTGCATAAGGCTTATGGCAGTCTCTCCGCTTGCAGAACGTCTTCGTCCGCAAAATCTTGACGAGTATATCGGCCAGTCACATCTTGTCGGGCCGGGCGGTATCCTTCGCCGCATGATTGAGCAGGGCACTGTGTCGTCTTTCATCCTTTGGGGGCCTCCAGGAGTGGGGAAGACCACGATTGCCCGTATCATAGCAAACTCGACAAAAAGCAAATTTTATACCCTGTCGGCTGTAACCTCAGGGGTGAAAGACGTGCGCGAGGTTATAGAGCAGTGCCGCCACGACGCCTCGTCGATGTTCAGTGAGGGACGCCCCATTTTGTTTATCGATGAAATCCACCGGTTCAGCAAGTCGCAGCAAGACAGCTTGCTCGGAGCCGTTGAAAACGGCACAGTCACGCTCATAGGAGCCACAACGGAAAATCCCTCGTTTGAGGTGATTCGTCCGCTCCTTTCACGCGCCCAGGTCTACACGCTGAAACCCCTCGGCGAGGAAGAATTGCAGACTCTGCTCGACCGTGCGCTGTCTTCCGACGAAATTCTTAAAAACCGGAAGGTGGAGGTGCGTGACACGGCGGCTCTTTTCCGCTACTCCGGCGGCGATGCCCGCAAGCTCCTCAACATTCTTGAGCTTATCGAGCAATCGACACCACACGGAGAGCCTGTTGTTATTTCCGACCAAAGTGTAACCGAACGTCTGCAACAAAATCCGCAGGCCTACGACAAACAAGGCGAGATGCACTACGACATCATCTCGGCTTTTATCAAGAGCATACGCGGGTCCGATCCCGACGCTGCCGTGTACTGGCTCGCGCGCATGATTGCCGGAGGCGAGGACCCCGTGTTCATTGCCCGCCGTCTCGTAATACTCTCAGCCGAGGACATAGGTCTGGCAAATCCCAACGCCCTGCTCCTTGCCAACGCATGTTTCGACACAATCACCAAGATTGGTATGCCCGAAGGCCGTATCCCCTTGGCTGAATGTGCAATTTACCTCGCAAACTCGCCAAAAAGCAATTCTGCATACATGGCCATAGACCGCGCACTGTCACTTGTTGAGAAAACCGGCGACCGGCCCGTGCCTCTCCATATCCGCAACGCGCCCACCTCGTTGATGAAAGAGCTTGGTTATGGAGAAAACTACAAGTATGCCCACGACTATCCCGGCAATTTTGTCCGACAGCAATTCTTGCCCGACTCCCTTGTGGGCACACGCCTGTGGTTTGCCGGCGACAACCCCTCCGAGGCGACCCTCGAGCAGCGGCGACGCTCACGTTGGGAAGATGGCAACTGACAATAAAAAAAGCGACCGTCGGTCGCTTTTTTTATTGTCATATAAGTTAATTATTCCGGCCAACATTCCGTCTCGGAGGCGATTTCCGGAATGGACGAGCGACGGTAGACGGGGTCGACACCCTTGCGGAGCTGACGGCGGTAGTCGCTCAGGCATCGCACGGCATAACGGCCGAGGAAGGCAAGGGCGGTAAGGTTGATAAGGGTCATCAAGGCCATGAACAAGTCGGCGGCAGCCCATACCGCTTGCAGCGATACAACCGAACCCACAAACACTATCGCTCCAACCGAAAGCCGGTATATAGTTATCATGGCTTTGGAGCGGCGTATGAAGTTGAGGTTGGTTTCACCGTAATAATAGTTGGAGATAATGCTTGTGTAGGCAAAAAGGAAGATGGCAACCGACACAAAATATTTTCCGGCAGGACCTACCTCGCTTTCGAGCGCGGCTTGGGTGAGCACTATGCCGTCGGAACCGGTGTCGTAAAGACCGCTCCACAGGATTATGAACGCTGTGCTTGTACACACAAGAAAAGTGTCGGTGTACACGCCAAGCGCCTGAATAAGCCCCTGCTTTACAGGGTGTGTCGTGGAGGCAGTAGCGGCCACGTTGGGAGCCGAACCCTCGCCGGCCTCGTTGGAAAACAGGCCGCGCTTGATACCGAGCATCAGGGCCGAGCCAACGGTGGCGCCTATGGCGGCGTCGCCATTAAAGGCTGAATATACTATTGTGCGGAGCACGTCGGGAATCATTCCGGCATTGAGAAGTATCACTATAAGCGCAAGCACAATATAGGCCAAAGCCATGACCGGCACCACTATCTCGCTGAATTTCGATATGCGCTGTATGCCGCCCCACACCACGGCAAGGGTAAGCGCCGAAAGGACGGCGCCGACCCACACCGGACTCCACCCGAATGAATCCTGCGCTGCCATAGCCACGGTATTGGCCTGAACGGAGCAGAAGGCAAGTCCGAAAGTGAGGGTTATGATAATGGCAAACAGCACGGCAAACCATCGGCAGTGCATTCCTTTCTGGATGTAATAGGCCGGGCCGCCGCGGAAAGAGTCGGTGCCGCGCACTTTGAACAGCTGTCCGAGCGTCGACTCCACAAAAGCCGTGGCCGCGCCGAAAAAAGCGATAACCCACATCCAGAACACGGCGCCCGGGCCGCCCATGGCTATTGCTATGGCCACCCCGGCGATGTTGCCTGTGCCGACACGTCCGGCTATCGACACGGCGAATGCCTGAAACGACGACACCGTGTGGTGCCGTTGATGCTCGCTTTCCTCATGCTCGTGAAACTCGGCTTTTTTGCTCGATGCGAATAAAAGACGAATCATGTCGGGAAGCATGCGAATTTGCACGCCACGCGTCCAAAACGTGAACACAAAAGCGGCGAGCAGCAATGCTCCGATCAGGATATACGACCATAGCCAGTCGTTGAGCGTATCTATCAGTTCCATATTTTATCCCAGAGTGATTCTTTCAGCGGCTTGATATGCGCGGCCACTTTCGACGACCGGCTGTTGAGAAATACTATCGACGCGTGCATCACTATGGCCACCCATTCCTCGAAAGGCACGAAAGCGATAATATTGCGCAGAGGTATAGAATGGAAGGGCGCGCCCTCCTCAATGGAGCCAATGGTAAGCACACCTTTTTCGGGGTCGATTAGCAAGTCGTGGTGCTCTCCGGCTTTTTCAAACAAAGTGGCGAAATCAAGAAAATCGACACTTTTGGGCTTTTTGCTGTATTGTTTGTAGATTTGTTCTATTACTTCTGCGTTGATCATAATCGATGAATGGTAAAGAATGATTCAGGAAGTTAAAGCTCTCCGATAGAGGAGCGCTTTGAAATTAAAACGCGCGTGTGTTAAAAAAGTTTTTCAAATCAAAATAATTCAGTGAATGCGTCCCATGTCGTTGTAAGAATAGTATCCCGAATCGGTGAAAATAAGGTGGTCGGCCACCGTCACGTCGAGAAATCCGAGCGCGTTCACAATCTTTGTAGTGAGCCTGTCGTCCTGCGCGCTGGGCGTGAGTGTGCCCGACGGGTGGTTGTGGCATAATATCACAGCCGAGGCCAAAGTCTCGGCCACGGCTTTCACTATCATTTTCACATCGACCACGGTAGCGGCTGTGCCTCCCTGCGACACGCGGGTCTCTTTCATTAGCCTCATGCCTCGGTCGAGCATCACCACCCAGAATTCTTCATGGTTGAGCCCGCGAAACCGTGGCTGCATCACCTCATACACGGCCTGCGACGATGTGAGCTGAGGATTCTCGACACGGCGGGCATCGGCGGCCGAGCGGCTTCCGAGTTCGAGGGCGGCAAGGAGGTTAATGGCCTTTACCGGCCCCACGCCTTTGTATCTGGCGCAGAAATCGCCAACCGACAGACGAGCCACTTTCGAGAGATGTCCGCCATTGTCGGCAAGTATCTCCCGAGCCAGGTCCACGGCCGATTTGCCCGTTACGCCGGTGGCGAAAATAGTGGCCATAAGTTCTATGTCGGTAAGCGTCTTTATGCCGGCGTGCATGGCCTTTTCTCTTGGACGCTCTTCGGCCGAAAGGTCGCGGATCATTTTATTCAGGGATAAGGTATTAGTGATGAATTATAAGGGCTTTAAGGACTTTAAGGTCATTAAGGACTTTAAAGACCTTAAATTACTAAAAAAATCTTTATTTGCCGCGTCGCATTTCTATTTCCTCGGCTTCGTTGCGGCCTCGGCCAAGAATGATTTTAGTTACGTAAGCGCGGATGAAACCTGTGCCGTAGCCTCCGAGCTGAATAGCGGCGGCCGGAATGGCCAAGGCGGCAATCTTCACGCTTTTTGTCTTCACTAATGCCGATGCGAATAATGCCACAAAATAAATTCCTATGGGCAACAGCCACCACGGGCTTACAAAAATGCCGAGCGCAACAAGCACAAGTCCGACCACAACGGCAAGAGCCGGAAGCATATGCACGGCTTTGAGCGAGTCGGGATAAAGCAGTTTCAGCGTGATGCGCGACATGCCGAACACGTAGACCTGGCGGAAAAACTTCTTGAAGTCGACGCGGCGTTTGTGCCACACTTTTGCATCGGCAATCAGTCCGATGGAGAAGCCGGCGAGACGGATGCGTGTCGACATGTCGATGTCTTCGGAAAACATCTCCCGGAAGCCTCCCACGCGCTCGAATACACGCCGAGAGTAACCCATGTTGAACGTGCGCGGCACAAATTTCTCGAGCCGTATCTTGCCTCCGCGTATGCCTCCGGTGGTGAGAAACGACGTCATGGTGTAGTTGATGGCTTTCTGCACGTCGGAAAATGACTCGTGGGCGGCGTCGGGGCCTCCGAAACAGTCGAGAGGCTCGCGGTCGAGCGAGGCGGTGAGTATTGTAAAATAGTCGGGCGGAATCACGCAGTCGGAGTCGAAGAATACGAAATAGTCGCCTTCGGCGCGTTCCATGCCGTGGTTGCGCGCTATTGACCGTCCCTCGTTGTCCTTGAAAAAATATTTCACGGGGATACGCCCGGCATATTCTTCGGCCACGCCGCGGCACGGCTCCGAAGAACCGTCCTCGACGAGCACCACCTCGAAATTGCGCGTTTGCTGCGCGTCGAGGCTTTCGAGCAGGTCGCGCACTTCGTCGATGCGGTTGTAGACGGGAACAATGATTGAAAAACGAGGTTTCATGACATTCGGCTTTTATAGTCGTCGTAAGAGTAGCGTCGCAGATAGGAACATTCGCCCCGGCTGTCGCACAGCACTATGTCGGGATGCTGTATGCCGTTGAACATAGTGGTCTTCACCGTGGTGTAGTGGTTCATGTCCTCGAGGGTGAGGCGGTCGCCCTCTGTAAGGCGGCGCGGAAAATTCCACGGTCCGCAGAAGTCGCCGCTGAGGCAGGAGTTGCCCCCAAGGCGGTGGGGGATACCTTCGGGAGTGCTTTCGGTGATAAGCGGCTGATACGGCATTTCGAGCGTGTCGGGCATATGGCATGCAAACGACGCGTCGATTATTGCCGTGATCACTCCATCATGCTCCACTGTGTCGACAACAGATGTGATAAGGTCGCCGGTGCGCCATGTGAAGGCGCTTCCCGGTTCGAGAATCACGTCGAGATTGGGATGACGCTTGCGGAAATCGCGCAGCAGCCCGACGAGGTGGTCGGTGTCGTAGCCCTCGCGTGTCATGAGATGTCCGCCGCCCATGTTCACCCATTTCAGTTTCGGCAGGAACCGGCCGAACTGCTCCTCAAAGGCCGTGAGCACCTTTTCGAGATCGAATGACGACGACTCGCACAGCGAGTGGAAATGAAGCCCCTCGATGCCGCGGGGCAGGGTGTCGCCAAGTTCGTCGGCGCTCATGCCGAAACGCGAGCCGGGCAGGGCCGGATTGTAGATGTCGGTTTCTATCACCGAGCATTTGGGGTTGACGCGCAGCCCGGCCGACACATGAGGATACACTTTCAGCCGTGGCAGAAAACGCTCGGCCTGGCTTACGGAGTTGAAAGTGAGATGCGAGCTGCCGGCCATGTATGCGTCGATGGTGGCGTCGGTATACGCCGGACAGTATGTGTGAGCCGGCGTGCCAAGAAACTCGCGTCCGAGTTGCAATTCGTTGAGCGAACTGGCCGTGAAGGCCCTGCGGTACTCGCGGAAGATGCCGAAGGTGCGCCACAGGGCATTGGCTTTGAACGCCATGATTATTTTTACGCCGGCGCGATGCTCGACGTCGGTGATGAGGTCGAGATTGCGGCGGATGCGGTCTTCATACACCACATAAAACGGTGTCGGCAGATTTTGTGTCGTCATTATATTTATGTTAGGAACACAAGCCTCCGGCTTGTGGGTATAATTCGCAAGCCGGAGGCTTGCGTTCCTACAAGATTTTGAATTTCGCGTATTTGAGCATTAGGGTTTTTACGTCCACATTGTTGAAGCGGACCACGATGGT
Organism: Muribaculaceae bacterium; assembly: GCA_009775125.1. Lineage (GTDB taxonomy): Bacteria > Bacteroidota > Bacteroidia > Bacteroidales > Muribaculaceae > CAG-873. The sequence continues at coordinate 12,957 of VSPD01000008.1, read as the reverse complement.
GGCGTCGGAGCGCGACGTGTCTACTTTAAGAATCACGCCCACGCCAAATTTCGAGTGCTCGATTTTCATGCCGGCGTCCACTTCGGCCGGAGTGTGGATACCGTCGGCAGAAGGAATAGGCGACGATGGCCGTGGAGCTGCCGGCGCGGTGCGACCATAGCCGCGCGAGGGCGTGACAGGCGTGCCATAGTCGCGCCGGAAAGGGCTTTGTCCGCTTCCCGGAAATGACGCACGGTAACGCTCAGTCGGGTCGACCGAGGGCACGGGCGTGCCTTGCACAAAGTTGAGCAGCAGCGGGTCGATGTCGCGCAGGAAACGCGAGGGCTTCGTCATCTCGGTCTGGCCGTTACGGTAGCGGCTTGATGCATAGCTCATCATGCAGAATTTCTTGGCGCGCGTTATTGCCACATATAGCAGGCGGCGTTCTTCCTCTATCTCGCGCGGCGAGTTCTTGCTCATGGCCGACGGCAGAAGGTCCTCCTCCACGCCCACAACGAAGATATTGGAAAATTCGAGGCCTTTGGCGGCGTGGATGGTCATGAGAGTCACTTTTTCGTTGGAGTCGTCGTCGCTACGGTCCTGGTCGGTAGCGAGCGACACTTCGGAGAGGAAGTCGGTCATGAACACATTTTCGGTGTTGCCCTCCTCGGTGCGGTCGGTTACGAAGCTCTGCACCGAATTAAGCAGTTCCTCGAGGTTTTCTTGTTTCGAAATGCTCTCGGGGGTGGTGTCGGAAATGTACATGGCCATCAGGCGCGAGTCTGTAATAATCTTTCGCGCGGCAGTGAGGGCGTCGTCGCCGTCGGCATTGGCTTTGATAAACGAGCCGATGAGCGCGGCAAAGCCTTCGAGCTTGGCACGTGTGCCCTTGTTGATGCCTATGTCGAACTTGTCGAGGTTTGTTATGATATGATAGAGGCTCACCGATTCGTCGATGGCGGCGCGGGTCACTTTCTGCATGGTGGTCTGGCCGATGCCGCGTGCCGGCACGTTTATCACTCGGCGCAAAGCCTCGTCATCGTCGGGGTTGACGCTGAGGCGGAAGTAGGCCACGGCATCCTTGATTTCGGCGCGCTGGTAGAACGACAGGCCGCCGTAGATGCGGTAGGGGATGGCGCGTTTGCGCAGGGCTTCCTCAAAGACGCGGCTTTGCGCGTTGGTGCGCGACAGTATGGCAAATTCCTCGTAGGAATCGCCCGAGGTGCGTTTCACCGAGGCTATCCGGTTGGCCACCACCGATGCTTCCTCAAAGTCGGAGTAGCAACGCACCACCTCGATGCGCTCGCCGGGGTCGTTGCGCGAGAACACTTCCTTGCGTATCTGTTCTTCGTTTTTGGCGATGAGCGTGTTTGCGGCCTTGATTATATTCTGTGTCGAGCGATAGTTTTGCTCGAGCTTGAACGTGCGCAGGTCGGGGTAGGCGTTGCGCAGGTTGAGGATGTTGCGGATATTGGCCCCGCGGAACGAATATATGCTTTGCGCGTCGTCGCCCACCACACACAGAGCTTTCGACTGCTCGCACAGCATCGACACGATAAGGTGCTGGGCAAAGTTGGTGTCCTGGTACTCGTCGACAAGCACATAGGAGAAAAACTCCTGATAGTGACGCAAAATGTCGGCATTGTCGCGGAAAAGCACATTTGTGTAGTAGAGCAGGTCGTCGAAATCCATGGCTCCGGCCACATGGCAGCGGTGGACGTAGGCGCGGTAGATTTCGGCCATGCGCTCGCGGCGTGCGCGTCGGTCGCTGTCGCGTATGTCGCGGTCGGCGGCGTAGGCGTCGGGGCCTATCAGGGCGTTCTTGGCCGTGGAAATGAGGCTTTGCACAGTGGCCGGCTTATATGCCTTTTCGTCGAGTTCCATGTCGCGGATTATCATCTTGATAAGGTTGCGCGAGTCGTTGGAGTCGTAGATGGTGAAATTTGAGGCGAACCCCAGGCGGTCGGCATGGCGGTGGAGTATGCGCGAGAATATGGAGTGGAACGTGCCCATCCACAGTTGCGCGGCATGGCGCGGGCCGACAAGCGTCTCGATGCGCTCGCGCATCTCGCGGGCTGCCTTGTTGGTGAATGTGAGCGCCATGATGCGGTAAGGCTCGATGCCGCGCGTCATCAGGTGCACAATCTTGTATGTGAGCACACGGGTCTTGCCCGACCCGGCTCCGGCTATAACCAGTTGCGGCCCGTCGCAGTATTCCACGGCAGCGCGCTGCTGGTCGTTGAGTTGCGATAGATAGTCTTCCATTTACCAGAATTTGTTGAATTCGGGCGAGTATTCAAATCCGGCCTCGGCAAGACGCCGTTCGAGGTCGGGGCGGGAGATGTGCATGTCGTCGCACAGGGCGTCGAGCGAAGGGTATATGTCGCGCAGCTTCGTGTTGATGAAACTGAGCAGCATTGCGGGATTTTCCGGAAGGTCGGTATAGTTCATTTCAAATATATATCTAAAAATGAATTATCAATGTAGGGACGCACGGCTCGTGCGTCCGCGGCAAAGGTTAATTTTTTTACAAAATTAATGTTTTTCCTTCATTCGTCAAAATATAAAGACAGAAGAACAGGAGAATCAGGAGGGTTTTAATCTCCTGTTTCTCCTGTTCTTCTGTCTTATAAGGTCGCAAGCCGGAGGCTTGCGTTCCTAAGCGTTACTGCTTAATTAGTCAACGAGGACTTTGGTGGCTTTGCCGCCTGCAACGCGGATGTAGATGCCGGTGGAGGGGTTGGCAACTTCTACGCCTTGGAGGTTGAAGTAGCGGGCAGCTGTGTCGGCTGCTTCGATGTCGGCGATGCCGGAGGTGGATGAGATGTTGAGGGTCATTGTTTCCTCGTTCATCACAACGGTGATTTTGTATTCGCCGTTGGCGCCTTCGAAGGTGATTTTGCCGATTTCGTCGTAGTCGAAGTCGAGCGGAGTGGTTTCGCCAACCTTCACTGTGCCGTCGGCTGTCATGAATGTAGCCCTTTCAAATTCTTCGCCGAGAGCTTCGGAGATAGAGAATGCTTTCTCGCCGTTGAATTCAGCTGTGTAGGTATAGGTGGCGACACCGTCGAATTCCATTGCGGGAGCGTTGTCGTAATCCCAATTGTTGAATTCACCGGCGATGTAGAGGTTGTATTCTTCCGGTTCGGAAAGTTCGTAAGCAACGGGGAAGAATTGGATTTTAACGGGGTCGTTGTCGGAATCCTGGCGTACGGATACGTAAGCGATAACGTCGTAAGTGCCGGCCTCAACAGACGCTGTTTTGAACTGGTTGTAGAAGTTGGCGGTTACATAGCCTTCGGGTTCATCTTCGTTTACAAGTGTGCCGGTGAAAGCCGAGGCGGCTTCGGGAGTTGCTTCAGCGAAAGTCACTTCTTGCAGGCGCATGAGCTGGCACTGCATGGATGCGGATATGTAGCCGATGTCGTAGCCGTGGGTGCGCATGGGTTCTGGAAGTTTCACGTCGGTTTCAGCCACGGTGCAGCCTGTGGGGTTTTTGAACTGCCAGAGACCTTTGAATTTGTCGACGGTAGCTGTCCAGCCTGCGGCAATCTTGTCGCCAACGTTGGGCACGAAGTCGTATTGGTAAATCATGCCAAAGCAAGAGCGGTTGAGGTCGTAAACGTAGTTGTAGGCACCGTTCTTGTAGGTTACGACAACCTCGGCGTTTACTATAACCTGTGCGCCTTTGGTTTGCAAAAATATCTCGTTGATGGCGTTGAGGACGGGCATCACCTTGAAGTCGGCGGAAGCGGCGGCAGAAGCATCTTCGCCTACATAAGCCACGGCTGTGAGGGTGAAGTCTTCGGTTTCGTTCACTACGATTTCACCTGTGTATTTGTCGGAAGACTTGTCGGGGGTGTCGCCGTCGAGGGTGTAGTAGATTTCAGCGCCTTCGGTAGCACATTCGATAGCAATCTTGTCACCGGCCTTCACATAGCCGCCGTTGGGGGTGATTACGGGCTTGGCAACAGCAGGAGCCTCACCGGCAGTATAGGTAAGTGTCCATGATTCAATGCGCACATGGCCGGAGGTTCCGCCTTGTGTAATTGTTACGGTTTGAGCTTCTCCGCTCCATTTGGCGTTAGTTGCATCAAAAGTGCCTGCGTTTGCAGTGGATGCAGCGTTGAATTTGTTGCTGTTGCCAACAGTAAAAGTAATGTCGGTAATTGTAGAACCTTCTTCCACGGAGAATGTGATGGAGTTGCCGCCATACAGACGTCCGGCTTTACCGGTGTTGTAATATGCGGGGCCGTTGCTGTTGGAGCCTTTTGCATATGAGACATTCACACCATCATATGTGATTTCAGTGAGGGCGGCGGCGTTGGCAAACCCTTGTTCACTGTAAGTGTAGGTTACTGTTTCGGCGGAAGCGAAAGTTCCGATGCCGAGGACAGCAGCGCATGTGAGTAAAAATTTTTTCATAAATAAGATTTATTAGTTAATGAAATTATTGCAAAAATACGAAAAAATGCTAAGCGCAGGGTGTAAGATTCCCCGCGCTTAACATTATTTAATATTACTTTACGGTTTTTACGAGGAATACCTCGGTAGGGAAGTGGTCGGAATAGCCGTTGAGGTACATGCCGGCCGAGAATGTGCGGCGAGGATAGCCCTGGCGGTTGCCTTCGGTGTCTTTAAGGAACTCGCGGTTGAACACTTCGGCGCGGAGGAAATGCCAGCGGTCGTCGGGGGTGTTGACGAGGTTGCCGGAGAGGATAATCTGGTCGAAGAGGTTCCACGACGATTTGTAGGCGAGGGTGCCGATGCCTTTGTCGAGCATCGACCACCAGGGGTTGAAGAAGCCGTGAGCGTCCACGCCGTCTTTTTTCTTTTTGGCTCCGAGCACCTTGGCGCACGATTTATCCATCGGGTCGTCGTTGAGGTCGCCCATTATTATCACGCCCATGTCGGGGTTGATGGCCCAGAGCGAGTCGGCGATAGCCTTGGAGAGGGCGGCCGCTGCCTCGCGCGAGGGCGACGATTTTTCCTGTCCGCCAAGACGCGAAGGCCAGTGGTTGACGATAAACGCCATAGGCTCGCCCAAGAGGCGGCCAACGACACACATTTGGTCGCGTGTGCGGAATTTCACTGCCGTGAGGCGGTGGTTGGTTACATTTTCAAGGAAGAAATATTTGGGGTTGTAGAGCAGGCCTACGTCGACGCCACGGGCATCGGGCGAGTCGTGGTGCACCACTTGCAGGTTCCACGCCGCTATCTGCGGATCGGCCACAAGGTCGTCGAGCACCGATTTGTTTTCAATCTCGGAAACGCCGAGCACAGCCGGGCCCATGGGGGTGATTTTCGATGTCATCTGCGAGATGGCATAGGCAAGGTTGTGGATTTTGTTCCAATACTTGACGCCGTTCCACTGGCGCGAGCCTGCGGGTGTGAATTCCGCGTCGCGGTTTTCGGGATTGTTCGGAATCGTGTCGAACAGGTTTTCAAGGTTGTAGAAAGCGACGCCTGCGGCAGCCATCTTGCGGCCCTGCGCCATCGTTGCAGCCGAGCACATAAGCAGGGCTGCCAGAAGTAACGGGATACGCTTCATTTTTAAGGTCGAATGAAAAATTTTGACGCAAAAATACATATAATAATTCAATTCAGCAAAAGTTTTGAGGGCCGCCGGCCGATTTAAATCGAAATATTTCGAAATAAATCGATTTAAGCCGAGAGAAGTCGATTGACGGCGGCCTCGTTAAGAAATTTTTGTGAAAAATGTTATTTTTTTTTGCCCAATACAAATTAAATGTCTAAATTCGCATAAATCTTAGCAGTGCCTCTCCCTCTACCATATAAAAATACATTGTGAATCGAACAACCTAAAATCTATATTATTCATGAGTTATCTTAAATTCGATAAGAATCTACTCATCAACCTCGAACAATCACTGCCCAAGGAAATGCTGCGCACAAACCAAGCGGGTGCCTACCATTGCACCACGCTTGCCGGCTGCAACACCCGAAAGCAGCACGGCCTTTTTGTGGTGCCTATCCCTGAGATGGGCAACAAGCCCCATGTGCTGCTGTCGAGCCTCGACGAGACGGTGATTCAGCACGGCGCGCCCTTCAACCTGGGGCTGCACCGCTATCAAGGTGGAGTCTACAATCCCAACGGACATAAATATATCCGTGAGTTCGACTGTGAAAGCGTGCCCCGCACCACATTCCGCGTGGGCGGCGTGATACTGACCAAGGAGAAGATTTTCATCTCTCACGAAAACCGTATCCTTATCCGCTACACGCTCGTGGAGGCCCATTCGGCCACGACGCTGCAATTCCGGCCGTTCCTCGCTTTCCGCGAGAGCAACTCTCTGTGTGTGGCCAACGATGCCCTCAACAGCGAAATCCTGCCGGCCGACAACGGCGTGGCGACATGTATGTACGAAGGTTTCCCCACGCTCTACATGCAGTTCTCGCGCAAGCCCCAATGGGTCGACGATCCCCACTGGTATAAAAACATTGAATATGTCAAGGACCTTGAGCGCGGCGTGCCCTACACCGAGGACCTCTGGGTGCCCGGCTATTTCGAGATACCTATCAAGAAGGGCGAGTCGATAATCTTCTCGGCAGGCGTGAGCGAGGTGTCGCCCCGCTCGCTGGCAAAGATGTATGAGAAGGAGATAGCGTCGCGCACTCCGCGCACATCGTTCTACAACTGCCTCAAAAATGCCGCCAAGCAATTCTATCTCACCGCCAAGGACGGCCACTTCGTAATATCCGGCTATCCCTGGGGTGTCGTTCTTGCGCGCAACACCATGATGGCTCTGCCGGGCCTTACCCTCGCCATCGACCACCGCAAGGACTTTGAGGAGATAATGGCGACGGCAGCCGACGCCCTGCGCCGATTTATGGAAAAAGGCGAGCTGAGCGATCGAATCCACGGTATCGACCTTCCTGACATTCCGCTCTGGACGGCATGGGCCATTCAGCAATATGCCAAATCCGAAGGCGACGATGCCACGCGCAAGCTCTATATGGATTTCCTCGCCGAGATTGCCGACTACATCCTCGACAACCGCCATCCCAACCTGCGCGTCGACGCCAACACCCACCTGCTCTCCACAATCGGCACGTCGACTCCCGTGTCGTGGATGAACTCGATGCTCAACGGCGTGCCCGTGATTCCGCGCACCGGCTACCTCGTAGAGTTCAACGCCCTGTGGTACAACGCCCTGATGTTCACGGCATCGCTTGCTGAGGCCGACCCTGCTATGGCCGACCGCCGCATCCGTTGGGCCGAGGCCGCCGAGGCAATGAAAAAGCCGTTTGTCGACACATTCCTCAACGACTACGGATACCTCTACGACTATGTCAACGGCTCGTATGCCGACCCGCAGGTGCGCCCCAACATGGCTGTGGCCATCGGACTCGACTATTCGCCGCTCGACCGCCGTCAGCGCAAAGGCGTGCTCGACATAGTGACACGCGAGCTGCTCACTCCCAAAGGCTTGCGCACGCTTTCGCCCAAATCTTACGGCTACCGGCCCAACTACCAAGGCTCGCCCGTCGACCGCGAACTTGCCCTGCACCAAGGCCCGGCTCGTCCGTGGCTCATCGGCTTCTACGCCGACGCATATATTAAGGTGTTTGGCCTCTCCGGCGTAAGTTACATCGACCGCATGCTCATAGGCTTCGAAGACGAGATGACCGAAGGCTGCATCGGCTCGCTCTCGCAGCTCTACGACGGCAACCCGCCATACACAGGCCGCGGCGCCATATCCCACGCCACAAACGTGGCAGAGGTCCTCCGCGCCACACGCACAATCAAACGTCTCAATGCAGCCCTAACTCCTAATACCTGAAACGCGACATGAAAGCATTAATGTTCGGATGGGAATTTCCCCCTCACATCCTCGGCGGCCTCGGCACGGCCTCTTACGGCCTGACCAAAGGCATGTGGGAATGTGGAGGCATGGATATAACCTTCGTGATACCTAAACCATTTGGCGATGAAGACCGCTCATTTGCCAAGATAATCGGCACATCGCAAGTGCCTATATGCTGGCGCGACGTCAACCGCGACTACGTGGAGCAGCGCATCGGCAAGGTCATGGACCCCGACCTGTATTTCCGCCTGCGCGACCATATATACGCCGACTTCAACTATATGCGCACCAACGACCTCGGTTGCATAGAGTTCTCCGGCCGCTATCCCGACAATCTCCAGGAGGAAATCAACAACTATTCGATTACAGCCGGCGTGATTGCCCGCACAATCGACTTCGACATAATCCACGCTCACGACTGGCTCACATATCCCGCCGGTATCCATGCAAAGATGGTGACGGGCAAGCCCCTGGTGATACACGTGCACGCCACCGATTACGACCGCTCGCGCGGCAATGTCAACCCCACGGTGTTTGCAATCGAGCGCGACGGCATGATTAACGCCGACCACATCATCACCGTGTCTAACCTCACACGCCAGACCGTAATCGACAAATACGGCATAGACCCGGCAAAAGTAACCACCGTGCACAACGCCGTGGTGCCTCTTTCCGAAGACCTGCTCAACGTGGAAGTGAACAAGCCCAAGGAAAAGGTTGTAACATTCCTTGGCCGAATCACCATGCAGAAAGGCCCCGAATATTTCGTGGAAGCCGCCGCAAAAGTGTTGAAAAATAACCATAACGTGCGCTTTGTCATGGCAGGCTCCGGCGACATGATGGATAAGATGATTCTTCTCGCCGCCGAGCGCGGAATCGCCGACAGATTCCATTTCCCCGGTTTCCAGAAAGGCAAGCAGGTGTACGAGATGCTGAAAGCATCCGACGTATATATCATGCCATCGGTGTCCGAGCCGTTCGGCATCTCGCCGCTCGAAGCCATGCAGATGGGCGTGCCCTCGATCATCTCCAAACAGTCGGGCTGTGCCGAAATCCTCAACAATGTGATCAAGACCGACTATTGGGATATCGACGCAATGGCCGACGCTATCCACTCAATCGTGTCTTATCCCGCCATGTACGAGACCCTGCGCGAGGACGGCCTGGCCGAAGTGGCGCAAATTACATGGGACAAGGCCGGCCAAAAAGTGATAGACATTTATAATAAGGTGTTAGCCAACTACTAAGGCACTAAAAAACTAAAACCAATGAAAGCAATCTGTTTCAACTTCGAAATACATCAGCCGGTACGTCTTAAACGATACACTTTTTTCGACATCGGCAACGACCATTACTATTACGATGATTTCCTCAACGACGACATCATCGCCCGCATAGCCGAGCGCAGCTACATCCCCGCCGCCCGCACCCTCTTGAAGATGGTGGAGGATACCAAAGGCAAGTTCCGCTTCTCCATTTCCATCTCCGGCGTAGCCATCGAGCAACTCGAGCAATATGTGCCCGAATTTATCGACCTGCTGCGTCAGCTCGCCGCTACCGGCAAGGTGGAATTTGTGGCCATGCCTTATGCCCGCTCGCTCGCATCGCTCACCGACCCCGAGGAATTTGCCGAACAAGTCAAGTTCCACTCTGAAAAAATCCAGCAGCTGTTTGGCGTGAAGACCAAAGTGCTCCGCAACACCGAGCTTATCTACTCCGACGAAATCGCTCCCCAGATCGTGGCCATGGGCTACAAGGGCGTGATGACCGAAGGCGCAAAACATATCCTCGGTTGGAAATCGCCCAACTATGTATATTCCGCCGCTTCCGCTCCCAAGCTCAAAATCCTTCTTCGCAATGCCAAGCTCAGCGAGGACATAGCCGCCCGTTTCTCCGACACGTCGTGGGCTGCGTTCCCCCTCACCGCCGACAAATACATCGACTGGATTGCACAGACTCCGGCCGACGAGCAAATCGTAAACCTCTGGCTCAACCTCGAAACATTCGGCGGCCAGCAACCGGCCGAGACCGGCATCTTCCAATTCCTCGAAGCTCTTCCCCGCTTTGCCGAAGAGCGCGGCGTGGAATTCTGGACCCCCACCGAAGCCGTCACCAAGCTCAAAGCTGTGGACTCGCTCAGCGTGATGCACCCCATTTCCGGCGCCGACGAAGCACGCGACACCTCGGCATGGCTCGGCAACAAATTGCAGAACGAGGCCTTCCGCAAGCTCTACTCAGTGGCCGAACGTGTCCGCTTGTGCGACGACCGTCGTTTGAAACAGGACTGGTGGTACCTCCAAGGGGCCGACAATTTCTACTACATGTCGACCAAGCACTTCGCCGACGGTGCCGTGCACTCAATGTTCAGCCCGTATGAGACTCCGTTCCAGGCTTTCACCAACTATATGAACGCCCTTTCAGACTTTATCGTGCGCGTCGAGGAACAGTATCCCATGTCGATTGAAAATGAGGAACTTAACTCGCTTCTCACCACAATCCGCAACCAGGCCCGCGAGATTGAAACTCTCCAAAAAGAGCTCAACACACAGCGCAAGAACGCCGAGCAATACAACATCGAACACGCGCTCCGCGAAAAAGCCGCCGATAAGCCTGCCGACAAAGCAGAAAAGCCCAAGGCAAAAGCAACCCGCAAAAAAGCCGAAGCCAAGAAATAACGCATTAGGAACACAATCCTCCGGATTGTGAAGCCAACATAAAAGCCCGAGGCCATTTGGCCTCGGGCTTTTGGTATTACTGCAACATATCGGCCGGATTAGGGTATCAATCTTTTTGTTTTTGTGCAGAAATCAGAAGGGCATATTTCCGGTCTTCGATATATACATCCTTGTGTTCAAACTTCAATTCTCCTTTTTTCGATATTGAAATTGTAGAATTTGGCATTTTTTCTATTGTGAGCTTGTAGCCTTTGGATGTATTTTTTATTGTGTAGCGAAGCGGAGCGTCGAAATATTCCTCCTCCCCTTCAATCACACTGACCAGTACATGATTTTTGTCTATGCGTTTGATCTTTACAATTATTTCGTCATAAATCTCCTCGCTGCGCCCATTTAGTTTCAGAGATCCGGAGCCTTCATAAACACCTTCGATACGCTTGCCATAGTCTGTTCGGCTTTTGCTAACCTTAGACGCAGTAGCACTTTCACTATTCTTGCCCGATGTCGCTTTCTTACGCAAAGTTTGTTTGGGCTCTTCTTTTTTTCCTTTATCCTCACGCGATGGATTCGGATGAAGAAGGGTCGGTGAAAGCGTTGGAATATCGATATTCTGATACTTAGAATACTTAAAATTGTAGTCATATGCAGTCTGAGATATCCTGCCATCGGCCGGCCACCCAACACCAAGACCAATAGCGTCCAAGGCTAATCCACCTCCGGCAATTACCCATCCGGTTTCTGTGCCTAATGCTCCAACTACGGTGCCAATGATAACTGCACCTGTACCGATACCGGTCAATGCGTACCCGGCTCCACGGGCTATCTTTGTTCCTGTATGATTGCATCTCTCGAAATCTATGCCCATCGGTATTTTCGTGTCGCTGCCTTCTTGTTGAACGTAGACATATCCCAGATACCATTCAGAAGGACACTCTATTACTACATTTCCCGAGTTATGCGCCACCCCCAACACTTTATTTTGAGGCGACGGACATATTACGGTCGCATTGCGAGGCACATTTAGTGTAAATTTTTCTGTGGTTGTGCAAGACACCATCGCAAGAGCTGCGCACAGTATTATGATAAGTTTCATATTTGCAATTTATTGGAAATCAATGAGTATACCTTTCAGGTAATTATCATAAATATTAGAGTGTTGAATAAGAGAGTTATCCCAGGAGGATTCCGATTCGTTTGTGCTGATGTTATTTGGAATCAAAAACATAAACAGATTCTCCACTAAGGCGTCGGGTTTCTCCTTGTAAATTGATGTAAAAGCTCTGCCAATACGGCCGTCTGCCGTATTCTTGGATATATTGGAGCTTACGTAAAAGTTTGTAACTAATTTTTGATATGTGGCGCCTTCATCGGCTGAATAGTATATACAGCAACTGAATCGGTTGCTTGCCTTGGAAAATGGAATATCGACATAATTATTATCATGTGCGTTTATGCCAACTCCTGCTACACGGAATGCTTTCGACATGGCAATCATGCCCTTTGGCCCAATGGTTACCATTGGTTGGTCGGTGCGAGTCACGGTTTTAGAATAAAATGTTCCATTGGTTGTGGATGAACCAATGTTTACTCCCCGGGCCAATGACCCGATTCTGCCATTTACTCCGAGAGCATCGGTAATAGCCCCGAGATTGAGTGTCTCGCTGCCGGTTTGTGAGTTGAAGTTGCCTGTTGCCTCCGATATGACTGTCGGGTCATAATAGGAAATCGATGAGCCGTCGGGCATAATAACGAACGATTTGGTTTGGTCGATAATCATCACATCCCCTGTGAGATTATTTACGATGGGCTGCATTTCTCCCCGTTCATTGAATAGATAGGTGACTGCGATTTGAGCATTCTCTGGGATGACGGCAGGTTGAGCATACTCCGTGCGGATTGACTGATAAATTACTCTCGGGACAGATAGATTCCCTGAGGTGCCGCAACTCACAAGCAGCAAGGATGCCCCGGCACATAATAAATTAATTAATTGATTCATGAAATTCACATGGCATTATTCATCCCCTCTAATGCAATTGAGTTAAATATGAAAAGCGTGGGACGATGTTCTGTTTATCTTCACGGGGCATCGCCAAACGCCTACTCTGAAATAAACAGTCCACGACCACGCCTTATCGGATACCATTATTTCCCTCCTTTATGAAAAGGCGGGTGGATATACGACTACATGAACGCTTTTGGACTGCTTCAACCTTCAGAGTAATGAAATTTGGCGATTTCCGTGAAAGGTAAAAGCAAAAAACGCTTTATAAATATATTGCTCCTCTGAGCATTTCAGATGCAAATTTATAAATTATATTCTACATATGCAAAATGTTTAAATTTAAAAAGGTCGCCAACCCCGGGGGATGTGGCCCGTTTTTTTTATTTTTGTATTATCTGGAATTATGGGGCGGCGGAGAGCATCAGGGAGGCGAGGGGGGTGTTGGAGGGTTTTTGGGGGGGGGGGGGGT
>VSPD01000079.1 GCA_009775125.1 Muribaculaceae bacterium | reverse complement strand
CCCGGGGTCCGGGGCGCGGCGGGATTGGGTGGGGATAAAAAAAGGAGGCATCGGGTGATGCCTCCTTGTGTTGAGCGCTGAGCGCGATGATTATTTGCGTTTGGTCTTGTTGCCGTAGCCGTAGCAAGCGGCAGCGCCGAGTTGCTCTTCGATGCGGAGGAGCTGGTTGTATTTGGCCATACGGTCGGAGCGGGAAGCGGAACCGGTTTTGATTTGGCCGGCGTTGGTGGCAACGGCGATGTCGGCGATGGTGGCGTCTTCGGTCTCACCGGAGCGGTGGGAGATGACGGCGGTGTAGCCGTGACGCTGAGCGAGCTCAACGGCGCGGAGAGTTTCGGTGAGCGAGCCGATCTGGTTCACTTTCACGAGGATGGAGTTGGCGCATCCTTCGTCGATACCGCGCTGGAGGTATTTCACGTTGGTAACGAAGAGGTCGTCGCCAACGAGCTGGCAACGGTCGCCGATGAGGTCGGTGAGGACTTTCCAGCCTGCCCAGTCGTTTTCGGCCATACCGTCTTCGATGGAGTCGATGGGGTATTTTTCAACGAGGCCTTTGAGGAATTCGGCTTGCTGCTCGGAAGTGTAAACAGCACCGTTGGCTTCTTTGGGAGCGCCGTTGTTGAGGTGAGAGTAGTGGTATTTGCCGTCTTCGTAGAATTCGGAAGAAGCGCAGTCGAGGCCGATAGTAACGTCTTTGCCGGGAACGTAGCCTGCTGCTTCGATAGCCTGCATGATTACGTTGAGGGCGTCTTCGGTGCCGTCGAGAGCGGGAGCGAAACCGCCTTCGTCGCCTACTGCTGTGCTGAGGTTACGTGCTTTGAGGACTTTTTTGAGGTTGTGGAACACTTCTGTGCCCATGCGGATGCCTTCGTGGAAGGAGGTTGCGCCGATAGGACGGATCATGAATTCCTGGAAGCAGATGGGGGCATCGGAGTGAGCGCCGCCGTTGATGATGTTCATCATGGGCACGGGGAGTGCGTAGGTGTTGCAGCCACCGATGTATTTGTAGAGGGGAAGGTCGAGGTAGTCGGCAGCGGCTTTTGCCACAGCGAGGGAAACGCCGAGGATGGCGTTTGCGCCGAGGTTCGATTTGGTGGGGGTGCCGTCGAGAGCGAGCATTTTTTCGTCGATGGCAATCTGGTCGAGAGCGCTCATGCCAACGAGGGCGGGAGCGATTACGTCGTTGACGTTGGCTACTGCTTTGAGCACGCCTTTGCCCATGTAGCGGGCTTTGTCGCCGTCGCGGAGCTCGAGGGCTTCGTTAACGCCGGTAGATGCGCCGGAGGGAACGGAAGCGCGGCCGAAAGCGCCGGATTCGAGGATTACGTCTACTTCAACAGTGGGGTTGCCGCGTGAATCGAGCACCTCACGACCGATGATTTTTTCTATCTTCATAATCGTTTGATTGAGTGATATGTTGATTTATTGGATTTATTTTATTTTCCACCGCAAAGGTAGTCATTTATTTTGAATCCACCGCCATTTTGCCGAAATTTTTCGATGGCGGCGGATACGTTTTTTCCGGGGTGCATTATTTGCCTGATTTGACGAGGTGGCGTGTGACCATGTAGGCCGTGACGCAATAGGCTGCCGTAAGAATCCAGAGGGCTGTGTAGGGGCGCGCCGATTCGGCAAGGGTGGCCGCGTTGGAGTTGATGCGGATGAAGCCTTCGACACCCCAGGTGGCGGGCACGAGGTTGCCGATCCAGGTCCATAGCGGGCTCATGGCGTAGCGCGGCCATGTGAGGCCCGACAGGAACAGGAATATCACCGATGTGAACACCACCACGAGGAATGTGTATTCGCGTTCGCGGCAGAGTATCACGGTGGTCTGGCCGAGGAAAGCCGAGGAAAGCAGGAGGGGGAAGATGAACAGGAGGTAGTCGGCCGGCGAGCCGTAATGCGGCAGGTTGAACATCTCGGGCACGATGTGGAGGATGTAGAGCGTGAGGGGCGCGTAGAGCGTGACAAAGCACAGGGCCTTGCCCCATATTTGTGCCGATACGGGTGCGCCGGCTATTTCGCGGGGGTCGACTCCGCCGTTGCGCCGGCGGCGTTCGCGGGCTGTGGCGCCAAGGAGGGCCACGCCGAGAATCATGCTCTGCTGGAGGATGAGCACTACGATGCCGGGGATTACGAAGGAGGCAAATCCTTGCTGGGTGTCGCCCAAGAAGTGGCTTTCGGAGTTGACGGGCATCGACGACGATGCCATCGACGATGCTCCGGCTATGGATACCCGCTCTACGGTGATGTCCTGAGCCAGTTTGAGCTGCAACGAGGTCATGGCCGAGAGCAGCGAGCGATAGCGCAGCAGCAGCGACATGTCGCAGTAGAGGGTGGCCTGTGCCTGCTCGCCACGGTTGATTTTTTTGTCGAAGTCGGAGGGGATGTGCAATATGGCGTATACGTCGTGCGAGGCCATCATGGCTTTGGCGTCGGCGAGGTTGGGGGCATAGTCGTAGATTTCGACCTGCGGGGTGGCCGAGGCCTGGCGCACGAGCTGGCGCGAGCGGGGCGTGCGGCTGTCGTCGACAACGGCCACCGCCACTTTGTTCACCACCTCGGGGTTATAAATCAAAGTGTAGACGATAGGGTAGGCCAGCGGCAGGCCGATGAAGAACAGGAGCGCGCCGGCATCGGAAATTACGATGGCGAATTCGCGCCGGAAAACACGGGCCAGGGCGAGGAACCAGTCGGAGATATGTTTGAGTGGCGATTTCATGGCACGTAAACGGGTTTGAGGCATGCACGGCGCAGGCGAGGAGCCAGCACCCAGCCTATTAGCGGGAATATGAGCAGCGCGGCGAAGCAGAATCGCACATAGTAAACGTCGAAGCCGTTGAGGGCCTGGTTGATATAGATGAGGAACCAGTAGCGCACGGGCACGATGTAGGAGAAAATGCCGATTGCGCCGTACATTTTTTCGACGGGGAAAGAGAATCCGGCGAAGGAGAATGTGAGGATGCCCACAAGCGAGGCTATGCTCAGAGCCAGGCGCGGGTTGGGGAGCGCGCAGGTGATGAGCAGCCCGAGGCTTTGCGTGGCTATGACAAACAGCACTGTGGCGATGGCTATCGCGGCCATGGACCCGTTCATGGGGAAGTGCATGAAGCCGAACAGGATGGCGTCGATAGCGAGGGCTACGGCGCAGAACACCGCCGACTGCGGGATGAGTTTGCCGGCGAGAGCTCCGTAGATATTGCCCCGCGCGGTTGCTATCCAGTCGGTCGAGGTGCCGCGTTTTATTTCAATGGTGATGGTGAAAATCGTCATCAGCATGATTATGAGCGCCAGAGCTGCAAACGAGAACGAAGGCGTGAGGTAATATGTGTAATTGAGCCAGGGGTTGCCTATGGGGTGGTTGGAGATGTTGACGGGCTGGATGAGCGCGCCGATGGTGCCGTCGGAGAGTCCTACCGACGTGAGGGTTTCTTTGACGACGCCTCCCGATGTGGTCACGGCCATGGTCTTGAAGCCCTTGAACGATAGCGTGCCGGGCACAAAGAAGGTCATGTTGGTGTAATAGTCGAGAGTGGGGGTGCGCCCGCCGAGTGCGTCTTTTTCGAAATTTTCGGGGATGACGAAGAAGCCGAAGATGTCGCCCCGGCGCACTGCCGCGAGGGCTTTGGAATAGCTTTCTTCCTTGTCGGCAATCTCGACGAGTTCCATGGCCGAGAGCGAGCGTGTGATCTGGCGCGACATGGTGGAGTGGTCGAGGTCGACGATGGCGGTGGGCACTTTCAGCGGCAGTCCTTCGTGCATCAGGGAGATGAAGAACAAGGCGCAGCCGATGGGCACGACGATCATCATAACCAAATACACGGGGTAGCGCGTCATTCGGCGGATTTCACGTAATATGCTGTCCTTCAACATGGTTGCTTGGGGGTTAGGTCGATTTAGGTCGATCGATTTAAATCGATATATTTCGATTTATATCGAATTAAGTCGATTTGTTTTTTTCTTATTTTTTATAAACTACGGTCATGCCCGGGCGAAGGTCGGGAATTTTCTCGGTGGGACGGGCCTTGATCTGGAATGTGCGGCTGTCCCAGTCGCCGGTAGATTTTGTTGCCTGCCATGTGGCATAGGAGCCCATGTCGCGGATGTAGTAGATGCTTACGTCGATGTCTTTCTTGCCAAGGGCGGGAACCATTACTGATATGGTCTTGCCCATGGTGAGCTCAGGCAGAAGCTCCTCGCGGACGTTGAAGGTGATCCAGCGGTCGTCGGCTTTGAGCAGATTCATGATGGGCGCGCCTGTGGCAACGAGTTCGCCCGGTTCGGGGTATATCTGGTCGATGGTGCCGGCGGCAGGGGCGGTGAGGTAGCTGTCGGCGAGGAGTGCCTGCACCTGGCTTACGCCGCCTCCTGCTGCCTCGACCATGGCTGCTGCCGACTGTTTGTCTTCTTTCTGTGCGCCTGCGCGGGCAAGCGAGAGCTGGCTTTGGGCGGCGCCGCGGGCGGCCACGGCGGCATCGTAGGCGGCTTTGGCCTCATCGCGTTTTTGTTCGGAAATCACACCTTGCGAATACAGGTTTTGCATACGCTGGTAGGTCTTTTGGGCTATTGACTCGGCGGCGCGGGCCTGCGCGAGCATGTCGGCTGCGGCCTGCACTATTTGCGAGCGGGTGCCGGCGTCGATTTTACGGTCTTGGGCGCGGGCCACGGTCTGCATGGCCTCGGCCTCGGTGAGCTGTGCCTCTACCACGGCGGAGTGGATGCGCACGAGGGTGTCGCCGGGCGCAACGGTGTCGCCTTCGCGGACATAAAATTCCATGACGCGTCCGGGGAGCTTGCCCGATATTCTTACGGTTGTGCCCTCGGCCTGGCCTTCGATTATTTCCGGCGGCTTGTTCATGAACACGAAGCCTATGATGGCAATTGCGATCACGGCGAGTACCACGATTCCCATAACCGTCATCAAAGAGCGGTTTTCGCTTTGCTGTTCTTTATTTAGTTCCATAGATTTGGATTTTATTTTAATTTTCAGAATAATAGTGGTGTTCAATATCTCAGGCGGCCAAGCACTTTCGAGAGGTAGGTGTCGCACAGATGCACGTCGATCATGGCGTCGATGCGCTCGGAGTTGGCTTTCAGCCAGGCAGTCTGCGCCTCCATCACATTGTCGGCGGTGGCCACTCCTTCGCGGAAGCCTATTGAGGCCGTGCGCAGGTTCTCGTTGGCGCTTTCGAGGTTGGATTCGGTCATCAGATATGTTTTCACGGCCTCGCGTGAGCGGTAGGATGCCTGGCTCACTTGCAGGTCGACAAGCTCTTTTGCGTCTTCAAGTTTCAGGCGCATGATAGTCTCGTCGGCTTCTGCGGCCTTGTATTTGTTGTAGTTTCCGCCCCAGTGCCAAAGCGGGATAGTGACCATGGCGCCCACGGAGAAAGCTCCGTTGAATTTTTTTGAGAACCCGTTGAACATGTTGGGGTTGGAGAAAGAATAAGAGCCGACCAGGGCCACGTTGGGGAGCATCGTGGACATGGCCACGCGCTTCTGCTGGCCCGCTATGTCGACGCCGAGGCCAAGAGCCCGCAGGTCGGGGCGCAGGGCGTAGACCTGCTCCATGTCGTAGTTTTCGGCAGGGGCTTCGGCCGACGATATGTCGTCAAGGTCTTCGTCTTCGAGGGTAAACACCGTGTGCACGGGCAGTCCGCACACCTGGGCCAGGGCCATGCGCGAGAGCGACAGTCCGTTTTCAACCTTTACGAGGTCGACACGGGCGGCGTTGAGTTTCACGTCGACGCTAAGCTTGTCGGCGCGCGTCGCCACGCCCTGTTCGAGCATCAGCCCCACGTTGCGGTCGAGCGAGTCGAGCAGGTCGACATAGCTCACGGCGAGTTTATGCTTTGCTTTGAGCGACACCACTTGCCAGTAGGCGGCATCTACGGCGTAGATTACATTTTCGGCCTCGCTGTCGTGCATCTGCCGGGCGAGTTCCTCGGCATATTTCGTGATTTTGTTCATCGCCACAATCTTGCCTCCCATAAATATAGGTTGTGTGAGAGTGACGGCTCCGAAGAAAACATTGTGGATGTCGTAGGTCATGGCTTCTTTCGGGATAAGAGCCACGGATTCGGGGATATATTGGCCATCGGGACCTTTTATTGGCTCGCCGGTCATGGGATTCTTCACCAGATTGAATTCATAGCTCTTTGTCTCGAGATTGAAAGTCTTGGTGGGGAGCATCTGGTCGGACGAGAAAATAGATATGTCCTTTTGGTTGTACATGTATCCTCCGGCAAAGTCGAGGGCAGGAAGGTAGGCCGCGAAAGCCTCGCGGTTTTGATATTCAGCTTTCTTGATGCTTTGGCGGCTCATCATCAGCTGCTTGTTGTTGACCAATGCCATGGCCCTGCACGAGTCGAGCGACACCACGCCCTGAGGCAAATCCTGGGCGCACGCGCCGGCAGCTGCGGCACATGCAACGAGAGCGAAGTATAAACGTTTTAATCCCATATAGTCGAAACGGTTAAGATTGCGTAAAATCTTTGTCATCCGGATTTATTACGTACATAATATTCCAAGATGTAAAATAAAAACACATGTGGCCGAAATTTGTTTTTCAAAAAGCGACATATGTGCCTGCTTCACTGCAAAATTAATATTGATAATAGTTTTGTGCAAATGCTCAGTGCTTAAAGTATCCAATATTATAGCCTATATTGCCGAAAAGTTCCATATTGGAATAAGAATTATACCAAACTGCTAATTATTTAATTTCGTATAAACTCATAAAACCGTAATATTTGCGGAAAATAGGAAAAATAATCGAAAAAAAATTTGCATATTAAAAAAATAAGCCATAACTTTGCACCGCAAAAGCAACATGGTGAGATTAGCTCAGTTGGTTAGAGCGTCGGATTGTGGTTCCGAAGGTCGTGGGTTCGACCCCCACACCTCACCCCACTTAAAAGATGATAGTCTTATGGTGTAATGGTAGCACAACAGGTTTTGGTTCTGTTTGTCTTGGTTCGAATCCAGGTAAGACTACTTCACCTTGCAGCTTGAAAACCCAATCGGTTTTCAAGTTTTTTTTATGTCCGCACATCAGCAGGCAGGAACTCAAGCCTCCGGCTTGAGACAGTGTGAAAGTAAGCCGTAATCCCAGAGGTGATTATTTCCAGATTGCAGGAACGCGAGCCTCCGGCTTGCGCGTCGAGAATCGAGCTTTGTGCATATTGCGCTGCGCTTGGCGCGAACCATCTTGAACTATGAACGAACCAAAAAAGAACCATCCATTATCTCGCCAAGCTCGATTTTATGGCACAAGCCGAAATGTCGGTGCGTTGGGTCTCCGTTAGGAGACAAATATTGTAGCGCAGGGCGACAGCCCTGGGGGGCGTGGATGTTATTTATTATGGCGTTGGAGCGGAGCCTGCCGGAGCGTTCGATAGTGCCAACCGTGATGCAGAACGCTACGCTGTCGCTCGCTCCAATACCACGGATGATGCCAATGCCGATACCCGGGGTTGCGCTATCGCTCCACCCCGGGCTACATTCTTGAATCGCTACGCGATTCTATGCACTGCATTTTCGGCTTGTGCCGAAATTCACAAATTACTATGAATCGATTATGTAGGAACACAATCCTCCGGATTGTGATTGTATTTTTTTCACAATCCGGAGGATTCTTTGCCTTGCAAAGCGCTTCGCGGTCAGTGTTCCTATCGGGTGGATTCGCTCCCTGACTGTAAAATAATAGTGCACCGGAATTACGGCTTGCGCTTTTCTGCGTTGTGATGTCCGGGCTGCTTGATATGGAAAAGAGTGACGCCGGGGCTGCGGTGGGGCTGCCTCGGCGTCGGGGGTATGGGTTGGGATTGGGGGAAACTTATTTGAGGGCGTCCTTAACGGCGTCGTTGGGAACCATGTCTTCTTTG
>VSPD01000078.1 GCA_009775125.1 Muribaculaceae bacterium | reverse complement strand
CGAGGGGAGAGGAGGGGATGAAAAAAGGGCCGCCCGGGGAGGGCGGCCCTTGGTATTGAGGGGCTGGGGATTGCTTATTTCTTTGCGCGGCGGGCTTCGACGAGGTAGGCGACGGGGGAGGCCACGTAGATGGTGGCGAGGGTGCCGATGATTACGCCAAAGAGCATTGCGAAGGTGAAGGAGCGGATTGCATCACCACCGAGGATGAAGATGCACAGAAGCACGAGCAGGGTGGATGCCGAGGTCATGATTGTGCGGCCGAGGGTGGAGTTGATGGATTGGTTGACGGTGGTGAAGAAGTCTTGCTTGGGATAGAGGCCGAGGTTTTCACGCACACGGTCGAAGACTACGACGGTGTCGTTGATCTGGTAACCGATCACGGTGAGGATTGCGGCGATGAAGGTCTGGTCTACTTCCATAGCGAAGGGGAATACGCCCCAGAAGAGGGAGTAGAAGCCGATGATTGTGAAGGCTGTGAATGTTACTGCTGCAAGTGCGCCGAGTGAGAATGCTACGTTGCGGAATCGGAGCAGGATGTAGAGGAACATTGCGATGAGCGAGAGGATGACGGCGATGTAGGCTTCGTTGCGCATGTCGTCGGCGACGGAGGGACCTACTTTCTGCGACTGCACGATGCCTTGGGAGGCGTCGGTGGTGGAGAATTGTTCGTCGGTCATGCCTTCGGCGAGGTAGGGACGGAGGGCGTTGAAGAGTTTGCCTGTGATTTCGGCTTCGGTGTCTTTGTTCTCGTCGTTGATTTTGTAGTTGGTGGAGATACGTACCTGGTTGGATGATTCGATTGTGATCACGGCTACGGATGCTCCGGGGAATTCGGGCGCGAGGCGTGCCTGGAGTTCTTGCACGTCGACGGGTTTTTCGAATTTCACTACGTAGTTGCGACCGCCGGAGAAGTCGATGCCTTGGTTGAGGCCACGGCCGAAGAGGGAAACAACAACGATAACGACGAGGATGCCTACTGCGGTGAAGGAGAATTTGCGCTGGCCAAGGAAGTTGATTTTGGCGTTTACAAACATGCGGCGGGAGAGGCCTGTGGAGAATGTGAGGTTCTCGAAGGTCTTGGTCTTGCCAAACCAGATGAAGAAGAGTCGGCTAAGGAATACTGCTGTGAAGAATGAGCAGATGATACCGATGATGAGGGTTGTGGCGAAGCCTTTGATGGGGCCTGTGCCGTAGAGCAGCAGGATGAGGCCTGTGATGATTGATGTGAGGTTGGAGTCGAAGATTGCGGAGAAGGCGTTGGAGTAGCCGTCGGCGATGGCCTGGCGTGAGTTTTTGCCTGCGCGGAGTTCTTCTTTGGCGCGCTCGAAGATGAGCACGTTGGCGTCGACTGCCATACCGAGCGAGAGCACGATACCGGCGATACCGGACATGGTGAGCACTGCCTGGAATGACGCGAGGATACCGATGGTGAAGAAGAGGTTGCAGATGAGGCAGAAGTTGGCGATGAGGCCGGGGATGAGTCCGTAGAAGGCGCACATGAAGATCATGAGGAGGATGAGTGCGACGATGAAGGACGTGAAGCCGGCTTCGATGGCTTGTTTACCGAGCGACGGACCGATTACCATGTCGGAGATGATGTTTACTTTGGCGTTCATTTCGCCGGATTTGAGCACGTTGGCAAGGTCTTTTGCCTCGTCGATGGTGAAGTTACCGGTGATTGACGATGAACCGCCTTCGATGGCGTCGTTGACGCGGGGCGCGGAGTAAACTTGGTCGTCGAGTACGATTGCGATGGGGCGGTGTCCGTCGGCGGCGTTTGCTGCTGTGATGCGTGCCCACTGGCGTGCGCCGTCGGCGTTCATGCGCATCGACACTTCGTTGCCGCGCATGGGGTCGTAGTTGGAGTTTGCGTCGGAAACCACGCCGCCTTTGAGGGCGGGTTCGCCGGCAGATGTGCGCAGGGCGTAGAGTGCGTATCCGCGGGATGTCTCTTTGCCATTGGCGTCGACGTCGACTTCGGGTTTCACGCCCCAGAGGAGACGGAGGTCGGAGGGGAGGATTGATTTAGCGAGGGGTGTGGAGATGACGTTGTTGAACGCGGTCATTTCCATGGGGTTCTGGAGGTAGCCGAGCATTACGTATTCGCCTGCGCCGGCCTGTGCCATCTGCTGCATCTGTGCAACGATGAACTGGTATGCGGCGGCATTTGCGGTGGTGTCGGCTGCGAGGCGCTGTGCGAGCGATGCCATTGCGGGCATTACTTCGTTGATGCGGTAGGTGTCGTAGAATTCGAGCGAGGCGGAGCGCTGGAGGAGTTCGCGAACGCGGGAGTGATCCTTAACGCCGGGGAGCTCGAGGAGGACTTGTCCGTCTTTGCCTTGGAGCACCTGGATGTTGGGCGATACGACGCCGAATTGGTCGATACGCTTGCGAAGCACGGAGTTGGCGGCGGTCTCGGTTACGGATTTTACTTTGTCTTTGAGGATTGAGACTACTTTGTTGTCGTCGGCGCCGGAGGGCACGAGGTTGTCCTTGAATACGACGGAGAGGTCGATTTCGGGTTCGCGCTGACGGTATTGGCTAACGAAGGCAGCGAGGAAGTTGTCGGCCTGGTGGTTGGCGACGAGCACTTGCGCTGTGTCGATGGCGGCTTCAAAGTTGGCGTCGTTTGCTTTGTTGGAAATGGAGCGGAGCATATCCGGGACATCCACTTCGAGAATGACGTTCATACCGCCTTTGAGGTCGAGGCCGAGGCCGACACCCCATTTGCGGACGTCGTTAAGGGTGTAGACACCCAGGTAAACTTTTTCTTCGCCAACCGAGTCCATGTAGTGTTTGTAGGCTTGGTTGTAGGCGGAGTCGTCGTTGTCGCCGGAAACGGCAAGTGCATACTGTTCGGCCTTGCTTTCGTGCTTAGAGGAGACGAAAGAGAATGAGAGGTAGAACAGGCACACGATCACCAAGAAAATGGCGATTACACCGG
Source organism: Muribaculaceae bacterium (assembly GCA_009775125.1). Lineage (GTDB taxonomy): Bacteria > Bacteroidota > Bacteroidia > Bacteroidales > Muribaculaceae > CAG-873. The sequence continues at coordinate 5,068 of VSPD01000078.1, read as the reverse complement.
CAACGATGCTCCCTAATTTTCCTTTGCTTTGCATGTGTTGTTTGTATGTTAAAATTGGTTAATTAATAAATTCATGGAATTTGGCGTGCAAATATACGCTTTTTCTTGTAAATTTCCCAATTTCAGCGTGGAAATTTTGCTTGGGCTTTTGTTTTTAGAATTTGTATGCTATGCCTGCGAGGCCTCGCAGGCCTTGAAGGCCGACGCCGGTGGGGTCGAGGGCGGAGTGTCCGAGGAGGTTTTCGCCTCGGGCAAAGGCTGTGAGGCGCGGCGTGATGCGGTAGGCGGCGGCGAGGTTAAGCGACGAGATGTTGTGGAGCTGGAGGGTTGTGTAGTTTGAAAGTCCGGGAGTTTTGGAGGTGGGGTTTGTGAAGTCGCCGGGAGTGGGTTCGGGCTCGACGGGGGTTGGCCGGGGCTTGAATACGTCGACGCGGCGGCCTGCGCGGAGTTGGTATGAGAGCGTGATGTCGAGGGCCGGGATTGGCGATGCCGTGACGGCGGCGTCGAGTGTGAAACGGGCGCGGTCGAGGTCGGCGTACCAGTCGCGCGAGGGCGAGAATGTGCCGGCGAGGCGCAGGGCGTAGGGCTGCGAGAATTTGTATTGGAGCTCGGCTCCGAATTGCCAGCCTTTGATGTTGTAGTATCCGAGGGCCGATTTCACGTATTTTGGGTCGAGGACTATTGCGGGCATTATCGCGCTTTCGGCTTTGGCATATTGGCCGAATATTTCGGCGTTGAAGCCTTTCCACGGGCCGTATTGGAGGCCGACGCGGGCCTGGTAGGGGATGTCGGTGCGCGGAGCCACGCCTTGGGTAAGGAGCCATGGGAGGAGGGTGTGGGTTTGGCGCACGGGGTTGAGGCGCTGGCCGCCGGTGGCTTTGGCGTAAGCCATGAATTGGGGCGAGGGAGTCCATGCGGCGAATACGTCGGGGGCAATGCGGTAGGTGGCGTCGCCGTCGCCGGTTGCCATTGACAGGTCGAGGCCGAGACGTATTTTGCCTTTTTCGTTGTCGAAAGACACGAACGGGCGCAGGGCTGTGGCCGAAAGGGTGGCGGAGCCGGGGACTTGGGAAGCCTCGGAGCCGGGGGATTTTGGACCGATGTTGGTGAATAGGATTTGGCTTTCGATGTCGAGGCCGAGCCAACGGCTGTTGCCGTCCTCGCGTGTGAGGCCGATGGAGCCGCGCAGGCCGAGGTCGGTCTGGCGCAGTTTGGGATAGTCGGATGTCGGGGCTACCTTGTTGAAGCCGAAATGGGCGGCGGAGGCTCCGATGGCATATGCCACGCGGCCTGTCGACGACTCGAATCCGGCATCGAAGCGGAATGTCGATGCCGTGCGCGAGAAGGTGTCGTCGGCGCCCCATGGGCGCGATTGCGCACCGAGGGAGAAGTCGGCCGAGGCCGAGAGCACCGACCGCGGGTTGAAGCAGTGGCGTCCGTTTATGCCTATGGTGAAATCGTGCGACTTGTAGGTGTCTTTAATGTCTTGATAATCGGTGGCTTTGTATTGCGCGCCGCTATATTGGAGCCATGCGCCGAGCGATGAGCGGCCGGTGTCGATGAGGCGGTATCCGGCGTTGGCTCCGATGTTGAGTGCGGGGAAATAGCCGATGGAGGCATATCCGCGATAGGGCGTGTGTGTGGCGTCGAGGGGCCAATTTGCGGGCCGCAGGGTGGAGATGCCGGGGGTGAGCGTCGAGGGGTTGAAATATTCCGACGGGAACAGCGACGGGCGGCTTACCGCCGGGGTGTAAGGCTCGGGAAGGAAGCCGGCCGGGCGTGTGGCCGGGCGTTCGCGAGGCACAACGGTGCGGTCGACCGTGATTTCTGTTGACAGGTCCTGAGCGGAGGCGCCGGATACAGCCACGGCGGCGCCGATATATATAATGTGGGAAAGTTTCATTTGAGTCGTTGGTCAATCATCATGAAAATATCGGTTTCGGTGCCGGGGTAGTTGTCGCGCACGGCTTTGAGATATTGGCGGGCCTTGAAATCGTCGCCGCGTTTGGTGTAGATGTCGGCGAGGAGAATGAAGGCGCGGGCTTTCCAGTAGTAGTGCGGAGAGTCGGCTTCGGTGATTTTTTCGGCCTGCTTCTCGGCGTCGGCGAGACGGTCGGCGTCGGCGAGGCTCTGCGCGAGCGAAAAGGCGCTGCGTATGCCGTAAAGGTCGGATGTGTGTCCGGCTATCGATTGCCATGCTTGCCGCGCGGCTTCTGAGTCGCCTTTGCGGTCGAGGGCGAGCGCACGGGAGAATATGGCTTCGTTCTTGTCTTCGGCACCGGCGGCAGAAGATGCAATCACGGCGTCGGCGGCCTCGATGGTCTCGTTGTCGAGGCCGAGGTCGCGCGCCACGCGGAGCACGCCCATGTGGGCCGTGTTGGTCATGGCCGGCGATGATGCGCTTTGGCAGAGCTGCTGCCATGAGCGCAGGGCGGCGTTGCCTTTGCCTTGGTGCTCCTCGACGGAAGCCTTTATGAACAGGGCTTGCTGGGCGAGGGCGTTGTCGGGGTAGCGGTCGGCGAGTTCGGCGGCGTAGGTATATGCCGGATCGAAGTCGTTGGCCTCGAAGGCAGCCTCGGCCAGATAAGACAGAGCCTTTGCGCGCGACGCGCCTTCGGGGAAGTCGATGAGGTAAGAGTCGAGCAGGGAAGTCTTTCCGTCGACGATAAATGCTTTTTCGGCGGCGTCGAACGAGAGCGTGTCGGCCTCCGAGGGGTCGAGCGCGGGCGCTCCGTCGACCGATTGGATGAACGACGCATAGTCGGCGATGCGTCCGTCGGCGGCGTAGAGGCGTTTGAGCTCGTCGGCAGCCTGGATGGCTTCGTCTGACGACGGGTAGCGGGAAATGACTTCGCGGTAGGTGTCGAGGGCCTCGTTGCGTCGGTTGGCGTTGAGCAGGGTCATGGCCATCTGGAGCAGGCCCTGGCGGCCTTGTGCCGTCGACGGGTATTGCGACGTGAGCAGGCGGTAGGTTTCTATCGCGCTGTCGTTTTGGCCAAGCTGAATCTGGCTCTCGGTGGTTTCGAGCAGGGCGTCGGGGATGAGCGGCGACGAGGGGAAGCGCGAGCGGAGTTGATTGAGCAGGGCTATCTTCTCGCTATGGTCGCGGAGGTAGCCTTTCATAAGGGCTTTTTGGAAAAGCGGATAGTCGCCGGCCGATGGATTGAGGTCGACGGCGCGGTCGTAGAGCGAGGCGGCGCGGTCGAAGTCCTTGGCGTAGTAGGCGCAGTCGGCCATGCGAGTGTATGCGTCGGGAAGGATGTCGTCGGCTATTCCGGCGTCGATGGCGCGTTGGAAATCGACGGCGGCGTCGGCATATTTCTTTTGTGCCATGCGAGTGTATCCCAGGTCGTACCAGGCTATGGCGCGGTTGGCAGAGTAGCCCGAGGCGGTGTATCGCAGGAGGTTGGCGGCCGATTTATCGAAGTCGGCGGTGCGGAAATAAGCCTCGCCGAGCACGAGAGCCGTTTCGGCTGCTGTGCGCGGGTCGGACGCGTCGAGAGCCTGAGCCTGCGTGAGATAGTCTACGGCGCGCGAGGGCGCTCCGGCGGCGAGGGCGCGCGAGCCGAGGGTGTATAAGATGTGTTGCTTGGCTTTGAGAGTGGCCGATGAAGGCGAGCGCATGGCGTTGATGGAGCGGAGGGCGGCCTCGTAATTATTGTCGGTGACGTAGGAGGCGATAATGTATTCCTGCACCTTGGGCGCGTTGCGGCTTTTGGGGAATCGGGCGAGGAAATCTTCGAAAGTGGCCACGGCGGAGCCGAAGGGCACGCGTCCGCCTTTGAGCGAAGCCACGGCGTAGTTGAAGTAGGCGCTTTCCTGCACGGCGGGGTCGTAGGGCATGGCTATGGCGCGGTCGAAGGCAAGGATTGCCGCGTCGTAGTCGCCGTCGCGCAGCCGGATTTGGCCGATGAGGTTGTTGGCGTCCTGGCCGTAGGGGGTGTCTTGGTCGGCAGCGGGCGCAAGGAGCGTGAGAGCCCGCGAGTAGTCGCCTTTCTCGTAGGCGTCGGTGCCGAGGATGTATAGGGCCGACGGCAGGGGCGATTCGGTGGCGCGTACATATTTTTCGAGGAAGGGCACAGCCGCCTGCGGGTTGCCCAGGGCGTATTCCGACTCGCCGGCGATGCGGTTGGCCTCGGCCTGGAACTGCGGCTCTACGTCGGTGCGCCGAAGGAGCGTTTTGGCCGTGGAGAGCGCGCGGGAATAGTCGGCGCGGAGGAAATAAATCTGGCTGAGGTAGTATCCGGCCATAGCTCCCGGCATTGATGATGTGTCGACAGACGAGAAAATGCGTTCGGCCTCGGCATAGTCGGCATTATGGTAGGCTATGTAGCCGAGGAAGAAGCGGGCTGAGCGTGAGTATTCGCTGCTGCCGCGCGACGCTTCGATAAACGACGGTGTGGCGTCGGCCACCTTGCCGAGCATGAGCAGGCAGTAGCCGCGTTGGTAGCAGAAACGGTCGCGTCGCGCCCCGGCGAGGTTGTCATAGTCGATAGAATCGAGCACGTCGAGCGCGGCGGCGCAGTCGGCGGGATAGAACGACTCAGCCAGGTCCAAGGTGGCGTCATAGCGCATGGGCGATTCGGGATATCGCTCGAGCCATTGGCGTATGAGGATGCGCGCGGCATCTTTCGATGAGTGGAGCATTGCGGCGGCCCGGATGTAGAGGGCCGTCTGTTCTTGCTCCGGAGTCATGGGCAGGGCAACGGCACGGCCTATCTGGTCGAGGCAGCCGTCGATGTTTCCGTCGGCTTTCATTGCTTCGGCGCGGCGGATATAGCCGCCGGCATCGGAAGAATTAATTCCGGCCGAGAGGGCAGGAGTGGCCGCCAGGGCCGATGAGCCTGCCAGTATGGCGAAAAGAAGTTTGTTCATGAGGCTTTGTGCTGATTGGCATACATTTGTGCAAAGGTAAGTAAAATTTTGATAGCACGGGTGCGGGCGACACAATAATTCACAACTTTTTGAGTTAATAAAAGAGTAATGTGTTATACAATGATTCGGTAAAAATTACAGAAGTAGTTGAAACTTAAGTTAATATAACGAATTATCAAATACAAATGAATCG
>VSPD01000077.1 GCA_009775125.1 Muribaculaceae bacterium | reverse complement strand
CCCCCCCCCCGTGCCCCGCGTTTCTACGCGGGGGCCACAAAAAAAAGCCCGGAGCATTCCGCCCCGGGCCTCTATCGTTATGAAAGAAAATACTCCTATCTCGCCACTTTGCGCGACACGCCGCCTTTCACTTCTATGAAGATACAGTTGGCGGGATGCACCACGCGCTGGCCTTGGAGATTATAATACACAGCTTCGCTGTCGCCGCCAACGACTACGCCGGCAATTCCCGAACGGTCGGCATTCACCTCATTAGAAGGCATCGACTCGCCGCGGTTGTAAACCGCCGTCACCATATACTTGTGCGAGCCCTCGGCGGCCTCCGCGTCGGCAAACGACGGCTCGACGGTAGTGGCCACAAGCTCTCCGTCGCGGTACACATTATATCCTGTCAGCGCAAGCGTCGACACAGCCCCCACAGGCAGATAGGTTATATCGTCCACTTTCAGCATATACTGGTTGGTGGTGACGCAGCGTATTGCGAAATACTTCGCTCCTTCGGGCAGGTCGACCGAATATTCGGTCCAAGCCTTGGGCACATTCACCTGCGTAGCTCCGCCGATGGCCAACTGCTCAAAATCCTCCTTGGCCTTGCCTGTCGACGAGTAATAGAATTCTATTGTCTCCGGGGCGAACAACGACGCCGAGGCGTTGAACGTCACAGTCTGCGCCGTACCCATCAGCTCGGGGCTTATCAGCCATGCGTCGCTCTGCGTGCGGTGCGCCATCGAACCCATATAGCATGTTCCCGACAAGGCCTCCATGCCGGCCTTGTCCATCACCGGCTGAGTCTTCGCCGTATTCATCAAAATCCAGCCATAGGCGGCCTCGCTGTTCTCAAACGCATAAGGGCTTACTCCATAAGTTGGAGTGTCGTTGAAATTCAGTATCGTCCAATCGCCCGCCGCATCAATGGCAAAAGCAGGATAAGCATCGTTTTCGAAATCCTCCAAAACGGGGTCCGGGTCGAGATTCGACATGTCGGGGGCCGCCCATGTGAGCGAAGGCACGCCGTTGTCGTCCACGATAGCTATCTCCACGGTGGGATATTGTGTCTCGGCGAGTGATACAGTAATGTCGGCCGACTTGTTGTCGGTTAAATCAGGGTCGCCTTCCGCCACTATTTCTGCATAATATGTATGCTCGCCGGTCTGGGTCATGTTCAGCTTGTCGCTGAGGCTCACTGCCGCCGTTTCGAGAGGATAAATCTCGGGGTTGTCTGTCGACGATGCCACGCACTCGCCGTCGCGATAGAGATTCACGACGTAATCCACAAGCGGCTCGTAGCCGAGATTTTCCACCGTAAGGGCAAAATTGATACTTTCATTTTCCTTGACAGCCTCGGGAGCCGTAAACGTTTTCACTGCGGCGCCAACGGCTTCGAGCGAGCGCACCGTGATATTGTCGATGGCCACGTGCGGACGATAATAATTGTCAATTTCAGCCACAAAGTCGACACGCACAACCTGGCGGGCAAAATCATCGAGCATCACCCGCTCATGATGCCATGTGTTCATGGCTTCCTTCAAGACATAATTTGTAAGCTCGTGCGTTTTGCCGTCGTCTGTCACGACGTTGATATACAGGTTCGACGCCGAGTCGTCGCCCACGCCGGCCCAGTCGAATTCAAGCACGGGATAGTCCGCGTCGACGTTGATAAGCGGAGTGTGCAGCACGGCCTGCTTGCCTTTCGACGATGTGACACATGCAAACTTGTCGCCTTCGCCGTCTGCGCCGCTTGTTACGCCGCCTTGTGCGCCGGTCACGACCCAGTTGCCGTCCCAGGTGTCAAACACCTCGGCGTTTACCATGGCCGACAGGTCGTCGACGCTCTCGTTGAATGTTATCTTCATCGGCAACTCATAAGGCTTGCCGAGGGCTGTGCGCAAATGCGTGTAGTCGGCCACGCGAGCCGTGTTATATGCGGCCACCGAAAACCGGTAGAACATATGCTTGTCTGTATTGGGATTTGTCCACTCTGCCGAGGTCTCGTCGGTGAAATCGCCCACTACAATCGGATCCGAGCCATCGTTGGCCGTTACAAGCACGCGATATTTCATTCCCTTGAAAGGACCGAAATCATATCCGTCCTCATCTGTCGAGGGAGCATCCCAGGAAATCGTCACCTTGCCATTCTCCCCTGTCGCCACCGTCACATTCTCGGCCTGGCCGCAGAACGGCAGCGACACGGCAGCGTTTACCACCACCGGCTCGCTTTCTTTGCCGCCGGCCGTTGCCACGATTGAATAAGCATATTCGCCGGCTGCTTCGGGCGCATCTTCAAATTCCAATTCTTCGCCGGGAGCAACGGCATCCCAAACCTTTATAGACTCTCCGTCGCGGAACAGCTCCATCTTATCCACCGAGGCCAGGCCCACACCGGCCACTGTGGCCGAGGGCACGACAAACTTCACCGTGGCGTTCGGCTACACGGTACACATCGAACACATCGACAGGAGCAGGCGCATCGGCGTCGAGAGCTCCAGACACGGCGATGCCGCGCACAAGCAGCATATACATATCGGCATCCGAAACGCCATGCACGCCAAGATAATACTCGCCGTCGGCATCGGCCTTCACAACCACCGTGCGGGGAATCACCTGGTCGTAAACCCAGTCATCCTCCATCGTTATGTCAAATATGTCTCCTGCCTCGGTCATGCCGCCGGCCGACGCCGTTTTGCCGAAACCAAGCTCGGCTCGTTCGGTACAACTATATCCTCCGGTGGAAAAATAAACGGTATAGGCGTAATAATTGCCGCCTTCAAGCGTCACCTCGGGGGAGAAAAGCCAATTGTCCGATGCTGTTTCCGCATCAAAAGGAAGATAGAAACAGGGGACGCATCCATATTCCGTTTCACGTGTGCGCCATCCGGTCGCCGTGTTCACATTCTCCGACGAATACAGATAATCAAGTTCGGCATCGAAGAAAAAGTCATTGAACATTTGTGTGAACGGAACCGACAGTGTTCCGTCGGCCTCCACGGCACGCGAAGGCAGCGCAGCCTTGCCCACTGCCTTGCCGCCTACGGCAAGAGCCTCCCGCTTGGCAGCCTTGTCGACAGCCATATGCCGTTTGTCAACAACCGCCGAAGCCATCACAGCAGAACCGCACACCAATGCGGCGCATCCCACTGCCCATAAATTCCGTTGGGTAATTTTTTTCATAGAGATTTATTTAATTTATTAGGTATATTCATCATTCAATCCAAATTCCGGAAACGCGAGCCTTGCAGGAACGCGAGCCTCCGGCTTGCGAAAAAATCACTCGGCCACCCGCCGGGAAACGCGAGCCTTGCAGGAATGCGAGCCTCCGGCTTGCAAAAAGCCACTCTGCCACCGTGCCTCGCGTTTCAACGCGAGGTAGTGCCGGCTCCGCCACACCTTCTCATGCCGCCAAAACAGATTTTTCACATTGCAAATATATAACCCCAATCCCTATCTAACCTTAAACTATTTTAAGAAATGACAGAAACATCGCGTTTTTAATAAAAAAAACAGAACAAATTCGCCGGTATTTTTATTATTTTTGCAAAAAAATGCTAACAATTACTATGGATTATAATCTTACCGAACTACGTGACGCTCTCCGCCGGGAAGGCCTGTATAATCCCTCCGACTCCACCATCGACCTCATCATCAAAAACGGCACGCCCGTTAAATTCAAGAAAAAAGAACTGATTGTCGCGCCCGGCAAAATCGAGACCGATGTCTACGTGATTGCTTCCGGTATTGTCCGAGTCGCAAGTTTCGACGGCACAAAAGAACACACATTCGGATTTGGACTCTCCGGCACATTCCTCATATCCCCTCTCGGTTTCTTCAGCGGCAACCCGGCCTTCTACTATTTCGAGGCGTGCGAGGATTGCGTGCTGCTGCGCTTCTCCAAACAAAAATTCATAGACCTCACAAAACAATCCCACGATTTCGCGTGCTGGATGCTTCAAATAAGTATCGGACAATTCCACAGCGCCGAAAACAAGGCCTCCATTATGCACGGCTCCGCAAAAGAAAAAATAATCTCATTTCTGAGCAACTATGGAAAACGCGAACTCACCAAAAAGAATCCCCAATACATAAAGCAAGTCCTCCGCCTTCCCGCCAAACTGCTCGCCTCCTATCTCGGCATCACCCCCGAATACTTTTCCAACATCCGCAAACAAATCCAAAAATCCAAATAACACCCCTCCCCTTTTCCTTAATCTCCACCCGGCAGAAACGCCCACCCGGTAGAAATACCAACCCGGTAGAAACGCCAATCCGGCAGGAACGCGAGCCTCCGGCTTGCGAAAAACCACCCGGCCCGTCCTCGCTATCTCTCGTCTTCTTTCGATTTCTTTCGCTATCCCTCGCCTAATCGCCCCGTTCGGCCCCGTGCCCCGCGTTTTAACGCGGGGTGGTCCACCCATCCAGGCATATCGTTTCCAAATCGTCGGGCACAAAGACTTTGCCTGGAAAGACGCTCCGCGCCTCAGCTGCATAAGCCTCCTTGCGCTCCGGCAGGCAAGTATCTTCCGTGTGATAAAGCACCAGATTCTCTACATGCAACGCTTCGGCCACTGCCGCGGCCTCCCGCACCGTCCCGTGGTGCTTATGGTGCGCACCAAACCGCGCCTCATCTCTGTCGAGACAAAACGCCTCGCAAAGCAGCCAGCGCGCCCCCTCCACATAAGGAGCAAGATGCGGCACATAAGGTTCGTCGCCAAGGCACACGACATTGCCGCCCGAGGGCAACTGCGACGAGAATCCCATCTGCGGCTCGTTGGCCGACCGCATGTCGAACACACGCAACGACAGAGCCTCACCAACGCCCACGATATCGCCATCGGCCACAGAGACAAACGTGGCAGCGCGGGCCAGCACGGCGCGGTAATTTTCCGCGAGCAGATTCGCGCACAGATATTCAAGCACCCCGATACACTTGCTGTTGCCATACACCTTGATTCTGAAATCAGGATTGGCAAAGGCATGGACGCACACCATCCTTAGCGCCCACACCACACCAAGAATATGGTCGGTATGGGCATGGGTGACGAATATAGCCGACAAATCCCCAAAACCGATTCCGGCCTTTCGGAACTGCGCCAAAATGCCATTGCCTCCCCCGCCATCGACAAGCAGGCGGTCGCGGCCCACTGTCAAGACAAAGCAAGTATTGTAACATTCAGTCACCGTGGCATGCCCCGTGCCAAGCATGAGCAGGCTTGCTTCACAATTTTCGTTTACGTTCATTTCCTCCAATAAATGAGAGAGTTATGAGCAAATTGTTCCACGTGGAACACAGATTTAACTATCGTCCCAACAACAGCAGCAGGATATTTATATCGGCCGGCGACACGCCGGGAATACGCGACGCCTGCGCTATGGACCGAGGCTGGATACGCGCCAGTTTCTGGCGCGCCTCGGTAGAAAGCGCATGAATCGACTCGTAGTCGAATTTTCCGACAAGACTTATATCCTCGAGCCTGCGCACTTTATCGGCATTGGCTCGTTCGCGGTCGATATATCCTTGATATTTCACAAGGATTTCCGCAGCCTCTGTAATTTCCTCGCGGCGGTCGGCCGGGAACGTTTCTATCAACGCTTGCAATTCGGGCAATGCGGGAGCGACATCGGCAAACGATATTCCGGGGCGGAGAATCACATCTATCAGCTTCACACCCTGACGCAAGGGTGTGGACCCTTTTGCTTCGAGGATGGCGTCGACATCGGTCGCCTTCACCGAGAGGGTGCGTGCCAGCTCGATGAGCGCGTCGCGCAAGCGGCGCTTTTCTTCCATCAGGTCATAGCGCTCTTGCGTGGCAAGGCCAAGGCGGAAGGCAAGCGGCGTGAGACGCATGTCGGCATCGTCCTGTCGAAGGAGGATGCGGTATTCGGCACGCGAGGTGAACATGCGGTAGGGCTCGTCGACACCCTTTGTGACGAGGTCGTCGATAAGCACTCCGATATAGGCACGGTCACGCGCGAGGGTGAATTCCACCTTCCCTTTGGCACGGAGCGCAGCATTGGCGCCGGCCACAAGGCCCTGTCCGGCGGCCTCCTCATAGCCGGTGGTGCCATTGATTTGCCCGGCGAAATATAAGCCTGAGACAAGGCGTGTCTCGAGGGTGTGCTTCAACTGCGTAGGGTCGAAGAAGTCGTATTCTATGGCATAACCGGGGCGATAGATTTGCACATCGGCGAGGGCGGGTATGGATTGGAGCGCGTCGATCTGCACCTGCATGGGAAGCGACGATGAGAATCCGTTGAGATAGAATTCCACTGTATCGACACCTTCGGGCTCAAGGAAAAGCTGATGTTCGTTCTTGTCGGCAAATGTCACTATCTTGGTCTCGATACTCGGGCAGTAGCGCGGACCGATACTTTGAATCTGGCCGTTGTAGAGCGGCGACTCGGGCAGGCCTTCGCGCAAAATCTCGTGTGTCTGCGCATTGGTGTAGGTTATGTAGCAGTCGCGCTGGGGCAATTCGCGGCTCACCGACGGCAGATAAGAGAACTTGTGGAAAGTATCCTCACCTGCCTGCGGCGTTGTAAGATTCCAGTGCACGGAGCGTCCGTCGATGCGCACGGGAGTGCCTGTTTTCATGCGGTCGGCTTGGAAACCGAGCTCGACAAGCTGTTCGGTGATGCCGTGCGATGCCGGTTCGGAGATGCGTCCGCCTTTTGTCTTTACGCGCCCCACGTGCATGAGCCCGTTGAGGAATGTGCCGTTGGTGAGCACCACCTGCCGGGCGTGAAACGTAGCGCCTTGTGAGGTGACGACACCCTCGACTTGGCCGTCGGCCACGACAAGACGCTCTACATGATCCTGCCACAGGTCGAGATTTGGGGTATGCTCAAGAATCTCGCGCCACATGGCGGAGTATCGGTTACGGTCGGACTGCGCGCGCGGGCTCCACATGGCCGGCCCCTTTGATTGGTTGAGCATACGGAATTGAATTGCGGTGCGGTCGGTCACTATACCCATCCATCCGCCCATAGCGTCGATTTCGCGGACAATCTGGCCTTTTGCGATGCCGCCGATGGCGGGATTGCAACTCATCTGGGCCACCTTGTCGAGGTCGAGCGTAATGAGGAGAGTACGCACGCCGAGACGCGCGGCGGCCATTGCGGCCTCACATCCGGCGTGACCTGCACCGACTACAATAACATCATAGTTGAAATTCATGTTATGTTTACAATTTGTTCCACGTGGAACACGGTTAAACTGCTTGCTTATTGCGTTTTACACGTAATGCAATTATAATTGCCTTTATAGATTCAGTAGTGCGAGAGCCTCATTTTCGTGGGCTTCCATTATTTCGCGCTCGCCGGGTCCTTTGTCGTTAATACCGCAAAGGTGGAGCACGCCATGCACGATAACACGGTAAAGTTCGCGGATGTAACGGTCGCCTACGGCATCGGCATTTGACGCAACAGTGTCGAGCGAGATATACATGTCGCCCGACACCCTTCGCCCGTGGGTATAGTCGAAGGTGATGATGTCGGTGAAATAGTCGTGATTGAGGAATTGGCGGTTCACTTCTATAATCTTAGGGTCATCACAGAAGATGTATGTGAGGTCGCCCATAATTTTGCCATGGTTTTTTACCACCTCGGCCAACCACTCCCCTACCCTATCGTAGTCGATGGCGGGAAGCGCGACATTTTCGCATGTGTATTGTATCATTGCCGGTAGAGTGAGATTATTTTGCAAAATTACAAAAATTTATCGTGCATCGGCCCGTCGCCACAAAAAATTGCGCCCCTCATTCTATTTCGGACCAAACCCCGAATGTTAATTTTCACCCTAATTCAGTATCACCCAACAAAATACGCAAATTTTACCGCCGCGAGATTTCAAAATTTCACTAAAATCCGATAATTTATCGGGGATTTTAAATTCTCAAAAGCATTTTCACCAACCGCAAATTTAAGTTTTACGTCAATGGCCGCGAATGAGCCGTTAATCCTTTAACCGCAAATTTCACAAATTACGCAAATTTAAGTTTTACGTCAATGGCCACGAATGAACCGTTAATCCTTTAACCGCAAATTTCACGAATTGCGCAAATTTCGCAAATTCCAAATATTTTAGTTTTTGTGGTTCTGATTTTGAGCAAGGTATTGTGTATGTGGAAATTTGTTGTTATATTTGCCGATGCAGACCGCATCGCAGAGCCCGGTCAAGGGCAATGTGGGTGGGGCTGTATCATCGGCTTGCCGCATGGCATGCCAAGACATACGAAAAGCGTATTCTATGCTAAAATCCAAGCGATTTTAGCATTTTTTTATTCCGATTAAAAAAATTATAAG
>VSPD01000076.1 GCA_009775125.1 Muribaculaceae bacterium | reverse complement strand
GACGCACGGCTCGTGCGTCCGTTGCAGGGCAATGTTAATCAATTGTGTTAATGATATTTACGCGGACGCACGAGCCGTGCGTCCCTACACCGTGATTGCATTAACTTTTTAATTAGATATACTTAAAGGATAAAGTAAACATATAAATACTATATATCAATCAATTATAAACCGATGAAACAAACATTACTTGCATGTATGCTTGCGGCGGCCGGCCTTACGGCTATGGCCGTCGCACCGCGGCAGGTGCAGGGCATCCCTCATGAAAAAGGCGGATGCGCTGTGCAGAAGGCTCCGAAGTCGCGTGTCGAATACGTCGACTGGGTCAACTGGGATGAAATCCAAAATTGGGCCGGCGACCCCAACGGAGAGAAAAAGACGGCTCTCGTGATTGATTTTCAAGACGGGAAAGACGAGCGCGCTCTTGTCTATGGTTACCGTTGGAATGGAAAAGCCACGGGCGAAGATCTTGTACGAGCCGTTGCGGCTCAAAGCTCCGCTCTCACCGTAATGATTCAGTACACGGGCACGATGGGCTCGACGCTCAACGCTGTCGGTATCAGCGCAGGACGCGAGGAACTCGATTTCCTGAAATATGATTTCGACCGTGCCGCCATAGGCGGAGAAGTGTCGTTCGGCTATTTCGAGCCAAACGCTTCAATGGGGCAGGAGACGGCTCCGGGATTCGAGGCCGAGCAGATGTGTGCATCCGCTATCGAACGCGCCAAGGAAACGGGCATCATCGAGCATCCGCTCAATGCCTTCCTTTATGGCTATCCGGCCTACGACTATGATTATTGGCAACTTGAAGAAGGCTATGCCGAGGCTTCAGATTATCGATGGCAATCCGGCTGGTATGAAGGCTATTGGAGTTACTGGCATGGTCCTAACGACTACGACTTCCTGGGCTATTCCGGCCTTGGCATGTCGAGCACCGAACTTGTCGACGGTTACGTCCAGGCATGGAAATACACGCCCCTCAATGGTGGCGACGGATTCGGCACGACAGGCGGCGAATTGGCCTACGACCTTGATTATTACATAGAAGACTATTCGGAGGCAATGCACGAGGCTCCCGCTGTGGTGCAGCCCGTCGACCTTGAAAAAGTGAAATTTTGGGTAGGCGAGGGAGAAAAGTCGGCCACCGTAGTGTTCCAGTTCAACGACGGCAAAGGTCCCGAAAATCTCGTTTACGGCTACCGTTGGAGCGGCGGCTGGGACGACAATCTTCAAACCGTGATTGCCAATATCGCCAATGCCGACCCGCGCCTTACGGCCACGGGCAGCGGCAAAGACCGCAAGATTGAATTTGATTCCGACTGCAACGGTTCGTTTGGAGACAAGACCGATCATACCGGCCTTGAAGGGGAATGGAGATGCTATGTGAAGCGCACCGTCGACGACCGTTTCAACCGCGTGAGCGACCAACGCTGGCTTAATCCCAATGCCGTGATGGTAGTGTCGTGTCAGACAGAGGACGAGATGTCGGTTTCGCTTCCGTATCTGCTGTTCCGTCCGGCTCTCGACTCCGACCAAATAATCACTATCCCCGAATCGCTGGACTATGCTTTGGCCGACGAGGCACTTGTCGTGCCCATATTCATACAGTATCCCGAGGGCGGCAAGGTTAACACGGGCTTCTCATGGACGAAACCTTCGATAGTATCGGCCATGACCACTTCCAATTTCATGGGCAAGGCCACCGCTTACAAAAACTTTACAGCGCAAACGGCCACACTAAAAGTAAGAGGCTCGTATACCGCGCCGGGAGAGACAAAAGCGACAACCCTCTATTCCAACGATTGCTCGGGGGAATTCAAAGCTCCATTGCGGCCGGTCACAGAGATGTATTTCGAACAGGCCGAAGTGGAATCCGGCCTTGCGCAGGCAGTTGAAAACAACCTTATCTTCATCCCTGCCGACGCGACTTATACAAAAGTAGCGCTTAAATCGTCGAATACACGTGTCGCGTCTGTAAACAACACCACGCTTAAAGCGTCGACGACACGCATCGCCGGAGAGGCCACAATCACCGCCACATATGATTACGACAATGGTATAACGGCAGAGTATAAACTCACCTCTGCATTGCTCAACCCTGTAACCGACGTAACTTTCGACTGTGTCGACGATGAGGGGTATATCACCCTTACGCCCAAGGAAATGGCCGGCCTTATCGCGCATGTCGTGCCTGAAAATGCCGACATTCCGCAGGTGGATATAGCTGTAAGCGAAAACGGTACGGGCAAAGACAATTATATCGCCACGGCATATAAGGTGCAATATTGGGTAGATGGTGTCAACACTCCGTTCTATGAGCTGTCGGGCCATCGCATCGGCGAATGTGTCCTGACGGTGAAGGCCTCCGACGGAGGGGAATTTGAAAAGACAATTCCGGTGCGAGTCGTCGACCGTGAGCGCGAGGCTGAAATTGATTATACCGCCGGCACAATCATGCTCAACGAGGAGTGGTACGGCCACACCAACGGCGGCATGAACTATTATACGCCCGACTATGATGTTGTGTATCAGGCATATGAACGAGAGAATCCCGGCATGTCGTTTGGCTGCACATCGCAGTACGGCCTTATTTACGATGATAAACTCATTGTAAGCTCCAAGCAGGCAATCGACGGAGGCGACCCGCTTCCCGGCGGTGGCCGTCTTGTGGTGGCTGATGCCCGCACGTTCAAGCGTCTTGGTTCTATCGACGACCTTATGTGGGACGACGAAACGCGAAGCGGTGACGGACGCGCCCTCTGCGGTGTAGGTCCGGGCCGCGTCTACATGGGCACGCACTCGGGCATCTATATTGTCGACATCAATAATATGCAGATTCTTGGCAAGGTAAACAGTGATGTTCTCGACGGCGAGGACGACGGCAAGCCGAACACCGACCCTTCCGGCGCGCTTTACAACGGCCAAGTGGGCGACATGGTGCTCGCCGGCTCTCATGTATTCGTAATCCAACAGGATACCGGCGTGTTCATCATAGACACGGCAACAGACAATATCGTCAAGTCCATATCGGACAAAAACGTTCAGGGTATTACGCAAGGCAGCGACGGCAACGTATGGTATGCCACCATTGCCGACAAGCAATCAAACTTCGTTTGCCTCGATTTCAAGACATTTGAAGAACTCGACCGCATTGTCGTTCCCGCCGAATTTGGCACAGTGGCTTGCCCTTGGGGCTCGTGGCGCACAACGCAATTCACCGCTTCGATGAAGTCGCCTTACCTGTTTTTTGCTCCCGGCGCGTCTATTTCCAACGGTGGCAGCGGTGTATATTACAGTTGCAATACCGAAACCGGAGAAATTAAAAAGATTATTGACATTACAGGCCTCGACGCATACACCCCCGGACTCAAGCAAGGTGCATACGGCACAATCCGCTACGACGACCGTACCGGCGTGCTTATCATAGGCACCACAGAGTCCAAAGCCTCGGGCCATTATCGTTTCAACTGGACGCATTTTGTCAATTCCGCCACCGGCGAGATTGTCAAGACCGTAGAATTGCGTCCCTATTATTGGTTCCAGTCCATGCCCATCTTCCCCGATGTGTGCGAGCCGGAAATCGACGATGTGGAAATGTTTGTGGAAGACGAACCGCTCACAGTGGCTTTCTCCGACGACGATAACATCGACGCCAACATCCGCGTTACGTTAGAACCCGAGACTCGTTCGGGCGAGGGTTTAGCCGACATCGAGATCGACGGCCACCGTATTACCGTTACGCCAAAAGCGCTCGGAGCGAAAACCTACCGTCTGTCTGTCGAGTCGAACGGACGTGTCGTGTCCCGCGATTTCACGGTCACCATTCCGACAGTATCGGGAATCTCCGACCCCGAAAGCGTCTTCGATATCTATGCCGAAGACGGCAATATCGTGGCAGTTGGCCTCGAAGGCGTGAAAGTGTCGGTATGCGACGCCGCAGGGCGCATGCTCGATTCGTTCGTTCCCGACGCAGCGCGTTTCAGTCGCCGTGCGTCTTATCCGGCCGGTGTGTATATCGTGACAATGTCGAACGGCACATCCCGAAAACTTGTACTTAAATGATACGCAGACTCTTTTCATTTATTGTCGTGTCGCTTGCGACGGCTTCGGCCGTCGCAGCCGACATCGACTATACCAAAGGTGTCGTTTTTATAAACGAAGACTGGTACGGGCATCAGAACTCAACCGTAAACTATCTTTTGCCCGACGACCCCGGCGGCGAATACTGGCATTACCGCGTGATTCAGTCCGAGAACCCCGGAGTGGAGCTCGGCTGCACCAACCAATATGGCGCCCTCTGGGACGGACGCTTGTATATGATAGCCAAACAGGAGAAAGACCCCGGAGCCTCCGTTGTGGGCGGACGCGTCACCGTGGCCGACGCCTCGACGATGAAGGTGATAAAGCAGTTGCAACTCATCGACCCATCGGGAGCGCAATGCGACGGACGCGCTTTTGTGGGCGTGACGGACAAAAAGGGCTATGTGTCGTCGAGCAATGGCATGTGGATTCTCAATCTCGAAACGCTCGAAATCGAGGGCCAGGTCAAAGGCTCGGCCAACCCCAATGCCGGCGGCGACAACGACAAGCCCAATTCCGACCCCACAAGCTCGCTGTATTTCGGGCAGACCGGCGCGATGATTCTTGCCGAGGGCAAGGTGTTTGCCGTGCATCAGCAATATGGACTGCTTGTTGTAGACCCGGAAAAGGACGAAGTGGTGGAGACGCTCACGATGGATATTGTCGACGATGCCATCGAGGCCGATACCGGCACGCGCCCACGGCGCACGTCGGGCATTGGCTCCACCATAGTCCAAAGCAAGGACGGCTATCTGTGGCATAGCGTAGCCAAAAATGTGCAGGGCACAGGCGCGGCGGTGCCGTATATCGTTCGTGTCGACCCCAAGACGCTTGAACGCAAAGTGATTGCCATTGCAGGCGACGACATATTCCCTCCGTCCAACTCGTGGTATGCCTGGACGCCCGACCCGTTCTGCGCATCGTCTGTTACCAATCGCCTCTACTGGTGCGGAGGTCAAAACAGCTGGTTTACCAACTATCGTGTTTTCCGCTACGACATCGACACCGGCAAGGTCGAGAAAATTATCGATTTCAACGAGCAAGATGGCGACTGGCACGTCTATGGCTGTTCGCTTGGCATCCATCCCGAGACCGATGAACTTTACGCCTCGCTCTTTCATAAGTTTGTAGACCCCACTTACGTGACACGTCGTTTCGACGCCGACGGCAACATGCTTAAAGACTATCCGATGATATCAAACTACTGGTTCCCGTCGTTGCCTGTATTTCCGCAGGCGGCAGGTTGCTCCTCCGGGGTTGACGATGTAGCAGCCGACGAAGATGGCTCCGTGGAATATTACGACCTATATGGCCGACGGCTCGGCCCCGACCCGCAGGGCTATCGCGGCATCGTGATACGGCGCACAGGCTCACGCTCCGAGAAGCTGATACTCTAATGTGTAGGAAGAGGGTGTATCAAAATACCAAACAGTAGGGACGCACGGCCCGTGCGTCCGGGAAATCATATTGATAATTAATTGATAATCAATCGTTAATCTGCGGACGCACGAGCCGTGCGTCCCTACAATCTCGGCATAAACAGCTTTTTGATACACCCCCACGATAAACCACAATCCGGAGGATTGTGTTCCTGCTATCTAGCCGAAAAAACCGGGTATGCGAAGCGGGATAAAAATAATTTATAAAAATTTGTGAAAAAATTTGGTAGTTTCGAAAAAAGGTTATAACTTTGCACTCGCAAACCAAGGAATGGCTCGCTAGCTCAACTGAATAGAGCATCTGACTACGGATCAGAAGGTTACAGGTTTGAATCCTGTGCGAGTCACCAAGTTTTTCATAATTATTGTTTGTTAGGCTCGCTAGCTCAACTGAATAGAGCATCTGACTACGGATCAGAAGGTTACAGGTTTGAATCCTGTGCGAGTCACGAAAAGCGCAGAACTTGTTTCTGCGTTTTTTTGTTTTGTATTAACCATTTTTGTACTTTTGTACTGTCAATCAGGAACACAAGCCGGAGGGTTCTTTGCTTTGGGCAAAGCGCTTCGCGATAAGTGTTCCTAATTAGTAATTTGATTAATATGTATAATGCAATAAAATACTTCGCTGCCACGGCAGCCATGATGTTCGCAGCCACGGCGTCGGCTGAGACTTTGACGATTCTTGCCACCAACGATACCCACTCGCAAATCGACCCGGGGGCCGACGGCATGGGCGGAGTGGCACGCCGAAAGGTGCTTATCGACAGTATCCGTGCCGAAAAGGAGAATGTGATTCTGGTCGACGCCGGCGACGCGGTGCAAGGTTCGCTTTTCTTTACCATATATAAGGGCGAGCTTGAGGAAAAACTTATGAATGCCCTTGGCTATGACATCCGTATCCTTGGCAATCATGAGTTTGACAATGGCTTGCAGCGTCTGGCCGACAATCTTGCCGTAGCCGACGCAGAGTTGCTTTGCCTCAATTATGACTTTGCCGGCACTCCGCTCGACTCGGTGTTCAAGCCTTACGCGATACGCGAAATGGGAGGAAAGCGCATCGGTTTCTTGCCTGTAAACCTCAATCCCAAGGGCATGATTTCGAAACACAATGCCAAGGGCGTGCGATATGTCCCGGCCGAGGATGCCGCTCGCCACGGAGCATGGTGGCTTAAAAATATTGAAAATGTCGACTATGTAGTAGCCGTTACTCACATAGGCTATCAGCCGGAGACGCCTCCCGGCGATCTCGACCTTGTGTCGCGCATCCCCGACATCGACCTTGTGCTCGGCGGCCACAGCCATACGCTTGTAAGCCCCACATCGATAGCAAAGAACCCCGAAGGCCGCGACATAGTTGTGGAGCAGGCGGGCTACGGAGGCAAATATCTGGCTGAGATTACCGTAGACCTCGACAGTCTTGGCAAGACGCCTGAATATAAGCTGATTCCTGTCGACGCCCGTCTCGATGCCCGCGTCGACCCGGCTGTCGAAGAAATAATTAAGCCTTACCGCGACATCGACTTGCTGTATTCCGATTATGTCGGGCGCACGGCTCAGGCTATGCCTCGTAAATCGAACGAACTTCTGAATTTTGCAGCCGATTTTGTGAAGACACGCGGAGCGGAACTGGCTCCCAATATCGACCTTGCCATTATAAACAAGGGAGGCCTGCGTACCGACCTGCCCAAAGGCCGCATATCCAAGGGAAATATAATCGACGTGATGCCGTTCTTCAACCGTGTTGTCGTTACCGACATCAAGGGCTCCGACCTTATTCCTGCTTTCAACCAGATGGCCGCCGTCGACGGCAATGGCGTGAGTGAAAATGTCGACATCACCTATGACGCCGGCACCGATACCTGCACGGAAATAATAATTTCCGGCAAGCCGATCGATCCCGACCGCGTTTATCGTCTCGCCACTATCGACTATCTCGAGGAGGGCGGCGACTATATGCCTACGCTTAGCAACGGAACCGTCGTTGCCACAAGCCCATCATTGCTTTTCGAGGATGTGATTTCGTATCTTTCCTCTCCCAAGATGAAGGGGAAGAAGATTTCAGCCTCGTCGCGGGCACGTATGCATATAAAGTAAAAAATATGTAAATAATATATAAATATTACGGTGTGATATTGTTCGGATTGTTAATTAAGGTTAACAATCCGAATTTTATTGCCGTAGAATTATGTTGTATAACATAAAAACTATAACTTTGCATCAGTTTTTCATGGTATTAGATTTAAGGTAAGAAGATTATTCGTCGTGATGACGGATAATTTTTTTTTTGTGCCTGCTCGGAGGTTTGCTTGACCGCGGCTTTTTACGTTAATGCCCACGAATGAGCCGTAAATTTGTGTCAGGCCGTGATTACGGTGCATTAAAAATAAAAGCAGTAGGACCGCAAGGCGGTCGAATATGGTAGGCACGGGCGAAAGTGTTTCCAACGCATCGCGGAGGTTCGACTGCGGCCGCAGTCGAATAACAGCATCACAACATAACATGGGCTTTCGCCCATGCCTACCATATTCAGCGGCTCTGCCGCTTCTGCATAAAAGACATGCACCGCATTTCCGGCATGTGCCGTTAATTGCAGATTAATGAAAAATTGACGGGTATTAACGTTAAATATTAGGAACAACATGTAATCATTGCCGGATATGCGTTGGAGACTTGTGAAAAAATTATTATTGCAGGATGCCGGCAGTGTGAAATTTTTATTATCTTTGCAAAAGTTTGGCGCCGCGCGACGGTGCCGGGCTCAATCCTTTCAGTGCGGTCAGCGGACCGGCAGGGAGGGTATCGACATATATAAAAGCGTATTCTATGCTAAAATCCAAGCGATTTTAGCATTTTTTTATTCCGATTAAAAAAATTATAAGGAATCCG
>VSPD01000075.1 GCA_009775125.1 Muribaculaceae bacterium | reverse complement strand
CGGCCGGAGTGTATTTCGAGGCCGGCCTGATTGCGGTCGGTAGCCGTGGCATACGATATTGCGTCGGCATGTATTTCGCCGTCTTCAAGCTCGATGCCGTCGGCGATGCGCTGCATATCTTCTTCGGATATGTCGCGGTCGGTCCAGACGTGGTATATTTTTTTCTTGGTGTACTTCGGATGGGTGAGTTTCGAGGCCAGGTCGCCATCGTTGGTAAGCAGCAGCACGCCGGTGGTGTTGCGGTCGAGACGTCCTACGGGATATATTCTCTCGTTGCATGCGCCTTTCACGAGATCCATCACGGTCATGCGACCATTGGGGTCGTCGGATGTGGTGACGCAATCTTTGGGCTTGTTGAGAAGAATGTATGTCTTGCGTTCGAGAGCTATTACCTTTTCATCGTATTCCACAACGTCGGCATGCGATATCTTTGTGCCGAGCTCAGTCACAACTTCGCCGTTGACTTTTACAAGGCCCTGCTGGATGAATTCGTCGGCTTCGCGGCGCGAGCATATTCCGGCATTTGCCATGAACTTGTTGAGACGGATTTTTTCATTGGGATCAGGAATCGGCATTTCGTACTCAACCGGACGGGGACGCGGCACAAAGCTCTTGCCTTTGCCGGGGAAAGCTCCGCGCTGTTGGCCTCGCTGATTATAGCCGCCTTGACGCTGCTGACAACCGCCGTTCTGGCCTTGACGCTGCTGGTAGCCGCCCTGGCGTTGCTGATAGCCGCCGTTTTGGCCTTGACGCTGCTGGTAGCCGCCCTGGCGTTGCTGATAGCCGCCGTTCTGGCCTTGACGCTGTTGGTAGCCGCCCTGGCGTTGTTGGTAACCGCCTTGACGCTGCTGATAGCCGCCTTCCTGGTATTCGCCATTGTCATGCTGCTGATAGCCGCCCTGACGTTGTTGGTATCCGCCCTGGCGCTGTTGGTAGCCGCCCTGGCGTTGTTGATATCCGCCCTGACGCTGCTGATAGCCGCCTTGACGTTGCTGGTAGCCGCCTTGGCGCTGTTGATAGCCTCCCTGGCGTTGCTGGTAGCCGCCTTGACGCTGTTGATAGCCGCCTTGACGCTGCTGGTAACCGCCCTGGTATCCGTCTTCCGACTGTGCTCCGGTATCGCCGGAATTGTCTGTCAGAGCGGAATCCTGCTGGTCGGTATTCTGGTAATAATGCTGGCGTTGCTGGTAGCCGCCTTGACGCTGTTGATAGCCACCCTGACGCTGCTGATATCCGCCTTGGCGGTCGTATGAACGACGCTGGTATGTTCCGGCAGATTGCCCGTCGGAACCTTCGGCAGAAGCAGTGGCGTCAAGATGTTGGCCGTCGAAATTATATGATGTGCGATTCGCTCCGATACGCGGGCGTTTCGGTTTCTTTTCTTCCGGTGTTGTAGGGTTGTTGTCCATGATAGGTTTTTGATAGATAAAAAATTCAGACTAAAAAAACAAGTTGCCTCTCGGCATGGAAATAGTTGAATAAGTGAGTGAGAATGTATTAAAAAATTTATGCTTCGTTTATAGTTGAATGTCCGATAATATTATTTTGTTCATGAATACTTTTCTCAAAATTGAAAGCGCAGCATATTTTTTCGATTTTTTAACATTTTTCACAAGGCGCCAAACAATCTTTTTGCAAAAATATATAAATTTTATTTTAATCCCAAATATTTAACATATTTTTTTACACATTGTAAATATCAACGCCCTTCCTCACGCAATCGGCCGGCCACGGCTTCCATTAGCCAACGCGGAGTGGATGTGGCGCCGCAGATGCCTATCGACGACGCTTCGGCCGTCATCTCCGGGGTGAGTTCGTCCGGATTCGACAACATGTAGGTGCGCGGATTCACCCTGCGGCAATGGTCGAACAAAATACGCCCGTTGCTGCTCTTTGCCCCGGCCACAAACAACACCACTTCATGCTCGGCGGCAAACCGGCGCAAATGCTCGGTACGGTTTGCCACCTGGCGGCATATCGTGTCGTAATAGCTAAATTTCACGCCTGGTTCTATCCGGGCGCTAATGGTGTCGATCATTTCACGAAATCCTTCAAGCGATTTCGTGGTCTGGGAATAAAGGGCTATGTCATGCGTGAGGTCCACTTTCGACAGCTGGTCGAGATGCTCTACCACCACGGCCTCTCCACGGGTCTGGCCTACGAGACCATTCACCTCCGCATGTCCGATTTTGCCGTATATCACTATCTGAGGATGCGACGGATCGGAATCAAATGTTTGTTTTATGCGCTGCTGCAAACGGAGCACGACAGGGCATGTGGCGTCTATTATCTCGATATTGTTACGCCGCGCAATTTCGTATGTCTCCGGCGGCTCGCCATGGGCACGAAGCAACACCTTCACATCATGGAGGCGCGCAAACTGCTCGTGAGTAATGGTAACGAGCCCCGACCGGCGCAGACGCTCCACCTCGTCGGAATTATGCACTATATCGCCGAGACAATAAAGCCTACCCGATTTTTTCAGCTCTTCTTCCGCCTTTGCTATGGCTGTTACAACCCCGAAGCAGAAGCCCGAGTTGGGGTCTATCTCGATTTCCGCCCTGCGTTCAGACATTTGCCACGCGATTATATTGTTCAAGAAGCCATGCGTCCTGCTCCTCCTTTGTCATTGTGGAATTGTCAAGGCTTACGGCATCGTCGGCACGTCGGAGCGGGCTTTCCGCACGGGTTTCATCGATATGGTCGCGATGCACCACATTGGCGAGGACTTCTTCATATGTCACGGCATCGCCCTTTGACATGAGTTCGGAAAAACGTCGCTGAGCCCTTGTCTGCGCCGAAGCGTCGACAAAAATTTTAAGCTCGGCGTCAGGGAATACCGTGGTGCCTATGTCGCGCCCGTCCATCACTATTCCCTTCCCTTCGCCAAGTTTCTGCTGCATTTTCACCAAGGCATGGCGCACGGCAGGGATAGCGGCAATGGTCGACACATGATTGGACACATAAAGCTGGCGTATCTCCGTCTCTACATCGCGGCCACACAGCAGCGTATGCTGTGAACCGTCGGGCTGTACGGCAAAATCAATGGCAAGTCCGGGCAATTCTTTTTCTATCGCAGCCACGTCGGCCACGCCTGCATCGGTTATCATGCCATGCTCTATGGCATAGAGCGTGACGGCCCGGTACATGGCTCCGGAGTCGATATAACGGTATCCAATACGAGACGCCAATTGGCGCGCCATTGTGCTTTTGCCCGACGACGAATAGCCGTCGATGGCTATTATGATTCGTTTCATCTTATCAATTCGTTGAGTGAACAGGAAAGGTTAAACATAATTGTGGTGGCGCCGGTATGAGGCTGCGCGAATGCCAGGCCCACGCCAAACGACTTAACGCGAATACCGCCCGAAAGCGAGAATCCCGACAGAAACGAGCGGGAATAAGTGCTCATATCGGTGCGCGTCTTGTAATTATACCCCAATCCGAGATACCAGTTTTGCGACGCCACAAGGTCGGCGCCAAAAACAAGATGCCTGAAAAGATTGGAGCTGAAAGAGTCTTTTTTTTCAAATTTTTCCGAAGATGTGCCGTCGCCGGTCTCATAATACGGCAAATTCCATTTTGTCAGATTCCATGCCGTGATTGAAAAGCGCACCGGAAAAGAGCCGAAACTTTGGCTCCATCCCAAACGCAAATCAATCGGCAGCCGGTCATAGCTTTCATTAAACCGTTTGACTTGTCCGCCAAGATTGGCCACCACAACCGACAGCGACAGGTCGCGGTCGGGGTCATAATAATTCAAGCCCAGATCTGTGGCAATGGCAAATGCGCTGTAATCGGCATAGCCGGAATATATCATCTTCAAATTTATGCCGCCACGAAGACGGTCGGTGATATCGTGAGAATACGCCCCCATGAAGGCCACGTCTTTCGGAGAAAACGAGCCTATGATGGTGCCGTCGACATCGGTTTCCGTCATGGACCCATAGCCGAAATATTGTATGGCGGCCGCCCAGGCTCCCCGCTCGCCGGCCGAATGGCCGTAACGCAGCCCGGCGAAATTGCTGCTGCCGAGATAGCGCATATACGAAAGCGACACCTGTCCGCTCATCTCGCCTCCGAGAAGCGCCGGATTTTGGTCTATGGTGGATATATCGTCGTCGACAAGGCTGATGTTCACGCCTCCAAGACCGTAAATCCGGTTCGACATAGGTATATTCAAGAAATTGTATGCCACCGACCCGTCCTGCGCCGGCGCACACATCCATGCGATAATACTGCTTAATATAATAATGAGTCGTCTCATGTCTTATATAACGGACGCCGCACAGGTTTATTGTACGCCCCCGTGCACATCGGCATCCTCGGCCATGCTTTCCTCAAAAAGCGGCAGAGCCACACGCGAGGCCTGCTCGATGCGCTTGTTGCGCCAACATTTGCGGCACACGGCCACATAGCGGTCGTCGCCGCCAATCTCCACCTGCTCTCCCTCCTCGACAAAATCGCCATTGCCGTCGATACGGGCATTGATTATGGTTTTACGTCCGCAGTTACAGGTAGATTTTATCTCGTCGATTGTGTCCGCTATTTCAAAAAGGCGACGCGAACCTTCGAAAAGGTGGCTTTGGAAATCGGTGCGCAAGCCATAGCAAATCACATTGCTTCCGAAGTCGTCGACAATGCGCGCAAGCTGGTCGACCTGCGCCTCGGTCAGGAATTGAGCCTCATCGATAAGATACCACTGAATAAACTCGCTTTTTTCCTTATATCTGGTTTTAGCCATGGCATACAAGTCGGTGTCATGGAAAATCCATTGACATTCGCGGCGTATACCGATGCGCGACGCTATCACATTTTCATGGTCGCGCGTGTCGATTACCGGCTTCATGCACATGTAACTCATCTTGCGCTCCTCAAAATTATAGGCGGTGGTGAGGAGCAGGGCCGTCTTTGCCGACCCCATGGTGCCATATCTGAAATATAATTTTCCCTTGCGATACATCGGGTTATAATTTTAGGACGATTTTCCGGCAAAGGTACGAATTATTTCCTGCACGATTTTTCCCCGCCGGCGAAAAGTTATCAACAAGAATCGCCATTTTCTTGCCCGTTTATGAGTTTTTTCGTACTTTTGCGTCAAATCGGCTGAATGACAGCGTATTGTTTGTCTTTATCGCCGCAAAGTTTGAACAAAAGATGATTTTCATAGATTCTCTGGCCACATTTGGCAAATATTGCCTTTTCACAAAACGGGTATTCTCAATCCCCGACCGCTGGGCGGTTTTTGGGAAGCGCACCGTCGGCGAAGTATCGAAGCTCGGCATCGACTCCATCCCCCTCGTGCTGGTTATCTCCGTGTTTATCGGAGCGGTAATCGCCATCCAGATGCAGCTTAACACCACGTCGCCTTTGATTCCGGCCTATTCGGTCGGCCTGGCCACGCGCGACATTGTGCTCCTCGAGTTTTCAAACTCCATCCTCTGCCTCATACTTGCCGGCAAGGTTGGCTCGAACATAGCGTCGGAAATAGGCACTATGCGCGTCACCGAGCAAATCGACGCGCTCGAAATCATGGGCGTGAATTCAGCCAACTATCTCGTTCTGCCAAAAATAGTGGCTTTCGTGCTTTTCATGCCGATACTCGTGATTCTTTGCATGGGCACCTCCATTGTCGGCGGCTATCTGGTGGCCGTATTCACCGACATTATCACCGTATCGAAATATGTCTACGGCTTGCAGGCCATGTTTATAGAATGGTACGTATGGTACGGCTTGATTAAATCGCTGTTCTTTGCCTTCATCATCGCATCCGTCGCTTCATTCTACGGCTATTACGTAAAGGGCGGCGCCCTCGACGTAGGCAAGGCGTCGACCGACGGCGTGGTATCCAGCTCGATACTCATTCTTCTTTTCGACGTAATCTTAACAAAACTTCTCCTGCAATGATCGAGGTAAAAAATGTCACAAAGTCGTTCGACGACAAAACGGTGCTTTTCGATATAAACGCCACTTTTCAGACGGGCAAGACCAACCTCATCATCGGTCAGAGCGGCTCGGGCAAAACCGTGCTCATGAAATCGCTTGTCGGGCTTCTGCGTCCCGAAAAAGGGCAGATTCTTTTCGACGGACGAAACACGCTCGACATGTCGCCCGAACAGATGAAAGAGTTGCGCAAGGAAATCGGCATGCTCTTCCAAGGCTCCGCGCTGTTCGACAGCGAGACCGTGCTTGGCAACGTAATGTTTCCCCTGGTCATGTTCACCGACATGAGCCGCGGAGAGATACGCGACCGGGCTATGTTCTGCCTCGAACGCGTCAACCTGCAAGGCGCCGAGAACAAATACCCGTCGGAAATATCGGGAGGCATGCAAAAACGCGCCGCAATAGCACGAGCCATCGCGCTGAATCCAAAATATCTGTTCTGCGACGAACCGAATTCCGGCCTCGACCCAAAGACATCCATTGTGATTGACGAGCTGCTCAGCGACATCACACACGAATACAATATCACAACGGTTATCAACACCCACGACATGAACTCGGTGCTCGGCATTGGCGAGAACATTATTTTCATCTACAAAGGCCACCGCGAGTGGGTCGGCAACATGAAAGAGATTTTCGCCACCACATCCGAAGCCCTCAACGACTTTGTATTCGCTACCGACCTTTTCCAGGAAGTGAAAGATTACATCCTCGCCCACGGATTCACTGCCAAGGGCGCGGCACGCCGCAACTAATCCCCGGTCAAGACTATAACAACCCCATATTGCAGGGCCGCACGGCTCGCGCGCCCAGCAACCGAATAACACATTAATTTATTTTAACGGGGCTCATAAACATAAAAAGGTAATAAATTTTTCCCTGATTGAAAAATTTATTACCTTTGTGTTATGAATCGACTTCTGAAATATATCCTGGCCCTGACGGGATTTGCAACTTACGCCGCAGCCTCCGCTCAGGTCAACACCGAGCAGGTGATGCGCATAGGGCAAAATGCGCTGTATTTTGAAGATTACATGCTGTCGATCCAGTACTTCAACCAGGCCATCCAGGCAAAACCGTACCTCGCGCAGCCATACCTGATGCGAGCCATCGCAAAAATCAACCTTGACGACTTTGCCGGAGCCGAGGCCGATGCGGCAAAAGCCATCGACCTTAACCCGTTTCTTACAGACGCATGGGAAGTGCGAGGCGTGGCAAGACAGAATCTTGACAACAACGACGGAGCCATTTCCGACTACAACGAGGCCCTGCGCCTCCTTCCGCGCAACCGACAGATTATGTTCAACCGCTCGCTTGCGCTCACCGACACAAAGAAATACGAGCAGGCAGATTCTTCGTTTGCAGAGCTTCTGAAATATTATCCCGGTTTTGACAACGGCTACATCGGCCGGGCCAAACTCAGGCTGGCCATGGCCGACACCACCGCCGCGTCAGCCGACATCGACAAGGCTCTCGAAATAAACCGCAACATCCTGAACGCCTACATTCTTCGCGCCGACATTGCCATAAACAGCAAAAAGGACTACTCGGCCGCGCTTGCCGACATGAACGAGGCCGTGAAACTCGAGCCGCGTCTTGCCGGCCTGTACATCAACAGGGCCTTCCTCCGATATTCGCTCGACGACTATTTCGGCGCAATGGCCGATTACGACTATGCCATACAGCTCGAGCCACTCAACCCTGTGGCTCTCTTCAACCGCGGCTTGCTCGAAATGGAAGTTGGCGACAACGACAAAGCCCTGCGCGACTACGACGCCCTGCTCTCGCTCGACCCCGACAATTACCGTGCGCTGTACAATCGCGCGGTAATCTACGGTGAAAAACATCGCTTCGACGAGGCCATCGCCGATGTCGACCGCCTCATCGACCGATTCCCCGATTTCTCGGGAGCGTACTACTTGCGCTCCGAATTCATGCGCGGCAAGGGAGAGATGGCTCATGCCCAGGCCGATTACAAAAAGGCTGTCGCCCTCGCCAAATCCGCCACCGAGTCCGACGCCACCCCCGAATCACTGTCTGAAAACGAAGAAACCTCTCGCCGCTTCCGTTCGCTTCTCACAATCGAGAACAACACCGACATGGCTCAGGAATATAACAACTCGGCAATTCGCGGCAAGGTGCAGAACCGTGACATAAATGTCGAGATTGAACCGATGATGCAACTCTCATATTACGATTCTCCGACTGAACTTCGGCGTAACACATATTATATAAAGGAGGTGGACCAGCTCAACGCCACGCGCATGCTGCGCTTCCTCGTGGTGGTAACGTCCCGCCCCCCGATGCTCTCCGACCCCGAAATCATACAGCGTCATTTCTCGTCAATCGACTATTACAACTCATATCTATCAACCCACGAACCTCGCGCTATCGACTACATTGGCAGAGCCATGGATTTCGTGACCGTCCGCAATTATGCGGCCGCCATATCCGACCTCGACCGAGCAATAAGCCTTACCCCCGATTTTGCCCTCGCCTATTACCTGCGCGCTCAGGCCCGTTATCTTGCCTCCGCCCTCCCCGACCCCGGCTCATCTGAAAAAGATAATGCTCCAAATATGCCGCAGGTAGCGCCCCTGGCGGATGTCCTTGCCGATTTCGACCGCGCTATCGAGCTGTCGCCCACTACGGCAATGGCCTGGTTCAACAAAGGCAACATCCTCTTTGAGATGGGCGACTACACATCGGCCCTGGCCGCTTATACCCGGGCCATCGAGTTGCAACCCGATATGGGCGAGGCATTCTACAACCGAGGCTATATCTACTTGCGCCTCGGCAACCGCCCCGCCGGCATTGCCGACTTGTCTAAATCCGGCGAACTCGGCATCGTCTCGGCCTACAACCTGATAAAACGTATGACAAACTGACACCAAAACAAAATCCTATCCTGCTTCATAACTTATAACTAATACTTAATAAGTATATCGTAAAAATAAATTAATGTATTGATATGTTAAGCCGCAGGTCTACAGAAATTAATCATGTATCGTT
>VSPD01000074.1 GCA_009775125.1 Muribaculaceae bacterium | reverse complement strand
AGATAAGTATATGTAAGACAATAACGTTTGAAAATGGATTTCATTGCATTAATTCTTTAATAAAACATACTTAATATTAATAATATGCCAAAAGTCAGAAAAATTTGCGAATTTTTTCATAAATTTGGATAATTACGGAGGATTCGCTATATTTGCGATACCTTAATGTTGACATTTGCTACTGCCATGAACACCAAGCATCTGCTTTTGGGCGACGAAGCCTTGGCGCTCGGAGCCCTTCACGCCGGACTTTCGGGGGCATACGCCTACCCCGGCACTCCATCTACTGAAATCCTTGAATATATCGCGGCCCAGCCGCTTACGCGCGAGCGTGGCATACATGCACGTTGGTCGTCGAATGAAAAGACGGCTGTCGAGGCTGCCCTCGGCATGTCGTATGCCGGCCGCCGTGCCATTGTGTCGATGAAACATGTCGGAGTGAACGTGGCCGCCGACGCCATAGTGAATTCCGCCATGACCGGCGCAAACGGCGGTCTTCTTATCGTGGCCGCCGACGACCCGTCGATGCACTCGTCGCAGAACGAGCAGGACTCGCGTTTCTACGCGCAGTTTGCCATGCTGCCGTTGCTCGAGCCGTCGACACAGCAGGAGGCCTATGACATGGCCGCCTCGGGCTTCGAACTGTCAGAACGCTACAAAATCCCCGTGATGGTGCGCATGGTCACGCGTCTTGCCCATTCACGCGCCAATGTTGAGTCGTCGGACACTCCTGCGGAGCAGAATGAGGTCCGTTTCCCCGAAAATCCGCGTCAGTGGGTGCTCATGCCTGCCAACTCGCGTGTCCGCAATGAAGCGCTTATCGCCGACTACCGCCGCATGGCCGAAGAATCGGAAAATTCGCCGTTCAATGCCTATCACGAGGGTTCCGACCGCACTCTTGGCGTGATTGCATCAGGCATTGCCGCCAATTATTTTGAGGAGGTGATGCCCAAGGATGGCTCGATGCCTTGGGTGAAAATCGGCCAGTATCCGCTTCCCGAGAAGATGATACGCCGCCTGTTCGACGAATGCGACAGCGTGATTGTGATAGAAGAAGGACAGCCAGTGATAGAGCCGGCTCTGAGAGGTATTCTTCCTTCGGAATATAAGATATACGGCAAGCTCGACAATACGCTTCCGCGCACGGGCGAGCTCACTCCCGATGCCGTGCGTCGCGCCCTGTCGGCCTTGGCTCCCGGCCGTGTTGCCGCGCCGGCAGAGTCGTATCCGGCATCGCAGGTTGTGGTGCCCCGTCCGCCGGCATTGTGCCAGGGCTGCGGCCACCGCGACGTGTATGCCGCCCTGCTTTCCGCCCTCGCCGCTTACGAGGCACCCCGCGTGTTCGGCGACATCGGTTGCTATACATTGGGCTATCTCTCGCCGTTCAACGCCATACACACATGTCTCGACATGGGTGCCTCGATCACCATGGCAAAAGGCGCGGCCGACGCCGGCGTGCATCCGTCGGTGGCAATCATAGGCGACTCAACATTTACCCACTCGGGCATGACCGGGTTGCTCGATGCAATTAATGAGAACAGCCCCGTCACGGTGATTATATCCGACAATCTCACCACCGGCATGACCGGCGGCCAGGATTCGCAGGGCACCGGAAAAATCGAGCAGATATGTATCGGCCTCGGCGCCGACCCGGCTCACGTGGTTACGATAGATTCACTTCCGAAGAACCATGATGAGATGACGGCAATGCTCCGCCGCGAAATGGATTACCAGGGTCTGTCCGTAGTGGTAGCCCGCCGTGAATGTATTCAAACAGCAAGAAGGAAAAAATGAAAATAGATATTATTCTCGCCGGCGTGGGCGGACAAGGCATCCTCTCAATCGCCACAATACTCGGCGCTGCCGCACTCGAAAATAATCTGTATCTCAAACAGGCCGAAGTTCATGGCATGAGCCAGCGCGGGGGCGATGTACAGTCCACCTTGCGCATCAGTTCGGAGCCGATAGCGTCGGATCTCGCCGCAAAAGCATCTGTCGACATGATTGTGTCGCTCGAGCCTATGGAGGCCCTGCGCTATCTTCCCTGGCTTAAACCGGAAGGCCGCATCGTCACAAACACCGTGCCGTTTGTCAATATTCCCAACTATCCCGAAATGGCTGTGATTGAATCCGAGCTTGCCGCTCTGCCGGCCGTTACGTCGTTCGACATGGACGCCGTGGCCAAAGAGGTCGCTTCGGCGCGCTGCGCCAACATGGTGCTCCTCGGGGCCGCATCGCCTTGGATCGGCATCACCTCCGAGGCCATCGAGCATGCCATCGCCACAGTATTTGCCGCCAAAGGCGAGAAAATAGTGGAGATGAATATTGCCGCTTACCGTGCCGGCCGCGAAAAAGCCACCGCGTTGTAAATCAACTTGATGCGTGAAGATTGTAGGGATGCACGAGCCTTGCAATGTCGTTTAAATAAGCTATCGCTATGGAGGAGAAGCGCGTAGCGCTTCAAGAAAGTAGCCCGGGGTGGAGCGATAGCGTAACCCCGGGTATCGGCATCGGCATCATCCGTGGTATTGGAGCGAGCGACAGCGTAGCGTTCTGCATCACGGTTGGCATTTTCGAACGCTCCGGCAGGCTCCGCTCCAAATCCCCGGTTGCTTACAACCTTTTTCCGTGGGTTCGGTCGAGGCTACGCCACTCCCTCACCCACGGCTACTCTCTTGAATCGCTACGCGATTCTGTGATATGCCCTTATTTGAACCGCATTACACGAGCCGTGCGTCCCTTCACTATCGATAAAGCCATATACCATTGTAACTCATCATTAATACCTGATAAAAGTGTTTCCCTTAACCGACCAACATATTTCAAAAGCCTTGGAGCGTCTCGGCATGCCCGACGTTGCTTCCGCCACCATACGCCAGATTGTAGCCCTCGCATCTGTGCTCGAGCAAGATGCCGGAGAAAAATTCATCCGCCTCGAATTAGGCAACCCCGGTATCCCGGCAGAAGACCGTGGCATCGAAGCGCAATGCGAGGCCCTTCGCTCTGGTTGCCCGCGCGTCTATCCCGATGTGTGGGGTCTGCCGGCTTTGAAACAGGCCGCAAGCCGGTTCCTTAAATCGTTTCTTGACGTCGACATCGCTCCCAAAGGCATCATCCCCACCGTAGGGTCGATGCAGGCAAGTTTCACCCTTCAACTTCTTCTGCGCCAGCGCATCGAAGGCAAGAACACAATCCTGTTTATCAATCCCGGTTTCCCGGCCCAGCGTCATCAGGCAAAAGTGCTTGGAATCCGTCAGGAATCGTTTGATATCTACAATTATCGTGGCGAGGCCCTTGCCGCAAAACTCGAAGAGGTGCTGTCGTCGGGCCGCATCACCGCCATGATATACTCCAATCCCAACAACCCGGCCTGGATTAACCTTACCGAGGAAGAGCTCCGTATAATTGGCGACGCCGCCACCGCCCACGATGTGATGGTGATAGAAGACCTTGCATATCTGGGCATGGACTTCCGCACCGATTTCAGCCATCCTGACCAACCGCCGTTTATACCCTCTGTGGCAAAATACACACGCAACTGTATTCTGCTCGTGTCGGCATCGAAAATATTTTCATATGCCGGCGAGAGAATCGCCTTGGCTTGTATGCCCGATGGGGTATATCACCGTCGGTATCAGGCCCTTGCCGATTTCTACGATATGCCCGCCTTTGGCGACGCTTATGTGTTCGGCGTGCTCTACACGGCATCGTCGGGCACATCTCACTCTGCCCAGTATGCCATGGCGGCTATGCTCGATGCAGCCGTGCGCGGCGAACTCGATTTCGTGGGGCATACACGTGAATACGGACGCCGTGCGGCCCTCGTTAAAAAAGCGTTCCTCGACTGCGGATTCCGTCAGGTGTACGAACGCGACGGCGACCGCCCCGTATCCGACGGCTTTTTCTTCACCATGGGCTACGGTGACCTCACCGGCGACCAATTGCAGGAAGAATTGCTCAAATACGGCATCTCCACCATTTCGCTTGCCGCCACCGGCTCGAAGCAGCAAGGCGTGCGAGGCACCGTGTCGATGATTACCGACGACGCTATGGTCGACACCCTCCGCAGCCGTCTTCTCCAATTCCAAAAAGACCACTTAGGAACACAAGCCTCCGGCTTGTGAAGAAAATAGGAACATAAGCCTCCGGCTTGTGAAAACCGCATTTAATCCCCATCTGTCTTATGCCAAATATTAAATATATGACAGCCGACGAGGCCGCCCGTCTTATCCGTTCGGGCGACCACGTCTATATCCAGGGTTCAACATCGATTCCCGAAACGCTCTGCGACGCAATGGCCCGCCGTGGCCACGAGTTGCGCGACGTCGTTGTCTATTCGGGCTTTGCCGTGGCCTCGCGCCCCGCTCCGTTCTGCCGTCCGGAATTCAAAGATGCTTTCATCGTCGACAGCTTCTTTGTAAACAACAGCGTGCGCAAGTACATCGCCGAAGGCTACGGCTCCACCACGCCATGTTTCCTTGGCGAGGTGCCGGGCTTGATGCGCGACGGCACCTGGCGCGTCGACGTAGCCTTGATTAACTGCTCGATGCCCGACGAAAACGGCAATGTGAGTTTCGGCGTATCGGCCGACGTAGCCGTTCCGGCGGTGGAATGCGCCAAGACTGTGATTGCGCAGATAAACCCGCATATGCCGTTTAGCTACGGCGACGCCGTGATAGCCCTCGACCGCCTCGATGCAGTGGTACGCGTCGACGACCCTCTGGTAGAAGTGCCAACGGCCGTTCCCACGGAAAAAGAAATAGCCATAGGCAACTATATCGCCGAACGTATCCCCGACGGAGCCACACTCCAGATTGGGGTGGGGGGCATCCCCAATGCCGTGCTTCGCGCCCTTTCCGGCCACAAGCATCTCGGGCTTCACACCGAGGCTATGACCGACGGCGTGCTGCCGCTCATCCGCTCGGGTGTAATCGACAATTCGCTCAAAGTGGTCGAGCCGGGCAAGAGCGTGGCCTCACTTGCCCTTGGCAGCCGCGAACTCTACGATTATATGGACCATAACCCCGACATCATTATCAAAGACGTGGCTTGGACCAACGACCCGTTCCGCATTGCACAAAATCCCGCGGTGATGTCGATAAACTCCTGCTTGGAAATCGACCTTACCGGCCAGATTTGCGCCGACTCGATAGGCGAGAAAATATACTCCGGAGTGGGCGGCCAGCACGATTTTGTCTACGGGGCATCACGCTCGCGTGGCGGAAAATCATTCCTTGCCATGCTTGCCACCACCTCGAAAGGGCAGACAAAAATCAAGCCCGTGCTTACTCCCGGAGCCGGAGTTGTTACCACACGCTTTCAAACCAATTATGTAGTTACGGAATATGGCATCGCCGACTTGCGCGGCCTGTCGATTGCCGAGCGCGCCAAAGCCCTGATAGGCCTTGCCGCTCCCGAATTCCGCGACGACCTCTCGCGTGCCGCCGCCGAGCGTTTCGGCCACGCCTTCACGCGTTTGCAGTAATAATGTTTAATTAAAGAAATGAAAAAAGTATTATTTGCCGCTTTTGCCTCACTTGTCTCCTCATTTGCTTTTGCGCAGGAGCCTCTTCCTGCCGCCGAGTTCAACATTGCCACATATAACATACGCCTACCGGCACGTTCCGACTCCTTGGAAGGAAACGGATGGGGCACACGCCTGCCACACGTTGCCGGTTTGATTCGTTTTCACGATTTCGATATATTCGGCACCCAGGAAGGGGTGAGCCACCAGCTCGATTCGCTGAAATCGCGTCTGTCGGGATATGATTTTATCGGCGTTGGCCGCGACGATGGCAAACGTGGAGGCGAACATGCCGCGATATTTTACGACACGGCCGTGTTCGACGTGCTCGACCATGGCGACTTCTGGCTCTCCGAGACACCCGACCGTCCGTCGCTTGGCTGGGACGCCGCATGCCGCCGCGTGTGCACATGGGGGCATTTCCTCCACAAGCCGTCCGGACGGCAGTTCCTCTATTTCAATCTCCATATGGACCATATCGGCGTGAAAGCCCGCCAAGAGAGTGTCGCGCTTATAAAGCAAAAAATCAAAGATTTCCCGATAAAAGGCCTCCCGGTGTTTCTCAGCGGCGACTTCAATATCGACCAGAACAATCCGCTCATAGCCGGCATTTGCTCCGACGGCACGTTCAAGGACAGCTATCTCTCGGCCGGCTATGTCTACGAGCCAAACGGCACGTTCAACAACTTCAATGCGCAGGGTTTCACGGCATCGCGCATCGACCATATTTTCGTGTCGCCCGAGGTAGAGGTGGAGAAATACGGAATCTTAACCGACACCTACCGTGTGTCCCCCGATGGCAGCGACGCTCGTTTCGACGACAGCCTCAATGTAAACGTGGCCAATTACATCTCGCGCACTCCTTCCGACCACTATCCCGTGATGCTTCGCGTAAATATCCGTTAAGGCAGCAGGAACACAATCCTCCGGATTGTGGGTTTTTTCACAATCCGAAGGATTGTGTTCCTGCATAATAGTTCCTGCTTAATAGAGAACTTTGCCCTTTTTTTGTGAAGGTGAAATTTTTATGCTAATTTTGCACTATAAAATTATATTTTTACCGTCATGAAAAAAATAGTATTGATGATAATTGCGGCACTGGCCGCAATCTCGGCTTCGGCACAGTACACCAACGATGTGTCCCGCCTCGGCATACGCCTGTCATGGGATTTGAATTCCCCCGCCGTTTCAAAGGAATACAAGAATATGATGAACACCGGGTCCGGTTTTTCAATCGGCGGCTTCTATGATATTCCTCTTACGGAAAGTATCTATTTCGAGCCCGGCCTCAGCCTGTTCTACAACACCATCGGCCTCGACGAGATTGTAGCTATCGATGCCGACGGCGAGCAAACCGTGAGCGTTGACGGCTCTGTCCGCAATTTCGGTTTCCGTGTTCCTTTGGTTGCCGGCTACCGCTTTGAATTCACCGAGGATATTGCCGTGTCGTTTTTCACCGGCCCGCAGTTCAACATCGGCCTTACATCGAAATCACGATATTCCGGCCCCGGCGTGAAGGTGTCGCAAAACAACTATAAGAACGGCTGGACCCGCTTCGACATGCAGTGGCTCTTCGGCCTGCGCCTCCACTATGCCGACAACTGGATGTTTGAACTCACCGGCGGCCCCGGTATCACAAATCTTTTCACCGGCGACCAATACAAGGGGCAGCATCTGCGCCGCAACGTCGTTTCTATTGGAGTAGGCTATATTTTCTGATGCTTACTTCCGATAAACCGGGGGCAAGAATTATCGCCGAGCTGCTCTCGTCATATGGTGTGCGTCATGTTGTGACATGCCCCGGGTCGCGCAACGCTCCACTTATCGTGGCGTTGGATGCTATGCCCGATATCATCACCACTGTGGTGGTCGACGAAAGGTCGGCCGCTTTCATTGCCATGGGGAAAGCCTTGCAATCGGGCCGCCCCGTGGCTGTGGTGTGTACATCCGGCTCGGCGCTCCTCAACATAGCGCCGGCAGCCTCGGAAGCATATTACCGGCATATACCACTTATCATCATCTCGGCCGACCGCCCCAAGGAGTGGATCGACCAGGACGACAGTCAGACAATACGCCAGCCGGGTGCGCTGGCGGCGGTGGTGAAAGGCTCATTCAACCTTTCCGACGAGCCGGCGACCGACCGGCTGCGGTTCAGATACCACGAACGCCAGGTCAACGATGCGCTCGACTTGGCGCTCCGCTCGCCGCGCGGCCCCGTGCATATCAATGTCGAACTCGACGCTCCGCTTCAAGGCATGGCCGACTATGCTCCATGTGCCCGCCGGGTGTCGGTGGTGCGTCCTCTCCAACGGCTGTCGAAGGCCGATGCGGCGTCGCTCGCTGCGGAGACACGCGGCCGCAACGTGCTTATTGTGGCCGGTTTTATGGAACCGAATCAAAAAATCAACCGGGCCATCGACAAGTTCTCCAACAAGATGAACGTAGTGATTCTTGCCGAGGCCCAGAGCAATATTCACTCCACGATACCCAACCTTATTCAGAATATCGACGTGACCCTTCGCGGACGCTCCATACAGGATTTAGTCCGTATGGCCCCCGATTTGGTGATTACGATTGGCGGAGCTATCCTCTCACGGCACATAAAAGACTATCTGCGCAGGCTCGAAGACGTGGAGCAGTGGCACATCGGCGCGCAGCCCTACTGCGTCGACTCCATGCTTCATCTCACACGCCGCATCGAGATAGAGCCGGCCATGGCCCTTCCCGTGCTGGCGGGAGCCATGCCCCCGGCTCCCGAAACCGACTATGTGCTTGCGTGGCATAAAGCCTCGCGCGATGGCGCCGAGCATGCCGAAGAGCTGGCAAAGACACTGCCCTGGTCCGATTTCAAGGCAATGGCAATGGTGGAAGATAAGCTCAACCGTTGCTATCCGCGCGTCAACGTGCATCTTTCCAACGGCACCGCCGTGCGCTATTTCCAACTTTTCGATTACAGCAATATCCACCGCATCGATTGCAACCGTGGCGTAAGCGGAATCGACGGATGCACATCCACGGCTATCGGCGCCACCTCTGTATATTCCGGCATTACAGTCCTTATCACCGGCGACATGTCGGCGCAGTACGACATGGGAGCCCTCGCGTGCGGATGTGTTCACTCGCGTTTCCGTATGGTGGTGCTCAACAACGGTGGCGGCGGCATCTTCCGTTTCGTCAAGTCCACGAAAAATCTTCCGCAACTCGAAACCCACTTTGCGGCAACGACCGAGCTGCCTCTGCGCCACTTGGCCGCCGGACTGGGCTATAATTATTTTCAGGCAACGACTGCCGAAGAATTAGATGCCGTTTTCGACGATTTCATGGCACCCTCCGGCCTGCCCGCAATTTTAAATCTCTATACCTCCTCAGAGCTTTCAGCACAAATCCTCAACGACTATTTTTCCTGCAACATATAACTCTACAATGATTCGGTAAAATTTGAGGTTGTTCAGCCTTGGCTAAGCCGCTAACTGAGCCAACCGATGATTTATTTTCT
>VSPD01000073.1 GCA_009775125.1 Muribaculaceae bacterium | reverse complement strand
ATGCCAACGCCACGGAATACACCGCACAACGGCTTATTCCGACCTTGCCGTTGTCAAGTCCTTGCTCCCCATGCTCGGCAGCGCAAGCCGCAACTTCTACCTTTGGCACACTAATGAATACCTCAGTTGATATATATACAACAGACCATGGGGGTAATTCACAGCTATTTTCTTGAAGCGCTTACGAGCTTCTCCTTTGCGTCAATCGCTCAGGTTGTCTCGACGTGCATGTTGCAGGCTGAGCAGTCGAAGCGCAGGCGGTAGGTGGCGGCATCGGTGCGCAAGAATAGTTCGGCAGGATATTTTTTTGCGCCGGGCGTGCGCAGACATGCGCCGAGCTCGCGGCGCAGGCAGTAGCGCGTGGTCATGACCGTGCGGCCCGGCTCCCGGCGGAGGTCGGGACGCAGCGTCTCGAGCGCCGGCGCTATATTTTTGGCTCCGGCCCGGCGATAAAAGCCTGCGGCCACGCTGTTGGCCACGTTGTCGTGATATGTGAGGGTGGTGTTTTCCACAGCGAGCCCCGCGGACATGGGGCGGCGGTAGGCGTAGCGGTAGGTCATGCGGGCCGCGCTTGCGAGGCGTTCGATGGCCGTGCGCCGCAGCGCGGTGAGGTCGGAGGCCGGGATAAATACATCGGACCCGATTTGGTCGTCGAGGATGTCGAGCCGGTAGATGGTGTCGCCAAGTTTGGAGAGCGTGCGCAGCCTGGCCGCTTTCTGGTCGGAACGCGCGCTGTCGAATGTCACGGGGGCGCATACTTCCACCCGGCAACCTGATTCCGAACTTACGGCCAATGCCGCGCGGTCGGCTCCTACGCGACGCAGCGTCATGACCACAGCCACGGCGCGCACGGCCGTTTCACCTTCGAGAGCGGCTTCGAAAGCCATGTCGCGGTTGCGCGTGAGCACTGTCCCGGCAGGCAGGTTGATTGGCGCGGATACAAATATGTCGGAGCCTTCGATGCGGTTGACACGAAATCCGTGAAACTCTCCGGCGGGGGTTACATAGCACAAGCCGTCGCCGTTGTTCAATTTCTCGGTGAGCCGTGCCTTTATCACCTTTCCCCGGCAGGCTACAACGCGCCCCACTTCCACTCCCATCGACTTTGGAGTGATGAAATTGGCGAGCAGGCCCGACGGCTTGCCGTCGAAGAAATATGTCGAAGCTCCGCGATTGAACGATTTAGCCGGGTCGGGAGCAAATTTCACGTCGGAACGCCCGTACGAAGCCCTGACATAACGGCCATTGCTCTCGGCTATGACCTTGTCGAGTTCGGCACGGTAGGCGGCCACGACATTTTTTACATAACGCTCATCTTTGAGCCGTCCCTCGATTTTAAGCGACTGCACCCCGGCATCGAGCAACTGCGGCAGACGTCCGAGAAGCGAGAGGTCGCGCAACGACAACAGATGGCGGTCGCGCACGAGCACGCGCCCGTCGGCATCGACAAGATCGTAGGACATACGGCACATCTGCGCGCACTCTCCACGGTTGGCGCTGCGGCCAAGGGCTACGCAACTGGCCTGGCAGTCGCCGCTGAAACTTACACACAACGCTCCATGCACAAACCCTTCCAAAGGAATGTCTTCCGGCACGACACGGCGTATCTCCGCAATCTCTTTGGCCGACAATTCGCGCGCGAGCACGATTTGTGAAAAACCGCAATCGACAAGAAAACGCGCTTTGGCCGGAGTGCGGGTGTCGCATTGGGTGGAAGCATGAAGCGCGACAGGCGGAAGCTCCATGTCGAGCAGAGCCATGTCCTGCACTATCAGCGCATCGACGCCGGCACGGTAGAGGGCGGTGACGATACGGCGCACGTCGGCCAGTTCGTCATCGTAGATTATAGTGTTGAGAGTGACATAGACGCGCACGCCGAAACCATGGGCAAATTCGACGAGCGCGGCTATGTCAGCGATAGAGTTTGACGCTGCCGCCCGTGCTCCGTGGCCCGGGCCTCCGATATACACGGCATCGGCGCCATGCAATATAGCCTGGCGCGCCACATCTATATTTTTGGCCGGAGCCAGCAGCTCGATGGGCAGCATGTTCGAGTCTTATTTTATTAGCGTTGAGCAAGGTTAGAGTTGCCGAGCACTGCGCTCTGGTAGGCGTAAAGGCCTTCCTGCGAGAGTTCTACTGTCCGGAACGAGCCGTCGCCGGCGGGCATCGACACATGAGTGTCGTCGACGAAAGTCACGAGAGGCATTTCTTCGCCGGAAGCTGTCACCACGGTCCAGGTGCGTTCGTCCTCGATGAAGTTGAGGCGTGTTTCGGTGCCATCGTTGAGCGAGCGGATGGTGTAGCCCTTGCCGTCACATTCCACGAGATATTTGCCGTCCTGACCGTCGATTACAGTCTTGCCTTTGGCCACGGGATTGTCACCCGACCAGAATTCGATGGAGTTGAGCACGAGCACGTCGGCAAGGCACGATACTTCGTAGACGGGGATAACCCAGAATGCGAAGAATACAAGTTCGTTTACAAACTTGTTGCCGATAGTGTTGTTCCACGACAGGAGTTTGTTAGTCAGCGAGAATGAGCCGATGCACGACTGGAACGTCATCGAGCCGCAGAGGGCGCACACGAGCGCCACGGTAAGCACTGTTTTTTTCATTTTTGGTTATTTTATTTTAGTTAGGGTCCTTAATGTCCTTAATGTCGTTAATGTCGATTATGTCGTTTATGTCGCCAATAATCTATTTTACTTTTTCTTTCAATTCTTCGTAGTAGCGGAGCACCTCTCCGACGTAGGCCGTGGTCTGGCGCCCGCGGAAATAGCCGTATTTCACATCGGGGTCGTTGTAATATTCGGGGTGTGCCTTCATAAGCAGCCCCTCCTCCACGTTGCCGAACCAACGCTGCGGGTCGTATCCGGCCTTGCGGGCCAGGGTTATGGCGTCGTAGATATGAGCCACTCCGCTGTTATAGGCCGCAAGCACAAATTTCAGCCGTTCGTCGCCGTCGGGCACCCGCTGCCGCAACGACTTTTCGAGCGCGGCAATTATTTTCACGGCCACGGCCACCGACACCTCCGGGTCGTCGAGCTGTTCGGGCGTATATCCGTAAGCCCTGCCGGTGGCGGGCATCACTTGCATTATGCCTTTTGCGCCGACCCACGATTTCACCGTGGGGTCGTAGCGGCTCTCGGCAAAGCACACCGCCGACAGAAGACGCCAGTCCCAGCCGATTTCGCCGGCATGGGCTTTGAAAATGGCGTCGTAGGCCGACGGCCCCGGATGCTTCTCGCGCGTTGAAAAA
The DNA here is from genome assembly GCA_009775125.1 of Muribaculaceae bacterium. Classification (GTDB taxonomy): domain Bacteria; phylum Bacteroidota; class Bacteroidia; order Bacteroidales; family Muribaculaceae; genus CAG-873. The sequence continues at coordinate 6,233 of VSPD01000073.1, read as the reverse complement.
TCGTTGGTCTTCGACAATTCGAAATAGCGTTTGAGCAACGCGGCGTTTTCGCGGCGCGGCTTGTCGGCCGTGATCCAGGCATCTATCGAGTCGGCAAGCCACGACTTGCTTTCCGATACGGCCCAGGCCGATTGCTGCGCGAAACTGACCGGCATTGTAATATCAAGGCGCGGATAGTATGTTTTGTTCACGAGAGCGACGTCACTATCTACCACCGTAAGGGGAATTTCGCCTTTCGACACCATTTCGATAAGGTCCTCGGCGATAAGCGTGTCGCGGTCGACAGTGTGGATTGCAATCCCGCCGCCAAGCTCGTCGTTGAGATTCTCCATCCGCGAGAGATATTTCGACTTGTCGATTACATACACGTCGCGGCCAACGAGCTGCGTCACATCCGTTATCTCGGGCTTGCGCCCCGACAGCGGCTGCACCAGCACCTGCCGCGTCGTGTTACGCGGACCGCAATATACGATTCCGTGCGAGCGATATTCAGCCGTAACCGGCACCTCATGGGCTATCACGTCCACTATTCCCGAGTCGAGCAGCGCCACGGCCTCGGCAAGCGAATGAGCCACGGTGAGGTCGAGCGCCATGCCCTTTTCCCGGCCAAGCGCCTGCACCAGGCTGTAATCATAGCCCATTTCTTCCTCCTTATATATAAAGTAGGACGACGGGCTGTAAAGAGCCGCCACACGCAGGGTGTCGGGAAGGGCAAAAGAGCCGCCGTCGGATGCCTTGTTTGAGCAGCCTCCGACAGTGGCGACAAGCGCAAAGCCTATAATTGCCGATGATATGCCTTTACGGTCAATACTCAAATGTACCGAATTCCGATTTTATGGTAAGACGGTTGGTTTCAGCCTCTTCCACTCGCCCGATTATGCGAGCCTCGATGCCGAAACTTCTCGATATTTCCATGATGCGCTCCGCTTCGGAAGGCGAAACATAGATTTCCATGCGATGGCCCATATTGAACACCTTGTACATCTCGGCCCAGTCGGTGCCCGACTGCTCGCGGATAGTGCGGAACAGCGGCGGCACGGGGAAAAGATTGTCTTTTATCACATGCTTGTTTTCCACGAAATGCATCACCTTTGTCTGGGCTCCGCCCGAGCAATGCACCATGCCGTGAATCTTGGGGCGCATCTCCGAAAGGATAGCCTTGATTACCGGAGCATAGGTGCGCGTGGCCGAGAGCACAAGCCGGCCGGCATCGACAGGCGAGCCGTCGACGGCATCGGTAAGGCGCAGCCCTCCGGAATACACCAGCGAGTCGGGCACAGCCGCATCGTAGCTTTCAGGATACTTCTCGGCAAGATATTTCGAGAACACGTCGTGGCGGGCCGAAGTGAGGCCGTTGGAGCCCATGCCGCCGTTGTAGCCGGCCTCATACACAGCCTGTCCCGACGAGGCAAGGCCTACGATTACGTCGCCGCCCGAGATATTGGCATTGTCGATCACATCGGCGCGGCGCATGCGGCATGTCACCGTGGAGTCGACGATAATCGTGCGCACAAGGTCGCCCACGTCGGCAGTCTCGCCGCCGGTGGCGTAAACGCCAACGCCGTGGGAGCGCAAGTCGGCAAGCAGCTCCTCCGTGCCGTTGATTATGGCCGAAATCACAGCGCCGGGAATCAAGAGCTTGTTGCGCCCTATCGTGCTCGACACGAGAATATTGTCGGTGGCGCCCACGCAAAGCAGGTCGTCGATATTCATTATCAAGGCATCCTGAGCGATACCCTTCCACACGCTCATGTCGCCGGTCTCGCGCCAATAGACATAAGCCAGCGACGACTTGGTGCCGGCGCCGTCGGCGTGCATTATGTTGCAATACTCGGGATCTCCCCCTAAAATATCGGGAATAATCTTGCAGAAAGCCTTGGGGTAAAGCCCCTTGTCGACATTCTTGATGGCATTGTGCACATCCTCCTTCGAGGCCGACACACCGCGCATGTTGTAACGTTCGTCGCTCATTATGCTGATATTGTTCAATAAATAATTGAATACATTAATAATCTGCAAAATTAAAGCAAAAAAACGAGAAAAACCAACCCCTCCCCTCTTATTTAAATTTTAGCGCGCTTTTTTCAAAAAATCATACAAAAAATTTTGCCGTTTCACAAAAAATAATTACCTTTGCAGCCGATTCCGCAATCTCTGTCCAGGACAAGCAGCCGGATATATTGCGCATAATGAACCATCAAAACCTATTACGAAACATGGACCTTATCAAAGTAGCCGAGCAGGCTTTCGCTTCCGGCAAGGAACATCCCCAATTCGGCCCCGGCGACACCATCACCGTCGCATACCGAATCAAAGAAGGCAACAAAGAGCGTATCCAGCAGTATCGTGGCGTTGTCATCAAGATTGTTGGCGAAGGCGACAAAAAACGCTTCACCGTCCGTAAAATTTCCGACAACATCGGCGTAGAACGTATCTTCCCCCTCAACTCTCCGTTCATCGACTCTATCACCGTAAACAAATTCGGTAAAGTACGCCGTGCAAAACTCTACTACCTCCGCGCCCTCACCGGCAAGAAAGCACGTATCAAAGAACGCCGCGTAGTAGCCAAAAACTAATTCCGAACCATTTAAGCAAACAAGGAAATGAAACGTACATATCAGCCCCACAACCGCAAACGTGTCAACAAGCACGGTTTCCGCGCACGCATGGCCACCCCCGACGGCCGCAAGGTTCTTGCCCGTCGCCGCGCAAAAGGCCGCAAACGCCTCACCGTTTCCTCTGAAATCGGCAGCAAGTAAACCCACGTATATAAATACACGACCATACAGCCGCGTCCCCGTATTTCCGGAGACGCGGCACTTTATTTACCGCCCCATGACACTGCCATTTTGTCACATCAATGGCATAAAACCTTTTTGGCACAAATTTTGTTATATCATTGATTGAAACCGAAGGGGCAAGCCCCCGCGGCAATTAAAAACAAGAATAATAACAAAACAAAAAAATATACTCAATCATGGGAAAAATTATCGGTATTGACCTTGGAACCACCAACTCGTGCGTTTCCGTACTCGAAGGAAAAGACCCCGTGGTCATCCCCAACTCGGAAGGCCGCAACACAACACCTTCAATCGTAGCATTCATCGCCGGCGGCGAGCGTAAAGTGGGCGACCCCGCCAAACGCCAGGCCATCACAAACCCCGAAGGCACAATCTACTCAATCAAACGCTTCATGGGCGAACGCTACGACGATGTCCTCCAAGACGTATCGCGCGTACCCTACAAAGTATCCAAAAACGACAACGGCATGGCACAGGTATCTGTCGACGGCCGCGTATATACTCCCCAGGAAATCTCCGCTATGATTCTTCAAAAAATGAAGAAAACAGCCGAAGACTACCTCGGACAGTCAGTAGACGAAGCCGTAATCACCGTGCACGCCTACTTCAACGACTCCCAGCGTCAGGCCACCAAAGAAGCAGGCGAAATCGCCGGCCTCAAAGTGCGCCGTATCGTAAACGAGCCCACAGCGGCCGCACTCGCCTACGGCCTCGACAAATCTGACAAAGACCAGAAAATCGCAGTATTCGACCTCGGTGGCGGTACATTCGATATCTCCATCCTCGACATGGGCGACGGCGTATTCGAAGTGAAATCCACCAACGGCGACACCCACCTCGGCGGCGACGACTTCGACCAGGTAATCATCGAATGGCTCGCCGACGAATTCCAAAACGAATACGGCGTCGACCTCCGCAAAGACCCCATGGCGCTCCAACGCCTCAAAGAAGCAGCTGAAAAAGCCAAAATCGAACTTTCCAGCTCCACATCCACAGAAATCAACCTCCCCTACATCATGCCCGTCGACGGTGTGCCCCGCCACCTCGTGAAATCGCTCACACGTGCTAAATTCGAGCAGCTCGCCGACCGTCTCATCCAGGCCTGCGTGGCACCCTGCCGCAAAGCCCTCGAAGACGCAGGCCTCTCAGCCTCCGAAATCGACGAAGTAATCCTTGTGGGCGGTTCCACACGTATTCCCGCCATCCAGGCAAAAGTAAAAGAAATCTTCGGCAAAGAACCCTCCAAGGGCGTCAACCCCGACGAAGTGGTAGCCGTGGGCGCAGCCATCCAAGGCGGCGTGCTCTCCGGCGACGTTAAGCAAGACATCGTCCTTCTCGACGTAGTGCCCCTCTCCGTAGGTATCGAGACTCTCGGCGGCGTCATGACAAAACTCATCGAAGCCAACACCACAATCCCGACCAAAAAATCCGAAGTATTCTCCACCGCTGCCGATAACCAGCCCTCCGTAGAAATCGTCGTCCTCCAAGGCGAACGCCCCATGGCAAAAGACGACAAAACCCTCGGACGCTTCCACCTCGACGGCATCGCACCCGCACCCCGAGGCATACCCCAGATCGAAGTGACATTCGAAATCGACGAAAACGGTATCCTCAACGTATCCGCAAAAGATAAAGCCACCGGCAAACAGCAATCCATCCGCATCGAGGCATCATCCGGCCTTACCGACGCCGAAATCCAGCGCATGAAAGACGAAGCAGCCGCCAACGCAGCCGCCGACGCCAAAGAACGCGAACGCGTCGAGACCCTCAACCGCGCCGACCAGATGGTATTCCAAAGCCGCAAGCAACTCGAAGAATTCGGCGACAAGATACCCGCCGACAAACGCTCGGCCATCGAGGCAGCCATCAACAAACTTGAAACAGCCCACAAAGCCGCCGACGTCGACGGATGCAACGCCGCCATCAAAGAAATCGAAGCAGCCTTCGGAGCAGCACAGCAAGACATCCTCAACGCCCAGGCCCAAGCACAGGCCGGCGCGCAAGGAGCACAAGGCCAACCCTTCACCAATCCCTCCTCCAACCCCGGCACCCCCGGTTCCGACGACCACGTGACCGACGTCGACTTCGAGGAAGTGAAATAATCCATAACGACACAACTTAAAAATGGAGTGTGACCAAACCGGTCGCACTCCATTTTGTTTTATTAAATATTTATCCTAAATTTGCCACAAGCCGTAATCTCAGTGCATTATTATTCAGCAGGCAAAGAGTGAATCCACCCGGCAGGAACACAGACCGCGAAGCGCTTTGCCTTGCAAAGTGCTTCGCGGTCTGTGTTCCTACATAATTGATTCAAAATAATTTGTGGAATCCGCGAAATTTGTGTAATTCGTGGTTTAAAAAGGAGCGCGACCGCGCTCCGGCGTACACAAATTTCACAGATTGCACGAATTTCACAAATTCATTTCCAAATCGCTACGCGATTCCATGCACCGACTTTTCGGCTTGTGCCAATATCTGATGTCCTTTCTGCGCAACCTTCTACTCGGAGAAAACAACGAACTTAGAAACCGCCGCCTACACATCCGTTGGCAATCCGAGAAACCCCAAAATGATGTTTCAGAAGCGTTGAAACCTCAAAATGATGTTTCAGGTGTGATGCCCGAAGGCCTATCTCTGAAAGAAACAGCCGTGTTGAAATCCATTATGACCGACAACGACATCTCAATAGCCCGGCTCGCAGAAACAATTGGCCTCTCCACCAGTACCATCGACCGTATCATCAAATCGTTAAAAAACAAAGGCATCCTCTCGCGCACAGGCTCAACAAAGCAATTGAAATGGGAGGTAAACCTGAAATAATCCCGAAAAAACTTTACTTTTCAAAGGCCATCTCTAAAAAAACTGTTTATGCCGAGATTGTAGGGACGCACGGCTCATGCGTCCGCAGATGAATAATTGACTGTCAATTAAATACCAACATGATTTCCCGGACACACGGCTCGTGCAATGCGGTTCAAATAAGGGCGTATCACAGAATCGCGTAGCGATTCAAGAGAGTAGCCGTGGGTGAGGGCGTGGCGAAGCCTCGCCCTCATCCACGGAAAAAGGTTGTCGGCAACCGGGGTTTTGGAGCGGAGGCCGGAGCGTTCGATAATGCCAACCTGAGGTAGGGACGCGATAAATCGTGCCGGCATCTTGTTATTCATATTCGATTCGCTAATGCCACGGATATTTGTGAAATTCGTGCAATTTGTGTAATTCGTGGTAAAAAAGAGCGCGACCACGCTCCGGGTTCACAGCACCGACTTTTCGGCTTGCCACCCCACGGCAGGTCCATTCAATGAAAAGCGTGCCAAACCGATTGTTAACCAATATTAAATTTGTTAAAAATTCTTAACAAGGGGGGGGGGGGGTGAATTGTTGTTGTGGGTAAATAAAATTTGTTAATTTGCGACCATGTGGCTAAGA
>VSPD01000072.1 GCA_009775125.1 Muribaculaceae bacterium | reverse complement strand
AATGATATTTATGCGGACGCACGAGCCGTGCGTCCCTACACCGTGATTTCATTAACTTTTTAATCAGGCATACTTAATTTTTCATTAATCAAAATTAATGGCTCATTGACGGGCATTAACGTGAAATATTAAAACGTTGCGTTCCTGCATTAAATCACATTGTGCTCGCGCAGCTGCTCGGCCATGCGCTTGGCCAGCTTCTCGGCCTCGCGTGCGGCGGCTTCGGCGAAGTCCTCGCCAAGCGATGCGTAGATGATGCCGCGCGACGAGTTCACCAGCAGGCCGCACTCGTCGATCATGCCGTAGCGGCACACTTCTTCAAGGCTGCCGCCCTGCGCGCCCACGCCGGGCACGAGCAGGAACGAGCGGGGAGCCACCTTGCGCACGGTCTCGAACATGTCGCCGCGCGTTGCGCCCACGACATACATCATGTTCACCGGGCTGCCCCAGTGCGACGTGCGCTTTATCACGCGCTCGAAAAGGAGATGGCCGTTCTTGTCGGGTATCATCTGGAAGTCCTGGCTGCCGTCGTTGGATGTGAGGGCGAGCACTATGGCCCATTTGTCCTCGAAGTCGAGAAACGGCGTCACCGAGTCTTGGCCCATGTAGGGCGAGAGGGTCACGGCGTCGAAATCCATGTGCTCGAAGAACGTGCGGGCATACATCTTGGCGGTGTTGCCGATGTCGCCGCGCTTGGCGTCGGCTATGATAAACTGGTCGGGATAGTGCTCGCGGATATAGGCCACGGTGAGTTCGAGGGCTTCCCAGCCTTTGAGGCCCTGGCATTCGTAGAAGGCGAGGTTGGGCTTGTAGGCCACGGCAAAGGGAGCGGTGGCGTCGATAATGGCCTTGTTGAATTCGAAGATGGGATTCTCGGCATCGAGCAGATGCTTGGGAAGTTTCTTCATGTCTGGGTCGAGGCCCACGCAAAGGAACGAGCCTTTCTTGCGTATGTTTTCAACTAAATCGTTGCGTTTCATATCTTTTGTTTGTTAAGTTTTTTTGTGAGTGTAGGGACGCACGGGCGGTGCGTCCGCTGTTATAATTCCGAAGCGCGCAGCTTCTCGGCGTTCTCGGCCACGATGAGCTTGTCGATGCAGTCCTGGATGTCGCCGTCGACAAACGCTTGCAGGTTGTAGATGGTGTAGTTGATGCGGTGGTCGGTGATGCGGCCCTGCGGATAGTTGTAGGTGCGTATCTTAGCCGAGCGGTCGCCGGTCGACACCATTGTCTTGCGGCGCGACGCTATGTCGTCGAGATATTTCTGGTGCTCCTTGTCGTAGATGAAAGTGCGCAGGCGGCTGAGGGCGCGTTCCTTGTTCTTGGGCTGGTCGCGCGTCTCGGTACACTCGATGAGGATTTCCTCGGTGACGCCCGTGTTGGGGTTGCGCCACATATAGCGCAGGCGCACGCCCGACTCCACCTTGTTCACATTCTGGCCGCCGGCGCCGCCCGAGCGGAAGGTGTCCCATTTTATCTCGCCTTCGTTTATCTCCACGTCGAAAGCCTCGGCCTCGGGCAGCACGGCCACGGTGGCCGCCGACGTGTGCACGCGGCCTTGCGTCTCGGTGGCCGGCACACGCTGCACGCGGTGCACGCCCGACTCGTATTTGAGCGTGCCGTAGACGCCGTCGCCGGTCACGGTCATCACTATTTCCTTGAAACCGCCCGCCGCGCCTTCGCTGAACGATGACACAGCCACCGACCAGCCCTTCGACTCGCAGTATTTGGTGTACATCTTGCAGAGGTCGCCGGCAAAAATGGCGGCCTCGTCGCCTCCGGTGCCGGCGCGTATTTCAAGTATGGCGTTCTTGCTGTCCTCGGGGTCGGCGGGGATGAGGAGCAGCTTTATTTCCTCCTCCACTTCGGGGATGGCCGCCGCCGCGTTGTCGATTTCCTCCTTGGCCATGGCGCGCAGGTCCTCGTCGCTTTCAGTTTCGAGTATGGCGCGAGCCTCCTTTTCGCCCTCTACCAGCGCACGGTAGCGGCGCGTGGTGGCGGTGAGTTTTTCCAGGTCCTTGTATTCCTTGGTGAGGCGCACGTAGCGTTTCATGTCGGCAATCACCGACGGGTCGGTAATCAGGGTCGACACTTCCTCAAATCTGGACTCGATGCCGTCGAGGCGGTCAAGAAGCGATGGGTTGTTATCTGCCATTTATATTTTTATTTTTTGCAAATATAGTAATTTTTCGATTAATTCCAGGTGTAATTTTTGCCCGGGAAAAGAAGACAGCGCACTTTCAGCGCCAGATTGCGCGCCGGGCGTGTGGCCGCCAGCCACGGCAAGGACAGGAACATGCGGCGCGAGCCAAGAGCTATCAAGGTCTTGCGCCACGTCGCGGCCACGGCTGTGATGCCCGTGAGCGCGAGCACGGCGGCCACGGCCCAGCCGAAAATATTGGCCGCTCCGCACGCTATCGCTCCCGCGAGAGCCGTGATTACAGACGCGGAGAACATCACCTCGCCCGTGGCCATGAGCACGCGCCGGCCGTGGGGCACGTAGCGGCCCGTGAACTCGTGGGAGAGTCGGTGGCGCGTTATCGACGCGCGGTAGTTGTAAATATTCCACCGGGTAGTGGCCTCGGGCGACAGCTCCACCACGGTGTTGGAGCCGTCGGTAATCTCGTTTATGAATATGTCGTCGTCGCCGCTGCGCAGGTTCAGCGACGATGAGAACCCTTTGTTGTCGAAAAACTTGTCGCGGCGGAAAGCGATGTTGCCGCTCGCGCCGCGGTAGGGGTGTCCGGCGATAGCCGCCGACAGCCATGTCACAGCCGAGGCCGTGAAATCGAAGGCGCGGCGCCGGCGTCCCCACGCCGTATCTTTCTTGGGCGAAGGCATCGACAGCCCGAGCACCACCTCCGTGGCCGGGTCGGCGAAATGCCGCATCATCTTGCGCAGCCAGCGCGTCGACCGCACCACAGTGGCGTCGTCGGTGATCACCACCACAGGGTTGCGGGCCGCCTTCACGCCGATGGTTATGGCCAGCTTCTTGCGGCTGAGGCTGCGCGCGCCGTCGGGCGTGTAAGTGAGGTAGAGGTTGGGATAAGTGTTTTTCAGCATCGACACCACCGAGAGCGTCGTGTCCGACGACCCCTCGTTCACCACTATCACCTCGTAGCCTCCGGGATAATCCTGCTTGAGAAGATTGGTGAGCGCATGCTCGAGATTGTCGCTGTTGTCGTGAGCATAGACAATTACAGACACATCAGGGAAGCGGGCAGAGCCGTCGTCGGCCATAGCGCGGCACTCCTCCTTGCGGCGGCGCGGCGAGCGCACCTGCGGAAGATAGAAAACGAATACAAAAACGAGGGCTAAAAGGCTGATGCCGAATAATATATATGCTGATGTGGATATGTCGGGGTTAAAATACATTTCCAATAGGTAAGAGTTGGACGTGCAAAATTAACAAAAAAAAACAAAAGCGCCAAAAAAAGCTGTTTGCCCTCCTTAACAAAAAATAACAAAAGAAAAGGAGGGACTCTCGCGAGCACCTCCCAATCCATTCATCACATTATGCTTATTTCTTTATCCTTGTTTTACTATTTTGCAGGGGCGCACGGCTCGTGCGTCCGCGGAATTAATTCAGTAGCGGCTTTCGATCACTTCCCAGTCCACAATGTCCCACAAGCGGTGGAGAGCGTCGGCGCGGCGGTTCTGATAGTCGAGGTAATAGGCATGTTCCCACACGTCGAAGGTCAGAAGCGGCGTAAGGCCCGAAGTCATCGGGTTGCCCGCGTTAGATTCCTGGGTGATGAGCAATTTGCCATCCTGGTCGCGGCTGAGCCACACCCATCCCGAGCCGAAGAGCCCGGCGCCGGCATCCTCAAACGCCTTCTTGAAAGCGTCGAGCGAGCCGAAATCGCGGTCGATGGCCTTGCGCAGCTCGCCCTTGGGCTCGTCGGAGCCCTGCGGAGTGAACGAGAAGAAATAAAAAATATGGTTCCATGCCTGCGAGGCATTGTTGAAAAGCGGGCCCTTGGCAGTGCGTATCACATCTTCAAGGTCCATATCCTCAAACTCCGTGTCCTTGATAAGGCGGTTGAGATTGTCGATATATGCTTTTTCATGCTTGCCATAGTGGAAATCCACAGTATCCTGGCTGATTACAGGAGCCAGCGCGTCGGCATCGTAAGGAAGTTCAGGCTGAGTATAAGTCATGATTATTTGTTTTAGTGGTAATAATGCTAATTTGCTTTTAAAACAGCGTATTTACACATATTGTTCGCCCGCAAATAAAAAAAATCAAAAATAATGCTTGATTTTATGTTAAAAAAAACGTAACTTTGCCACAAATTTTTTTACACTTCAAATAATCCAATCGAATACATATATATAATATGAAAAAAAGTGCTCTGCAAGCAGCCCGCGCTGCCTATCAGCCCAAACTTCCCATCGTGCTGCAAAGCGCGGTGAAAATCGTGGAAGGCGAGCCCACCCATTCCGTGGCCGACCAAGACGAGATTAAACACCTCTTCCCCAACACCTATGGCCTGCCCCAGATAACATTCGAGAAAAACACAGCTCCCGCTGCCGGCAAGCCCGTCAACGTTGGCGTAATCCTCTCCGGCGGCCAGGCACCCGGCGGTCACAACGTAATCTCCGGCCTCTTCGACGGCATCAAGAAAATACACCGCGACAGCCGTCTCTTCGGTTTCGTAATGGGCCCCGGCGGACTTGTCGACCACAACTATATCGAGCTCACAGCCCCCATCATCGATGAATACCGCAACACCGGCGGCTTCGACATCATCGGTTCCGGCCGCACAAAACTCGAAAAGAAAGAGCAATTCGACAAAGGCCTCGAAATAATCAAAGAACTCGGCATCAAAGCCATCGTAATCATCGGCGGCGACGACTCCAACACCAACGCCGCAGTCCTCGCCGAATACTACAAGGAAATCGGCGCCGACGTGCAAGTGATCGGATGCCCCAAGACAATCGACGGCGACCTCAAAAACGAATGCATCGAGACATCATTCGGCTTCGACACCGCCACCAAAGTCTACTCCGAAGTAATCGGCAACATCCAGCGCGACTGCAACTCCGCTAAAAAATACTGGCACTTCATCAAGCTCATGGGCCGCTCCGCAAGCCACATCGCCCTCGAATGTGCCCTCCAGACCCAGCCCAACGTCTGCATCATCTCCGAAGAAGTAGAGGCCAAGAACCTCTCGCTCCAAGACGTTGTAAACAACATCGCCGACACCGTGGCACGCCGCGCCCAAGACGGCAACAACTTCGGTATCGTCCTCATCCCCGAAGGCCTCATCGAATTCATCCCCGCGATGAAAAACCTCATCGCCGAACTCAACGACATGCTTGCCCGCAACGCCAAGCAGTTCGCAGCCCTCGACGCCGCCGCACAGCGCGAATTCGTCCTCAAAAACCTCTCCAAGGAAAACGCCGACGTATTCGCATCCCTCCCCGAAGGCGTGGCCCGTCAGCTCACCCTCGACCGCGACCCCCACGGCAACGTGCAGGTATCACTCATCGAAACCGAAAAACTCCTCTCCGAAATGGTAGGCAAACGCCTCGCCAAAATGAAAGAAGAAGGCCGCTTCAACGGTAAATTCTCCGCACTCCACCACTTCTTCGGCTACGAAGGCCGCTGCGCCGACCCCTCCAACTTCGACGCCGACTACTGCTACGCCCTCGGCTACAACGCCGCATGCCTCATCAACGCCGGCGTTACAGGCTACATGTCGACCGTGCGCAACCTCTCCAAGCCCGTCGTGCAATGGCAACCCGGCGGTATCCCCATCACCATGATGATGAACATGGAACGCCGCAACGACCAGCTCAAGCCCGTAATCCAAAAAGCACTCGTGCGCCTCGACGGAGCGCCCTTCCTCAAATTTGCCTCCAAGCGCGACCAGTGGGCAGTAGAGACATGCTACATGTATCCCGGTCCCATCCAGTACTTCGGTCCCACAGAAGTATGCGACCAGCCCTCCATGACCCTCCGCTACGAACACCAAGGCAAGTAAAATCAGGAATGACTAATTAGGAATTACGAATGACTAATGACTAATTACTAATTAGGAAAAATCCCCGGCAGATAATACTCTCCGGCAATCGATAAACACCCGGCTATATCCCACTTTGGGCTATCAGCCGGGTGTTCATCGTTTTAGACTCCGTGGATAAATCGGCACAAGCCCTGATTACGGAGCATTATTAACCCGGTAGGAACACAATCCTCCGGATTGTGGAAAAAATATAATCACAATCCGGAGGATTGTGTTCCTACATAATTGAATCATTAAAGGCTAATGCTATTATCACGGCTTCGCCGTGGCAAACATTCGTCATTTGTCATTCGTCATTCGTAATTAGTCATTCGTCATTCCCCATTCCCCATTCCCATTGCAACATTGCAGTCCATTTTAAAAATTTTTGAAAAAAATTTCCAAAACATTGCAAGATTTTCAAAAAACACACTCTATCATATACCTTTGCGATATAAACATAAAATGTAGAACTTAAAAATCAAAAAAAATGGACTTCATCTTCCCACGCATCCAAGACTTTCCCGAGTACATCCAGTACAAATTTAACGACCTTGTCGCCGCCGGCGTCGATGAAAAAGCAGCGATGATAGTGGCCGCCCGCAGCGGCAAACGATTTGACCCGCAGTTCAACCCCGGCGAGATATTCACCTTTGAGCCAAACGACACATTCGGCCAGGCATACATGTTCCTTTCCGGGCAAAAGCCAAAACCATATACATATGTGAGGACCCACAGCGGCGACATAGCCCTCAACAGGCTCATTTCCGAATGCAACATAGCCCCCGACCTCAACGTCGAGTCACTGCTCGAGAAATACGGCGCCGCCGAACCCCTCTTCCTGTCGTCCGACCACGAAAAGGCAATGCGCCAGATCGAAGTGCTCGCCAAAAACCATACACCCATCGTGGTGTGCAACATCGATGATTACTGCGACTCATTCTCCGCTAAAAATCTCCTCTTAGGCATCATGCGCCAAGCATAGCCTCGCCACGGCAGTAATCATTTAAATCCCTCGGTGTGTGAAAAACCTCCGGCTCGCTCAATCGCAAGCCTGAGGTTTGAATTTTCAAACATGCCGTAAAATCGGCGCATAAAATCGCGTTAGCGATTCGGCGGGCAATCTGTGAAATTCGTGCAATCTGTGAAATTTGTGTACCCGGAGCGCGGTCGCGCTCCTTTTTTTACCACGAATTTCACAAATTTCATAAATTACACAAATTATTTTCTTCGTGATGTTTCTTTCAATCCTCGTATTCGGTGGGGTCGGGGAGGCCGGCCTCGGCCAGAGCCTCGCGCCGCTCGATGCAGGTGCCGCACCGGCCGCAGTGCTTCTCGCCTCCGCGATAGCACGAATAAGTCTTGCCATAGTCCACGCCAAGGCGTCCGCCGCGCTCCGCTATCTGCGCCTTGGTGAGCAGAGTGTAGGGCGCGCGCAGCTCGATATTCTCGTAGGTGCCCTGCGCTATCGCTCCCGCCATAGCCTTGATAAAGGCATCGCGGCAGTCGGGGTAGATGGCATGGTCGCCGGCATGGTTGGCTATCATCACAGCTTTCAGGCCGCGGCTTTCGGCAAGGCCCGCCGCCGCGGCAAGCATGATGCCGTTGCGAAACGGCACCACCGTCGACTTCATCGAGTCGAAATCATACGACCCCTCGGGCACGGCATCGGCGCCTTCGAGCAGCGACGAATAAAACAGCTCGCCGATAAAGGCAAGGTTAATCTCCACAAGCTCGATGCCCAGCTTTTGGCAGTGATAGCGCGCGCATTCCAGCTCACGCTCATTGTGGTTCGACCCGTAGGTGAAATTCACGGCCAGCTCGATCGTGGGCGCATATTCATAAAGCATCGTCACGGAATCCATTCCGCCCGACAGCACCATCAACGCTTCTTTCATACTCATCAGATATTTTCAGGATAAGACAACATTTGGAGCCGGCGGTCGGCGGCCATTTGGCGATGCTCGTCGTCGCCCCAATTGGCAAAAGGATATATCGAAATGCCGCCCCGGGGCATAAACAGGCCCTGCACCTCGATATAGCGCGGGTCCATCAGAGCCACCAGGTCGTTCATTATCACATTCACCACATCCTCGTGGAAATCGCCGTGATTGCGGAAACTGAACAGATACAGTTTCAAGCTCTTGCTCTCCACCATGCGCTCGCGCGGAATATAGCGGATTATGATTTTGCCGAAATCGGGCTGCGACGTGATGGGGCACAGCGTGGTAAATTCCGGGCAAATAAACGTAACCACATATTCACGGCCGGGATGACGGTTCTCGAACGTTTCAAGCAGCGACGCGTCATAGTCGGTGGGGTACTTCACCCCACGGTTGCCGAGCAGAGTCAGCGATTGTTCTTCTTCGCGGGTCATATAAAAAGGAAAAGATTTGTCAAGTATATTTTTTAAAACAATAGGGCAGGGTAGGGACGCACGGGCAGTGCGTCCGCGTGCCCCCGCGAGGGAATATGCTATTCAGTCATCAAATAGCGGTCCACGTCTATGGCGGCGCGGCATCCCATGCCCGCTGCCGATATGGCCTGCTGGTAGACAGGGTCGGCCACGTCGCCGGCGGCAAACACGCCGGGGCGGCTCGTTGCGGTGGAGCCGGGGCCGGTCACGATAAAGCCCTGCTCGTCAAGCTCGATATGGCCCTGGAACACGCGAGTGTTGGGCTGGTGGCCGATTGCAAGGAAAAAGCCGTCGATGGCAATGTCGAAATGCCGCTCACGGTCGGTGCCGACGTGCTCGACCAGATGGGCGCCCTCCACAAACTCCTCGCCGAAAAGCCCCTCGGTGTTGGTGTTGAACAAAATCTCGATATTATCCTTGGCCGTTACGCGGCTCTGCATCACCTTCGACGCGCGCAGATAGTCCTTGCGCACAATCAGATACACCTTCGAGGCCAGTCCGCTAAGATACAAAGCCTCCTCGCAGGCGGTGTCGCCGCCGCCCACCACGGCCACTGTGCGTCCGCGATAGAAAAAACCGTCGCACGTGGCGCACGCGCTCACGCCCATTCCGGCATACTTCTGCTCGTCGGGCAAGCCCAGATAGCGCGCCGACGCGCCCGTGCATATTATCACGGCGTCGGCCGTGAGCTCAGTCTTGTTGTCGACCGTCACGCGCAGCGGCTTCGACGAGAAATCCACCGAAGTGACCAGTCCGCGGCGTATGTCAGTGCCGAACCTCACGGCCTGGTCGCGCAAGTCGTCCATAAGCTGCGGGCCCGTTATCCCCTCGGGATAGCCCGGGAAATTCTCAACCTCGGTGGTGGTGGTGAGCTGGCCGCCGGGCTGGTGCCCTTCGATTATTACAGGATTGAGGTTGGCGCGAGCTGTATATATTGCCGCGGTGTATCCGGCCGGGCCGGAACCGATAATCAAGCATCTGATATGTTCCATATTTTATCTAAGGTCTATGATTTCAACATTGGGATATTGGCCGGCCGGATACGTAAACGCCCCCTTGGCCTGCGCCTTGCCTTCCGTTACCGACGTCACGGCTATGCGCATCTTCGTTCCGTTGGAAAACGTCAAGTCTATGGCCTGCGGCATCTTCGTGGCATTGCTCAGCGTCATGGCCGCGGCCTTTATTGCTCCCCCCTTGGCCTTGGGCGTGAACTCGACAGTAGTCGAGGCCGCCGAGCGGTGGGCCACACGGGTGGAAAATCTCTTTTGGTAATTGTTCAGGATGTCAAACGGATTTATCTCCATAAGCTCGTCGGCCGTAGGCTCCGTCACCGACGTCTCGCGGGCGCCGTCGTTATAAGTCCACAGCGTGCGGCCGTCGTACCAGGCCGACATCTGAGGAGTGTGCATCTTGAAACACTCGCGCATCTGCGTGAGCGACCCCGCCGTCGCGGCATCGCCGGCCTGCGTGCGGAACTGCACAGTCACCGATTTGCCCCCGTTCAGCTTCCCGATCACGGGAGCAAGCGCGCTCTCCACCGTCTGGGAGCAAGCGCACAAAGCCGCAAGGCCACACATTATATATAATATTAATCTTTTCATTCAAAACCTATTTACATATTCAGACGCAAAATTAACAAAAAAGTTTGGTAAAAAGCCCCCGATTAATATTTTTAATTAAGTTTCGCAAGTCAGTCACGGCTTTGCCGTGATTATATATGCCGTATTTTCTTGGCGTCAGGTGTGTATAAATTCGAAACTTGAATTTTTAAGGCGCAAGCCGAAATGTCGGTGCATGGAATCGCGTAGCGATTCAAGAATGTAGCTTTTAGCTTTGCAGACGAGATTCAGAGTTAACAATTACCATCTGAATTG
>VSPD01000071.1 GCA_009775125.1 Muribaculaceae bacterium | reverse complement strand
GTCTTTAATTTGATTCTTCATTTGTAGAACTGAAATATTTTTGTTAATTTTACTCTGCAAATGTAGTAATAAATTCCTTTTGTCAGGTAAATAATTCCTGTTAAAAATTGTAAAATATTAAATCACAATGGCTAATCTTCTTTTAATCAGAGATTTGTGCGAGCGCAAGAAAATGACTATTCGAGAGTTAGCGCAACGCATTGGCCGCGACGAAAGCTCCATACAGAGTGCAATCCGTCGCGGTTCGACCAACTCGACGACAATAGAGCTAATCGCCAAAGAATTAGGCGTGTCGGCTGGTATCTTCTTCGACGGATTCGCCGCCGATGAATCCGACGCGCTCCGCCGCGAGGTGGCTCACCTGAAGGAACTACTGAAGGAAAAAGAGCGGACAATCGAGATTTTAATGAGTGATAGAACGAAAAAATAATCCCGGTAATAAATAGGTTGTTTTCGTGCAATCGGTTATTAAATACCTTGCTTGCAAATAATTATTAAAACTGATTTTACGCTGGCAGCCTATTTGTATCGGACAAAATTCGGACATATACGCCACAAAATCGAATATTACAATTACTGATTTTCAAGGTGTTACGCGCTTGTTTTTATGATACTTTGCTCTCGTCCTCTCCGCTAAAATAAACCTAACGAATTGATTTTCAATTTGTTAGGTTTGTTTATTAAAAGCAACTCGGACAAATTTCGGACACCGATTTTGCGAGTAAACAATCCGACACTAATTTTTCTGTCATTGCGTCATTGAATAAAATCGACGCAAATGTATGGCCTCTACATTAAATCAAGAAGGACAATCAGAACCGCCGTCACAGTCCGAGCCGGAATCTTGCATACACATCCACACTGCTGCTCCTCCGGAAGTTTCGTTATCATCATCCTCTCCTTTGGTGACGAAATCATCATTATCCTCGTCCTCCCACACAAGACCGGGAAACTCAAAGTAGTCTTTCGGCAAACGTATATTCTTAAATTCCATGTCACAGATAACATCACTCCCGGGGTCTTGCGGATAATGGTACTTCTCATTCAAATCAACCAATATTCCTCCCTCGGTTGATACGTCTTGAACATAAAAGAAAAAGCCATCGTTAAAATAAAAACTTTCAAGCCTGTAAACATTATCCCGAGCCCAGTCAATTACATCATCACGCCACATCTTATAACTTTCGGTTTCCTTTAACTGTTTTATATATCCTGGATAATCGTAACAAAAATCACTTATCCTTCTATACTTCGTGCTTAACGATGAATAGACACTTATCAATTCAGCGTTTAGGATACGTAATTGTCGGGCCACCTCATTTGCATTACACTCCTGTTCGGCCTTAATTTTTGCCAAACGCAAATAAGCATCTACCCTACTAATAAATCGAGTGAATATATTCGTCATGATTCAAGCCCTTTCGTTAAAAATTCGGTAATGAGTTGAGAGGTTGAAACCTTGCGACGGGCGGCCTCGTCCTTTATCAGGCCGACGAGCCGAACGGGGACTCGGGCCGAGATTTTCGCACGTGCACCATTTGTCGCTTTCCTGCCGGCGCCTTCGCATGCGCCTCCGCTCCCTACTCCTCCCATATTAATTTGATTTTCTACAAATATAGCATTTTGTCCGACACTTTCAAAATAAATAAATCTGTTATATAACATAAGGCGCGTGAGCGTGACGGCGTCCTCCATCCTCATTTACGATGATGTTTTCCATGGTGCCTGCGAGGTGAGTGCAGAATGAAGCTAAGCAGATTGTTTTTAAAATCGGGGGTTTTGGTTATTATAACTGAATTATCGGTATGGAAGGTATATGTCTTCTGTGTAATTTTGCATTGACAAATCAGCTATGCAAATAAACAGACTGATACTGAGTTTTTTCATTCCGGCTATTGCTTTGTTGGCAGCCGCCCAAAGTGAAACTGATACGATGAATAGTAAATTTATAATTTTTTCGGTGCTCCTTACCCTCGGCGCACTGACGGCAAATTCAAAAGAGATGAACAGTATAAACGCAGACACATCAATGGCTCCCGTTGAAAAAACGGAACTTACACAGCTGTGGGACAAGGTGTTCCCGCAGAGCGACAAGGTTGAACACTCAAAGGTGCTCTTTGTCAACCGCTACGGCATTACGCTTGCCGCCGATATGTATAAACCCAAGAACGCGCCCGGAAAATTGGCGGCTATTGCCGTGAGCGGCCCCTTCGGAGCCGTTAAGGAGCAATCTTCCGGACTGTATGCCCAGCAGCTCGCCGAGCGCGGTTTCCTGACCATAGCTTTCGACCCTTCATTCACGGGTGAGAGCGGAGGGATGCCGCGCCGTGTGGCTTCGCCCGACATCAACGTGGAGGATTTCTCGGCGGCGGTGGACTATCTTGTAAACCGCGATGATGTTGACGCTGCAAAAGTGGGCATACTCGGCATATGCGGCTGGGGAGGAATTGCCATCGAAGCCGCTATCAACGACCCGCGCATTAAAGCGACCGTTGCCTCAACGATGTATGACATGACCCGTGTGAACGCAAACGGATACTTCGACAGTGAAAATACGGCCGAGCAGCGTAACGCCAAGCGTGCGGCTATGGCAGCACAACGCTCCGCCGACTTCAAGGCCGGCGAGTACCGTCGCGGCGGAGGCGTCGTTGACCCGCTGCCGGTTGACGCCCCCCAGTTTGTAAAGGACTATTACGCCTACTACAAGACTCCGCGAGGCTACCATGTCCGCTCAGGCAACTCCAACGACGGATGGAACGTCACTTCCAATCTTCCGTTTATGAATTTCAAGTTCTTCGAGTATGCCGACGAGCTGGAAAATGCGGCGCTGATTGTCCATGGCGACAAAGCCCACTCCTATTACTTCGGCAAAGACACCTTTGCCAAGCTCAAAGGCGACAACAAGCAGATGCTTACAGTGAAAGGCGCATCGCACTGCGACCTTTACGACCAACTCGACATAATCCCGATGGACGAGATCGCAGCTTTCTTCTTCGAGAATTTCAACAGGTGAATCCAAGAGGGTGTGTCAAAATACAAAATGTAGGGACGTACAGCCCGTGCAATGCGGTTCAAATAGGGGTGTATCACAGAATCGCGTAGCGATTTCCGAGATTAGCCGTGGGTGAGGGCGTGGTGAAGCCTCGACCGAACCCACGGAAAAAGGTTGCCGGCAACCGGGGATTTGGAGCGGAGGCCGGCCGAAGCGTTCGATAATGCCAACCGTGGTGTAGAACGCTACGCTGTCGCTCGCTCCAATACCACGGATGATTATAACGCACATACCCGGGGTTACGCTGTCGCTCCACCCCGGGCTACATTCTTGAATCGCTACGCGATTCTCCTCCATAGCGACGGCTTATTTGAACGGCATTGTACGGCCCGTGCGTCCGGGAAACCATATTGCTAATTAATTATTAAACTGCGGACGCACGAGCCGTGCGTCCCTACAATCTTGGCATAAACAGCTTTTTGACACACCCGCATCTATTTCCGAACCAACGGCTTTTCTTTTCTGATTGCGCCCCAAAACGCTACCGAACAATGACGTACAATCAAGGTTCAGCTTATGGTTTCGCATATATTCATCAGCTCCTGTTCAAATGTTTCCCGGTTGATCGCCCGGTTTCTCACCTGTGTCCTGTGATTGAATATTGTCTGTGGAGAGTAAAACAAAAGAATCGCAATCTTGGAACTATCCTTAATGCCCATACGAATAAGAGCGAAAATCCTTAAATCGGTATTCAGCAGCTCGTTTTGCCGAGGGAGGATTGCTTTGCCCGGTTGCAAAAGAGCATTAAATCTGTCGACAAAGTCGGGATATAGTTTCAAAAAAGCAGTATCAAAGTTAAAGAACAGCTCTCTTAATTCAGCTTCCGACGGTCGGGCATTATTGTTTGCGACACGCAATAAATCGTCAAATTGCCGAGCCTTGATTTTTAATACGGCCGTTGCCTGGAATCGGTTGAGCTTCTCAATATAGGCCGCGCACAAATCCATAAACAAGCTCACGTATTGTTCACGTGACGCATTTGTTTGCGACAGTTTTGTATTCACCTTTTTAAGGTCTTCATTAAGATTGGCAAGGTCCTGCCTGGATGACATCAAACGCTTTTTCGCTCTCACAATAAGCCATACAGCCGCGGTAAGACCAACAAGGAGCAACCCAATAATAAGAATGAACAACTTTAAACGTTGGTTTTGTGCGGTTACGGTGTCTTGATAGCCTATTACAATTTCGGGGAACTTCTCGGATATTTCAAGCATCCTGAGCCTATTGTTATAGAATATGGCGTCTTCAAGGGAGTATTTCAGGTAGCGGTTTGCCGTTTCCAAATCGCCTTCATTATTTTTAATATCCAACGCCAGCTCCTGGAGGGCAAGGTTTTCTTTCAAGGGCGTGATCTGGTCGGAAATAGCAGCGTTTATTAGCCATTCACGGTATTTATCGGTATCGCCCATCCCTTTATAGGCCATAGCAAGCCCATAGGCCGCCTGTGCGTACATTCGTGTATCTTGCGGAGTATTTTCCAACGCTTTTATATATCCGGCGCGAGCCGCGTCATAGTCGGCAAGCCTCAAAGCATGGTCGGCATCGTGATATGCGTATTCCGATGAAGATTTGTCGACATAAGCGAGAAGCGAGTCAAGATACACAATACTCATATCGTTGTATTGTTTGGCATATTTCGTCTGTCCGGAATATTCCGCCCACACCCCGTAGGTCCATTGCAGCGCGGAATATAATTCTTTTCGAAGAATAATCGGCAACTTTTCCGGATTGATTGATTTCAGAAGCTCAATGGCTTGACTGAAATGGCCCGACGTAGCCAGTGACAGCGCCCTATGTATTTGTATCCGGCTCTTATCGGCATAATCGGCATTTTCGCCCAATAAAAGTTCTGCACGGTCGAGATAAGCCATCGCCGAATCAAAGCGAAATGTAAGATATTGCTCATACAACTCATCATAGCATTTCAACTTTTCCTCAGCCGACAGCCGGCGGCCGTTCATACGATGCTTTATACTGTCGATTCGCGCCTGTTTCGTGTCGACATATACAGGGCGATTACGGAGAGCCTCTTCCAACTTTCCAAGGTCCGATGCCGCATTCGACGATAACGCGACAATAAGCACCAATATTATTGAACCGACATATTTTATCATAGCAAGCAGACGTGTCATAAAAAAACAATTAATGTATTTAATATTGTCGCAGAGCCCCACAGCCGGCCGGCATATATTGATTTCTGCATTTTTGGCAAAGTTAACGAATAATTTTGAGACTTCCATGCACTACCTGTATGTTATAACAGCATATCGGATAAGTTGTTTATTATCAACCGATAATAATTTATCCGCACTACCGATTCACTACCTGCCGACTACCTTGTATTGACAATGGCTTCCATGCGCATATATCTTTGCGACACAATTTTTAAATATCATGAAATCGAAGTCATTCTCTAAAATTTTACTTTTCACCCTTACGGTCGCCGGCGGGTCTTCTACGGTTTTTGCGGAAGAGTCAGCGGATACAATAGCCACGGGAGCCAACAAAGGCGAAGAACGAAATGTGATGCTGAATGCATCCGACGCCACAAAACCTCGTGAAATCCAAATCGGCCTCCCCAGTGAAGATGTCAATGTGTATGAAAACGGTCTGCCTGCGGTTTATTCATCCTCCGTGCATCAGCTTGCACGGCACTGGCGCAGCGACGCCAGCCTGCAAGACGTGGGGCTGATCACGCCGATGGAGTCCGCAATAAAAACAGGCAATATCGCATACTCTATCGACAGCCATTCCAAACTCGGACAAAAAGAATTCAAGGGTATCGTCAACTATCGTACAAATTTATTCGGATGGCAGAATTTTGACATGAATGTCTCGGGCGGCATCTCCGATAAATGGCTTTATACGGCAAGCGTGTATCAAAATTTTGACCCGGGCAGTTTCAAGCCCAAATTTACTGATTTCTCCGACAGGACACAGCTCTACCATGCCGGCGTGACGCGCCTTCTCGAGCGCGGCAGCATAAGCATACTGTATAAATACTCAAAAAGCAACGGACTCGGATCTATGGTGAACGCGGCGCCCTTCATATATGTAGGAGACGGAAGCGTAAAAGAAATTCCGGGATTTACATTGGGCACCACTTCCTACGCCCCGCTTGGAGGACAATTCAAATATATGGACGTAATGGATGGTAAAATCAAGACCGGACAGTGGGGCGACTTCACCAACAACCGGGCTCATGAAGTTTCCGCTCTGTTCGACTACACGTTAGGCAACGGTTACCAGCTCAATCTCAGGGCAAAATTCATGGATGCGCCGCAAGCCAATTATGTCGACTTTGGCGGCAGCTCAATTTTCAAGGCTACGGCAGCCGACAACTTGTTCAAGGACGGGTCGGACACGCCTTACACCGGACTCGCTGAGGGACGGCGCACATGGCTACACATCGGCAAAGTCATGAACACGCTTTTCACCGGTGAAGCGTCGAAACGTTTTGGAAATCATGATTTGCGACTGGGATTGAACGAATGGTATTACAATCTCGACTATCACTCATCTTCATTTCAGTGGACAGGAACAGTCTCGGCTTACCCGGACATACTTGAAAAGCGCTACGACGACGGCACATCCGATAAATTCAGAGGGTTCAACGAATTGAGCCCCGAATATACAAAAGGCTACGAGAATAAGCTCGCGTTATATATCACCGACAGCTGGACTGTAACTCCAAAATTGAATCTATATTTCGGCGGCAGACTGGAATATTACAGAATGTCGGCAGACCAGATTCCGTTTGAACGTTATTCCGGGTTCCATATCGGCGACACACATACATATGCCGACGGCACCACCGTAAAAATAGAACCACGCCGTGTGATTAAAAACAAACTGAATTACGCCGCCACATTGCAAGGCACATATCAATTCACCAAAAATTTTGGCGTCACGGCCGACGCGACCGTGGCAACCCGATTCCCTCGCATTAACGAATATGCAGGCACCGGCCCTACCGATGAGCAATATAAACGAGTGACAATACCTTTGATTCGTGGCGGAATCACATATAAAAACAGATTCATCGACCTTACGTCAATGGTCACCTACATCTCCAAATCCAACAATATCGACCAGCAAAACGTGACCAAGCCCGGCACAACCCAATCAAAAACAACGCTGCTGATCTACGGTATCCAAACATTAGGATGGACCACTTCCGCAGAAATACATCCTTTCAAGGGATTCAATCTCCACGCGCTGTTCACATATCAAAAACCCACATATAAGGACTATTTCATAAAGTCGCCGTTTGAAGGAGTTCCGGACTTGAACGCCAACGGAAATACGGTGAAGGAGATTCCCCAGATTCTAATCGAACTCGACCCAAGTTACAATATAACTGACGACATACGTTTATGGTTGTCGTTCAGATACTTTGGCAAGACATATGCCAACCTTACAAATGCGTTATATTTCAACGGACGATGGGAAACATTCGGCGGTGTAACATGGAACGTCAACCGTCATCTTACAGTCGGCGCCACCGTAATCAATTTCTTAAACCAGAAAGGCGCAAGCGGCACAATAAACGGAGCTGAACTGATAAGCAAAGAAGAAGCCGGCAAATACAGCAACTTTTATATGAGCGGCTCATATCTGCGCCCATTCACGGTGGAATTCAGCACAACGTTTAAATTCTGACAGAAAAGTATGTCTCAAAAGAAAGTTAATACTTTGAGTGTAGGGACGCACGGCTCGTGCGTCCGATGCAAAACAATATTAATTAATTGTGTTAATTATATTTACGCGGACGCACGAGCCGTGCGTCCCTACACCGTGATTATATTAACTTTTTAATCGGATATACTTAATATATTTGCTTCGAAAGTAAAAAAGTATTAATTTAGGTTTTAATTTTTGAATTCAAACATCCAAAAATCAATATTCATGAAAAGAGTTTTATCGATTCTTTCAGCGACAGCGATTGCCACAGCAGCTTTCGCACATCCCGAAGCAGGGAAAATAATCCGTATTTCCACGGATAACACAGACCTTATATTGAAGGTCGGAGATAACGGCAGGCTCTACCAGACCTACCTTGGTCCCAAGCTGCTCAATGCCGACGATGCCGCCGGCCTTGGCTGGGCGCAATATGCCGCCAGCGACGGCTCCGTATCGAAAAGAGGCTGGGAAGCATACTCCACCTCGGGCAATGAAGACTTCTTTGAGCCTGCTCTTGGAGTGACGCATGCCGACGGGAATCCCACGACCTATCTCTACTATGTGGATTCTTCCGAAACGCCGGCAGAAGGCGGCGTACAGACAAATATTCGGCTCCGCGACGACAAATACCCCTTTGACGTAACTCTCCACTATGTAGCATATCCAAAGGAAAATGTGATAAAGACATGGAGCGAAATAAAACATCAGGAGAAAAAGCCCGTCACCCTTTCGTCCTTCGCGTCGGCTATGCTCTATTTCAATGAAATGTCATATTATCTTACCGAATTCAGCAGCGACTGGGCCAAAGAGGCTCAGATGAGCAGCCAGCAACTTCAATTCGGCAAAAAGGTGATTGACACAAAACTTGGCAGCCGGGCCGCAATGCACACACATCCATTCTTCGAAATCGGGCTCAACGGTCCGGTAAAAGAGAATAGCGGAGAAGTGCTTATGGGCACTCTTGGCTGGACCGGTAATTTCCGATTCACATTTGAGGTTGACAACGTAGGCAATCTGCGCGTTATCCCCGGCATAAATCCCTACGCCTCCAATTATGAGCTGAAAGCCGACGAGGTATTCACCACTCCCGAGTTTATCTTCACGTTGAGCTATGACGGCTCCGGCCAAGGCAGCCGCAATCTGCACGATTGGGCCCGCAAATATTCATTGAAAGACGGCGACGGTTCGCGTCTCACCCTCCTGAACAATTGGGAAAACACCGCTTTCGATTTCGACCAGGATATTCTTGCGGAGCTGATGAAAGAGGCAAAACATCTTGGCGTAGACATGTTCCTTCTCGACGACGGATGGTTTGGCAACAAGTATCCGCGCAAGGACGATCATGCCGGTCTTGGCGACTGGGAAGTGACACACGACAAACTCCCCGGCGGAATAGCGGCCCTTGTAAAATCGGCCAATGACGCCGATGTAAAATTCGGCATATGGATTGAACCCGAGATGGTCAATCCAAAAAGCGAGCTTTATGAGAAGCATCCCGACTGGGTCATAGAGCAACCCAACCGCGACACATATTATTACCGCAACCAGCTTGTGCTCGACATGAGCAACCCCAAGGTGCAGGACTATGTATTCGACGTGGTCGACAACATACTCACCGAGAACCCCGAGGTAGCATATTTTAAATGGGACTGCAACAGCCCTATCACCAACATCTACTCCCCTTACAACAAGGACAAGCAGGGACAACTCTATATCGACCATGTGAGGGGCATCTACAATGTGCTGAAACGCATCAAGGCGAAATATCCCGATGTACCGATGATGCTATGCTCCGGCGGCGGCGCGCGTTGCGATTATGAAGCCCTGAAATACTTCACCGAGTTCTGGTGCAGCGACAACACAGACCCTGTCGAACGTGTATATATCCAGTGGGGATTCTCACAGTTCTTCCCGGCAAAAGCGATGGCCGCCCATGTCACGAGCTGGAACAAAAACACAAGCGTAAAATTCCGTACCGATGTGGCTTCGATGTGTAAACTCGGTTTTGACATAGGACTTAAAGAATTGAACGCGGACGAACTGGCCTACTGCCAGCAAGCCATAGCCAACTGGAAACATCTTGAACCGGCGATTATGGACGGCGAGCAATACCGGCTTGTCTCTCCTTACGAAAGCAATCATGCAGCGGTTGAATATGTCGACAAAAGCAAAAATATGGGTGTATTATTTGCATACAATCTTTCGCCTCGCTACAAAGAAAAATTGCAAAGGGTGAAACTTCAAGGTCTCGACCCGTCGAAAAAGTACCGTGTAACGGAAATCAATCTTATGCCCGGAACTAAATCAAAATTTGCTCAGAACAATAAAATATTCAGCGGCGACTACCTTATGAAAGTGGGCCTTGATGTGTTCTCGTTTGCACATAACACCAGCATGGTAGTTGAAATAAGCGCGCAATAGCGAACAGGCCCTTAAAATAATTTATCCTCCACAATCAGGTATATGACATTATTCCATATATCCTTATTGTGGAGTTTTTTTGCATTTAGCAGATGTTATATCCGTCATTTTTGGGCACAAGCCGTAATTCCAGCGCATTATTATTCAACTCTCAGTGAGTGAATACACCCGATAGGAACACAATCCTCCGGATTGTGATTATTTTTTTCACAATCCTCCGGATTGTGTTCCTACATGATTGATTCAAAATAATTTGTGAAATCCGCGAAATTTGTGTAATTCGTGGTAAAAAAAGAGCGCGACCGCGCTCCGGGGTACACAAATTTCACATATTGCACGAATTTCACAAATTTCTTTCCGAATCGCTACGCGATTACATGCACCGACTTTTCAGCTTGTTCCCATTTTTGTTTATTGATATAATATCATTAATTTTGCAAAAGCATTTTATATACAATGATTCGGTAAAATTTGAGGTTGTTCAGCCTTGGCTAAGCCGCTAACTGAGCCAACCGATGATTTATTTTC
>VSPD01000070.1 GCA_009775125.1 Muribaculaceae bacterium | reverse complement strand
GAGATAAGTATATGTAAGACAATAACGTTTGAAAATGGATTTCATTGCATTAATTCTTTAATAAAACATACTTACTTTTACTAAACGCTAATACCTCTAAATATGCTCGAACAAAAAGACTTAGACCTCCTCAAACAGAAGGGCATAGCCCCCGCGACAGTCGAGGCGCAACTCGCCCGCTTCGCCACCGGATTTCCCTACCTCCGCCTTAAAGCATCGGCAAAGGTCGGTGAAGGCATCATGCAACTGTCCGGCTCACAGCAAGACCTCGCCGTCGACCGTTGGAACCGCTTCCTCGCCGACGGCGGCTCTGTATGCAAATTCGTACCCGCCTCCGGCGCGGCATCGCGCATGTTCAAAGCGCTCTTCGCCTTTGTAAACGGAGAAGACAGCATCCCGGCCGAAGGTTCGGATGTGGCAAATCTCATCGCCTCAATCGACAAAACTCCTTTTTATGATGAGCTCAACCGTGTAGTCGTCGATCTTCACGGCAAAAACATACACACCCTTCTCGAAGAAAAAAGATACAAAGATATTATAGCGGCCATAATCCTCCCCGAAGGACTGAACTACGGCAACCTGCCCAAAGCCGTGCTTTCGTTCCACCGCTATCCCGACGGCACAGTCCGCACTCCGCTCGAAGAGCAGCTCATGGAGGGCGCACAGACAGCCGCTGTCGACGGAAAAGTAAACCTGCACTTCACCGTATCGGCCGCACATCAGGGATTGTTTGCCGACAAGCTCGCAGTGGCCGTTCCCAAGTTCGAAAACGCCACCGGACTTAAATACAATGTGTCTACTTCGGAACAGAAACCGTCGACCGATACTATCGCCGCCGCTCTCGACAACTCGCCCTTCCGCGACGACAACGGCAACCTCGTGTTCCGTCCCGGCGGCCACGGCGCGTTGATTGAAAACCTCAACGACATAGACGCCACCGTAGTGTTCATTAAAAATATCGACAATGTCGTGCCCGATTCGCAGCGTGCCGCCACCGTCCACTCCAAAAAAGTGCTTGCCGGCACTCTTATCCTTGCCCACGACAAGGTTGAGGAATATCTCCGCGCCCTACGCGAAGGCTCCCGCGACGAGCAGCTGCTCTCTGCCGTTGTCGAATTCCTGAAATCGACATTCTCCATTTCCTCCGACAAATTCGACACCCTCAAAGGCGACGCCCTTGCCGAAATGCTCATAGGCCTGCTCAACCGCCCGTTGCGCGTGTGCGGCATGGTGCGCAACGAAGGCGAACCCGGCGGCGGCCCGTTTATTGCCTACAACCCCGACGGCACCGCGTCTCCGCAGATTCTCGAATCTACCCAAATCGACACGTCTGTCGACGAATACAAGAACATAATGTCGCAGGCCACGCACTTCAATCCCGTAGATCTCGTATGCTATATCCGCAACATCGACGGCGACAAATTCAATCTTCCCGAATATGTCGACCCCGAAACCGGATTCATATCTTCGAAATCGCTTGGCGGACGCGAACTTCGCGCCCTCGAGCTCCCCGGTCTTTGGAACGGCGCGATGAGCAATTGGCTCACCATCTTCGTCGAAGTGCCCGGAGCCTCGTTCAACCCGGTAAAAACCGTCAACGACCTCCTTCGTCCCGCCCACCAAGGCTAACCCAAACAAAAATTACAAACCATATGCCCTCCTGCACTTTTTTGTGCCGGAGGGCTTTATATCACACTTTATGGATCAAGAATATCTCGACAAATTCGAAACACGCATAGGCGATGCTCTTTACAATTTCCTTCTTTCAAAAGAAGAAATAGACAAAGTGCCCGGAGCCTCCCCCGATATAACAGAAAAAGGCGACCAAATATGCGCCAAATATCTACCCGACGGCATCCGCGAATTTCAAAACTATCCCACCGTATCGCTCGGATGGATGATGTTTATCGGCATGGCCGTGGCTCGCATGTGGGACGATGACTGGGAGACCTACTCAAAATTTGAGAATCTATATGCCGTGCTCGTCAACGCCCGCGGATACGATAACCTCGACGAACACATCTGCGAGGACATCCTCAAATTGAGCGGCAAGGAAGCCGAATCCACATCGCGCCTCATAGGCGATGCCGCCGAGATGGTTCACGCCCTTCTCATCCACGAAGGCATCGAGCCAGGCACCCCCACCGCCTATTTTGCCTACATCCGCTGCCTCCTCAAACTCTACTTCTACGGAGCCGCCGTCGAACTCCGCCGCCTCGGCTACCACATGACCCCGCTCAACTAACCCATGTAACGTACCAAACAAAAATACTATAACATTTCTCTGCGTTGTCGGATGTTTGTATGAATGTTGTAAACAACATAATAATAAGTTATATATATATTTTTGTTACGTTGTTACAAGCTACAACTTATTGAGGGTCAAGTAGTAATCCCGGTGCATTATTATTCAATTGGTAGGATTGTGTTCCTACCGGATGGATTCAATATAATTTGTGTAATCCGCGAATTTTGTGCAATTCGTGGCAAAAAAAGGAGCGCGGTCGCGCTCCCGAGAACACAAATTCCACACAATTGCACAGATTATTTACAAAATCGCTACGCGATTCCATGCACCGCATTTTCGGCTTGTGCCTAACATACTACGTCTCGCGGCTTGACATAAAAAAACTCGCTCCCGATACGGAAGCGAGTTTTTTATGGTTGGTTGTCAGGGTCGGATTATTCAGCCTTGCCGTTGGAACCGAGCACGTTTACGATTTTGTGCTTGTAGAGTTTTTCCATTTCGTCGCGAGCCGGGCCGAGATATTTGCGGGGGTCGAATTCGCCGGGTTTGTCAACGAAGACTTTGCGAACAGCAGCTGTCATGGCAAGACGGCTGTCGGAGTCGATGTTGATTTTGCAAACAGCGCTCTTGGCGGCTTTGCGGAGCTGTTCTTCGGGAATACCGATTGCATCGGGAAGTTTGCCACCGTGGGTGTTGATGATGTCGACGTATTCTTGGGGAACGGAAGAAGAACCGTGGAGCACGATGGGGAAACCGGGGAGTTTTTCCATAACGGCGTCGAGCACGTCGAATGCCAGAGGCGGGGGAACGAGCTTGCCATCGGCGTTGCGTGTGCACTGGTCGGGAGTGAACTTGTATGCGCCGTGGGAAGTGCCGATAGAGATAGCGAGGGAGTCGCAACCTGTGCGGGTAGCGAAGTCGATAACTTCTTCGGGGTTGGTGTAGGTGTGGTGGTCGGAAGAAACTTCGTCTTCAACACCGGCGAGAACGCCGAGTTCGCCTTCAACAGTTACGTCGAACTGGTGAGCATAGTCAACGACTTTCTTTGTGAGGGCTACGTTTTCTTCGTAGGGAAGGTGCGAGCCGTCGATCATTACGGAAGAGAAACCGGAGTCGATGCAGCTTTTGCAGAGTTCGAAAGAATCACCGTGGTCGAGGTGAAGAACGATCTGGGGATGCTCCCAGCCGAGTTCTTTTGCATATTCTACTGCGCCCTGAGCCATGTAGCGGAGAAGTGTGGCGTTGGCATAGTTGCGAGCGCCTTTCGATACCTGGAGGATGACGGGAGATTTTTCTTCAGCGGCAGCTTTGATGATGGCTTGAAGCTGCTCCATGTTGTTGAAGTTGAAAGCGGGGATAGCGTATCCGCCTTTGATGGCCTTGGCGAACATATCGCGAGTATTCACCAAGCCGAGGTCTTTGTAACTTACCATTATATATAATTTAATAAGAGTTCGTTTTACGTCTGCAAAAGTACAAAATTATTTTGGTACATTCACGCCATTTTCCCATAAATTTTGCCAATTATGACTAAGATTTGAAAAAAATCACATTTTTTGTGTAAAAAATACACAAAAATATTTGGTCGTGTAAAAAATACACTTTATCTTTGCGGTGTAAAAATTACACATCACGGCATAATGAATCTTTTCAACGCTCAAAAACCGTATCAATATGACTACCCTCACCCTGCCGTCACGACCGACAGCGTGGTGTTCGGTTTCGACGGGCGCACACTCCATGTGCTTCTGATTGAGAGGGGGGTGCAGCCTTTTCTTGGTATGTGGGCCCTCCCAGGTGGATTCATGCACATTGACGAGACCATTGAAGAATGTGCCCGTCGCGAGCTGCGGGAAGAAGCCGGAATCAAAGAGGTGTACCTCGAGCAGTTTCATGTCTTCTCATCGGTGCGGCGCGACCCACGCGAAAGAGTGGTGACAGTGGCATTTTTTGCCATGGTAAGGAAATCTGATTTCGAGCTCATAGCCGGCGATGATGCGAAAGATGCCCTATGGTTTGAAATCGACAGCCTTCCGCCTCTCGCGTTCGACCATGCTGAAATAATAGAAAAAGCCCGCGCCCATATACGCGAAGTGCTGAAATCACGTCCAATCATCTTTAAACTCCTCGACAAAAAATTTACTATTCCCGAACTGCAACGTCTTTACGAAATAATCAACGGCACGACATACGACCGTCGTAATTTCCACAAAAAAATGGCATCGACCGGCTACCTTGTCGAAACAGAAACTCCGACAAGGGCATCTTCCGGCAACCCGAGCCAGATTAAACGGCTGACCCGAGTATTCTCGTTCGATGAAGACTCATTCGAAGAAGAACAATCTGAAAGCTCCCGAAATCCGTTTCTGATTTAGCGATTTTATAAATCTCCTTCTCCTCTCTCTATCATTCTTCTCTCTCCCGCTCCTCTTCTCTCCACTTTTCACCTCTTTCATTCTTCTCTCTCACCTGTCTCCTCTCTCCTCACCTTTCTAACTCCTCACCTTCCAACTATTTTTATGAAACAAATTGTCTACAACCTCATCATCATTGATGAGTCGGGCTCTATGTCCGGAATCAAACGTCAGACCGTGTCCGGATGCAACGAAACAATCAACACCATTAAATCTTCCCAACAGGAAAACGCCGAAACGCAGGAACATAAGATTTCAATCTACGCGTTTCAGTCCAACCGCTCCAATCCCTCGCATTACATAATCAAAAATGCCCCGGCCGCCGACGTAAGCCATATCACCGACGACGATTATCAGCCTTGGGGAGGCACACCTCTTTTCGACGCCATTGGCTCCACGCTCAGCGACCTGCGCGCCAAAGTCGACAACGACACGTTTGCCGTGGGATGCGTCACAATCATCACCGACGGCATGGAGAACGCCTCCCGATTATACACGCCCGAACGCGTCGTGCGCATGATCGACGAACTGAAAGAAATGGGCTGGAATTTCAGCTTCATAGGCGCAAACATCGACGCCCGCTCCACCTCGGCCGCCTTGCACATCGACCACTCGCTGCAATTCGACCAAACAGAGGAAGGCACCGGAGCAATGTTCGAACAAGAACGCCGCTCACGTCGAAGCTGGAACTCACGTATAAAAGACGCTTTCTGCGGAGCCATGTCCGACAATCCCACCCTCGCCGACGAAGACGCCTCTCCGGAACAAATCAAGGAATGCAGAAGCAATCTGTTCTCCCGCATGAAAAGCGCATCTTTAAAGTCCTATTTCGCCCCGGATGATGAAGTTTAAGATACTTTCATCCCGTTGTCGGTTTTGACAGCGGGATGAAAATTTTTCAATATACATGATAATCAAATCCAAACTGATTCCCAAAGGGATATGCGTTAACTTGTTCGGGACTATATGGACCCGCGACCCATCGTGGATCGACAAATATGTCGTCAACCACGAGCGCATCCATACGGCCCAGCAACGAGAATTGCTTTTCATCCCATTCTACATCCTATATCTCATCGAATGGCTGTTTCGTTTGCTTCAATATCGCAACCGTCAAGACGCATATCTGAACATCTCATTCGAGCGCGAGGCCTACACCCACGGCCACGACTTGAACTACCTGCACCGCCGCCCCCTCTTCGCCTGGACCGGGTACATAATAAATAAATAGCAAACATGAATATAGCAACCATCATTCAGCAACTGAAAGAGACTGACAGATCTAACTTGAAACAGGTTCTTTCAATGGCGATAAAGCATAGGATTTATATACCGTCGGCCTTACGAGCCTTGGCCGTTTTGAAATTTGCCGATATAAAGCCTTGGGACGATAGCGACAAAAGGGTTGAGAATCCCTTCAAATCTCAAAAGGAAAAACGCGATATAATTGGCCGTGCCAATTGGCTTTGTGAAAATGTGATAGTGGATAATCCTGAAAAACTCATAAAAGCCATGCCGGAAGCCATTGGGCGGCATTTCCAAGGAGAATGGGCGATTTACGCCTGTTCCATGACAGCCGTTGCATTGTGCAATATCATCAGACTGTATCCCGAATTGAAGGCAACATATATCGATAAGATTCCGCAGCTCATCAATCTCGTCAATACTCCAACCATCCGATTTTATGATACTGCATGTTGGGGTGAAGACGCCATGGATACACTCGACGGCAATCGAAGCCATATGACCTATCTCAGTATCCTTGCGTGGATGATAGGAAATTACAAACTTGCCGGAGGTGACAGCCGTTTTGACAGTCTTCATAATAAACTCTGTGACACTCTGAATCGTCGCATGATGCTGGCTCCGGATTGCAACCTGCCTTCATTTCCCAATGGCGTTGTGTTTTTCCCTGACATGATGTTTGCGCTCATAGCCCTCAAAGACTTTGGAAGACTGCATCATAATGAATATCAATCCACAATAGACAAGTGGCTTTATTATTGCAAAGAAGAATATATCGATAAGGAAACCGGACTGCTTTTTGCCTGTTGC
This sequence comes from Muribaculaceae bacterium, assembly GCA_009775125.1. Classification (GTDB taxonomy): domain Bacteria; phylum Bacteroidota; class Bacteroidia; order Bacteroidales; family Muribaculaceae; genus CAG-873. Next base: position 4,190 of record VSPD01000070.1, on the reverse strand, counting down.
TTTAACAGACAGCCAAAAGGGCGTACAAGCGGAGCATATTCAGGACTGAACACAAGCGGCTTGGCTCTGATTGATGGAGACTTTGCAAAACAGCAGTATGAACGCATGAAAAAGACATTGGTCGTAAGATTTGGCAAAAAAGCCGCTCTTAAAGAATTTCTCAAAGATGCGCCCAAATTTACTTTCGACATCGATGCCGGTCCTGTGCTTTATGGTTTGAGTCCTTCGGGGACAGCATTTGCTATGGGTGCGTCAACTTATTTCGGCGATTGGGACTTACGGGAAAAGTTGCTCAATACAGCGTCTTTGGCAGGCCATACCGTAAAGAATAAAGACAAAAGGCATTACCGGCTTGCCGAAATCCTACTGACAGGAGAGGCCATAACTCTTGCAATGAGGACAATGGCGAACTTTGCTTCGAAAGCAATCGATTAACGGCACATAGCCGAGTTTGCAGTGCATGTTTTTTCGGTAGAAGCGGCAGAGACGCTAAAATGGTAGGCATGGGCGCAAGCCGTAATACCGGCGCATTATTATTTAACTGTCAGTGAGTGAATCCACCCGATAGGAACACAATCCTCCGGATTGTGATTATATTTTTCACAATCCGGAGGATTGTGTTCCTACATAATTAATTCAAAGCAATTTGTGAAATTCGCGCAATCTGTGTAATTCGTGGTAAAAAAGAGCGCGGTCGCGCTCCGGGATACACAAATTTCACAGATTGCGCGAATTTCACAAATTTCTTTCAGAATCGCTACGCGATTCAAGAAAGTAACGGGGGTGGAACAATAGCGGCCATCCCCCGGCATGTTATGTTTATTGGAGCGAGCGGCAGCGTAGCGTTCTGCACCACGGTTGGCGCTATCGAACGCTCCGGCCGATAAAGAGAAAAAGGCACGTTCATCTTGAACGCGCCTTTTTCTTTTTATTAGCGATCCTTTTGCGGATTATGCTTCTTCCTGTGTTTCCTGGAGGATTTCAACGGCCATGTCGTAGATTGTGGAATCGTCGAGCACTACGATGCCGCCGTCGGGACCCGGTTCGATGTGGACACCCACATTGCGGCCGAAGTCGTAGTTTGAACCACCGAAGTAGTTACGGACGGTTTGCACAGTGATGTTGAGTTTGTCGGCGATTTTGTGCATAGAGCCATCGGGAAGGCTGTCTTTGAGACGACGGAGGTCGTTGAACGTGATTGTCTTTGTCATAATCGTAGGGGTATTATGTTAAGAATTTGATTATTTGTATTTTTCACCGCCGTGGACGGGCGGCCTTGAAATCATGGTTGATTTGTTTTGGTTATAAAATTATTATATGTTTTCGGTATTTGCAAATAAAAAAATATGTTTTAAAACATGAAAAGGCAGTTTCAAATTCTAACACGTTAAATATCAGGATATTATTTTTATATACGTTCGATATCCGTTGATTTTACCCAGGCCCGGGTAGAGTTGTTGATCTTAACATCATACCACATCGGAACGGCGTCGCCCGGAATAGCCATTGAGTCCATTATTTCCACGCGTGTTCCTTCATGCACGGGTATTATTTTCGCATTTTTCGATGTGGAGACTCCGGGGGTTGTGGCCATGTTGGCAGTAGGCACAACCACTACGGCGCGTGAATAGTCGTCATAGGCCGATGCTGTGCCGCTTGCTATCACCAATACATATGCAAATACAAACAGCATGATAAATCCGCCGAAGAATCCGGCCTTACGCAGGATGATGTTTCCACTGAATATGTAGACTGCCACACAGCCAAGTATTATGACAAACAGCGCGAAGGCTGTCCATGCCCATGCGTCGGCGCTCATCCATGATGAGATAGAACGGTGGAGGTTTCCAAGGAACGAGCTGTCGTCTTCGGGGCGGTCGAGGATGCGTGTGTTTACAAATTCAAGATTTGTACGCGCGTCGTGCATCGACGGGTCGAGGGCCAGGGCGCGTTCGTAGTAGATTACGGCACGGCCGGGACGCCCGATGCGATAGTAGGCATTGGCCAGATTGTAGCATACTTCGGGCGACACCCCGTCGGCCTCTATTGCCTGATGATACAGGCGCACGGCCGTTGAATAGTCTTCTTTGTTATAGGCCGAATCGGCCTGCACGGCCAAAGGTGCTGCAAACATCATGCTTGCCGCGCTGAAAAGGAATAGTATCGTGAAATATATATGTTTCATCTTTGCATGAACTCTGTGTGGGGTTATTTTTTCGAGTCTTCCACGCTTTTTATCGCTGTCACCGCTTTATCGTAGAGATTTGACAATGCCTCGTCGGATGAGCTGCCGGGGGTAAAACGTGCCATTTCGCAATCGTCGAGTATCGAGATTATCTCAGCAGTCGCTTCGGAGCTTACGCCATATGCGCCAAGCCGCTCGGCAATGTTATCGCGCAGGAGCTGCGACGCCGGTATGCCGAGCTTGTCGGAGATATATCCCCAAAGCGCACGGCTCAACTCGGCATAGAATTGCTCGGATTGATGTGCCGACATGAGGCGGCGGGCCGCTCTGAGGCGTTTTGCCGCAACACGGTTGGCACGCGCGAGTTTGCGGCCACGCACATCTGCGCGAAGTTTCAGATTCCGTCGATAAATAAGTATCACAGCCACGAGCACGGCGGCGGCTCCGATGTAGAGTAGCCAATAGATTGCCGAATGGAATATGCGCGATGGCATTTTCTGCTGGGCGCTTGATGCCGATGACTTGATATGCAATATATCGGTCATTTCCTTTTTTATGGATGTCTGCTCGGTAATGGCAGATGTTGACGCACCTTGTGCCACTTTCATTTCATAGCCTCCGACGGGAATTGTGACATATTCTTTTGTCGAGGGATTGAAATATGTGAAATCCCAGGCGGGGATGTCGAATTTGCCCGGTTCTTGCGGCACGAGTGTATATACCACTTGATACGATCCGCTGATATTATTGCCGGCAAAACGTGCATCTATATCGGTCTTGGGGGTGTATTGGTCTATTCCTGCGGGGAAATCGATGGTCGGGGTTTTCAGATACTTTATGTTGCCCGTGCCTTTTACATTGAATGTGTATGTCGAGGCCTCGTTTGTGCGCAACTCCGTGGGCGACATCGACGCCGACGCCGAGAATTGGCCGACAGCTCCATTAAACGAAGCCGGACGCGGCTCGGGCAGCGGAACGACATGGAGAGTAGCGTTGTTGGATTGTGTTATGACCTGCTGCTCGACCGGACGGCGTGTCTGGAAAAATCCGTTGCTTACAAGCTCATATTGCACAATTGTGACTTCGAATTTTCCGGAGGTGATTGTAAGATTGCCTGTTTTCTGCGGATAGAGTATGCAGCGTTTGAGCACGGCGGTGGTATAATTCTGGCCGTTGTAATGCTCCTGTTCAATCTGGTTGGGCACATCAAGCTCCTCAGACAGGAAGCCTTCGAAGGTTGGCTGGGCCGTGGCGCGGAAACTTGAAATATTGTATTTGGTATACACCTTCATCGTTGCAATCACGGCCTCTTGCTCATAAACAGAAGCCTTGCTCAGATTGATGCGCACAAACATGTCGTCGGACGATATTTTACGGGGAGTGTGGGTGGAAATATCGTCGACCGCGGGAGCGCCGTAGCCGCCTTGATTCTGCTGCGCGTTTTTGTCGGGAGGCAGGATTGTGAAACGAGCCGGAGCCGACGACACTTTTTTTCCGTCGGCATTGACAGATACCTCCGGTATGGTCACCTCGCCGGCTTTTTCGGCAAGATATGTAAATGTAAAATCTATTGATGTCGACGATGACACCTGCCCGTTGATAATCTGGGTGGAACTCATCGTCGATGTCGATGGACCGTAGACAAATTTGCAATTATTCAAAGTTGGGGCGGAAGGCGCATTTGAGGATGCGTTGGACAAGCGGAAAGTTACAGAGAACTTCCTTCCCTCCACAACCTGCCTGGGAGCCTGCACTCTCAGCGATACCTGTGCTGCCACAATAAGCGGCAACACCAAAATGAGAAATAATATGTTGAAACGGATTTTCATAATTCGGTTGATAATTACGAATGCCCGGTTGGCTTTACCAGGGCTTGTCGGTGGTGGCGCGCATAGGCTGCGGCTGTTCCTTTGTCTTTTCTCGCGTTTGGTTTTCGCGGTTTTGCATAGTTTGCAGTATCTGCTCGGCATTGCCGCTCATTTGCTGTTGCTGCTGTTGTTGTTGC
>VSPD01000007.1 GCA_009775125.1 Muribaculaceae bacterium | reverse complement strand
GGCGATTCATTTGTATTTGACAATTCGGTATATTAACCTAAGTTTCAACTATTTCGGTTATTTTTACCGAATCATTGACTCTAAGTAGATGTTAAAAATTAACAGACAATATATTCGAGATGATTTTTGAGGCGATTTCTTCCGAGGAGGAAGGAGCGTAGCGAGCTACGTGACTGACGATGAGGAAGAAAGCGGCCAAAAAGCATCCGAAGATATGGCTGTTGAAATGAAACAACATCTGCTTGTAAATATAAATTAATTTTTAACATCTACTTATCATAGTAATGCGAACCTGGACTCAAATAAAGGAATATTCCGACCTGCTTTTCGAATTTTACGAAGGCATTGCGAAAATTACCATCAATCGCCCCGAAGTGTACAACGCCTTCCGTCCGCAAACAAATCATCAGATGCTCGACGCGCTCACCTACTGCCGCGAGCATCCCGAAGTGAAAGTTGTGGTGCTCACCGGTGCCGGCGACAAGGCATTCTGCTCGGGCGGCGACCAGAATTACAAAAGCCGTGGCGGCTATCGCGATGCCGACGGCACTCCGCGTCTCAACGTGCTCGACATCCATAAAGCCATACGTTCGCTCACCAAGCCCGTCATAGCCATGGTAAACGGATATGCAATCGGCGGCGGTAATGTCCTCAATGTGGTTTGCGACTTGTCCATAGCATCGGAAAATGCCATATTCGGTCAGACCGGACCCAAGGTGGGCAGCTTCGACGCCGGATTTGGCTCGTCGTACCTGGCCCGTTGCGTGGGACAGAAGAAAGCGCGCGAGATATGGTTCCTCTGTCGCCAATATTCAGCGCAGGAAGCTCTCGAAATGGGCATGATTAACAAGGTCGTGCCGCTCGATAAACTCGAAGATGAAGTGGTGGACTGGTGCATGACAATCATGAAGCGCAGCCCGTTTGCCATACGCATGATTAAACGCGCCCTCAATGCAGAGCTCGACGGCCAGCACGGCCTGATGGAGTTTGCCGGCGACGCCACTCTCATGTACTATCTCATGGACGAGGCCCAGGAAGGCAAAAACGCATTCCTTGAAAAACGCGACCCCGATTTCGACCAATTCCCGCAATTTCCCGGATGATATTCTCATGTTCGAAATATCGTCTTTATTTCCGCTTCGAGGCCCGCACATCGCGGGCCGTGATGCGGTATAAGGACACCTATTTCATCGAAGGCGACGGCGTGGTGGCCGAGTGTCCGCTCTTTGCCGGGCTGAGCGCCGACGATGTGCCCGATTATGAGCGGCAGCTCATGCGCGTGTGCAGTTCCGGCCTCGAATATGTCCCCGATTATTCCTCCATAATATTTGGAGTGGAATCTATGCGGCGTTTGCTCGAAAACCCCGTCAATTCCTCGCAAAGCTGGTCGGTGCCCATCAACGGCCTTGTGTGGATGGGCGACAAACGCTTGATGCAGGAACGCGTCGAGCAAAAACTCGCCGAAGGTTTCCGATGTATCAAATTGAAAATTGGAGGCATCGATTTTGCCGACGAGCTCGATATGGTGGCGTCGCTCCGCAGCCGTTTTTCGCCCTCCGACCTTGAAATACGCCTCGATGCCAACGGAGCTTTCACTCCCGACAATGCCCTCCAACGCCTCGACGCTCTTTCGCGCCACTGCATCCATTCCCTCGAACAGCCTGTAAAGGCCGGACAGTGGGAGGCAATGGAGCGTATCTGCCGTGAAAGCCCGATACCAATTGCTCTCGATGAAGAACTTATCGGCGTACGCTCCGATGCCGATAAGGCATCCATGCTCGATGCCATCCGTCCGCAATACATCATATTGAAACCTGCCCTATGCGGCGGTTTCGCCCATTCCGACGTATGGATAGCCGCGGCCCGGGCCCGAGGAATAGGGTGGTGGGCCACATCGGCGCTCGAATCCAACGTCGGTCTGGCCGCCATTGGCTCGTGGCTCACATCAAAATACGAAATTACCCTTCCTCAAGGTCTCGGCACCGGCGCCCTCTACACCAACAACATCCCCGCCCCCCTCACCGTCGCCTCCGGCCGCCTCACCTTCGGCTAAACAGCACAAGCCGAAAAAGTCGGTGCATATGCTGCCAAAATATCATAAAGAGGGAAAACAAAAAATTTCACAGATGAGGGTGCGTCCCTGCAATTTCTGTATGAAAGCTTTTTTGATACACCCGCTGACGCTGTCAGTTGAGGAAGGAGAGCATTGCCATTGAGAAGGATTTGTTCTCGCACAGGCTTTTGAGGAAGTGGCGTGTGGCGGTTTTGATATAACTGTCTTTTATGATATGGAACGACCCTTGCATCGAGGCCTCGACGCCCGATATAGGCACGCCGGCTATTTCGGGATGGTCGATAAGCGTGGCTTGTGACAGGAATGTGAGCAGGTTGCTTTTTGCCACCAGGTCGAGAAGTATGTTTATATCGTTTATTTCGAGCCGCACATCAAGGCTGGTGTGGTTGGCGGTTTCGAGTATGCGGTCGAGGGTGTTGCGGGCCTGCATTCCTTTTGCCGGCAGGCATACCGGGAAACGCTCCACGTCGCGGAATGTGACGGAGCGTTGCGCGGCAAGCGGATGCTCTCGCCCTACGGCTACGCACAGGGAACTGTCGAAAAGAATATGCGACTCGATGGAGCGGCACAGATTCATAGGCTTGTAGGATAATGCCACGTCGATTTTGCGGTGAATAAGCAAATCGAGCAGTTCTTCCATCGACTTGCAGTAGATATTCAGTTTTATTTTTGGATGCTTCCGCATGAAATCGAGCACGGTCTCTCTCAGCAGCGGAGAGAAAGTGTAAGTTGTGCCGATATTTATTTCGCCTTCTTCGAGGCCGAGCACGTCGTGAATCCGGTCGATACACGACTCCGCGTCGTGAATCGTGCGCAAGGCCGAGGGCAGGAAAGCCTTGCCAATATCTGTAAGGGTCATCGAGTGACGGGTGCGCTCAAAGAGCTTTACGCCCAGTTCGCCTTCGAGTGTGGCTATCTGCTGCGAGAGTGTGCTTTGTGTTATGTTAAGAGCCCTTGCCGCCTCCGAAAAGTTAAGGAATTCGGCAGTAGTGGTAAAATATTTCAGTTGTCGCAGTTCCATTTGTTTTACTTGGTGGCGGTGAAGGAAATCTTTTTCATAAGGAATACGGGAATGGTGATGCCTATAACCATCATTAGTATAACGGAAAAAGTGATAATTAAATTGTAACTGAACATGTCGAAATATTCTCTATAATCGGCAGATCCCATGCAGCCGACCAGGCCTTGCACCATTTTGTAGGCATACATACCCGGAATCATGGGCAAGAGGGCCGGGAAAGACAGACATTCGGCCGGGCATTTGGCGCGCCGCGAGAGCAAAACGGCAAGAATCCCTATGACAAAGGATGCTACAAAACTTCCGGCTACGATTCCCCATCCGTGTTCCAGAAGCAAGAATCGGCAACCGTGGCCTATCCCGGCAATAAGTCCGCAACATTTGAGCGATTTTTTGGGAGGATTGCTAATAGCGGCAAATCCCATCGATGCCACCGCTCCGAAAAATATATCTTCCCAGACAGTTAGTTCCATTTTATTGCAGTTTTAAGATATAGTCAGCGAGGACGAGGCCTGTGCCAAGACATACGGTGGTTTCAAGGGCCGACAGCAACCGTGACATGGAGCAAACATAATGACCGTTGATAAAATCGCTGAAAGCATTTATAAACGGTATGCCGGGCACGAGGTAAAGCACGCTTGTGGCCACTGCCACATCGGGCGTCGTGCCAAAACCGAAAATATGCGGCCCGCAGGCTATTATCGCAGAAAGGCATCCGGCTATAATGCAGGCTACACGCGCGTCAACCCCGGTCTTTATCGTTTTATTTTTCACACAAAAGCCCCCCAAGGTGGCAATGAACACAAAGAGCATGGCCCATGCGTCGCCACGAAACAGCCGGCAGAATGATGCGTTTGCTAATGCGGCGGCAAAAGTGACAAACACGATATTCATCCTTGCCTTTGATTTTATCGCCGCAAGACACCGCCGGGCTCCGTCGAGGCCGATTTTGCCATCGGCTACTTTCCAGCTCAACCGGCTCAATGCCGTTATTGCGTAAAAGTTTATTCCACCTGTCCAGTAAGCCATACGTGTATCGGTAGCGCCGCCTCGGGAGAGCATGATTTCAATATGCTTTGGCATCACTGTCATCACGCAGTCCACCCCAAATCGCGCGGCCATGCGCCTCACATTTTTTTCTATGCGCAGCGTGGTACAGCCCGACGACAGCAAGAAGGCCGAATAGTCGGAAAAAAAGTCGTCCAACACCGCGAGACCGGCATCAAGACTCGACTCAGAATTCTTCGTCATCATCGTCATAGTCATAAATATGGTCGTCGGCGATTTCTACAAAATGATATTTCCTATTAAATGCGCGCAGGGCATCGAACACCGTGTGGCCCCACATCACAAGAATTACTACGGCCACGGCCGCCCAGAAAATAAATGCTTCGTGTATCATAATTTCCTTTTTTTAATTCGCTGCAAAATTAACAATGTAGCTGCCGGGCGCAACGCGATTCTTTAATGATTGTATCTATATCCGTTATCGAAAAATAAGTGAATGGCAAGCATAAACTTTTCGGGAAAAAGAACAATAATCGGGCGGAAGGAGTTAAATTTGCAAAACGAAATAAAGATTCAGAATATGATATTGATAGCGCCTGACAAGTTTAAAGGAACACTTACCGCGACACAGGTCGCAAGGATTATAGATTCGGAGCTGCCGGGCGATTGCCTGATGATGCCGATGGCCGACGGAGGCGAGGGCACGGCGGAGGCGATAGCGTCGGCCACCCCCGGATGGGTGCAGCGCAACGGCTATTTCGTGCATCCGGCATCGGCAACGGCGGCGATAGATTCGAGCGCGGTGATAGGCCTCGGGCGGGTCGATGTCGGTCACCATGACATCCTTTCCGCTTCGTCGGCTCCGCTTGGCGTGGCCGTGCGCGAGATATTGAAAGGCGGATGCAAGAAAGTGATAGTAGGCGTGGGCGGCACGTCGACATGCGACGGAGGCCTCGGATTTCTCGAAGCGCTCGGACTTGAACGTCTGCACGAGTACCGCGAGTCGCTTATGGCCCTATGCGACGTGAAAGTGCCGTTGACAGCCCCGGCGGGCAGTCCTTCGGCGTTGATGTTCGCCCCGCAGAAAGGAGCCGGGCCGGCCGACTTGCCCATTTTGAAGTCGCGGCTCGAAAGCATCGGCCGCCGATGGCCGCATCGCCGCTCAGAGTTCGACGGCGCAGGGGGCGGCTTGGGGTTTGCCTTGGCATCGGTAATAGGATGCAGGGCATGTCTTGGCGCGGAATATATTTTGGGACTGAACGATGTGGACTGGGACAAGATAAGCCTTGTCGTAACGGGAGAAGGCCGCGTCGACCCACAGACCGCCCGGGGCAAAGTTGTGGCGGTGATGCAACATGCCGCCGCCCGGCACAATATTCCGACAGTGGTATTCGGCGGCTACGTCGAGCCTCGATTGCGATCTGCCCGTGTTATATCAACGTGCGACACGCCACCGGCGCGTCTTTCGGCCGGTCTCGCCGAAGAAAACCTGCGCCTGGCCGTTCGCCGAGCCGTGGCAGAAGGCCTTTTGTGACATTTTCAAACCGATAACTCACAAAATGATTTCGCATTTGTGAAAATGTGTTAATAATGCAAGAAGTTTTATAAATATTTTATAATTTTGCAGTCGGAAAAATAATAAACCAATGAAGTTACTTCAAGCCAAACTATCAAAGTATACTATTCCACAGGAAGCAAAGGCCGCAGGCATCTATCCATATTTCCGCGCAATCTCATCGGAACAGGATCCCGAGGTGATAATCAACGGACAGAGAGTGCTGATGTTCGGCTCCAACTGTTACACCGGCCTTGTCAACGATCCCCGTATCAAAGAAGCAGCCATTGAGGCTACAAAAAAATATGGCACCGGATGTGCCGGCTCCCCTTTCCTTAACGGAACGCTCGACCTTCACAAGCAACTTGAAGCCCGCATCGCCGAATACATCGGCAAAGAAGATGTCATGATCTATTCGACAGGCTTCGGCGTGAACCTCGGTGTGGTGTCGACACTCACCGGCCGCGAAGACTATATCCTTTGGGATGAGCAGGACCATGCCTCGATTATTGAAGGACGTCGCCTTTCATTCTCTCAGCAATTGAAATATCGCCACAACGATATGGAATCGCTTGAAAAGCAACTCCAACGCTGCGAACCCGACAAGGTGAAACTGATTGTGACCGACGGTGTTTTCTCGATGGAAGGCGATGTGGCAAACCTGCCTGAAATAGTGCGCCTTGCAAAGAAATACGATGCCACGGTGATGGTAGACGAAGCTCACGGCATCGGTGTGTTCGGCGAAGGCGGACGCGGCACCTGCAACCACTTTGGCGTTACCGACGACGTAGACCTGGTGATGGGAACATTCTCAAAATCGTTTGCATCGCTCGGCGGCTTCATTGCAACCGACAAAGAAATCACCAATTATCTGCGTCACCACTCGCGCTCCTATATTTTCACAGCGTCGATAACACCGGCTTCCACAGCCGCCGCCCTCAAAGCCATCGACATTATGATTGCCGAGCCCGAACGCCAGGAGAATCTTTGGAAACTCACCAACTTTGCTCTCGAAGGCTTCCGCAACATGGGCTGCGAGATAGGAAACACCTCCACTCCCATCATCCCGCTTTTCATCCGCGACAATTTCAAGACATTCTCCATAACACGCGACCTTCTCAATGAAGGAATCTTCGTGAACCCCGTTGTGTCGCCCGCCGTGGCTCCCCAGGATACGCTTATACGTTTCAGCCTCATGGCCACGCATAGCAAGGAGCAAGTGGAAATGGCACTTGAAAAGATACAAAAAGTATTCCGTGCATACGATTTAATTCCTTAACTGTTAAAAACAGTTAAAAACGCAAAAGCCGTTTAAACCATCAGTATATTTTGAAGTCATACTAATACAAGCTTCAAAAAACAATTTAAACTTTTTCATATACAATAAACTGGCTTTTGATTAGATAGAAACTCCGCCGCTGTCAATTCGAGAGAATTCAGACAGCGGCTTTTTTTTATCCAATTCACAATGCGCGATGCACAATCGGGCTACGCGGTGAATGGACGGGAGCGTGGAAGAACCGAGGCGCTGATGGTGTTCAACATACCGGGGGGTTGCGCTATCGCTCCATCCCCGCTACATTCTTGAATCGCTACGCGATTTCATGCACCGCAATATAGGCTTGTGTCCTACTTGACGAGGTAATGGAGCCTTATTTTCAAATTAATTTTGAGATGAATGTAACTTTTCGGAGTATTTTTGCAACTAACGTTACAAAACAACAAGAAAATGAAAAGTCCACCAAAAACAAGCAGGGAGTTCGCTTCTTTTGTCAAAGAACATTCCCGTATCATCAACAAGGTCTGCTGGGCCTATGCAACTCCGAAAGTGCCTTATGACGATTTACGTCAGGAAATTCTTACCAATATCTGGTTGGGTTTAGAGCAATTCCGGGGTGCGAGCAAACCCTCGACTTGGGTATATCGCGTCGCTGTCAATTCAGCTTTAATGGCAATACGCAATTACAAGCCGAAAGTTGAAACTCTCCCATTTGAATTATCGGTTGCCGATATTTCTTCGGAAGCCGACGATAACAAGGCCGAACAGCTTTCCGCCCTGCACGAACTGATAAACCAACTCCTCCCGATTGAGAAAGCGATTATCCTTTTATGGCTCGATGAATACTCATACGAGGAAATCGCAGACATCATCGGCATAGAGCGGAATAACGTGGCAATCAAACTTCACAGGATTAAAAACAAACTCATCTCAAAATCTAAATAACATGAATTTGGACGAACTCAAAAAAAGTATGTCAACCCTCGTCGACGTACTCGCACAAAAGAGCGGTGATACTGTCACTCTCAACACCGCAACATGCGACACCGCGCAGAAACGTGTCACCAAACATTATTGTAAGAACATTCAGATGTGTGCTGTTCTTGCAGTGGTCTTCATTGTACTGTGGCTCAGTGGAACAGACAATCCGAGATTCCCGGTCGCCATGAAAGGATTTCTCGGAATCTATATGGCAGTAGCGGCAATGATGTATGCTGTCCTTTATCGTATGATTAAAAAGATACAAATTGCATCAGAAGCGCCAATGATGGTGATGAAGCAGGTTTCAAACCTAAGACTTTACACTCTGGCCATTGAGATTGTGCTCGCAATCGGACTTGCCGTATTCTTTACCATCTTCCTCGGTAATCTATGGGCACTTGGTTCTTACACTTTCTGGCTTGTTTCAGGAGCATTATTGATAAGCGTTATTATTGGAGCTATAATGCTGCCTAAAAAAATCAAGGATTTCCGTGAGCTAACAGCGACCAACTAATTTTCAAACATACCACGAACCGTGCGTCCGCGGTCAAATAAAAGAAAAGCCTCCGGTCTGTTAAAGAGTCGGAGGCTTGGGCGATAGAAAGATTGTTGCGTTATGGGATAAGAGCCGCGGCGGCGGGGCTGAGATAGGGACGTATCACAGAATATGGAATCGTGCACTCGGGGAGACCGGCCGAATAAGGCGCAATCTCATATTGCTGATAAACAAAGCGCACGCCGTTGGGGTAGAAAGCCGGGTCTGTGGAAGGCAGGGGCACATTGTCGCCCGAAAGAATCAGGTTAGCCTTCATGGCGTCGACATTCGCCTCATGGAAATACTGGTTGGCGAGATTGGTGGCCACAAGCTGGCGCAAACTGTCAAGACTCTCGGGCGCGAACATAGTTTCGGTCGTAAACGGAATGCCCTGGGCGTCAAAAGTATTTTGCATCACCTGGGTAGAGCCATGCGCTCCGCCGGTGTAGCAGTAGAAATTTGAAGTATAGGTCACGCAGCTGTCAGATGCAACAGGTGCCGTAATATCCCACATAAATTCATATTCCATGCCGGGCTCTTTGGACGAACGCAAGTCGGCCTGCGACTCCTTGATAAGCTCGCCGCCCACATATTTAAATAAATCATTGGCGTCATTTTCGTGTTCATGCACTCCGGCGATGAGCGTGTCTGAGCATGCAAGCGTAGCGGCTATCCAGGCGCGGGTGGCATTTACAAGGTTCGACGGCCCCTTCGCCGGATACTGGGCGCGTATGCTCACCGACACCGAAGATTTGCCCACAGTGGCACTGTCGGCCCATTGAGCCGTTTCCGTGACAAAAGGCGCGACCTTCTCTGTTTCAGTGGCCGATTTCGAACTGCAAGCCGACAGCATAGCGGCCGTTGCCATCGAAGCGATAAAAAATTTAGATAAGCTCTTCATATTCATTTTCGATATAATTTCTTTCCTTATAACGGAAGAAAAGTGCAAATAGTTGTAACGAAGATAAAAAATAAAAAAATATGAGGCGGAAATTTGGAAAGCCGAACTTTTCGTGTTAACTTTGCGTTAGAAAACCAAAAGGCAGACGAGCCGGGGAGGTTTAAACCTCCCAAGATTGAAAGACTGAAAAATCCCCACATCAAAGTTGATTGGGAAACTCTTCAAATTATTCTGAAATCCCGAGACAAGCTTAGCATCCCGATGGCGGGCCTCAACTTTCGCAAGAAAGTGTCGGCTATATGCCGGCCGGACGGATTACAAAGGTATGCGAGCACTCAAATCCTGTCTTATCGGAGTTTCATCGCATCCTTTGGTGTGGAACTTATATTGGACCGGACATCAGCGCATCCAGCGCCGATGCCCGGTTTATTATTATCCACCCGGCAGGAACACTAACCGCGAAGCGCTTTGCTATAAGCAAAGAATCCTCCGGCTTGTGAAAAATATAATCACAAGCCGGAGGATTGTGTTCCTGCAAAATAGATTCAAATAAATTTCGCAGCCTTTCTTTTACCTGTCATAGCATACTTATTCAATAATTATCACTATCTTTGCATTATATGTGTAGGGACGCACGGCTCGTGTACTGCTGTCCCTATACTCAAAGCATTGACTCTCAACAGCGTTATGAAGACAATTCGGTTTTACAGGATAATGCAATGGCTTTTTGCGGTAATTGCCGTAATGGCTTTTATAAGGGCTTGTTTCGATGCCTTCGATTCACTTGCTCCTATCTCTTGCGTAGCCACGGCAGCTGCCACATCAATAGTATTCGGCCGCCGGGCGCGCCAACTCAGTAATAATTTTAATCATGTTCATAGCGATTCTTGCTCTGAGTGAGGTAGGCAAATATCTTCAAGCCCCGACAATGTTTTGCGACGAACATCTGAAACAAATATTTCAATCATCCACTATATGAATAAAAACTTTTTTTATTTAATGTCTCTGGCGGCAATTGCCCTCGGGGCATGCACCACCGCCAATAAATCGGCAGACACCGCAGAAAACACCGTGCTTGACACCACAGGCGTGCAGGGAGTGTGGCATCTTGATTCGTACCGCGTAGACAGCGTGTCGACCAATTTTGATGCCGGGTCAAAGTATAAGTTGTCATTTAACGAGCAGGACAACATATTCAGCCTTTCAACAGACTGCAACATAATTAACGGCGGGTTTGTAATCGCCAACGACACCATCCGTTTCGAAAACATGCTCGTCACCGAAAAGGCTTGCGACAATATGGTCGTAGAGCATGATATGCTGCGTCTGCTCAACGATTCCACCGCCTATGCCATCGGTCATGGCGACACCCTCACATTCATATCCCCATATATAGGGTCGGCAATGTTCATTAAAGACAATGAGCATATCGGCAACTGATATGGAAATAATTTCCCTGAGAAAGAATCCGGAATACCTCGAACATGCTCATTTATAATTGAATTGATTAACTATGCCTTATATATCCATCGAGAGCGGAAAACTTACCCCGGAACAAAAGAAAGAGTTGATTGAACGACTCACGGCGACGGCCTCTGAGATAACCCATATCCCGGAGCAGTTTTTCACTGTAACCATCAAGGAACTCTCAGATGAAAATTTCGGCATCGGCGGCAAATCCATTGATGAGATAAAACGCAATTACAAGCGGTGAAACCATAAGCAGAGAGTAGCCAAATATGTGTGTAAAAAACAACGGCTTATCGAAGTATTTCAAAATCATCCGGCAATTTATAAAATGCCATGCCGGAGAAGGGGATGCCGTCTCTGCACGGCAAGCCGTCGAGGCAATAACCCATGCTGCCGAGCAGGGCAATGCTCCGGCGCAATATATGCTTGGCTTGTATTATTATACATTCTGTTGCGAGGATTCCTCCCGCTTTCTGCCTTGGATGGAGAGAGCGGCGGAAGCCGACAATATGAAGGCGATAAAGTTCCTTGCTGACTATTACCGATTTGTCTGCGATGATATGGAGCCGGAGCGGCGCATGCCGTTGGGCCGGAAATGGCTTTACAGGATGATTGAGGTGCTGACGAAGAAAGCGGACAAAGGCGTGGCGAGCGCGGCAAAATCCCTGATGAATCTTTATGTGCACGACCGCCCCGACGATATGACCGAAAAGGAAGGCCGGGATGCAGCTTTGGCGTGGCATGAACGTTTGATAAATATATTGAGGGCGAAAGCCAAAAAGGGAACCGCCAAAGACAAGAGGAATCTGGCCGACGCATTGTATCACGGTTGTGACGTACCGGAAGAAATTGACAGCGATCTGCCGGACCGGGTTGATGAGGCGATGCGGCTCTATGAGGAGGTTTCAACAGGGAACAAGGACGGGGCTTCGTATTACGATTTAGGAAATATATACAGCCGGGAAGTATCTGATGAAAAAGCGTTTGAATGTTATATGAAGGCGGCGGAACTGGGATATAGCCCCGCATATTTCGTGGTGGCGGCCGCATATCTCAACGGCAAGGGCGTGGAAAGAGATTTCGACAAGGCGTTTGAATGGTTTCAAAAGGCCGCCGGCAGCGGAAACATTTCTGCCAAATTAAAATTGGCGGAGTGCTACAAACGCGGTGCGGGATGCCAAAGGGATTATGCGGCTGCTATGGCATTGTACATGCAGGTAGCCGGCGACAAAAGCATGAAAAGGTATTCTTTTGCAGATGAGGCTGAATACGAAATCGGCAACATGTACCTGAAAGGGCTTGGCGTTGAGGTCGACTTGCGCAAGGCATACGATTATTTTAAACGCGCGGCCTCCCACGGCAACCGCGCCGCCGAAAACGCTCTCGGCAACAAGAAATTCCGCGACTTGAAATAACAGGGAACTATGGCAAAGCTGCAAATGCTCTCCTTTGAGGACGACGATATTGTCGCGCGACGTATCAAGGAGCAATCGAACTACTGCGACGTGGCCCATCTGTATGTTGCCACTTTTGGCATCTGTCAGGTAATCCTGCACGAGCTGTCGCCCATCGATCTCGACGGAAACGGTCGGCTCACAATCTGCGCCAATGTCGAAAAACAAGATGTGAGTGCCGGATACAAGAATTGGAAAGGGGCGTTCAATGTGTCAACCTACGATTTGGATCTCGACACGTCTCGCAGGCTATATGAATTCAAAGAGTTCGGCGAGGAGTTTATGGAATATGTCGCCAATCTCGTGCTTGATGTCTTGACGGAGATTGATGATGCTAACGGCGGCAAGAATCGGCTGGCGCAACGGCGAGATGAGATTATGCAAAATCTGCGCGACTGCGGATTCGAAAAGAAGATTTTGCTCGAACGTCACTCAAAGTTGAGCCGCGACAGGTCGCACCGTGCGTTGGTATATAACTGCTTCGGGCAGAAAGTGGGCGATGCGCTGAAAGTGGAGATTGTGAGCACGGCCACCGGCGAGGTAGTTGCGTCGAAATGGGATGAAGATTTGCCCCGTTGCGCTGCCGGTCGCAAGTCGGCCATCAATAAGACCGGTTGGGACGGCGACACATTCCATGTGAGCATCGGCCGTCCAAAGCCGTTTGACAGCATCTCGGTGAAAGTGGAATAATCAATCTCACAGAATACGTTATGTTCGATTATGAGGAAATAGACCGCACGGTCCGTGACAATAAACTTCCGCTGCTAAAACTCGAAGGACAGGAAAAGGAAGTTTTATTGCAGCGGCTTTATGACACGTTCGTTATTGGCAACCCACGAGCGTTATGGCTGAGTTTCAAGTATGTCCCGGAGTGGATTGATTGCAATATGGAAGACCCTTACCGGCATCTTCCGGATGTAATAGATCGGGATGCAATCCTCTATTTCATTATCGATTACTGGAATACGGATTTCGTGGTTTTCAAAGGCCGCATGTCCGACATCTACACTTTTATCGGCGATTGCGACGGCCTCGATGAATTTTATCTCATGACCGCCGACTTTCATGAGCTGTACAGTATCACCGACCACGACGACCTGCTTTACATCAATGTGAATAAAAACAAGCTCAAAAGTCCAACCGCGCCTATACGCAAAGTAACATAAAAAATTAGTATATTTGCATTTCGCAAACACGAATGGAAATGAACAACGAAATTTTATATGTCCTGCTTCCCGATTTTGCGGAACATGAGATGGTGTATCTCGCCCAGGCAATAGCCTCCGACGACTATGCGTTGAAAGAAAATCCGAAATATGTCAACAAAATTGTAGCTCCGTCAATGGAGTCTGTAAAAGCGATAGGAGGCTTCCGTATGGTGCCCGACTATTCCTTTGACACGATGCCCGAAGATTATGCCGCGCTCGTCCTTATAGGCGGATTTGGCTGGATGACGCCGATTGCCGATAAGGTTGTGCCTGTCGTTTCCAAGGCCGTTGCCGACGGGAAAATTGTAGGGGCTGTATGTAACGCCGCTTCATTTATGGCTAAACATGGCTTCCTCAACAATATCAACCATACGGGCAATGGCCTCGACCAGCTGAAACTGTGGGGCGGCGAAAACTACTCCAATCCTGATGGTTACATTCACAAGCAAGCGGTGGCCGACCATAATATCGTCACGGCAAATGGTTCCGCGACACTTGAATTTGCCAAAGAGCTGCTTCTGCTTCTCGAAAACGACACCCCTGAGCGCATCGAGATGTATTACCAATTTAACAAGCAAGGCTTCTGCGAGCTGTTCAAATAGTGCGTCCGCGATTAATCAATAGATTGTCTTGTGTCATACTTGTCGTTGAATAAAATATATGAAACAGGCTCTCTTGCGGAGCTGCGCCGGTATCTCTCCGGCTTTCCAAATGTCGGAGAGCTGCGTGAGCGGCTTTACTCCGAATTCTTGAAATATTCGCAATATCGTAATGCTGTGGAATGGAACGCCGCTGTAAGGATTTGCGAAGCCCTTGCCATTGTAGGCTGGGGTACACACGAACCGGTGGAAGCAATAAGAGGAACCTATTTTAATGGCAACCCGGAAACATATTTCATCAACCGTGATGCCAAGCCACGCTTTTTCAATGCCGTATGGTCGAAGCGAAAAGATGGTTTTGCCATAGACTTTAATTTGTCGTTTCTTCACGGAGATGTCGATAATCCTTTGTCAGAGCCAGTCAGATTAAGCGGACACGCGGGCGAGGCGCAAGATGTACAGTTGTGCGGTCAACGCAACTGGATACCCAAAAATCCCATTCGTATCATCCGAGGGCTCGCCAATTGTTACGCAAGCTCCAAGCCGCTGATAGAAAGCATCGAGGGGGAGCTTATGCCTGAACTCAACCGAGGGATGCGCCCGGAGTTATATGGCAGCGCCCTGAACATGATTATACTTAACATTTCTTTCAGCTTCTACGATAATTACCACTGCAAGACCAACTATATCATTGCCGACGAATCCTTGAAGTTGAAGAAAAAAGATTTTTATCCGAAACTGCTTGAAATGTATTCGGAAAAAGAAATAGAAGACAACGGATACTTTCTGCGAAACCGTTTCACATACGGCCCATTCCGCTCCGATTACGGCACTGCGCGTGTAAATATTGTTTTTGAAAAGGAATTCAGCCTGTTGTCGACGCAAGAGCAAAAACAGCGGTTTGGCCAATACCTCATTCAGGCTGTCGAGCATGTGGCAAAGCGATTGGACCGTAAAATCCAATATGACTTCCCGCTGATGCTTTCCGATTTCAAGTCCATATTGGATTCCTGGTGAAAAATATTACAAAAGAATTTGAAGAAAAATGTCTATTGAAGAAATATTGGATGCGCTGCGCTGCGGACAGTGGCTTCATGCCGGGGCGGCGGATTTCCCGGAGATAAGCGCTTTGCTTGCCGAGTGCGCCGACAGATGCCACGAATTGAATCTTATGCGACCGTCGGATGTGGAAGCGCGCGACCGGCTGCTGCGCAAGATTCTCGGATCGGCGGGCGACAGGCTTGTGATAAACAGCCCGTTTCGATGCGATTTTGGATTCAATATCCATGTCGGCGACAATTTTATCGGCAATTTTAATCTTGCTATTCTCGACGAGGCCGAGGTGCGCATCGGCCGCAACGTGCAGATAGGGCCTAACTGCACGCTTATCACCATTACACATGCTCTCGATGCCGGGCAGCGCAACGCGGGAGTGATGCAGGCCCGTCACGTCACGATAGGCGACAATGTGTGGCTCGCCTCCAATGTCACAGTGCTTCCCGGGGTGGAAATAGGGTCGGGGAGCATCATTGGCGCCGGCAGCGTCGTCACGCGCTCGATACCCTCCGGCGTCTTGGCCGTAGGTTCGCCCTGCCGTGTGCTCCGCCCCGTCACCGACGCCGACCGCGTGGAAGTATTCAGCCCTAAACGATTCAACCCGTAATTAAAATCGCGTGAAATCGCGTAGCGATTCGGAAAGAAATTTGTGAAATTCGTGCAATCTGTGAAATTTGTGTACCCCGGAGCGCGGTCGCGCTCCGTTCTTACCACGAATTACACAAACTTCGCGGATTTCACAAATTGTTTTGAATCAATTATGTTCCTATCGGGTGGATTCACTCACTAACTGTTAAATAATGCACCGGAATTACGGCTTGTGCTTATTTTTCGGCACAAGCTGAGTGTCGCAAGTCAGCCACGGCGAAGCCGTGACTCCTTGGGTAACCGGGTTTGGAGGCGGGATGCCGACAAGCCCGGTCTGTTATGGGGGCTGAAAAGCACTGCGAAGCTGTGCCTCGCGGCATGCCTGGCGTAATTCCGCTAAAAAAAAATAATGGCTGAGAATCAAGTGATTATCAGCCATTATCTGTACCCGGACTCGGGATCGAACCGAGATGGATTGCTCCACCGGTGTTTGAGACCGGCGCGTCTACCTATTCCGCCATCCGGGCGACTTGCGAGTGCAAAGGTAGAATAAATTTTTTAATTTTCCAACTTGTTATGGTGTAATTTTAAATAAGTTTGGCAAAATCTTCATATAATTATTTTTATGATGCACCTTCACAGGTGAAAGATACCAAATTATGTATTGTTTCAGCTTTCGGTACTTGCTTCGTTTTTGTTGGGGTTTAGCAGGGAAATAACCTCATGTTTAAGTTTGGGTAAGTCGTTGATGACAATGGCCCAAATCATTTCCAACCTCAAACTGTCGTAGCCATGAATTAGGTAATTGCGAGTGCCGACGATTTGCTTTGCATTGGATATCGAAATCTCAGAATCTGTTTTCAGAATTCTATTAGTAGCCTCTCCGATTATAGAAATATTCATATGTATTGCACTTCGTAGAAGCGCATTGTCACGATAGTAATCAAAGCGACGGGGAACAGAATTAAAATAGGAATCAATTTCGTCGATACAATGAAGAATATCGAATAGCGATTTTTGAATTTTTCTATCCATATATCAGTTGGCGTGTTTCATTTAATTCTTCGCGGAAATATGGATTACGGACAGCACTGTCGTCTGTAATGTCTATCTTGCGCCCAAGAAGTGATTCAAGGGCCTCTTGAAACCCGAAAAAATTATTTGCTGAATCGAGCAATGGAATATTATCCCAGTCAAAATCAACGCATAAATCGACATCGCTTTTTTCATTAAAGCGCGAAGTCAGTATTGAGCCGAACACCCATAGCTTACGAACGTGAAAATGCTTGCAGATTTCTATGATTTTATGAAGATTTAATTCAATAATTTTCATGCGTTCATTATTTTGTTTCGATTAGGCGTTTGCAAATATATAAATAAAGCTCTGCATTGCAAAATATTGGATGTGCGATTTTGAAAATTAGATTAACGATGTAATCCGATTTTGTTTTGTCTGGAAAGTCAAAAAGGGTTTGACTCTGTGAGTCAAACCCTTTTTTTTGAAATATTTGTCGGGGTGAGAAGAATATAAATCCTCACTTGGTGACATTCACTGGGCTGTTGCTCTGTTGTGTTACTGTTTCTAACTTGTTGTATTTGTCCCGTTTCAGTCCCGGTAACGGGACTGCTCGTTTTTGCCGTTTTCTACAAAATGTTATTTGTTCTGTCCCGATTCTGTCCCGATTTTGATACCGCTTGCGGCAAGCAAAACCTGAATCATTCGTTCCTTCTCGGCCAATAGATCTTGAAGTGCTTTGGTCTCGCCAATGGTAACCGTGGCCGGGCCAATCACAGTCTTCGCATATATGTCTGAGAGGATTTTTGATGCCGGCATTGGTTTGTCGAATCCTGCTGCAGGATGTAAGCCAATGGCATGACAAATCTTTTCGAAAAGCAAACAGTCCATTGACTCTTGGTTAAACAATGTCGAAAGGTAGGTCGGCGAGACGCCAACCTGTTCGGCCACTGTTTTCTTGACTAACTTATTGTCTTCTATGTGGTTCTTGATTAATTTGCCCAAATGCTTCATATTCGGCTATTGTTAAAATATCCTAAATCTATTACAGTAGAGATTCTGAAATAGATAAAGTATCAAATATTCTTCGTTACTTTGTTGTCGTAAAGATACAACTTATTTCTCAAAATCGAAAATTTATGACCGCAAACGAAGCTCTCGACAACTACCTCCGCTCTTTGCCTCACCGTGAACGTATCGCTAAATCCCGTGATATACGTGAGATATGCAAGAAATCGCGATTTGTTCTTAGCGACTGGCGTCGTGGCCGTACTCGTATTGACCTCGCTTGGCGTGACAAAATTAGCGAGGCATTAGGCAAAAACATCTTCATAAATTGCGAAAGTTAACTAAAATGACATGGAAAGGCCATTAACTAATACTGAATTTTTTGCCTATGAAGGGGAGGTGTGGTTTCGTCAAGACGGCGATTTTTGCCGCTTGACTGAATCTTGTACTGAAGTTCTTGACGGTATGATTGAAATTCTATCAACTTTCTACCCCAAGGCATACGACGCCTTATGCGAGCAATACAAAGGGTGCGCTCCTAACAAGTGGTATTACCGCTTCCGCATTGTATTGCGGTTTATACGTTGCAACTTTGCCCAACTCGATAATGTGCCCGACGTTTCCGACTCCAACGAATGTGCATTTGAATTTGTCCCTTGTCCGCTCAGAGGAGAATGCAAGCTCGAATGTGTTGTATGTCGGCCGGAGTTCGATCACAAGCTCTCGGCGGCAGAATTGCCGGTTATGCGCCTTTGGTACCAAGGCGAAGACGTCAAGTACATTGCCGACAAATTGTGTCTATCTCCACATACCATTCATAATCACATACGTCATGCTTATCAACGAACCGGTACCCACACAAGGAGCGAGTTTGTTAAGTATGCCGCTAAACACAACCTCTTCAAATGAACGCTAATCTAAAATATGATCGCTGGGAGGTTGACAAGGTCAAAGCTCTTGATATTCGCCTATTCGTTCCCGGCTGCAACCAACACAAGGCAACCGTCGAGATGGAGTGCCCTGTATGTGGCAAGAAGAAACTCTCTGTTGTTCACAAGGGCCATAAAAATTTTGCCTATTGTCACGCTTGCCAATTCTCATTGCCGGGTCCCATCGAGGCCGTAGCTCACTTCTCCGGCATTGATCTAAAAACAAGATGGCTCGATGCTCTTGAGGAAACAGCCCGTCAGGGTGGCGTAATTCTCACTCCAAACGAAAGGAAAAAGGAAGAAGCAGTGCAGACCGCTGTCAAGACAACCCGCTCGTCGTTCTGCGGCCAACAGCTCGAAGGTAGCGGCCTGACCGTCGAGGACGTTATGGCCACAACCCTCGAGGGCTCTCAGGAAACTCTCCGCTCTCCTTTCCGGCCCGGGCGCGTCGATGAGAAATTCACTCCGGACGAAACCGGCAGTGACATGCTCATTTACTACTACGACCTTCATGGTCGCCCCATGACGTATATCGGAAAGGGCTCTGCAAGACCCCGCCCTTATGTCCGTGTACGCTGGGCCAACCCTGCGCTGCACAAGTCGCCGGACGGAAAGGAAATGAAGTATCAGACACCCGCCGGAGCTTCTTGCCGTGTGTATATCCCGGAGAAGATCCGTCGGTTGTTCAAGAATAAAACTCACATTGACACTTTGTTTTTGCAAGAGGGTGAGAAGAAAGCCGAGAAAGCCTGCAAGCACGGCATGTTGTCGATAGGTATTCAGGGCATCAACAACTTCGGCTCTCAGGAATCAGGTTTGTTGCAGGATATTCAGGAAATAGTCGTGGCGTGCTCGATTTCCAACATCGTCCTGATAATGGACTCTGATTGGAATGATCTTCACCGCAATATCATCGTCGGCGACCGCGCCGACAAACGCCCCAATTCGTTCTCTCGAGCTGTCATCAAGTACCGTCAGTACATGAAGACATTCGCCAATATGGGGCTGAACATGAATATATGGTGGGGGCACGTCAATGTCAATGACCATGGCGACAAAGGTGTCGATGACTTACTTTGTGGCTCACTCCTGGGCCGCGAACCGGAGCTTATGGAGGACATTGAGCACACAATGAACTCCCATGATGGGCGTGGCAAGTGGCTCAATATCCACAAGATTACCGAGGAGTCAGATACCAAAATCCGTGATTTTTGGTTGCTTAACGACGTTCAAGCCTTCTATGAGCTGCACAAGGAACGTCTCTCGGCTGTCGATACGTTCAAAATCGGTCCTATACGATACAAGATCGAGAACGGCAAGATTGTGCCGATGAGCCGTTACTCGTCAACAACCGACATCTACACTATTACCCAAAACTCCAAGGGCGAGGACAAAGTCGAGTTCAATGACGTTGAAGCCTTCCGGTTCCTCGGTGCAAGCGGTTTCTACCGTCTGCGCAATAGCGACGAGGAAGCCTCCGGCTTTGAATTTATTCGCATGGATAACGGCATTATCGATCGCATTGCTCCCTATGAGGTGCGCGACTTTATCCGCGAATATATCAACGCCAACTGTAAGAGCGACATCGTCCTTCAGTTCTTTGCGAAGCGTCTGGCCACGATTATGGCCGACAAGCAACTCGAAAACCTTGCTATCATGTCGGACGATTTCAACAACTTCACTTCCGGCATACAAAGAACATACTACAACAATGGCCAGGTGGAGATTACAGCTAACTCGATAACTCCTGACCAACCCATAAATCAAGTGTGGCGCAGCCGTATCGTACCGCGAAAGTTCAAGCGGGTGCCCATAATCAAGGATATCAGAAAAGAAGGCGACAATTTCCATATCGAATACACCGAAGATGCTGACCGATGTGAGTTCCTTCACTTCCTGATCAACACGTCAAATAACTTCTACCAGAGCGGCGCCGAGCGCGAGCTCTCAGAAGCGGAAACCTTTGAGTGGATTCACCACATTGTGAATAAAATCACCACTCTGGGCTATCTGCTTTGCGACTACAAATATGCCTCTGAGCGCAAAGCTGTGGTAATTCAGGACCACCTTATGAGTGAGGTCGGCCAGAGCCACGGTGGCGCCGGTAAATCGATTGTTGGAAACGCCATCGGACGAATCTGTTCACAGTTCTTTATCGACGGCAAGCAGATGAAGCGCGACGATGAATTCCTTCTCTCCGGCGTTACCAAGGCAACGAGAAATATCTTCATCGACGATGTGAAGACCAATTTCTCGTTTGAGAACCTTTTCGCCATGGTCACCGGCCCAATGTATGTCAACCCAAAGGGCAAAGACCGCTACTGCATACCGCTTGAAGATTCGCCGAAGATTCTGATTACAACGAACCACGCCATAAACAAGGCTAATGAGGCGGCCACAAAACGCCGTATTTCCTACATGGAGTTTTCAACCTGGTATAATCCGGAGCATACTATTGTCGATGATTTCCACCACATGTTTTTTGATGACTGGGACGCTGACCAATGGAACCTCTTCGACAATCTTATGGCCGAGTGCGTTATGTATTATTTGCGCTCATTCGAGAACTGCTGGGCGCGTGAAGGACAGGGTGCAGTTCAACCTCCCATGAAGAATATCGAGCTGCGCACACTCCGACAGGAAATGTCAGAGGTGCTGTATCAGTGGGCCGAAGAATACTTCGACCTGTCAGGATCAAATCTCAATGAGCGGAAGAAACGAGCCGACCTTGTGGCGAGCTTCTTTGAATATGCCGGCGGCCCGTCTGGCCACGGCGTTACCCGCACCAACTTCAAAGGCAAAATCCAAGCCTATTGCAAATTCAAGGGCTACGACTTCAACACCAACCGCCCAAACGCTGAAAAGATGTTTTACAGCGATTGGAAGCCGCTCCACCCCGATGAATCTTTCATCGGTGAAGACGACAAGAGCGGCGGCGCAGAATATTTCACAGTCTTCTCAGTAGAAAAAGAAAAATTACTCAAACCATTCTAATTATGAGCGACAACGAACTCGCAATCTCGGTAGTCAGTAAAGTCACCGGGGTGCCTAAATCAACAATCCTTTCGCCGAGCCGTCGATGGCCGGCAGTCGAGGCTCGAATGCTCATCGTGCTGCTCCTGTCGCATGACGGCGCAACCGATGAAGCAACCTCATGGGTGTTGCACCGCAAACGTGGAGCTATCCTTAAATCACGTCACAATGCACTCAATACGATGGATATTTCCAAGGTGTTCCGTGACAAGTTTAACCGTGTTAAGTTGATGTATAATGAGCAAAAATCCCTACGAGTATCTTAAAACCGAGTGTCTCGACGATGTTGCCCCGGTAGAGGCACAAGCCTCTTGGTCGGTAACCGATAGCCGGGAAGAGTCCATCGCCATTCAAACCTCATTGCTCCCGGATGGGCGTTGGGTGTATGGCTTCATAGTCTATTGGAAAAATGGGCGGCAATCAATGCTGCGCACCTCGGCTGAAAATGGCCTTTTCAAAACACAACGCGAAGCTCAACTCTACGCAGTTGGCTTCATGAAGCTCTACCTCTCGTATTTCCAACAGGAAACTCGCGAGGCTATCGTTAGGGCTGAATCATCTCTAATCCAAGCCCAGCTCTTTTAAATTTCCACAATATGCTTAACAAACTCACCATTCTGTTCACGCTCGCTTTGGTAGGCTGCACGGCGGCAAGCGATCATAAAGAAGCATCGGCGCCGCCATCGGCCGATGTGGCATCAGTCGAATCCCTCTCGCTCCCCGAAGGCTTTACTATCGTGGAGAAGCAGCCACAGGGCTACTTCGTCCGTGTCGCCAGTTCGGAACGTGCCTCGGTCAGCACGATACAAACAATCGCCACGTCGCTCGATGGGAAGTTCGACCGCATCGACCTCTGCACCTTCGCCGCCCATGAACGCGGCGATGAATACGCCTCGATCATCGACGGCAAGCTCTATGATTATGTTAACGACAAAATAACCACAATCAAATAGAATTAATCAAATGAACAAAAAACAATCATCAACCGCAACGGCAGTAATCTTCATCGTGGCCGTTGCCACTTTCCTCGCCTTCGTGGTGCTAAAATTCTGCGGCCTCCTGATGTGGTCGTGGTGGTGGATTACCGCACCACTGTGGATTCCGTCCCTCCTCTTCCTGCTCGCCCTGGGCCTCATCGGCATGTGTCTGATGATATTGTCATACTTCGCTAAACATCGCAAATAATCATGGACTTCTCGGAAGAATTTGCTGACCTCCTTATGGATCTGGCCGTCAGCTATGAGAAAGACGCCAAAGCCCAAGGCTTGAAACACATGTGCGGCGCATTTCTCAACGGTTATCAAACCGCAGTTTACCACATTCTACAACAACTTGAGCAAACCCCACAAGTAAGGTACATGCTCCCAAAATATCTTAAAGATTTGATGAAAGGCTTTGATATACTGGCTCAGCGCGGTGGAGTTCAACCTAATCCCAAAATGGAAGTATGATTTTCAAAGTAATCTTCGACCTCGCCGATGGTAAAGACTTCCGGCACACTGAATGCCGTGTGTTCGCAGTGGAAAACGGCGAACGTCTTGAACAGCGCATCGACTCGGCTCTTTCTAATTACAAAGCCGACGGCTTCAAGGAAGTCCGCATGGTGGATTGCTTCAACATCTCAGAACCTGATCGCAATCCATGGGAAAGCCGATAAAAAATACAACGGAGTAGAATGGTATGAATCAGAAGAAGATTGATTATGATCCTGCACCGCTTTTGCTCGCAAGTCGAGTATGACAAGTATATGGCCGGGGAACCTCTCGTTAACGAGAAAGACCACGGCGCTGAGAGAGGCTATCAAGCGACAACAGCCGTTGGCTTCTGCTTTTTCGTGGGCGACCCGGAGAAGCGGAAGCACCAGCTCTCAGGTATCGTCGATTTTGATGTGTGCCTCTCAGTAGAAGTTGACCCCTCTCAGGTTCAGTTTTGCCATGGCCGTTACACACTATGGCAAAACGGTCAGCAAGTCGGTTCCGAAAAGGTGCTGGAGTTCTGCACCACGTCATACAACAACCGAGATTTTAAACTCGTCAAGGCGGACAAGTCATTCAGTGGCTATTGCGTGAATGGCTCTGTCCTCCGAGATTTATTCCCCGTTTTATTCTTACCAACAAAATGACCAACTCAATCACCAAAATCAACGGCATCGACATTGTGGCCGTTGAAAAGGGTGGGGACATTTACGTCCCTATCAAACCAATCTGCACCGCTATCGGCGTGGACTTCGCTGCACAGCGTCAGCGTATCCTACGGCACCCGTTATTGGCTTCAACTATGGTTGCCATAACCACAGTTGCCAACGATGAGAAAGAGCGTGAAATGCTATGCTTACCACTGAAATACACCTATGGGTGGTTATTCTCAATCGATGCTTCGCTCGTGTCGGAGAAAGCTCGCCCGTCGGTGGAGAAGTATCAGGCCGAATGCTACGATGTGCTTTATGAGCATTTCACAGGGTCAATGCGTCGCACCATCGAGACGAACAATGCCGAGATTGAACTGCTGAAGCAGATCAACACCGCCATTACCGACGAGAAAGAGGCCAAGACCCGCAAGAGGAAAGCCGAGGAATCTCTGGCGAAGCTCCGCTCCGAACGACTCAATCCACAGCCGACATTGTTTCTATAATGCCATTACCGAAGATAAAATGCGGCGTACCGCCGCCTCCGCCACACAAGCTGACGCTACGCGACCGCATTGATTTGTGGCTGAATCGGGGTTGTGTCCGGCCATGAACGGCCTCGAATAAAAAATATCACGTTTTCGTTATTTTTTCACTGAAAAATTTGGCGGTATAACGAAAATGTTATAACTTTGTAGTGCTAATCAAAACAAGAACATTGACATAATGAAATGGAAAGAACTGATTAAAATCGCCACCGAAAAGGGCTACAGATTGTACACCCACGGTAAGAAACACGACATCTACGTCAATGACTCCGGCGAGCGTCTGATAGTCGAAAGACACGGCTCGCAGGAAATCAGGCCCGGGCTGATGAAAGCTCTAAAAAAGCAAATCGGCTTCTAACACAAGAGGGGGAGGGCGCTCCCCTCCCTCTCTTTTTAACAATATTCAATAACCCATTAACACCCCTTGATATGAAAGTAAGCATCGAAAAACAATCGGACGGCACATATATCGCCTACAATACCACCGGCGATAAAGTGCAGCTCATCGGTACAGGCAACACCGTTAAAGAGGCCAAAGAAGATTTCTTCAACTCGCTTGATGAAATACTTCAGACATACAAAGAAATTGGCGATGACATTCCCGCCTTCCTTGACGAGGAAATTGACTTCCGCTTCGACATCTCCTCGCTCTTCGAGTATTACTCGATGTTTAACGTCAGCGCCCTTGGCCGCTATCTCGGAATCAATGACAGCCTCATGCGTCAATATCGCATAGGCGACACACCAATCTCCGACAAGCAGCTCGAAAAAATAGAGGCCGGCATTCATCGCCTCGGCACAGAACTGGCCGCTCTTCGTCTTGTTTGATTAGCACTCCATTTCATTTCAAGAGCGGTTCGGCCCTCACCTTCACCGGTGGGGGCTTTTTGTTGTGTCGCTGATTTGTCGTATCTTTGCGAAAAACAACCATTCTATTCTTATGACTCCTTCTTTCATTTTCTTTCACGCCGAAAACGTGAATGAGGCGCAAAACAGCATTTGCCACCTCATAATTATCCCGGTTGTTGATGGCCAGCAGCAACCTCCACAAGAATTTTTCTTCAACCCTGAAGCTCCTTTCCTGATGGTAATGTCGGGCATCACTCGCTCACAGGTTGAATCGTTCGCTCCATTCTCGGCACAGTGGCCACGAGTTCAGGAGCTGTTCAGCAAGTTCGACATGGCCGTTTCGTCTGCTGAAGGGAACTCCGCTCGCTCACTCTACGGAACGCTCACACGTCTTGGCATTGACTTCAAGCCAATCGCTTATTGCAACGCCAAGGCGATTTGTCGTCGCACGCTCAACGAGGTTTCATATAGCTTCGACTATCTCAACTATAAGCTTTATAACGATTGCATCTATACCGATGACCCGGTGGGCATCGCTAAACGCTGGTGTGAGCTTGCACTCCGTGGACTTTCTGAAGCTAATGAAACAATCTTTAATGACTTCTTCATTTCGGCCAAAATAAAGCCTGGTGTTATTGCGCCCGGGGAGTTTACGCCATCACTTTGCCTACGTGACTACTCAAATCGAAAATACCAAACGTTCGATTCTTCCTCTGTGGCCGTCGATGCACGCCCGGATAATCCGCTTTTCGGCATGAATGTAGTATTCACCGGAAAGATGGATTCAATGAAGCGCGACGAAGCGCGAGCCGCAGTTGTGAAGATTGGTGGCAACGCTCCGGAACGGCTCACTCAAGAAACAGACCTCCTCGTTGTAGGAGTCCAGGATCTTCGTGTCGTTGGGGAAAAAGGCCTTAGCGGAAAAATGAAAACTGCAGAAAAATACCGTGCTGCCGGACGCCCCATTGAAATCATCGATGAAGCTGATTTCCTTGAAATGCTGAACGCCTAAAAAATTTTTTCGCAAAATCATTTTGTAGTGTCATCACTTTGTCGTAACTTTGCAATGCTGTAAAACTCATGACAGTTTGCCTGTCACCTGGAGCGGAGGTTTAGACGCTCGACACCATTGGGCTTTTTTTTATGCCCATTTGCTCCCGACATTAGTGTCGTGACCAAAACATATTGTAGCCCTCTACGGCTACCTTTCCGAAAACCCTTAATCGTCCCTCTGGGACAGGCATTATGAGTTTTACAGCAACGGAAAGGTAGCCGTTTTTATGTCTGCCTATTGCTGTAAAACTCATAATGCCAAGCGTTATGTATCAAACCATTCTATTCAAAGCGCCCGGGCGCCGCTCTAACTCGCCCGTCGTGATTCTCAATGCGCTATCTCTGCGCCAGTCATCAACCCTCGGCATGCGCCTCTCCCGCGCCCTCTCGATGGCTTGGAGCTGGACTAAGTGCAACTGTACGCCTCGGAACATTCTCCGTGTCGCTTTCTGCGAAAAGGTTTCTATGGCCGTGGCTGCTGTGCTCATCTGCTTCATTTGGTGGCATAACATCACCATCGAGGACAACATCGTCGCCGGTGAAGCCGTGGCCTCTGATTGTCTCTATGCTATGCCCTGGGGCATCGTGTGGGCCCTCCGCGCCACTCTCGCCGATTTCAAAGCTGTCAAGAAAGGAGGTGCGGAATAATGGCTGACACTGTTCACTACCGCTTTGAGTCGTTCCTTTATCCGGCTCGCGTTTCTCGTGTAGAAATCGAATCCGGCCGTGGCGATTATGTCTATATCCGTCGTCGCCATCAACAACTCGCCCGGGAGCGCAATGAGCAAGTTATGCTCTATGTCTACAATGACTATCTCCGCCGATGGGAATACCTCGGCATGACGCTCCCGAACGGTGACAGGTACGACCATACCGGCTTTGGTCCTTATGAGCTGTCTGCCGACGGTCATGCCTACCACTTGAAGAAAGGAGGTGAGAAATGAGCGAAATACTAAAAGCCTTTTGGGAAGAAAAATCATCTACGCTGTTCAAAACTCTCAAAGATGCAAAAAAGGCTCACAAATTCCCATACGTTTATCGCGTATGGCTAAACTCCAAACTGGAGATTATCGGCAAAGAACCGGTATGGTGCTACGGCACTCAAGCTTGTACCGTAAAAGGAGCAGATTCCTATATAGCTGGAAAACTCGCTGCTCAATCCGAGGAAGGAGGTGAGGAATGAGCCGTCTTACCACCGTGCCGACAATCATGATCGAGGTTCGTGCCTTCGATGATGATGATGTTACCGGGCGAACAATCTTTCACCCTGTTATCCGAGCCGCGGCCGACGGATATTCGCTCGGCACTCTTGCTCTTAACGAACTGGCCGACCTCCCCATTCTCCGCGATCATATCAACAACGCTATTAAAAATTTCAATATCTCAACACCTATGGAAGAAAACCAAGAAAAAGAAGCTCCTCGCTTCACTGCCATCATCGAGGGCTATCTCTCCGGCTACCGCCCCATGAACCGGGGTAATTTCAATCCTAAGACCATGGAAGTGCGTACAAGCCAGGAAATCATTGTCGACCTTGCTGAAATGGTCGACATCGAACTCAACGACGTCGCCGAGGCTATGCTGTATCTCGGATATTGCACTGCCATGACTAATCACAAAGTCGGCTGGCTGCTCGGTTCTGTCTCCCCTGTAGATTGAACATTTTCAATCATCTCGCCAAAGCAAGCGGCGCATCGTTATCACAACGGTGCGCCGCTTTTGGTTGCTCTTTTCGGGTAGCAAACCATTCTATTCTATATAGTTTTAACCTATTGGAGTCTTATATATACGTTTCTGCGTATGCGTACACGCAAAAACGCTCCATTATACATGCAAAGTTAGCTATTGTCAATAGCATTGACAAATATTCTTTGTAAAACAAAGCGACACAAGGTCGATTACGGTAATCGAGTTAGTGACACTTCACCGGGCGTTTTAGCCTCGCCCCCACGCCCCCCGAAAGAAGGTTGTCGGGAATGGGGTGCAGCCGTGCCAATGCACCCGGGCACGAGCGCAAAATCCATCGTGGAGGGGGCGTGGGGGAGTATGCGCCCACCGCTCTTCGTTACGCTCGATAATTGGGTTAATGTGATGATATATAGTGTTTTACGTTCCACGTGAAACAATTTCTATATTTATTTTTTTTCTTGTGTGTAATGAAGTAAAAAAAAGAGTACATTCGTACAGAATTGGCGTTTACATTTGTAAATCAGTGAATTAAATGTCGTACTTTTTTCGTACTTTTGCGCACGAATGTACTGACGTACAAACTTCACCGAATGATGCACTCTCCGGCGCACTTTTTTTAATGCAAAAAGTACGGATGTAAGTAGTTGATATATTGGGATTAATGGAAAACCGTACAAATGTACGGCACAAATGCACCTGCCTAAAGAAAAATTTCTACTGAGTTTGAATTAGTCTTTAACTATTTGTAAACGCAGATTCAATCAATATCAGAATTATTCGTAACTTTGCATTAACTAATCAACTCATATTTCAATTTTTGGCATGTCGCAGTTCACAATCTATATACAAGCTCCCGCTTACCTCGACCAATGGCTACGTCATCATTATTGGGACGAGGATACCAAGCGCGTCGTTTTTCAACGAGGCTCGGCTCCGCAAGCCGTGCTATATTCATTGCTTCGTCAGCCTCCTCGCGGGTATCAGGAGAAACCCGACCCGGCGCTGCTTCCGGTGGAAGTGCCGACCTTCAAGGGCATCAATCCGGCCACTCGCAATTACCTGAGCGAGTCGGGCCGCACGGCTCTCGTGTCGGCTTGCAAAAGATTGTTCCGTTCGCAGATGTTCTTGGAACTTTGCGAGTTGTTTGACCATGACGTGCAGATCACCGACATCATTTATGACTTCATGGATAAACATGGCATCGAGCGGACCGAAACAAACTGGGAATCTATCCGGCAGATGTATCTGCGTATGCGCAAAAAAAGTCAAGGAAAAACGAGTTAAAGAAAGTTAAATGTCGTTTACTTCAGACGGCAAAATTACCAAAGCGTACAAAGCGTACAAACTGCACAAAATAAACACCATATGAGCTGTCAATCTCTCCCCGGCATCAAGAAAATCCAAATCGTGCGATGTGCCGACCTTCAGGCCGGTGTTATGCTGCACTCTATCTGCGGCTGCGTTGTGGCCATTGCAGCGCCTTCTGAGACCGTAGAGTTCAGTGGCCGACCGATTCTGCAATGGGACGGCTCAAAAGTCAATGGCACACGTCAGGAAAAGTCCAAATTAGAGTTTGCGACCATTCACCCTTTGCCCGAAGGCGAACATATTGCTTTCGTGGTCACGGCTGCTGATGGTCGCCAATACCTGATTGGCTCGCGTGAAGGCCGCTACCCGAAAATCGAATACACTGAATCTACAGGCGAGCCGGGACGGTCGGCCGCAGTTCGCACCTACAAAATCTCTCACATTGCTCAAAAATCCGTGCTCCCATGCGTCTTGTAGTCTTTTAAGACGCAGAGATTAGAGTATAATTTTGCGGCATAGACAATCAAACGCTATGCCTAAAAATTACAATCTCTTCCTCAAAGGCCGTGTCGGTTATTGGGATTTCAATGCCGATATGGTCAACTATGTCCTTGACAAGCACAAGGACAACGAGGTCCACGTCTTGATTGACTCTACCGGAGGCGATGTCGCTACCGCTTTATCAATTTCTTCTCTTTTCAATCTCCATGGCAACGTTCACTGCCACTATGTGGGAATGAACGCCTCGGCGGCTACAATCGCCGCCATGGGAGCCAAGCACATCACCATTGACGCTGATGCGCTTTTCCTGGTGCATAAGTGCATGTCGCTGGTGTTGGAGTGGGACTATATGAATGCCGACGAACTGGCGGCTCATATCGCCGAGCTCGAAAAGCAGAAGAAGGATAATGAAACTATCGACGGCTGCATTGCCGGCATGTATGCCAAGCGATGCAAGAAACCCAAGGACGAACTCCTGACACTGATGAAGGAGGGCGCATGGCTCACGGCTCAACAGGCCAAGGAGTGGGGCTTTGTCGATGAAATCACAAATGATCCTGAGGACGAGAAGCCGGTGCTCACCGACTCCGTTGCCTCGGTCTTTGCCGATGCCGGAATCCCTATCCCTCCTATCGATGTCAAAAAAGGCTCGTTCCTCGAGCGACTTTTCAACTTTTTTTCTTCTAAACCCGCAGCCAAGGCCTCCGTCGAGGACTCAACCGAGGCCGCACAACCCAACAACACAATGGCTAAAACATTCGCCAAACTCGCGGCCCTGCTCGGTGTCACCGTAGCCGTGGCCGATGGTGGCGTGTCCCTCACAGAGGAGCAGGCCGACAAGATTGAGGGCAAACTGGCTGAGCATGACTCTGCCGTTGCTGACCTCAATGCCAAAATCGCCGAGAAAGATGCCAAGATTGCCGAGCAGGAGACGAAAATCGCCGAGCTCGATGGCAAAGTCAAGGATCTTGCCAAAGAACCGGCGGAAAAAACAACCGAAATGCAGCAAAAACCTGAAGCCGATGTCGATCCCGACAAGGTGGCCGAGGCGCTGCTCAAAATGATTCCGTAACCAATAACAACTCTCTCCTATGGCAGACGCTCAAATCAAAATCACTGACGCAATGCTCGAGGACTACAAAAAGACCTGCATCAAGTGGGATCCGGTCCTCTCTCAGCTCCCTATCCGCGCAGCTATGGACGTGCTGAAATACTTTCAGACCGTCACCGGCCTCCGTGGAAAACGCCGTTTCGGCTCAATCAGCGGAAAGAGCCAGTTCGCTCCCTTCAAGAAAGACCGCACTTCTGCGGCCACCGTCGATATCGACTTCCGCGAGATTGAAACTTTCCACGGCAACGTTATCGAAACTTTCTCTCCCGTTGACTACATCGACATTCCTCTGGGCTATGATGACCCGGTCATCACCGATGCAATCAAGAAAGCCGGCACTACGCTGCTCGTCCTGGCCCAGATTGTCAAGGCTCGTGGCCAGCACATTGCCCAGGCCGCTTTCACCGGCAAACGCAACCCGGAAGGTGATACCACCCTCGACCTCTGCGACGGCCTTCTTACTATCGCCGATCAGGAAATCGAAGCCGGCAACATCTCCGAGGCAAAGGGCAACCTTTTCAAATTCACCGACGCTGTCACCAATGCCAACGCCGTTGATGTTGCAAAGGAAATTCTGTTCTCCATGAATCACTTCATGCGCCGCGAGAACAATGTGATGCTCGTCTCCTCTGACTTCGCCGACAAGTATAACGAGTCGTACCTGCTCACCCACAGCGGTATCAGCTACAACACTCAGTACGATCAGCCTTACGTCGAAGGTAGCGGTCGCAAACTTACCCTCGTGGGTCTGCCCGAACTTGACGGCACTGACAAAGCCATCATCACCCAGACCAGCAACCTCCTTGCCGGTGTGCACAACAAGGGCGACGAGACAACAACCGACATCATGCGCTCCGGCCATTACGACCTCAGTATGGCTTCGGACATGTGGCTCGGCTTCCAGTTTCGCACCATTGACCCGCGCCGACTGCGCATCGTAGATTTTTCCGCTAACGCTTAACCCTCATAACGCAATTACTCATGGCAAAAGATCCTAAATCCTGCTTCGCTACCCTGCAGGAGCTCAAACGCTGCGAGGGTGTTCCCGTTACTCCTGGTATTAAGCGTAGCGCATACCTTGTCGCTGTGTCGTCTGTAGTTGGTTTCCCAACGCTTCCGGTGGACGAATATGGCCGTCCTACCTCTGCTACATATGAAGGCCAGTTTACTCTGGCCGAAGGCGAGAAGTTCAAGCGTTACGACCACCTTCCAAACAAGGCTGAGTTCAAATCCGAAACTCAGGGCGAGGAACCCTCGAAAACCTTCAAGGTCACCACTACCATTGTGCACCCCGGTATCGGCCCCGAAGCCGCTGCGGCAGCAACAACGTTGATCAACACCCGTGTCATCGGCATTGTCGAAGATATGGACGGTCGCTTCCGCGTTGTCGGTTGCGAGAAGTACAATGGTGCCACCGTATCGCCGGCACGCGACAATGGCCAAGGCGCTACCGGCTCGGCCGGCACAACCTTCGCCCTTGAAGCGGATGACGTCGCTGATGCTCCCTTCTACAACGGCCCCATCCCCACCGAAGATGGCATCATCAACGAGGCCGCCGGAGTCTGACTCTCCTGAAAAGAACACCGTGAGCCTGCCGTCGCTCGTCACCTCAATCCTGGCAGATTATGAGGTGGCCGACGGCTCTCCGGTTCTCGGTGATCTTTCTCCGGGCAAAGACATCTTCGCCGTTCAAGCTCGCAAAAGTTGGGACAAATCTACCGAAGCGCGATGTAATTTCGAGTTCCGACCGCGAATAACGCCTCGCGCCGGGCTCTGGTTCCTCTCGCTATGGCAAAAGTCCCTGATGGGCAGAACACTCACCGAAATAAAGTCCGACCCGGCAGAAATACCGCATTTTGCGGAAGCCGTGTCGGACTTTTTAGTTAAAATGCTTGGCCCATCATTGTGCTCCGGCCACTGGTGTATATGCACGTCACCGAAGCGCCGACACAAGGAGAAAAACTTTGCGTCGCTTATTTGTGAAGAAATTCACAAAAGGCTCAATATCCCTTTTTATGAGGACGTTGCCTTTTGCCACTCGCGTCAGCGCATAAATGCGGTGTTTACATTGAATGTGTTGCCGAATGAGCCTAATGTCATCGTGTTCGATGACTTCGTTACCACAGGCTCTACCCTGAAAGGTATGAACGAACTTCTCCGTCCTCTCGGTAAGACTTTGCTCTTCATGGCCGGAATTAATAACAAACTTTGAGCCAGTGAGAGCAATACCAAGGTTCTTCGCCAAGCGAAGCGCCAAGGCGATGAGCTTGGGTATTGCCGAGCGCAGCCAAAGTAAAACGAAGTTAACATATGATCAATCTCGAACTTACTCCCAAAATAAAGGAATGGCTCGACTCTGAGCCATCAAAGCGCAACCTTGCCGCCGGAGCTACGCTCTTGCTTCAAGTCACCCGCAACAAGATCCTCTATGCAAATATTATGCGTAACCTCCACAAAAACGCCGAGGCTATAGAGTATCACCTGAATAAAATCTACAATCAGCGCCTTGTAATTATCACTCATGAGGAGGTGTCCGCGCTGATGACTGAGGTGAATGGGATAGCCAAAGCTCGCGGCCTTGACAATCCAGAACCGGCTAAACGCTCGGTCATCGGCTCTGCCGCTGTGCCACGCACAGAATTTCAACGAGGCAAACGTGCTGACCATGACGAATTGCCGCCGGAGGTGCAGCAGCTCTATGTTGAAAATGCGGAGGTGCTTCGCCGTATGCGCGATGCTCATACAAAATTGCGGCTCATCACCCCTGAGAATTCAACTTGCCCGGACAGCGACCGCTATCCCTGGGCCAAGTATATTGTCGAACAGGATAGGCTCTACCGCTCGAACTGGGATAAATACGACCACTACATCAAGGGTACTCCGGTGGCAGCCATTGCTCCGACGGTGGATGCCCGTACCGAGTCGGCCAATGCTGCAAAGGTCTGCAACCTCCTCCTTGGCCAATATGCCAAGTCTCCTAAGGAAGAGCTTGCTGACAGGATCCGCGAATTATACGCCAAAATTGTCAACCCATCAGACAAGCTCCGCAACAAGATGCGTGATGCCGGATTACTATAATGAAACGTTCGGCCTCTATCACCGACATTTTGAAGCCGTTGACCAATAAGCCTTTTCAGGCTTATTTGAGCAATGTTCTGCAAGTGGCTGACGTGCTCAAATGGATTCTTGACCAAACCGGCCCGGCTGATGTGCAGATGACATCGTTCTCCATCTCGGAAGAATTTCTCCGGAGAATTTTCTTCATTAAGAAAGAGAACTTGGTCCGCTCGCTCGACATTGTCCTTGATTTCAAGGCCACGAATAAAACCCTTATTCTGTGGCCGTTCATCGCACAAACAGTCAAAAACTGCTATCTCGCCGACAACCACTCGAAGCTGCTGCTGGTCTCTAACGAGAAGTGGAAAGTGGCTGTGGTGATGAGCCAGAACCTGACTCGCGGTAACCGCTACGAATCAGGATCAATCTCAACAGACCGCGCAGTCTTTGACTCGCTGCATAACCAACTCGAATATGTAATAACCCGTCAATCAGTGCCATTCCATGAAGTATTCGGAAGAACAATTGCAAACAATTGAACAGCTCGCATCTCTATATATGCCGGCTACGGAAATCGCCATCTCGCTCGGTGTGCCTGAATTGGAGCTGAAGGCCGACATCAACAGTGTTGACCACCCGGCTCGCCTTGCCTATCTGAAGGGGAAAATATCGCAGAAGATAGAAATCCGCAAGCAAATGGCAATCCTCGCTCGTGTAGGCTCGCCTGCGGCTTTGGAGATGTCGGAGAAGGCGCTGCTCGACATGGAGGACGATGAATAACTATGGCTCTTATGATCTCTCCACTCGAAGCCTGTAAGGTTGACTTGTTTGCCTCGGAGGACGAACTCCGCGACAAATACCCTGTGCCGCTCGCCGAGCGCGTCATGAGGCTTCGCGATATGTATAATTATTGGTTGGCCAATCCGTCGATGAAGGATCGCCAGTTGCGTGACCAAATCATGTCACGTTATGGTGTGTCGCAGTCAACGGCCTATGCTGATATCAATATTATTCATCAGCTTGTTCCCTTGCTTTCGTGTCACTCCAAAGAGTATTACCGAGCCAAGGCCAATGAAATGCTGGCGGAAACATACGCCATGGCCAAGGCTCGAAAGGACACGAAGACAATGGAGCGCGTTATCGCTACTATGTCGAAAGTCAACGGCCTTGACAAGCCCGATGACTTTATGCCGGAGTACGACCTTATCCCGGTGCAACCCTGGTGCGCTACCACTGACCCCACTGTGATCGGCCTTACTCCTATTCCCGACCTCTACAACCACATATCCAAACTCACCAAGGAACTTCTTCGCGACCACCCCGATATTCAAGATGTTGAATTCGAGGAGGCCGACCTTGAAGAAGACCATTTATTCTCTGCGGAGCAGAGCGCTTCGCAATAACCCGATCAACAATGGCACAGGTCAACCCGAAAGCTAAACAGGTATATTTCAATCGACCGCAGCTGATGGCGCAGCTTATTGCCGCCCGTACCACTGTGGTCGTGGCCGGGCGACGTACCGGCAAGACTGACTCCATTGCCGCTCCATACGTGCTGAAAATGATGCAACGTATGCCGGGCAGTACCGGAGGTATTGTGGTGCCTACCTTCAAGCACGGCCTCACCAACACACTCCCCGGCCTCTTTGCGGCTTGGGAGCGCTGGGGCTTTAAGAAAGGTATTCACTATGTGGTGGGTCGCCGCCCGCCCAAAACATTCGCAAAACCAATCACCGAACCGGAGGAGTGGGAAAGCGTAATATCATTCTATAATGGCTCGGTGGCCGTCATTCTCTCGCAGGACCGCAAAGGAGCAGCCAACTCGCTTACATTGTCGTGGCTCCTCATCGACGAGGCGAAATTCATCGATCCGGTGAAGCTGCATCAGGAAACGCTTCCGGCCAATGGCGGCATTAAAAGCCATTTCTCACGGCACTCCTTCAATCATGCCATGCTCATACTCTCGGATATGCCTCAGAGTAAAAAAGGCTCATGGTTCTTGGAGTACGAGAAGGATATGAAAACAGAACGCAATTTGAAGATTGTGCGGGCAATCGAGGCCGGTGTTGTTGAGCAGTGGCGGCTGAAGCAGAAAATTCTTGAAATGCGGCAAAAAGGCATCGAGCCACCGGCATATCTTCGTGGCCACCTCAGGAGGCTCGACGCAAACATCAACAAGTTGCGCTCTATTGCCACCTACTACCGGGAATATTCCTCGGTGGAAAATGTACAGCTCCTTGGCGAGCAATATCTGCGCGACATGAAGCGCGACCTCACGCCGCTCACTTTTCAGACATCGATCATGTGTCAGAAAATTGGTATTGCCCGCGACGGCTTCTATAGCTCGATGAAGGAAGACCACAAGTATAACGACAGCGATTTTGAATACCTCGACACCATTGGCTTCGACTTTGAGCCGGAAGCAATGGACTGCCGGGCTGACCGCGACCTTGACCGATATCGCCCTATCTGTATCGGTATGGACTACAATGCAAATATCAACTGGATTGTGGCCGGACAGCCGGATGAACGGCTCGGCCGGCTCAATGTGCTCAAATCATTCTATGTGAAGTATGAGCGTAAAATTCCGGCTCTTGTGGCCGATTTTTGCCAATATTACGCTCATCACCGGTGCAAGACGGTTGTGTTCTATTATGACACAACGGCGCTCGGGTCGAACTACGCTGTCAACTCTGTCGATTTCCGCTACACCATCATCAACGAGTTTGAGAAGCACGGCTGGCATGTGGTGGCCACTCCGCTTGGCAATCCCATGCGCCACGATGAAAAATACAACCTCATTAACCGTGGCTTTGCCGGGCTTAACCGCTTGACTCCGTACTTTAATCGTCAGAATAACGATGATCTTATTCT
The DNA here is from genome assembly GCA_009775125.1 of Muribaculaceae bacterium. Classification (GTDB taxonomy): domain Bacteria; phylum Bacteroidota; class Bacteroidia; order Bacteroidales; family Muribaculaceae; genus CAG-873. The sequence goes on along the minus strand of VSPD01000007.1, from coordinate 36,070 downwards.
GGCCGTGCAGAGCGCCGGAGTGAGCCGAGGTCGAAACGGCTTTCAAAAAGATAAGTCCGGCGAGAAACTTGCAGAGACCGAAGATGACCGCCTTGAACTCCGTACTGACGGCACAGATGCTTTCGACACCCTGTATATCGGATGCGAAAATCGTCCCTATGCCGGGGCCTCGTTCATCGACCCCACAGGGGTTATGTAGACTGTTCCGTCTTTTGCAGTGCATTCGTGCAACCGTACTTTTGCAGTGCATTCAACCAATAAACTCTCTCCGATATGCCTCAGACAATCACAACTTTCAAACGCCGAATCACCATTCAGACTGTGCTGGCCTTTCTTTTGGTCATCTTCGGCATGCTCGTGGTGATGTTGGCGCTTTATATGCCGCCCGTGGGTGAAATTCACCCATCGGTAATCACCGTGTTCGGTATGTTGCTCGTCGCTGCCGGCGCTTTTATCGGCATCGATCTTAATTTCCAAATCAAGCCCTTTATCGAGGCTATCCGCGATAAAGATAAATCTAAGCCTATTCCTGACAATGAAACCGTTTGAACTGCGCCTTGCCGAGCTCCACGCTCGAAATGCAAGGCATCTGAAAAATCTTCGCATATTCGCCGATGATCAATCTCGGTTTATGCGCCTCTCCCAGGAGGAGCAGTCGTTAATTTTAATTCAAATTGAGCACATGGCTCAGTTGGACAATGTCCTGACTCAGCGCATGAAGCTCCATAATATACCGGTATAATGCAGACACTCAAATTAGGCTCTCGTGGCACTGATGTAAAACCCTTACAAAAATTCCTTTGTCTGGCCGAGGACGGCATCTTCGGCGAAATCACAGAAGAAGCCGTCAAGGTGTTCCAACAGAGCTACGGACTTATTGCCGATGGCGTAGTCGGCCCCAAGACCTGGGCTAAACTCGTGCCTTGTCGCCGCGTGATCAATAAAATTATTCTTCATTGTGCGGCCACTCCCGAAGCAAAGGACTACACCGTGGAGCAAATTCGACAGATGCACCTTGCCCGTGGGTTCAATGACATTGGCTATCACTTCGTGATTTATCGCGATGGCTCCGTTCATGAAGGCCGGCCTTTGAGCATCATCGGCGCCCATACGAAAGGGTATAATGCCAACTCAATCGGCATTTGCTACATTGGAGGCTGTGCCTCTGATGGCAAGACCCCCAAGGACACTCGAACCCCGGAGCAGCGCAAAGCCTTGCGTGATTTGGTGGCCAAGTTTCAAAAGCAGTATCAAGGTGCTACCGTGCACGGCCATTATGAATTTGCAAACAAAGCTTGCCCTTCTTTCAAAATATGCGACCTTTAATCCTCTTCTTTGCCCTATTGCTGATGTCAGCAATAGGCTCGTGCCGATCAGCTCGGCAGACTGTCGCTCAGTCGGCCGATTCTACAGCTGTCTATGTCACTGAGGTCAAAGCTTCTATGTCGTCTGAAGAAATCCTCTCTCTCCTAAATTCTTCCACTGACATTGAACTCTCCGGCATTACCGTAGAGTTTTTCCCTCCTGATACGGCACACCCTGATGCTCGTGCGGCTCCCAAGTCTCTTAAGATTGACAACGCCAAAGCCAGGAATGAAACAAACGCCTCTAATCATGAGGTCTCGTCTGCGGCAGAACAAGACACTGTAAATGTCTCGATCTCGAAATCATCGGCTTCGGCTCAGACCACCAAGTCTGATACTAAAATCCTCTCTCCTCTTGACTGGGTGGTTTTGTCAACCATACCAATAGCTTTTATACTTTTAATCATCGCAATCTTCATCACCTTCAAAAAAACTCACTAATGGCTCTCTGCAACGACAAATGCGGATATGACAAGTGGCTCCATTTCATCATGGGCGCTGTCATCGCTATTTTGGTGGGCGTTATTTTTGCCCGCATTCCTCCTCACATGCCTTGGTGGACTGTCGTGGTGGCTCTCGGTTCGGTATTGGTGATCGGCGTAATTAAGGAGCTTCATGACTCCAATGCGTCCGGAAACCACTTCTGCTTCTGGAATCTCCTCTATACATTCTACGGCGGATTCGCTCTCTGTTGGCTTCCGTGGCTCGCGGCCTATCTTTTAGCTATCGACGGCTAACTCATTCTCCTCTCACTCTTCTCTCTCCTTCACAGGTCGTTCTCGTTTATTCGGGGGCGACCTTTTATTTTGTCCATTTTATACAGGAAATGGCATTCTAACGTGAATTTTTCACGCTGAAACCTCTTATTTTGTAGATTTTGGTGGATTTAGGTATGTTTCAACAGTTTTATTTTTTTTGGCGTTGCCCTACGGGCCACTCCGGCATGCTACGCACTGAGCCTGAGGTCTCAGCCGAAAGGTGCCAGCCGTTAACGCGGCTTCCTCTCGGACATTCTTGCTGTCTGCTACGCACCGGCTGCTATGTGTCGGTGTGCTGTCATGATATGAAAATTCTCCGGTTCATTTTTCAGATGTCCATGTCACCGAGATATGATTTGGACGCTATTCACATCGCAAAGTTAGGGCAGCCTCCGCTCTGGCCAAATTGAGATGCACTTTGTTTCAAAAATCTTCCTCCCGGCGGTGAGAGTATTTTTGACAAAAATTTGGCTTTTGAGCTTCGTCCACCCTCGTTTGGCAATGTAAAAGCTAAATCAAACTCGATAACAAGGACGAAAAATGAATCAAAAAATTAAGAATATGGAACAGCCCACAGCCACAAAGAAGCCTGAAAGCAAGAAAGCCCAAGAGGGTGTAAAAGCTTCTCACCTCTCCTCCAATCCGATAAATGAAATATCGCTGAATGGTCATTCACATTTTGAGGTAGAAGTCTATAACGCCTTTTTCCGAGTGTTCAATATCAATCGCTAACTTTCAAAAACAAAACAACATGCAGACAACAACAAACACCACCGCCGCCAATCTGTTCACCCAAGCCGCCGCAACAATGCCCACGGCAGTATGCGTCACCGCATTCATCGCACCCCAGGCCTATCTTGAAATGATAGCAGGGGAAGCCGTAGCCTACCCCCAGACAATCAGCGTAGGCACGTATATGTCGGACCGCTCCATCTGGCACATCTGCAATTTTGGCAATGCGGCCAACGCTCTGAACTATGCCTTTATGCTGAAAGGGGAAAATTGCCCTATATCGAAGCACGCTTTCGCCCTGTTGCAAGCCGAGATAAAGCGGACAGGCGCAGTGAGCACACGCGCCCAAAAAGCCGCAGAAGCCAAGGCCGAGAAAGAAGCCGAGGCCACCAAGGAAGAAGTCGCCCAAGCCGAAGCCGCGCCCCAAGTAGAGGACGTAAAGGCCGAGAAGCCCAAGCGCATCAGCCGCAAGGTGTCGGACACGCCCCTAATGCAACAATACCGAGAAATGAAGAAGAAGCACCCCGATGCAGTGCTATTGTTCAGAGTAGGGGATTTCTATGAAACATTTGGCGAGGATGCCGTAATCTGCGCCGAGGTGCTGAAAATCACACTGACGCGCCGCGCCAACGGCAAGGACAACTATATCGAGCTGGCTGGCTTTCCGCATCACGCGCTTGACACCTATCTGCCCAAATTGGTGAGGGCAGGAAAGCGCGTTGCAATATGCGAACAGCTTGAAGAGCCGAAGAAGCGTAAAAAAGCCACCGCAGAAGCCGAATAAATGCCACTCATCAAAGTTGCTCACCTCACAAATGAGGCGAGCAGCTTCGAGGGGGACTCCACGCGACTCACGGTACCCACGAAGGGCAACCGCGAGCCGTTTGTCTTTTATCGCACTATCTCAACAATTTAATTTTGTAGTATGGCAACAGAATTTATTACAAATCTACCACTTGACGAATATACGCTTACGTCTCGGCTTGACACCATTAGTGCCAGGACCGACAAAGTTAAGGTCGAGGTTTCTGTCATTCGCGACCCTGAAGGTGAAATTGACGTGTTCTTCAAGACTACGCTATATGCCTTTAATGGGGTTGTGGAGTTGTCTGCACTTGGGAAATTAATCGAGGAGCGGTTTCGCGCCAAAGGGCGCATCACCGATATGATGTCCGTGGTTATTGACGGCGTCTCACTTGATTTTATAGCGCTTTACTGTACTTTTGAACTCAATTCAGACTTCGATTATAGACAGTGCTTCTGGACTACGTCCCGTACGTCAATAGTGCACCGCTACTCAGCTATATGCTTGACACATCATTTTACTGGTTCCCAACCCTACCACATTAAAGTTGTCGGCACGGATTCTGATGGCAGAATTGCCATGGTGGAGCGTGATTTTACTCGCGCTGCCGGTTCTAAATGGGTATCTTTCTCTGTTAGTGAGATTATTCGCTTCGCGCTCAATCAAACCGACTACGAAGCAGGAGAGGATATAATGCGTGTGGCTTATTTTACCATTGAATACGGGGCTATCCAAAAGATATTTTATGTGGTTGAAGACCCGGATTACCTTACATTCCGCTTCCTGAATCTTTTCAATGCTCCCGAATATGTGGACGTTGTGAGCAAGGTGAAACGAAAAACCGTGGCCGACCGCGACACCGCTATTTGTAGTGGCCGCTCACGCCATTATAATCAGGTGATAAACCGAACTTACGAGGTGGAAACCGGTGCACTTACCGCTGACCAGGCCCAGACTATTGAGCAACTTATTTGCTCTTACGATGTCGAGCTGTGCGGCGGAGCTGATAATTACAAAATCATTATTACCGACCACTCTTGTGAAGTGGATAATGATGATGACTCTCTGGTGACAATGAAATTTACCTTCCGTCTGGTGGGCGACCGTCCGGCACTTCTCGACGCTGAAATGGACGCTCTTGCTCCCGGTGTTTCACATATTTTCTCTCACGAATTTACCGCTGAGTTCGCATGATCAAAAAAAAAGGCATACACATATCGCAGGCTCGCAAAATGCTTGACTCCGGCCAACCGGTCGAGCTGACAGTGGTTCGCCTTAAAGACGGCTCGCTGATACATTACAAGAATGCCGTGTCGCTACGATATGATTATTACAAAGGAACAAGGAACATAAAACAACTCAAAAGCGGCCAAATCAGGACTATTCACGATGTATGTATCATCGGAATAGACGATTTTGAAGTCTATCTCTAAAAAACTCTCTCCAATATGGAAACATTTATCGATACATTCTCAATTCACGACATTCCGATGACGAACGCCAGAGCAGCTATCGTAACGAAAACCGCCTCTGTGTTCCGCGAGGACGGCAATTTGCCGACTCGATGTCTCAACGGTAAGGATTATGTGGCATGGGGCGCTGATGACCAGATGCCTTATAATATCATTGACCTTATAGAGGCCGATGAAACATTGGCCACCTGCCAGGTGTTCAACGCCGAAGTTTGCTATGGAAGTGGTCTGCGATATTGCACCACCACCGCCACAAAAGCAGTGCAGCAGGAGGTGGAAGACTTTGTTTTCGACAACCCCCTGCCGGATTATTTCCTCGGTGTATGCCAAGACCTGATGTACTTTAACTTTGCCATTTCGGTGATTATCCTGAACGAGGACGGCTCAAAAATAGTAGAGCTGCACCGCAAACCGGCATGTTATTGCCGCTTTTGTCCGGCGGATCCGAAAACAGGAAAAATTACCAAGGTTCTTTTTGGCTCTTTCAGAAATATGCAGCCGGGTGACATCGTCGAGGAAATTGAACTCCTTGACCCTCGTTCGCCATGGAAAGACCTACAGCAGCGCATGGGTCTGCGAAGCACCAGGAACAATCCTGAAGCTTCGCGCACGAAAACTCGCAAGTTCGCAATATTGTCGCGTTTCCCCGGGGTGGACTCCATGTATTACCCGATACCGCACTATGCCGCTTTGTTCCGTGGTAATTGGTATAACATCAAGCGGCTCATCGGAGCGGCCAAGGAGTCTAAATTGAAAAATGCGGCTCCAATCAAATACATCATCGAGGTCTCGAGCCGCTACTGGGATGATCTGTTTGCCAAGCAACACGTCGTTTCCAGAGACGACCAAGTGAAACTGATGAACGAGAAGAAACGCGAAATGCTGGAGTTCCTTACCAACGTGGAGAACACCGGCTCGGTGCTCTTCACCGGCAAAAGCATCTCGCTTGACGGTAAAGGTGAGTCCCCCGACATCACCGTTACGCCCATCGATTCCAAAACGAAGGAGGGTGGCGACTGGGAGAGCGACATCGCCGAGGCCATCAACGTGCTGTGTTTCACAATGCGCGTCCACTCTAACCTTGTCGGCTCAGTGCCGGGCAAATCTCAAACTAACAACTCAGGATCTGACAAGCGCGAGCTATACACGATTGCACAGGCCCTGAAAAAACCGTATCGAGATGTCCTCTTCCCGGTGCATAAAATTATAATTCGCTACAACGGCTGGAAGAAAGTGCACCCTGACTGCCCATTCATACAACTGACAACACTCGATGAACATACCGATGCTAAAGAAGTAACCGCAAAACCCAGCGACGATGAACTTGCAACTGACTAATGATCGTATTCGTGAACTTATTCCTAATGTAATTCACGAAGTCAAGGGTGAAACTCCCTTGCTTGATAAACTGCGCCCATGGCTTGACTCAGCGAAGGAATGGCTGGAGCAAAATGTGATTGGAGCCCTCGAGCCTTCCGGCCAGGCGCTCAACCTTGTCGAGAAGGTCATTGTGTTCAAGGCATTCTCTTTGGCGGTGCCGTCGCTCGACCTCTCACTCAGTCCTTCGGGCTTTGCTGTTATCAATACCGATGGCCGTGCCCCGGCCTCGAAGGAACGAGTTGAACGCCTTATTGCATCGATCAACTCTTTTGTCGATCAAAACCTCGATGCTCTGGTGTTTTTGCTATACAGCTACGAGTCATGGAGAAACTCGGATATCGGGCAGTGGTGGCTGGCCACGTTTATACCAAATCTCAACGAGGTGTGGCGTTTCCGCAGCATGTCGGACGTTATGACTACCTACCGCACAATGCGCTCACATGCGCTGCGCTTTGAGCAGGAGGTGGAAGAAAATTACCTTGGTTCAGTGATTAATGTGCTACGTAACCAACAATATTTCCTTTCTGACCTGACACCTTTGGTATCGAAGATCCGCGAAGCGGAACTCCGATACATCGGATTTCATATGCGCGACCAAAAGGCAAAATGCCCGGACGACCACGAGGTTTGGCACCTGATTCGCCCGTTGCTCGAGCAGCTTAAATCCTATCCCGATCTCTATTCACGGTGGCAGGCCGAAATTGGAGTCCGTTTCAAGCCTGAGCCTTTCAAGAACGACGTGAAAGGAGGTTATTATTTCTGATGGCAACGACAATCAACCTGACAGTGCCGAAATCGTGGGCTGAACTTTCGCAAGATCAGCTCAGATTTCTCTTCCAAACGATGGTCGAGGTGCAGCTCTCCAACCGGAATGTCGGCTTCCGCTCTCTTGACGACTACTCGTTGCAATCATCAGCCCAAGTGGCCACCATTTGCCTTCTGAAATGGAGCGGCCTCAGGTTGATTTGCGCCTATGCTGACGGTTGGCTCGTCGCTCATGACCAAGAAGAATTCAAAGTAACCGCCGGACAAATGGCCTCGGCAATCACACATCTTGTATGGGCAAAGGAATTGCCAACCGAACCGGTGCGCCTCGATATTGTTGACGGAGCCAAGGCTGTGCCCGCAGATATTTCCGGCGACTTCACTTTCGACAACTGGCTCGCCTGTGAAGCCCTCTGGCAAGTGTATCAACTAACCTCAAACGAGGATATGTTGCGCCAAATGGCCGAAATACTTTACAATAAGCCAGATATCAAGCCTGATGCTGCTGAGCTTCTTGGAATTTTCTACTGGTGGGCTGCCGTGAAGTCTATGGCCAGCGATATGTTCCCAAACTTTTTCAAGCCTGGTGAAGTAGGGGAAGCACCATCGGCCGACTCAATGCGCCGCAATATGGACGCTCAGATCCGAGCGCTTACCAAGGGTGATATCACTAAGGAAAGTGAAATCTTGGCAATGGGAGCTATCCGTGCTCTAACCGAACTCGACGCACAGGCCCGAGAATATGACGAACTAAATAAGAAATACCCCTCAAAAAAATGATGTGCAAGGTGAATGCAATGCCAAGCTCGCTTGAGTATTGCTGAACCGCAGCCATCATAAAACAGCATGTTAAATGAAACAGAATTTCAACTGGGATGCAGCCGCTTTCTTTGAACGGCTGACCGAAAACAACCGTCACGCCAAAGACAACGGATATGTCTTTGCCCGTGTGTCGTCGCTTGAAGGATTTCAGGGCGCTCTTGACAGAATGTACTCGTCAGCGGCTTTCGTGGCCGTGGACGATACATCGCAGGGCTATATGGCCATAGAAAACTCACCGCACACCCGGCGAGTGAAAACCGTGTTTCTGGCCATGCGTCATGCCGAGGACGATATGGAAGCCCGCGAGGAATGTATGGCCAATATGCGCGAGCTGTTTCGACAGTTCATGTCGGTGCTGTTGATGGAGCGCACTCGTCTGTCAGAGAACTGCGTGTTCCTCGATGAGAATATAAACTTCAACGAGATTGACCGCTACTTCTTCACCGGCTGTGCCTGTGCATATTTCCAGATTGCAGTTGACACTTACACAAACCTCGTTTTCAACCCTGACGAATGGCTGACGAATCCGTAGAATCGCGCAAAAAATATATCACAGCATGGAATAAAACCATGATTGATATATGGCATGAACGTATCCAAAAGCTGAAAGTGATGAATACGGGTGCGCTCTGGCGCTCCCCGATAGAGTTGCCGGTGCGTGCTGATGGTAGATTCTACGACATTACACTTTCGCAGAATTTTCTCGAATATGGCCTTTGGCAAGACCTCGGTGTGGGCCGCGAGCTACGCCATGGCGACCATGATCATAACCAGGCCCACATTGAGAAACATGGCCGAGTGCGTGAACGCCGAAAGTGGTTCTCGCTCAAATATTATTCCTCGGTGATGGCATTGCGCGACTTTATGGCCGACTCTCTGGGTAATGAATTCGTGTCAATGTTCTGCGCGGCTCTGGATTCCGACAAGGCTGAGAGCAGCACTTCATACTACCGGCAAAAGGGTTGGTCGTGAATCGTCTTTTAACCACAAATATTCTCTCACTAAATTTGGATCATAATCAACCAACATTATGACTGACTTCTCTTCTCTCCAACAAAAGGTCGATGCCCTGAAGGCGATGGTAGCCTCTAACTCCATCACGCCTAAATATCTCGGCGCGATTCTCGATGACTTCATTACCCAGATGAAGGCTATCGACATGACCGGAATGAGCGATGATGTGGCAACTGCATTGCAGAAGGCCACAACTGCACTCTCTCAGTCTGCCTCTGCTCTTGAAAAATCCGGTGATGCGTTGACGGCTTCATCATCTGCTTTACAAAACGCATTGTCAGCTATCGAAAAAGCCAACAATGCGATTGTCGCAGCAACAGATGCCAAGACTACCGCTTCAGCTGCAAATAAAACTGCTACCGAGGCCAAATCCATGGCCTCTAATGCCCAGGGTAACGCTAATGGCGCAATCCGTCTTGCGGAACAGGCCGTCAAGGACGCCAAGGCCGCGGGTGTCAGAACTATCTCCATTGACGATCTTGATACTATGGGGACTGACGGCTCCGGAACTGACCTGCTTAACTTTCTTAATGACCTTGCAACCGAAGGCCCACAGCACACGAGATATGCCGTTATGGAAACGGCTAATGGTGCCTCACGTCTTGTAGGCACCCTCGACATGTTTTCAGATAACATGCACCATGTCATCACGCAGGTTCTGGAAACACACAACTCATTCGAGGACGGCCAAATCGTCAAGGGAACTCATATCTGTGAAAAGTTGTATCGGTATTACCGTTCATATAATTTAAGCGCTCCTGACCGATTTGGCGTGGAGCGTGGCCAATGGTCGCCCTGGACTGAATGTGAGCCTGAATCACTTGACGCTCTGAGGAAATCCGTTTCCACTATGAACACCAATCTGTCAAAGCAGATTTCTGCCGTCTCTTTGGCTTTGAACACTGCGATGTTCACCGTCAAAGGCCACGCCTACATCAACGCCAATGCGCTGATGGGCGTAAGCCGTTCAATCCAATTCGTGGATTTTACCGACTGGGTTAAAACTAATGTCACATATATCTCCAATCTTTTACCTTTCGGTACGATTGTACGCTTCATATCTGTCGATGGGTGGAAGGAAATGAGGTATATCGGAGCAAATGCCGGCAAAGACTTCCAAGAATCATCTTCTTGGGAAGAGCTGGATTCTGCCGGCGGATCCGCAACCGGAAATGTTATCAACATTCACGAAATCACCAATGACTGGAATGCGACCAACCGAGGCGAGGCTGCGGCCAAAGTTCCGGAAAAACTTCGGACTGGTGGCCGTAAAATAACATTCATGTCAGCTCCCGGCAAATGGCAATCCTGGCAATTTACCGGCGCTCTCGCCTTGGATTGGTCGAAAGAGGAATTTTGGAGGCAGGAGGTACGCTCTGTATCAATCAACGGCGCTCCCTCTCCAGATCCTGACCGCGATGGTAATGTTGACCTTTCTTTTGAGGTGCCAATCGATCAGACTTTGAATGGCGAGTCTCAGCGCGCTGTTTCAAACAGTGCTGTCGTCGCGGGCCTTGCAGAAGTGGAAGGCCAAATTCCGGCCAAGCATTCGTTTGACGCTGCTACAAGAATGTTGAATGTGATGGATAAGGACGGAAACATTCTCGAATCCATCAATATCCCCGGTGGTGGCGGCAGTGGTGATACAAACCCCACCGCAATCGAAATTATAGTGCAATCCGCACTCCAGACTACCGTCAAGGAGGGGGACGCTTGCACAGTGGAATATTTGTGGCGACACTACAACATCAACAATAATGTCGATACTCAATATGGCGGCACAGCTGAGCTGCTTGTCGGTGGAGCTGTTGTTGACCGAAAAATGGTTACCCAGGGCTTCAATTCTTTCAATGTCGGCCCTTGGCTCCAGTCGGGCCTTAACACTGTACGTATCCGTTTGACCGCCGATGACGGCCTTGTGTCACAGTCTGCCGCCATTCGTATTACAGCTGCAGCCTTGTCGCTTCGTTCGCTCTACGATATTTCTACCGCAAATCCTGTCGGATCTTCGGCTCAGGTGCGCTATATCGTCAATGGCTCGGGTGACAAAGAGGTGTCGTTTGAAATGGACAGTATTACTTCGGTCGAAACCATCAAGACCTCGGGCGCGACGTCTATCAAGACGCTCGGCACCTCGGCCTTCTACCACTCGGTGCACACGCTGACGATGCAGGCGCGGCGCGATCTCGGCAACGGCAACATGCTGGAGACAGATCCGGTGGTGTTCGACATGATGTTCGTAAGCCGCGACAGCTACAAGCCGCTGATTGCGCTGCAGCGCCCGCAGACGGCCCCGCAATACTCGACCATCGAGATACCCTTTGCCGTGTACGACCCCGAGAACGCCCAGAGCGCCATCGTGGAAATCTACCTTGGCGACACGCTTGTAGAGCGCCAGCGCGTGGACCGCTCGCTGCATACGTTCAGCTACCGCGTGCGGCAGTACGGTCCGCAGACCTTCACCTTCAAGGTGCAGAACTCGCACCTGAGCACCGAGAACGAGATAACGGTAGACGTGCTGCAGGCCTCCACACAGATAGAGGCCGAGACAGACGGCCTGTCGCTGTACCTGTCGGCCTTGGGGCGGAGCAACGACGCCGACAACCGCGATGACTGGAGCTACACATCGGAGCAGGGCTGGTACACTGCGGCGCAGTTTCAGGACGTGAAATTTGACGCGCAGTCGGGCTGGCGCAAAGACAAGAACGGCATCACGGCGCTGCACCTTGAAAAGGGCGCTACGTGCTTCATACCGTTCAAGCCATTCTCGACCGACGCCAAGCAGAGCGGCAAAACCATAGAGATAGAATTCTCGGTGAGCAACTGCTTCGACACCACGGCCTCGCTCATCAGCTGCATGATGGGGAACGTGGGCTTTGACATCAAGGCACAGGAGGCAGCCATATCATCGGCCCTGCTGAAGACCGTGGGCACGAAATTCAAGCAAGACGAGCGCATCCGCATCGGCTTCGTGATAGAGCCGGTGGCGGGGACTAACCGCTTCATGCACCTCTTCGTGAAAGGCAAGCACTCGGGCGTGGTGCAGTACGACACCAACGACTACTTCGTGCAGAACCCGGCGCAGGGCATCACGATGGGCAACGCCTCGTGCGAGCTTGACATCTACAATATACGCATCTACGAGCAAGCACTGTCGTTCAGGCAGATGCTGAACAACAGCATCGCCGACATGGACGACACACGGCAGATGTTTGCCAAGCTCGAGGCCAACGACATCTTCAACGACGAGTCGGGGCTTGACGAGATAAGCTACGAGAAGGCCGTGAAGAAGATAGCGTGCCTGACCTACATAGGCGAGCTGCCCAAATTCAAGGGCGACAAGAAGATAGGCTGGCTCGTATATGAAGACCCAGAGCACTCGGAGGACAACTTCCGCGTGCTGGTGCAGATCGACGTGCAGGGCACGTCGAGCCAGTACTATGTGGTGAAGAACTACAAGGCGAAGTTCAAGGACCTGCTGCAGATGGCCAATGGCACGACGGCAAAGAAATTCGCTCTACGCTGCGTTGACGCCCTGGGCAACCCGATACCGCAGAAGGCCGTGAAGACCTTCTGCTTCAAGGCCGACTTCGCCGAATCGTCGGGCACGCACAACACCGGCGCGGCCAACATGATTGACGAGATACTGAAGGCCGCGGGCATTCTCACTCCCATGCAGGAGAAGGACAGCACCGTGCGCACGACAATCTACGGGCATCCCTGCCTGATGTTCCACCAGGAGACGGAGTCGTCGCCCAAGCGCTTCGTTGGCAAATACAACTTCAACAACGACAAGAGCACGAACGATACATTCGGCTTCCAGGACATCGAGGGCTTCAACGCGGGGATGATCAACCGCGATGACTACCTGGTGTGGGACGGACGTCTGAGCGAGCTCCAGGGGAACGCCGATGCCCTTGCCGCCGCCGAAGACGCCGATGCCACCTACTACCTGATAGAGAACGCGGCAGACTCGCTGAACAACCACCTTGTGGAATATGACGATACAGCCGGCGCATGGGTGGACAAAGGGGAGATGTGGCGCTGGAAGGCACATCTGCTGGCCTGGGGCAAGAACGACGGGAGCACCTGCACCCGCGCCCAAGGCATACTCGACAAGGTAAAGGCCGGGGAACTGGTGGAGAACAACGTAGAGTGCTGGGAGTTTCTGAACAACGGCCACCCGATGTGCCTCTTCCACAGCTCGGACTACACCACGCAGGTGAGCCAGGGCCTGGGCTCGTGGATAAAGGAGGCATGGCTGAACAAGACCGATGCCCAGGGCAAGAAAGTGGGCCCCTACTGGAGCGGCGCCTTCGAGCCCCGCTATCCCGACAACGATGACAACAACATACGCTACGCCCGAGGCAAGGTGCCTGAGCAGCTGAAGCGCGTCACCGACTGGCTGGCGTCGCTCGCCATCAACGATGAAAAGCTGACCGAGGCCGAGAAGCAGGCCAAGACGCAGCTCTTCACCGGGCAGATAAGCAGCTACTTCAACAAGCGCATGGCACTGGCCTACGACCTGATAAGGCAGGGCTTCGTGGCGGCCGACCAGGGCGCGAAGAACATGATGTGGGCCATCATTGACGGCATTATCTACATCATATTCTACGACAACGACACCATCTGGCTTATCAACAACGAAGGCCGCATCATGTTCATCCCCTACGTGGAGAACCACTCGAAGGATGAGCTGGGCAAGTATGTGTTCAACGGCGAGTCATCGACTCTGTGGAACCACATAGAGCGCGGCCTCCAGAGCGAGCAGCGCCAGCTGTACGCCGATATGGTGGCGGCAGGCTTCACCTACGAAAGGGCGCTCTACTGGTTTAACGAACGACAGAGCGACAAATGGTGCGAGGCCGTGAAGAACGCCGACTCGAAGTACAAATACATCGACTCGTTCGGTAACCTGTCGGAGGACGGGTCGGGGCAGACGAACAACTACCTTGACATGGCACAGGGCGACCGCGAGGAACACCGCAAATGGGCGATGTACGAGCGCTTCCAGTACCAGAATGCCAAGTGGGGTGCAGGGTCGTTCCGCGAGAGCCGCATCTACCTCCGCGCCAATACCGCCGGAGAGTCCAGCGTACCGGCAAAGGTGGCCGTTGACCTGACGGCGGCGCAGGACTGGTACTTCGCCTTCCGCTTCTCGGCCAACGACGGCTGGAACCCGCAGCGCATCGAGGAGGGCAAGACCGTGCACTTCGAGGCACCTGCCGGCTCGATGCCGAACGACACTGAAACCTACATCCACCAGGCTGACCGCCTGAGCGACATAGGGGACATCTCTACACTGTACCCCACCACTTGCGACATAGCGCAGGGCCGCATGCTGCGGCAACTGGTGGTGGGCAACAAGACGGCAGGCTACCGCGGCAAACTTGCGGAGCTGACCTTCGGCACACACCCGCTGCTGAAATACATCAACGTGGTGAATCTTCAGACTCTTGCCAAGCCCCTTGATGTTTCAGGCTGCACGGCGCTGGAGGAGATTGAGGCGCAGGGGTCGGCGATTACGGGTGTGAATCTGGCTGCGGGGTGCAATATATCGAAGATGCACTTGCCGGAGACGCTGGTGCAGCTGCGCCTGGCCGACCTGCCGATGCTTTCGTCTGAAGGCCTTGTGCTTGACGGTGTGGGCAATATCCACATGGTGGACATTACCAATTGCCCGAACCTTAACCCGATGGATATCCTGGAGCAGATTACTCAGGAGCCGGGCAATTCGTTGCAGTATGTGCGCATATCGGGAGCGAAGATGCAGGGCTCGGGCGAGGAACTGAACCGCCTGCTCGAACTGGGTGTGCATGGTGTGACTGACCAACTGGGAAAGCCGGAGATTAACGGTACGTACGAGTTGACCTCTATCATCGACCCCACCGACATCGAGGCCTACGAGCAGAGTTTCGAGGGCCTTGACATGGTTCTCGCAGTCGAGGCAGTGATCAAGGAGATTGACGCTGTCAATGGCGAGAGCGCCGGAGTGGACACCGATGCCAATGTGGAGCTGCCTGTCACCATTGACAACGTAATCGACCATGTGCGCTACTTCAATGGCGAAACGTATGCCGAATGGCTCGCACGCTTTGCTGCCGAAAACTACTAATCACAAACTCAAATCAAAATATGTCAACCTTTGAACAGTCTGTGTCGCTGCTGCGACAAAACAAACGCGCCATCGTGGCCACGCTCAATGAACTCGGATTTACCGAGGTTACGGCGGACACGCGCGCGTCGCTGTTCCCGATGTATGTAAAGTGGGCCAAGGGCCTGCTTGACATCACGGTGGCAGCTCGTGAAAAATCTACCGGCAATCATGCCTATTTTTCGTTGGAGGAGTATAAGGCGATGGACAATGCCGCCCGCTCGGCGTACTTGATACGCGGCGTGCGCCTGCGTGCCAATGCTACTTGCATTGTTATAGCTCTGATTCAGCAGTCGCTCAAATGGGGCTATCCGTCGGCAGTGGTCGGCGCTACTACGCAGACCTCTCCTGTGTTCATGAAGTTCGGCGATGCCCGCCGTGAGACGGAGCTTATTCGCGCTCACTGCGAGGGCTTGTCGAACGGCGATGTTAACGGCGCTCCGGCGGCTGAGTTCTGCCTTGATTACCGTGCTTTCGATGCCACAAACGGCGTGGAGGACACTACCGAGTGGTCTCTGCCGGCGATGTCGCATCTATTCCTTATCAACCGCTACCGTAACGAGCTCAACGAGGCTTTCAACGTCATCGGCGCCGACACACTCTCGTCGGGTTCTTACTGGTCGTGCTGCCAGCAGGCCGCCGGTGCCGCCTATTCTCTGAATATGGCATGCGGCTCGTGGGACAACTCCAATAAATCAACATCAACCCTCTCGGTGCGCCCTATAGCCGTCGAGCACTAATCTACATTCGCTATGGATATCAAAGAAATCATCAATGAAGTGCAGCTGATGAAGGCCAACAAAGAGGACCTTGTGGAGGCTATGCGCGAGGTCGGCATCGAGGTGGCCGACAATGACCCTCTGCGCGTCATCGCCGACAAACTCCACCTTGCTGGGGGCAAGAGCTGCGTAACGAAGGTGGCCACAGTCGAAACTCTCGACGACGGCACCAAGCAACACCGCTTCTTCACGCGCGAGGAGTGGGATTTGCTGTCGTCCTCCGAACGCCTGGCGTATCCTCGCATCGGCATTCTGCTGATAGCCGAAGGACACCAGCTCATCATCTCCAAGAGCTATCAGACCCGCTCCGACGACAACGACGCTACCACAATGCTGTGGGGAACCTCCGGCCTCGATGTGTCGGGCTTGAAGAACTACGAGACCGGCACCTATGGCATGATATGGGATTTTGACTCGCAGGGCAACACCGACAAAATCATCGCCCACTACGGCACCACCACCGCCGACCCCGTGGCGGCTCGCCGTTGCCGCGAGTACAAGGGCTGCCCGGACGACCCGACCCGTTGGGATTTGCCGGCGGCCGGCCATCTGATTCTTATGACAAAGTACCGCCTTGAAATCAACGAGGCGATGAATTACTTCATCGGCGGCGGCACGCTTTCGGACTCGCAATGGTACTGGTCCTCAACGGAATACGGTGCGAACCACGCTTGGGCTATTCAGGTCTTTTCCGGCTCTGTTTCCAGCAATTCCGGCAAGGTCAACTACCACTTTGTCGTGCGTCCGGTGTCGGCGATATAGTCCCTTTCACACTTCGGCACTTGGCCGCTCGGAATCCCCGACGAAAGGAGGGGTGGAGAGTGGCCTTGTGCCACCTTACCGCGTAAGCGGTCGAAATTTTTTGCAAATGAGGGCAGAGCCGAGAGCTTGCTCTCGGGCTATGCCGAGTGCAGCAAAAATTGGGACAAGTCCAAATTTTTTTATTTCGGCCCTTATGCGGTTTAACATTTTTTGTAACTTTGCAGTCGAAACGCAAACCTTTCTATTCCACCGCCAATGGCACTGACAGAAGACTTGAAAATTTACCGTTCGATGTATAACCTTGTGCGCTCGATTATCCATGCCCGCAACACGTTTGACAAGGGTTTCAAATATGTTGTCGGCGACGATATGGTTAGCCGTGCGCTGGGTTGCCTGTCTTTGATTCATTATGCCAACGAGGACCGGCGGCAAGGTGCGCGGCAGGAACACCTTGACAAGTTCCTGATAGAATTTGACATTTTGAAATCTCTCATAATGGTATGTCGAGACGAGCGGCAGTTTAAAAAGGATTCTGTCCTCGCCGATATTTTTATGCTTACGGCTGATGTAGAATCTCAAGCCGGGGCATGGCGGCGTTCCGCTCGAAAGCCGGAGTCGTAATAAGGGCAAGGGGAACCCCATTAATCAACCAATGATTAAATCTTGATTACGAGTGAGCAACCATCAAGGAATATCGGGCAGTCCACCATCGAAAGGTGGTAATAGTATTAGTGGCTGCAACAGTGCGAACCACGCTTGGGCTTTTCAGGTCTTGTCCGGCTCTGTTTCCAACAATAACAACAAGAACAACAACCACTTTGTCGTGCGTCCGGTGTCGGCGACATCCCAGATGGTCTATGACATACCATTTTCTTCTGTAATCCGGGCATGGATTGACTGTGAGCAGAAAAAGCGCACGGCCAATTCATGCACTAAATTCCGGTGGCATGCAGCCCGCGACCTCGTGCAGCTTTGGCACGAGATGTGCACCGCCACCTATAAGCCTCGCACCTCGACGGTGTTCATGGTGAAATACCCTGTACTGCGCGAGGTGTGGGCAGGTGCTTTCCGCGACCGCGTAGTGCACCATTGGGAGAATCTTCGCTTCGGTCCTGTTATCGAGGACTATTTCAAGGCCGTAGGCAATCGCTCCATGAACTGCCGTAAGGGCTACGGCTCGCTTGTGGCAATCGCCGCCATGGAGCGAGCCATTTATGAGTTTACCGAACATTACACGCGGCAGGATTGCTGGATTGTGGGCGGTGACTTTGCCAATTTCTTTATGAGCATAGACAAGACTCTGCTATGGGATTTCCTGGTTCAACTCATGACCGAGCAATACACCGGCTCTGACCTCCCTGCATTGCTCTACCTCATGCGTGAAACACTATTCCACCGCTGTCAGGACAATTTTGTCCGCAAATCGCCGGAATCAATGTGGCGCGACCTGCCGCCTCGCAAGTCACTCTTTCACATGGACGGAATGCCCATCGGCAATTTGCCGTCCCAAATATGGGCGAACCTTATGGGCGCGGTGTTCACCGACTGGGTTGTCCATTATAAGAAGGTCGAGGGCTTCGTCATATTCGTCGATGACTGGCGTTGCCTGGTGCACACTCGCGAGGAAGGTGTGCGGCTCATCAAGGAGTTTCGCCAATATCTGTCAGAGGTGCTTCACATCACTCTACACCCCGATAAAATCTACCTCCAGCACTACACCAAGGGCACGAAGATGGTGGGCGCGGTTCTCAAGCCGGCCTGCTATAAGCCGAGCCATCTCACCGCTCTGCGCAAATGGGTGCTCCGCGGCCTTGACCAACGACCGGTGGCCCTGACGCGGCTGCGCAAGTGGCTGACGGCAAACCTGCCGTCACGGTATGGCCGACAAAAGCCCGCTCCGGCGTCGCGCACTTACATCGCCAACCGCACACGAGGCCACTTCATCGACTCCATGATCGATTACAAGCGCAGAGCAGAAGCAACAAACGAGGCCGGCAGAATTGCCTTGCTCGAAAAACTCCGAGCTTCCATCAATTCTTATCTCGGCATGATGATTCACCACAAGAGCTACAAGGTTCGCCGTAAGATCTGCGAGAAATACATCCTCCCTGCCTGGGGCAAATACCTCTACTTCGTCGAGGATTTTGGCAAGTGTGTCCTTCGCCGGCAATACGATAAAATCCATGTAGTTCGCCGCAAACTTCATTCTCACAGATACGCCGCCAAATTCATTCGCCCCAAATGGTCGCCCGATAAATAGGAGTGAGCTGTGCGAACGTGGCCTCACTCCGGGGTGACGGCATCGCCGGGTGTTCTACATTATCAGCCGGGCCGGGCTTCGCCCCGGTCGGATTGCTCTGCTCGCCCCCTCCCGAGAGTGTTCGGGTGTCCCTCTCTAAGCTTTGGACTGAGACCTCCGTTGCTCTCCGGCTCTCAGCCCACGCCCGCTCTTGCCTCCCTTCACACACTCTCCGGTCGCTCTTGGCAGGGCAGTCTCCCTGGACCCCGCTGACCATTACGCCCGCTATCGCCGATTACCGCTCACCCCTGCGCTGCTCCCTTCATTACGCACCGCTCCAGTGTTCCCACCCACGTCCCATCTCCCGTTTGGGGCTTCTTCCTTTGGCTCATAGACGGACGGCGCACGTGTAGGCACTTTCGGTCGCGTGGCCATGGGTGATGTTCCGGGTGTCCGGACGAGTGGCGGCTGTGCCGGCGGTCGGTTGCCGTGCCCATTCCCTGCATACAGTGTGGCCTCCTATCCATTCCGTTTATGTGAGAAACCGTCACGAGTGCCGATTTCTCACACACTCCATTCCTATTCACCCACACATTATTCCAGTCGTTTATAGCAAGGCAGTCTCCCTCTCCCTCCTCCGCACACCCTTCACATCTTACCCACAGGTCACACTCCCTGCGCTGCCTACACACTAACGCCGCCTTGGCCCACCCCAGGCCCCTCGGCACGGAACACGGTCGCACTGCCGAGGTATGTGGCTGCACCTCTCGCTTAGGTCGGGATAGAGGCTTGACATGCGCTCTGCGCAGTCACGGAGCAATACTGTTCACATTGGCTGTCATAACATCTCCTCCGGTCTGCATACGCTACGAGGCCGAGGCACCCGCCTGTCGCTTCGCTCGGTCGGCTGACTCCGCCTCTTCCGCTTCTGCTAATCGCCCTGCAGAGAAGTGCTGACGGCCAGGTGGCCTACGGCACACAGCATTGCCCCGGCACCTCAATCTCTTACGTCGCTCCCGTTTCCGCTACATACCTCTATGCGCTCCCTTCATTACCGTGCCGAGCCATTTTACCGCCCCTAAGGGGCAGAGAGGTTGCCAAGCGTGAGCCAAATCCTCCATGAATTTCGGATTTGGCTCACACATTGGCCGCAATACCGAGCATCAAAATTTTTGCGGCTCGATTTTGATGTAGTCGAGGTGGCCGCACGCGCGCACCCCTGCATATTCCGCAAGGTCGGAAAGGGGTTGGCGGCTCTTGCTCCGTAGGGCGGGCGGGGGGTCTTCCGACGGAAAAAGGGGAAAAATTCCCCTTTTAACCCCTTTAACCTCTTGATTTTTAGGCCTGCTGGACTTTTAACCACTGGAAAAATCCAAAAATCCGTAAAAATCAGCTCGAATTACACAGGATAATTCTGTTATTGCTCAAACATTTAACTAATAATGAAATTTTTCCTTTGTTACTTCTTTGTCGTATGAAGATTATTTCGTATATTTGCAAAAAGAAATAATCTATATGGGCACGATTTTATTCATAATAATCACCATTTTGGTGCTGTCGATAATCCCGACGCCTAAGCGCGATTTATCAAAAAAGTCGCGTCACAATAGTTCGCGCCCTCGCAAAGTAATGCCGATGTTTAATAGTATCAAACAAAAGAGAATAAAGAAACGCCGTTATTTCCGCAAATATGGGTCTTTCTAACTAAAGATATTTTTATGTTGCAACCGCAGGGAACACAAACGTCTCTGCGGTTGTGTCTTTTAATAGCGGTCACTTCCAAGGTAATTTTGTGGAAAGTTTAATCTCTCCATAACTTACTCTATGAGTGGAATACGTGATACCGCTACTGTAACTCTGAACGTCAATGGCGCTCAGGCGAAACAGATGATGGCCGACATTGAGGCCAAAATTAAGCAGACCGTGGATACCATTGACAATCTTAAGAAGTCGATGGCCGACCCCAAAGATATAGAAAAAGCTAAAAAGCAACTGAAAACCTATCAGAAGCAACTCGATGAAATGCGCTCTGCCACTGAGGGTGTTAATCGTGCACTTGAAAATATTGAGCTGGCCACCCCTCGTGAACTTGAAAAGGCACTCCGCACACTGAATAAACAGCTCAAAGATATGGTGCCCGGGTCGGATGTTTGGGACTCTCACTGCGAGAAAATAAAAGAACTCAAAGCTCGCCTTTCCGAACTTCGGGAGGCTACGGAAGAGCAACAGTCTGCATGGGGACGCTTTATGGAATGGTCACAAGGTGCGTGGCCGGCCTTAGAACTCCTTGGCGACTGGTATGATGGACTAATAGGCGGCTTGCGTGAGTACGTTGATTCTTATGCAGAAATGGAGCAGGAAATGGCCAATGTTCGCAAGTTTACGGGAATGTCCGAGGAGGAAGTTGCTTCTCTTAATGAGCAGTTTAAGAAGATTGATACTCGTTCATCGCGAGAGCAGCTCAATATGCTCGCCCAAGAGGCTGGCCGCCTCGGCAAGACCTCGGAGGAAGATGTCCTTGGCTTCGTCCGTGCCGCAGATAAAATTAATGTCGCTCTCGATGACCTTGGCGATGGGGCAACCCTCACCCTTTCAAAACTGACAAGCATATTCGGCGACGAAAAAATTTACGGGACTGAGCAATCTCTTTTGAAAGTTGGTTCGGTTATAAACGAGTTATCTCAGAACTGCTCGGCTTCCGCTCCATATCTCGCCCACTTCGCTGAGCGCATGGGCGGCGTTGGTTCACAAGCAGGGTTAACCATTCCTCAGATTATGGGCTTCGGAGCTGTGCTCGACTCCAATGCACAAGCACTTGAAGCATCATCGACGGCTCTGTCGCAAATTATCGTGAGGCTTTACCAAGACCCCGCGAAATATGCGAAAGTGGCTGGCCTCGACGCACAAGAGTTTGCTTCACTTATGCGTGAGGACGCCAACGCTGCTCTTATAATGTTTCTTGAAACCTTACAGAAAGCCGGGGGCATGGACCAACTTTCTCCAATGTTCAAGGATATGGGAGAGAATGGTTCGCGAGCTATCGCTGCTTTATCTACACTCGCCACACATATTGACCAAGTAAAAGCTCAGCAAGAGGCTGCCAATGATGCTTTTCGAGAAGGCACTTCTATTGACACCGAGTTTGCTGTGCAAAACGATACCGTTCAGGCTTCTCTCGATAAGTGTAAGAACCGGGCCAATGAACTTCGTGTAGAACTTGGAGAGCATCTTTATCCGTTGATGGGCCATTTTTTGACTACAGGTGCCGCTGTTATGAGAATTATTCTCACTCTTGTACGTTGGATTGCCGAAAATAAAGGGGTAGTCGTTTCACTTACAGCAGCCGTTGCGGCTTATATCATAACTGTAAATTTGGCAATCATTAAGGAAAAAGCGTGGATTGCCATCAGTGCTGTTGGTCGTGCCGCAATGTTGCTTTGGACCGCTACAGTTAAGCTTGGTGCTGTGGTGATGGCTCTTTTTTCGGGGAACCTCGCAAAAGCACGTACTGCATGGATAGCCTTCTCGGCTGCACTACATGCAAGTCCAATAGGTTTAGCTGTCGCCGCTCTTACTGCGGCTGTCGCTCTTTTGGTGACCTTTGCTTCTAAAGCGGCAAAAGCTACCACTGAGGCTGAACGATTAGCTAAAGCAAAAAAGAAAATATCTTATGCGGAAAAAGAGGCCGAGGCAAGCTGTGCATCAGAGCTCGCAACGTTAAAAGCCTTGTACGACGCTACCCAAAACCAAAATCT
Organism: Muribaculaceae bacterium; assembly: GCA_009775125.1. GTDB lineage: Bacteria > Bacteroidota > Bacteroidia > Bacteroidales > Muribaculaceae > CAG-873. The sequence continues at coordinate 13,269 of VSPD01000007.1, read as the reverse complement.
TGCAATGGACGCCCGTTTGCGAGCCGTTGATAAACTGCAAGAACAATATCCCGATTATTTCAAAAACCTCTCAAAAGAGGCTATTCTTGCAGGAAATGCGGCAGATGCTTACGAACGGCTGAGGGCTAATATCGTTCGTTCAGCGCAAGCTCAGGCTCGTAAGGATTTGCTTGCGGAAACGGAAGCTGATATATTGAAAGTAAAACGAGATCGTGATAGAAAAATCAACGAGGCTCTTGCTGATGTCTCTGTTCCTCAAAATAAAAGACTCTCCACTCCAATATTTGAAGGTGAGTATGGCCTTGAACGTGGTTATGTCGAAACGGCACCGGAGGCTTACATAATCAGAGGTTATATTCATCAAGTCGAGGCAGATTCCACAAATAAACTTAATCAACTTGCAAAAGAACGAGAACTTTTATATTCATCTGTATCTCGTGATGTGCTTGATGATGTAGTAAACACTGGTGGCGGTGGTGGCGGATATGGCGGCGGTAATCCTAATCCTACCCCAGCACAGGCGCGATTTGCAGAGGAAGACGCTTGGAGGGAACGAATGGAGGCAATTTCTCGAATTTCTTATGCAAAGGGGGAAACCTCTTATTCAGAGCATACTGCTCGCATGAATGAAATCGCAACACTGTATTATAACAAGATCCTTGAGCGCACTGACCTCTCTTCAGATGAGCGTTTGTCTATCGAGGCTCAATATTGGGAAGCAGTAAACAAACAGACTGTCGCTGGCAACAAACAGCTTATAGATGATGAGAATAGTTGTTATCAGCAGACTCTCTATCGTCTAACGGAATCATACCGTTTACGTCTTGAAAGAGGTGACCTCTCTGATCAAGAGAGGGAGAATGCCGACCGTGCCCATAAGGAAGCAATGGAGTTGGTTGAACTCAATCACTTGGCTCGGCTTGTTGAACTCTATGACGAAGGGTCTGCCGAACGTCTGCGAGCCCAGCAGGATTATCAGTCGGCTCAGTTGAAAGCTCAACAGCGTCATCAACAGGAATATGAGAAGCAGGAGGCTGAATATGCTAAGTATAAGGAAAAATACTTTGGAGACAATCCTGCTGAAAAGCAAAAGAAGTATGACGCAGCGTTCTCTGTGCTGAAAGCTGTTTATGCTCGTGAAATCGCCGCCGCTGGAGACAATGCCGATGAAAAATTGCGCATTGAGGAAGCCTTCCTACAAGCTCAGAACGAACTTCGCCGCCAATATGGCCTACTTTCCGAAGAAGATACACGCAATTCAATGCAACGCGCTGTGGATTCTTCGCTTGAATGGCTTAATAGTGATGGAGGAAAGGCCGTGACCGGCACTATGTCCACTCTTACTTCTGGAATGTCTTCTATCTTCTCCGGACTATCGACTATGATGCAAGCCGAATTGGAAATCCAGACGGCTGCTATCAATAAACGTTATGATCGGGAAATCCAACTCGCCCAAGGAAACTCATACAAAGTGGCGAAGTTGGAGAAGAAGAAGGAAGCCGACATCGCCAAAGCAAAGAATGACGCTAACAAAAAAATGTTCGCTATGCAAGTCATTCAGGCTGTAGCCCAAACAGCGCAAAACGCGCTTTCGGCCTATGGCTCTGCCGCTGCTATCCCCGTCGTTGGTTATATACTTGCTCCTGTTGCCGCTGCCATGGCTGTCGCCGCCGGCGCAATCCAAATTGCGGCTATAAAGAAACAGCAACAAGCGTCCGAAGCACAAGGGTATGCTCAGGGTGGCTTTACTCGCCCCGGCGGTGTGAATGAGCCTGCGGGCATAGTCCACGCCGGAGAATGGGTCGCTTCGCAGAAACTGCTCGCCAATCCTGTCGCTCGCCCGATGATTGAAACGCTCGACTATGTGCAGCGCACAAATACAATCGGATCCTTGCGAGCCGATGATGTCTCGCGCTCCATCACTGCCAACAACTCGCTCGTCCGTATCGCCGAAAGCGACAACGGCTCGCTCGTCATGGCGGCTGTTGCATCGCGTATGTCGGACGCTGTTTCTGATTTGACTGACCGACTGAATGAGCCATTCTACACAGTAAACACTGAAGGTGGTGATTATGGAATGAAGCAGGCTCGAGACAAACATAATCGGCTCCTAAACAATAAATCTCCTAAATCTCGTCGAAATGGAACTAATAATTGACGGACATAAGGCTGTTCTTAAGGAAGGAAGCTCTTTCGACTATGTTTCTGAAAATAGATCTTTTTCAGACGCAGATGATTATACAATGTCGATAACTCTTCCGCTGGCCGGATGCCTGGAAAATCGTGCGATTTTCGGACATATTGACCGAATGGACGCGGAATCACGTTACATAATTCTTGAAGCATCGATTATTGACCGAGGCTTCTCAAAAAATGGAGTTATCACTGTCGTTGAATCATCTGATGTTGATGTTAAGGTACAATTTCTTGAGGGACGCAGTGTTCAAAACTTTATGGATACTTTTGATGATCGGTATATTAACGAGATGTCACTTGGTACATACCCGCAATCAACATTACCAACCTATCCGTCATCAACTCATGGCGACATTGACCATGGAGCCTCCGCCGTGGCGTTGCCTTGGGTCTATGATGATACAGGCGACATAAATAATGAGGTCATTGTGAAAAACGGCGTTGCTGAGTGGTCGCAATTTACCAAGGACACCGGGAAACTATCTTATCAGCCTTATTTGATAGCAATAACCAAACGCATATGTGATGAGCTCGGTTATACATACGATTTTTCTCAATGGGAAAACTCCAATCAGGTATATCTGTTGATTTGTAACACTCTTCCCGCTGCATGGGATATTCCTCAATATGCTCGTGCTTTACCTCATTGGACTGTAACAGAATTTTTTGAGGAGCTTGAAAAAATTCTTGTATGCGAAATCGACATTGATCATAAAGCAAAACACATCAACCTTATCATGTCTGACAATGTTGAATGGTCGGAAAGTGTGGTTCAATTGCAGGAAGACTGCATTGTCGATGCTTTTACTTCCGAAGTCGCATACGAAGATAATCTCTGTCAGTTCAAGGGTGTGGCAAATCTTAGATATAGTGATCGTGGTGACCAAAAATGGCAGATGGAGCAATGCCAGTGGCTAATCGACCTTCTCAAACAAGATGGAAAATATTACACAGAGTTTCAGACATCGGCCGAGTTTATGAATTGGTACACATCAAAGTTCGGAATACTCGGCCCATGGATTACAGGTAAGGATTCGGAGCGCGGTAAAGATGTGGGTCAGCTGATTCACATTGCAGAAACCGACCAATATGCTTTGTGGAAAGTGGTATATGGAAATATGACCACTTACCCAAATATGTATTTCTACCAATGGGTAGATCTAAACCGTTTCGGAGATGTCATCAACGACCCCGATTCGGACAACGATATTGAGCTTGGATTCGTCCCGGCTCGCCTTGATACCACTGATGATGTGCACGGCCTCTGCCTATTTTTGGCACCGTCCAATTTCAATGAAAAGGAAGACCTTGATGAAGATGGTATCCGTCAGCCGATGGCATATAGCGCATTGCTCAAAGGGGAACCGGACTCTGCGGCCGAATATTATGATAAAATATTGCTTGCCTATTGGGACGGCCACAGTTCGAACCATACATTCTTGACAAACGGAATGGAAGTTACTCAAAACGACAATTTACCTCCGGCGCCCTATGTAGATGAAAGATTCTCTCTCCGTCGTAGGTATAAGGGATATCTATCGGGAATGAAGATTTCTCCAAAAGAGAAAATGAAAGTCTCATGGCTATCTTCAATAATCCCTAACGTTCGATCTGTGTTCTTTATCCGAGGGAAGAAGTATCTATGTGAAAAAATAACTGCGACATTTACCGAAAACGGTATGTCGCAGTTGCTGAAGGGCGAATTTTATCCTCTACTCGAAGACTAAAGCGCACCATCAAGGCCTACAATCTCTTTGTTGGCCTCGGTGTTGTGATCAGTATAGATGTCGGTGATTGCCAGTGACGAGTGCCTTGCTTGGTCTCTCACCTCAATCGTTGGCATCTTTCTCTTTAGCATCTCGGTAATGCCGGTGTCCTTTAGACTGTAGAATTTCCACGAACTTTTCAGGCCTAATGCCTTGCGGACATTGTCCCAATGATCGCGGAAATGTTTCGGATCAATTTCTTCCGGACCCGGTTTCAATCTATACGAGAAAATGAAGTCGTCCATTGGTGCCGAGAATATGCCAATCTCTATGCCGTATAGCATAACTTTTTTCGGAATGGTGACGGTTTGCGTTTTCTTATTCTTGCTCAATTCGCCCGGCACGGTTAACGTGCACTCCTTCAAGTTGAAGTGCCTTACTTTCAGGCGTGTCATCTCCACGGGTCGAATGAAGCAGTAATAAAGAAGATAGCAGGCAAATAGGAAGTCCGGCTCCTTTTCCTTGCAGTAGTCAGCAATCTTGCTGACAACGTCAAGAGGTATGCACTCGCGTTCCTTCTTGTATAGTCGCTTGTTTATGGGGCTAATACCATCGGTCGGTTTGCTCTGAATGTAGCCTTTCTCAACCAGGAACCCACAGAACACCCTCAGAAAATTGAGGTAGTTGTTGCGGGTCTGCGCTCCATTCCCTCGCTCGATGAAAACATAGTCGAGAAAGTCAACACAGAATTTATGATCAAATTGATAACAATAGTATGTCGGCCGTTTGGTTTTAATAAACTCCCGCATTATTTTGACATACGATTTATAGCCATCGTATGTCTCCTTGCGGAAGTATCCACTGGCTAACATTTTTTGAATGTGCGCCTCGTAACGTTGAATGGCTTCCTCGAACGTCAATAAGTTGGAGGTATCCTTAGCTATCCATGGATTCCAACCGTTCTTTAGCTGTTCGTTTAAGCGCTTTATTACGCCACGAGCGTACTCCCTTCGGTTTTTGACGCCCTTGATTCGATTTAGTTTGATTCTCTTTCTGCGCAATTTGCCCTGTTCAGGGTCAAAAGCATAGAACTCCACGAAGTCACAGCCATTGGTTTCTCGATAAACCGGAACAGTATGAGCAAGCGCAGAATTTACGCCGCTGCTTCGGTTGACTTGTGGTGTGTTGCCTGATTTTTTTAGGCGAGGAAAATTTTCCGGACACATTTTTTTTGACATTTCTCTGGTCGAGAAACGCCCGGTGAAACATGCGGGTCGGGAAACGACGTGTCCCGATTTTGTCCCGGTTATTTTGCGAAAATGGGCTTAACTCGTTGAGTTAAACCCATTTGTCGAAATAATGTCGGGGTGAGAAGACTCGAACTTCCGACCTCCACGTCCCGAACGTGGCGCGCTGCCAACTGTGCTACACCCCGATTGGCAATTTCGAGTGCAAAGATAAGCGTTTTTTTTTGATTGAGAAAATTTTTTGACGTTTTTTTTGCCAACATGCAATTTTTAAGCTAAAATTTCGGCTTTTGGCTATTGACAGCGGAATGTGGTTGTTATATATTTGCAATGAATATTTTTAGAGCTATGAGATTTCGATTTTGGATTGCATTGATTATAGTTGCGTTGGGCATCGGCGTTTTGCCGGCATGGGGGCAGAAGCCGGCCGACGCGGAGGCTCGGCGCCTGTTGCGGAGGCTTGAAGCGGTGGAGCGCTCGGGAAGGGTGGCGTTTGGGCATATGGATGACCTGTCGTTCGGGCGATACTGGAAGCATGATGCAGATTCGTCAGATGTGCTTTCGGCCACGGGCGACTATCCGGCCATCGTAGGCTGGGACTTTATCGGCATTGAGGAGGGCACGGGCCATACGTCGTATTGGGTATGGTTCGACGAGATGCGGCAGAAGGTGGCGGCGCACCACGGCAGGGGCGGCGTGAACACTGTGTCGTGGCATTGCGCAAATCCGGCGACGCACGGCTCGTCGAAAGACCTTGCCGACGGCATGACGCTGCGCCGTGTCTTTGCCAATCAGGCGTTGACCGACACGCTTGTGAAATGGATAGGGCTGGCTGCCGACATGATAGGAAGTTTCCGCGATGCCGACGGCAACCGTATTCCTGTGCTGTTCCGGCCGTGGCACGAGCACACGGGCGGCTGGTTCTGGTGGGGCAAGAACCAATGCACCAAGGAGGAATATGTGCGGCTGTGGCGGCTGACCCGCGAGGTATTCGACCGAAAGGGCGTCGATAATGTGGTGTGGGTTTACAGTCCCGACACGATTGAGGATTATGCCGACTATATCGAGCGTTACCCGGGCGACGCGTATGTCGACGTGATGGGTTGCGACTTGTATTACTGCACGGAGCCGGAAGCCGACAGCAAGTTTAACGATCGTTTGGCGCTTCGGCTTGGTTCGGCAGTGCGCGCCGCGCGCGAGCATGGCAAGATTGCGGCTCTTACCGAGACGGGATATATTGCTTTGCCCGATGCAAACTGGTTCACCCGTTCGCTGCTGCCGCAGTTGAAAAAATATAAGATAGCCTATGCGCTTGTCTGGCACAACTGCTATGAGTCCGACAAGATGTTCTGCACGCCCTATCCGGGGCATCCCGGCACGGCCGATTTCCGCAAGTTTGCCAAAAACAAGCGTGTCCTGTTTTTGAAAGATTTCAAAAAATTCAAATAACGGCACAAGCCGTAATTATGGTATATTGCGTCTCCGTTAGGAGACAAATATTGTAGCGCGGGGCGGTAGCCCCGGGATTATGTGGAAGTTATATATTAGGGCATTGGAGCGTAGGCAGGCCGGAGCGTTCGATAACGCCAACCGTGATGCAAAACGCTACGCTGTCGCTCGCTCCAAAACCAAGATAGACAAAACTCAACATACCGGGGGTTCCGCTATCGCTCCACCCCCGGCTACAATCTTGAATCGCTACGCGATTCCATACGCCATAATTATGGCGTATACCTAAATAACCTTGTTTTTGGGCGTGGTGGCCTGGAAATCTTTGAGATATTCGGGCACGGAGTAGGCCAGGTCGATAAATTCGCGTCGTGAGTAGGCGAGGTCGGCCAGTGCAAGCATGTCTACGGCCAGAGGGTTCACGTCGTGGATAAATCGCGCGTTGGGCGATCGGAGCACTTCGATTGCTTTTTCCATGCCGTTGCCGAAAAACAGCACGGGGCGGCCTGTCGAGAGCAGGTCGGCGTATGAGTTTTCGTCGAGGATAAGAGGACGCGGAGCCATGAGTTCGCCAAGGGCCATGTCGAAAGCGGCGGTGTACACCTCCATGCGGCGGGCATCAATCATCGGCACGAAGATGGCATCGTCGGGTATGTCGACGCCGGAGAACATCACCGACACGGCCATAAGTTTAAGAGTGGAAATGCCGATAAGCGGGATGTCGAGGGCGTAGGCAAGTCCTTTGGCCTCGCTAAGGCCTATGCGCAGGCCGGTGTAGCTGCCCGGGCCCATTGACACGGCCACGGCATCGAGTTTAAGCTCTTTTTCAGCGAGGAAATCGAGGCATCGTTTGATGAATCCCGACAGGAGCGCCGCGTGGTTGCGACCTTCGAAATCTTCAAAATGTGACAATACCATGCCTTCGGCGCAGAGTGCCACGGAGCACACGTTGGTTGATGTTTCTATATTTAATATTACGGCCATTTTCTATAAGGTATAAAGTATAAGCTATAAAGGATGTAGGGACGCACGGCTCGTGCGTCCGCGACAATATATCTTTATTGGCGGGTGAGGATGCGCCAGTGGCGCGGATAGAGGTTGTTGGAGCGATTACCGAGGTTTTTTACGAAACCGAGCGGACGGCCGCGGTAGGTGAGGAGCACGAACCCGCGGGGAGCGGAATCGGGGAGCGTCACGGCCTCGCGGCGGAGGTAGGCGAGGGCCTCGTCGATGTTAACGTCGGCTTCGGGGAATGAGCCACGCCGAAGGGCTGTGGATAGGGCGAGCTGTTGTGTCGGGATTGCATCGCGCCCTTTTATTGTGGCTATATGCACGCCGGGTGCCGGGCACGCCAGTTGCGAGGCGACATAGCGGTAAAATTGCGCGTTTTCGGCAGGGAGGGCATATATTTCGCCGTCGATGGCCTCGTACTCCCAATTGCCGTCGAGCCATCGTGTTACCTCGGTTGGAATTTCCGGTTTTTTCCGGTCTTTCTTGGATTTTGACATCGACAGAGTTGCCCCAGGAGCGTTGCCCGGTTTTTGCACTGCCGACAGGAACAGCCCCTCGCCGGGGACGCGTCCCGGAATGAAACGGTAGCACGGTAGTGACCCTTCGACTGCTCCGGCAATTTCCGGATGCTTGTCGAGGGCGGGTATGGCTATGGCGTTGCCGCCGAGTTCGGATGCAATCCAAGCGAGGTTGCGTTCGTTCTCGTCGGGATTGAACGTGCATGTGCTGTAAATGAGGAATCCGCCCGGGCGCAACGCTTCCCACACGTTGGCGAGAATTTCGCGCTGGAGCGTGGCGCATTGGCTTACAAGGTGTGTCGACCATTGTTCCACGGCCTTGGCGTCTTTGCGCATCATGCCCTCGCCCGAGCAGGGCGCGTCGACAATGGCAATGTCGAACATTTCAGGCAGGCGGCGCAGACGAGATGTATCGCCACGCGATACAAGTGCGGAAACGCCCCACTTGGCCAGATTTTCTGCAAGAATCGCCGCACGCTGGAAATCGTATTCGTTGGCCACGAGCGCGCTGCCTTTGGGTAGGACAGAGGCCACTGCCGTGGTTTTGCCTCCGGGGGCGGCGCAGGCGTCGAGCACATTTATGGGTCGGCATCCCATTTGGCCGAGAACGTGTATCACGGCCTGAGCCACCGCCATCGAGGATGAATCCTGAACGTAATACAGGCCTTGGTGCAGGGCCGGGTCGAGGGTGAACTGCGGACGCCGCGAAAGCAGGTAACCGTCGACAGCCCAGGGCACCGGCGCGGCAATCGGGAGCGAGCCGGCTATATCGTCGGCCGCGGCCTTCGCCGTGTTTATGCGTATGGCCACGCCCGGTTCGCCGGTCAAGGCTTCGGGCAGGGCGGCGAGCGCCGGATATTGCGATATGAGGTTGATGAATTCTTCCGGAAGATTAGCCAATGTAACGAAGATATTATATATATTAAGAATATCTGATTAAAAAGTTAATGTAATCACGGTGTAGGGACGCACGGCTCGTGCGTCCGCGTAAATATCATTAACTCAATTAATTAATATTGTTTTGCAACGGACGCACGAGCCGTACGTCCCTACACTCAAAGTATTAACTTTCTTTTGTGACATACTTATATGGTGTAGAATTTGCGGAAAGAAGCGATTGTGGCCGTGTGGTCGGCGGCGGCTGCTGTCTCGCGCACAGAGTGCATGGCCCAGAGCGGAGCGCCCATGTCGACGCCGCGCAGCGGAATCTGCGAAGTGAGGATATTGCCGAGGGTAGAGCCTCCGGCCACGTCGGAATGGTTGACGAAATACTGCACGTTCACGCCGGCCTCCTCGCAAATCGAGCGGTAGACCGCCGCGGAGTCGGCATCGGTCATATATTTGCAGTTGGCGTTGATTTTTATCACGGGGCCGAGGCCGAGGATGGGATGGTTGGTGGGGTCGGACTTGGATACGTAGTTGGGGTGGAGGCCGTGGGCGTTGTCGGCCGAAATCATAAACGAATTTTCGATGGCCCGCATGTGGTCGTCGAAATCAAGGCCTTCCGATGCCGTGATGCGGCGCATTATGTCGGAAAGCACCGGGGAATGCGCGCCTTGCTTTGTGCCGGAGCCTGTTTCCTCATTGTCGAATATGGCCATAACGCGAGTCATGGGCTGGGGCGTGTCGGCCGTGTCGAGGATTGCAGTCATGGCGGCATGCACCATAGAGAGGTCGTCGAGGCGGCCTGCGGAGATAAATTCGTTGTTGAGGCCGAATGAGCAGGGCGGGGTGGTGTCGTAGAGCGAGAGGTCGAAGTCGAGGATGTCTTTTGTGTCTACGCCGGCTTCGTCGGCGACGAGGCGGAGAAGGAAATTCTCACGTTGAGCGTCGTCGGTGAGGCGCGCTATCACCGGCATCATGTCGTTCTGGCGGGAGAGGGGATTGCCGTCGTTGACCTGGCGGTTGAAGTGTATCGCCAGATGGGGAATGGTGAGAAGCGGACGGCGCACGTGCACAAGGCGATGGTCGGGGCGCAGAGGGTTGGACGAGCGCACCACGACGCGTCCGGCTACCGACAGAGGGCGGTCGAACCAAGTGTAGAGAATCGGGCCGCCGTACACCTCGGTGTTGAGGCGCATGATGCCACCTTCGCCGGGCATCTCGGCATGAGGCTTGATGCGGAAACAGGGCGAGTCGGAATGTGCGGATATTATTTTGAAGCCGGCCACCGGGTCAGACCCTACGATAAAGGCGAAAATGGCCGAGCCGTTTTTAGTGACGTAGCGGCGGTCGCCGGCAGCGAGCGACCAACGGTCGGCGGGGTTCAGACGTGAGAAACCGTGCTGTTCAAGACGGCGTATTATTGTTTCGACGGCAAGGAAATTTACCGGCGAATCCTCGAGAAAGCGAAAAAGGTCGACCATTGGTATAAGGTATAAAGGATAAGTGATGAGGTATAAAGTTAGTTTTGGCGTATGGCGTTGAGGGCGCGGAGCACATTGCACAGGGGCTGGCTCCAGTATTCGTCGAAATCGTCGCGGCAGGCGTCGAGAAGGGCAACCACTATTTCAGCCGGCGCATCCTTGGCGCTGTCGATAAGATTGTACAGCACCTGAAATATGTCGGCAAGCGATTCGGAGATGCTCGCGGCGATTGGCGTCTCTGAATATTTCATGTCCTGCTCAAACACTTCAAGGAAGGTGTCGTCCTCGCCAAGAAGCATTTCCATCGACAGGCGCACCGAGTCGTAATAGTCCTCGTCGAGAGCCGGGGCAATGTAGGCCGGGTCTTGCTGAAAATCGGGGCGGGGTATGTCGGATGCGGCGATGTAGATGCGCGGAAGCAGGCGGAGCATGTCGGCCACGAAGTCGGCGCGGTCGGCCTGACGGGCGTTTTCCACGGCGTGGCAGTATTCGTTTGCCAGGGCCAGGAAGGCCAATCTGTTTGGGGTGAGGACAGACATTGTATAGCGGTTTAAAGAAAGAGTGTTTATTTGTAAAGATTGTTTTCGGTGATATATTGATAAACACCGGGAGGGAGAAAGCTGTTCATGTCGCGTCCTTTGGCTATGGCCTCGCGGATGAAAGTGCTCGAAAGGTCGATCGACGGAGAATGGACTATCTCCATGCCGTCGACAAAGCGTTGCTGGATTTCTTTGCCGGGGCGCGGATATACAATCACGCCGAAATCGTCCAAAATGTCCTCATATGAGCGCCAGCGTTGGAAAATATTCCAGTTGTCGGACCCTACCACGAGTTTGAACCGTTTCGACGGGTAGCGTTTTGCCAGCAGGCGGAGGGTGTCGATGGTGTATGATGGCCGGGGCATGGTCAGCTCTATGTCGCACGTTTCCACGCCTTCCACGCCTTTCGACGCTATTTTGAGCATATCGAGCCGGCGGAGGTCGGGAATCAGCGTTCCGGGGTCTTTAAGCGGATTGAGCGGCGACAGGGTAAGCCACACGCGGTCTACGATTTTCCATTGAGTAAGATAAGAGGCCACCATCATGTGTCCGATATGGACGGGATTGAACGAGCCTCCGAGTATGCCGATTGTTTCCATCTGTCAGGAGATGAAATCGGCGATGAGCGAGCGAGTGCGCTCGACAGCTTCGTCGAGATTGTCGTTTACGACCTGAAAGTCGAACTGCGGCGCGAATCCGAGCTCGTATTCAGCTCGGCCAAGACGCTGGGTTATCACCTCCGGTGAGTCGGTGCCTCGGGCGGCGAGCCGCTGGCCGAGAGCTTCGATCGACGGGGGCATTATGAAGATGAGGCGAGCCTGGTCGCCGAAAATCTTCTTTACGTTGACGGCGCCTTTCACGTCGATGTCGAGGATTATGTTGTCGCCTTTTCCGGTCTTGTCTTCGATTTCGGAACGCAGCGTGCCATAGTAGCGGCCGGGGTACACTTCTTCCCATTCGACGAACTCTCCGGCAGCGATAGCGTCACGGAACCGTTCGGTGGAGAGAAAATGATAGCTTATGCCATCTGTTTCGCCGGGACGCGGAGCGCGGTTGGTGGCGGATACTGAAAATTTGAGCGGGGTGGAACCTTCGTCGAGTATAGAGTTGATTATTGTCGATTTTCCGGTTCCGGAAGGGGCGGATACCACGATTATTTTGCCGGACATTGGGGTTGGGGAGTTTGGAAGTTGGGAAGATGGGGAGTTATTAGAGGACGTTGAGCACTTGCTCCTTGATTTGTTCGAGTTCGTCTTTCATTTTCACGACGATAATCTGCATCTCGGCGTGGTTGCTTTTCGAGCCGAGCGTGTTAATCTCGCGGCCCATTTCCTGGGCGATGAAACCGAGTTTCTTCCCTTGGCCGGGCTCGGGAAGCTCGAGAGTCTCGATGAAATAGCGCAGATGCTGGGTGAGACGTTGCTTTTCTTCGGAGATGTCGAGTTTTTCGATATAGAAAATCATTTCTTGTTCGAGGCGTCCTTTGTCGTATTCGGCGACGGAAATTTTGGCCAGTCCGTCTTCGATGCGGGCGCGGATGCGCGACAGGCGTTCGCCTTCGTAGCGCGGCACCTCGTCGAGGAGGGCGGCAATGTTGGCGATGCGCGTGCGGAAGAATTCTTCGAGGCGTATGCCTTCGGCGCGCCGGTGGGCGGTGAGCTGCTCCACGGCATCGGCCACTGCGCGGCGCAGGGTGGCGGTTTCCTCGTCGGTTACGCTGTCGGCGGCATCGGCGTGCATTATGTCGGGGAAGCGGAGAAGCACCGAATACCAGTCGGCCGGCTCGGGGATGCCGAGGGCGGCCGCGGCGTTGGATATGAGGTCTTTATATTGTGCGAGAGCCGCTACATTGAGCGAAACATCGGAGGCGCCTTGTGCTGATTCAACACTTACCACGATATCGGCCTTTCCTCTTATGAGGGCTCTTGTAATATCAGCGCGGATATCCGCCTCTGAGTCACGGAAGACATGCGGCAGACGCACGGTGAGGTCCATCTGCTTGGAGTTCAGAGATTTTATTTCGGCGGTAATCTTTTTGTTTTCGGATTCGGCAGTAGCCTTTCCGAAGCCGGTCATTGAAAGCAGCATAATAAAAGCTTATTAATTTTACACACTAAATTTAAGCGATGCAAAATTAAGCATTTTTGACAAATATAACAAGCAATGATTCGGTAAAATTTGAGGTTGTTCAGCCTTGGCTAAGCCGCTAACTGAGCCAACCGATGATTTATTTTCTT
>VSPD01000069.1 GCA_009775125.1 Muribaculaceae bacterium | reverse complement strand
CGTGCCCCGCGTTTCAACGCGGCTGCCTCCCCATCCCCCCCCCTATTTTTTTTGCAAAATTTAAGATATTATGCTAAATTTGCAAAATCATGAAAGCAATCAAAAATACTTTACTCGCAATAGCCGCGTCCGCTTCCGCCCTCTGCGCCAACGCCGCCGACAACGGCCTCGTGCGCTGGCCCAACGAAGCCGCCGACACCGTCCGCCTCAACACCATGCTCGTCGAGGCTTCCGCGCTGCGCCCCGCCCGCCCCGGAGAATATGTGGCATGGTTCGGCGAAAAATTCCTCGGCACCCCCTACAAAGCCCACACCCTCGAGCACGCGCCCGAGCAACTCACCGTAAACCTCGACTCGCTCGACTGCACCACATTCGTCGAGACAGCCCTCGCCCTGGCCATCACCGCGCAAGAACGCCGCTGGTCGTGGCGCGACTTCATCTACAACCTCCGCCGCATCCGCTACCGCCAAGGCAGTGTCGACGGTTACGCCTCGCGCCTCCACTACATCTGCGACTGGGCCCTCGACAACACCGCACGCGGCAACTTCTCCGAAGTCACAAACCGCTTCCCGAAGGTGAACTATGCAGTAAAAACAATATCATTCATGAGCGAGAACGCCGACAAATACCCCGCGTTGGCCGACTCCGCCACTCTCGCCAACATTAAAAACGTCGAAATCGGCTACCGCAACCATCGCTACCCATTCATAAAAACTATCGACACCTCCGAAAAAAACACCAAGGCCGAATTCCGCCAAGGCGACATAGTGGCATTCACATCCACCCTCAAAAACCTCGACGTGACGCACATGGGCATAATCGTCGTCCGCGACGGCGCACCATATGTGATGCACGCCTCCCTCTCTGCCGGGAAAGTCCTCATATCCGAGACTCCTCTCGACAAATTCCTCAAACGCAACCGCTCATTTACTGGAGTGCGCGTTTTCCGCCTCACCGAATAAAAATTCCGGACCAATGGATATACAATACCTGAAAAAAAATCTCCTCTCGCGCCAACCCGACGCCGAATGTGAAGACACGCTCGTCTCCCTGGTCACCTCCGCCGACGCCACTCCTTCGGTCAAAGAGGCGCGCGACTTCTTCGTCGACGGATTCTCAGCCCGGTTCCTCGACAACATAGCCCGCAACATCTGCCACCTCGAAAGGGCCGACATCCTCGGCGAATACTACGAATTTATATCCGCCGACGGCGGCGCCACGCCTACACCTTATTATAAGGTATCGCTTTACAAACGCAAAAACGACTCGCGCCTCGACACTTACGTGGCCCGCATCACCGCGCGCCACTTCACCGACGCGCAAAAAAAACACACCCGATACCTGTCCTCGCACACGCCATTCGACTCTTTTCGCACCGAAATAAACGCCGACGACGATTTTTCCAAAGATGAGGTGACAGATAATTCATGGTTTGCTCTCTTGATTGCAGACGAAGATTTTTCTTTCTTCTCTGCAAACAACATTGAAACTATTACAAAACTTAACATCGCCCTCTCACAGCTCGACGACCGCGACCGTCTCGTGATTCAACTTGTGGAACTCAACGACGTGCCCCTTATCGAGGCTTTCGACGAACTCCTGCCCTACATGTCTTTCAAAAAACCCGTCGAAACACTCACCCGTAAAGACAGACAGGATGCCGTATCCCGATTGAACAACCGCGCTCTCGATCGCCTTGCAAAAAAAATAAACGCGCTATTATGAGAAAATATCTTATCACCGACGCCGAACTCGAAGCATATGCCGAAGGCTCGCTCCCGACCGAAGAAAAAATAGAGCTCGAACGCCGCGCCCTGCGCACCGGCCAGGCCGACCTCCTGCTCAACACCGTCCTCGCCCACAACGCTTGCTTCGACGACGACCTCGACGACCTTATCGGCGACATCCCTGCCGACGCGCCCGCGGTGAGACTCGCAATCCCCCTGCGCATGGCCCGCAAAATCTCCGCCGCTGCCGCCTGCGTGGCCCCCGCCGCCTCCAAGCCTAAAAAGAATTAATACATTTTAACATCTCTCCCCGGAGGATTTCCATATCTCTCCCCTCTATATGTCAAAACAACAAAATTCATTACAACAATGACAAACAATAACACTCTCCAGGCAACTGTCGAAATCCTCCGCGCAAACATCGAAGCCATCAACGCTATCCGCGCCACCGCACAAGACATGCCCATGGCCGAAGCCGCTCAAATCCTCCTCATCGAACGATACAACCTCTCCCAACCCGAAGCTCAGGAAATCGTAGAGCAACTCACCGCCGGTCTCGAAGACTATGACACCCAGCGCGTTGCCGCCGAAACCTCCGACGACTTCATCCGCGAGCGCATCGCCGACGCCACACAGTCGCTCTCGCCCGCCGACCGCACCACAGCCCTCGCCCGCATGCTCGCCGCCCTCGAGCTCACCACCAACAAAAATGCCTCGCAGGCCGAAATCGACGCCATCGTGGCCGCCAACGCCGCGCTTTCCGACGACGAACTCATCGACGCCATCACCGAAGCATACCAGGGCCTCAACGTCGAATCCATCCTCGGCGAAGTAGTAAACGAATCGCTCGACACCGAAATGGTGCGCAAAATCGCCGACACCGCCGCCCTCCGCGACCCCGAATTCCGCCTCGCCGCCGCCCTCCAGCTCTACATCGCACAGCGCGAAGGCTCCTTCAACATCGCCGACGAGGCCGAAACCCCGCGTATCGACCCCACCACCCTCGGCGCAATGGCCGGAGCAGGCATCGACGCCTACGTGGCCTCTGTCGACCTCCACGAAGGCCGCATCGACCTCAATAAATGGCAGACCATAATGAAATGGATTCTCGGCGGATTGCTCACTGCGGCAATGTACCTCTTCGTAATCGTGGCGCTCGCCTACTCCGTAGGCACTCTTGCCGTTACCGTATGGCTCACGCTTGGCTCAGGCCTCGTGGTCTACGTCCTCACATTGCTTGCCACACTCCTGCTCATGTCGTGGCTCTCACCCAAAATGTTCGAAGGCTGCAACTGGATTCTCTCCAAACTCTCGCCCGTCTACGACAAATCCATCGTGAAAATCACCGAATGGTTCAATATCCTCAAAGAGAAAATAGCACGTTGGGCAGAGGCTTCCAAAAACTGGGTAGCCACCAAGACAGCTGCCACGCCGGCGCAAACACAAGCCGCGCCCATACCCGTGACCGCTACCGCCACCACCACCGCCCCCGAAAATACCAACACCACTCTCGCTTAAACAATAATCATAGGAATTATAGGAATCATAGGCGGCCTATGATTCCTATTTTATACTTTACCCCATATCCTTTCTTCCGTGGACCCAATCTCAATAGGAGCAATAATAGTGTTAGGCCTCTCCATCGTCGGTTCGTATGTCTATCAAAAATGCCGGGCCGAGCAACGCAAGACTGCCGAAATCGAGGCCCTGTCGCAAGCCCTCGAACGCTACGCCTCGCAGGTAGCCCTCGAACCCGTCGACCGCCCGATAGTCGAAGCCGTGCGCCGTGAGCTTGCCTCATCATGCACCCCGCGCCTCGAAGAAAAGGTCAAAGACATGGACCTGGCAGCCCGGCGCGAATTCTTCGCCGGAATTGTCCGCAACGTGGCCCGCGCAATGCAGGTCGACATAAAAAGCCTGTCGTTTGGCGACCTCGACGCCGGCCACATAGGCCGCTGCCGCAACGAAGGCTTCGACATCCACCTCACCATCACCGACGCCGTGATCATGGCCGACCCGCGCCGAGCCGTCTACACCATATGCCACGAGCTGCGGCATGCACAGCAATTCACATCGTTCGCCGACGACCGCTGGGGATTCTCCGACCGCCGCAAGGCCCAATGGCTTTCCGAATATGTCGGCACGGCTTCGGCTCACGCCTCCGAATCCGAAGCCATGTTCCGAGCCTACCGTTGCCAGATGATTGAACTCGACGCCAACAATTTCGCCTCCGCCGTAACAAAAAACATAATATGACAATTCCCGACAAATACATAAAAAATGCCGACCGGGCCACACGTTCAGCCATAGCCGACCGGCTGCGGCGTTGCCTCCCTCCCGTCAAAGCCGACATTGCCGCATGGAGCAAAAACGGCATAATACCGGCCCGAAGCCTCGAATTCGACATCGACGGCGCCGTAGCGTCAATATCCGTCGCCGACCTCGTCGGCACCTACGGATTCGAGCCAATTCTCGCTTTCATCTATTTCGACGACCTCGTCGTGGCAAACCTTGACACCGACAAACGCGTCCTTATTACCCTGCTCGAAGCCATCCCCGCCCACGGCGCGCGCCACACCCTCGGCCTCGAAATCACCCCCGCCATGCTCGACACCATCCGCACATCCAACCCCTCCCTCTGGCAAGAATACCTCCGCCTCCAATCAGAAAACTAACCCTCCCGATTGTTATAATATAAAATTTGTATTTTCATCCGAAATTACATATCTTTGTATCAAATCTGTTCACGGCGAAGCCGTGGCGCTTATGTTAACCCCGTATGGAGGCGCAGCCGACATGCGGGGGTAGGAAAATGAGTATCACTCTCGGTATTGGAGCGCAGCCTGCCGGAGCGTTCGATTATACCAACCATGGCACGAGGCACTGCTTCACAGTGCAATTTGTCACCTTCCTCCACCCCGGCATGTCGGCTACGCCTCCATACCGGGTTAACCAAGGAATCACGGCTTCGCCGTGGGCAATCCTCTGAAACTTTATAAAATTCCCCCCAACTTAAAAATGAATTCCGGGAAATACCTCTCAACTCGCCTCGGGCGCGTAAACGAAGATATAAAAAAAGCATATGTCGCCGGCCGGCGTATCGTGATACTCGTTACTGCCGAGCCCGATTTTGTCGACTCTCTCATCGCCCTCAACTCCATATTTCCGTCTTCGTGCAAGGTGAAGGACAAATATGGCACCACTCGCTCGTTTATCGGCGTTCGCCATGTCTTCACCCCCGCGTTCATCCCCGCCGAACCGCAAAACGCCCCCGTGGAATCGCCGCAACTCATTGTCTGGCAAGGCGACAAGCTCCCGGCCGAAAGCCTGCGGAATTATGTATTCCACTGCTCGGCATCTTCTTTCGCCGGCACCGACCTCGACAGCCGCGCGCGCGGCGGCTCATCGCCTTTCGACGCCCTGGCCGCATCGCTGCTGCTCATCGTTATGCCGGAGGCCCCTTCCGAAATTCCGCCGGAAGTAGTGCCGTACACACAAACCGTCACTGTGCCCATGCTCGGTAAAGAGGAGTTTGGCGAACTTGTTTCCCGCTCCCTCGCGCAAATCGAGGGCGTCGCACTCGCCACCACCCCCGAAGGCTTCGACACCATTGCCGACACCGAATACCTCACCCGTCTCTACCGCACAATGTTCGGCATGGGCGCACGCCAGGTGTTATCGACGCTGGCCTACCACCGCACACGCCTCGGAAAGGTCTATTTCAACACTGCCGACGAGGCCGGCCTGCGCACTTTCGAGTCGCTTCTCGCCGATATACGCCGCGACGCCGCCAGCATCCTCTCGCAGTCGAGCGCCCTAACGCTCATCGACACCACAAACGCTCCCGTGCCGGCCGGCCTCGAAGAAATAAACCGTTGGCTCGCGCAAAATCGCACGCGCGTCAAAAACGCCCGCCGCTTCGAGCCTTATGTCATGCTTCCGCCAAACGGCATCATCCTGTCCGGCATTCCCGGTTCGGGCAAGTCGATGATGGCCAAATACATAGGCTATACCCTCGACGTCAACCTCATACGGCTCGACCTCGGCTCGGCACTCGGAAAATATGTCGGCGACTCGGAAAAAGCCGTGTCGCTCGCCCTCAAACTCGCCGAAGACCTCGCCCCGTGCGTCCTCTGGGTCGACGAGATGGAGAAAGCCTTCACCGGCGGCCATGAAGTCACCACCCGCATTATCGGCAAGTTCCTCACATGGATGCAGGAAAAGGCCGAACGCGGCATTTCTTGCTTCCTGTTCGCCACAGCCAACGATATTTCCAAAATGCCGCCCGAACTGTTCCGCTCGGGACGCTTCGACGAGAAATTCTACACCTTCATGCCTTCGGCATCCGAAGCCGCCGCCATTTTCCGCGCCACCGTCGAGCGTCAATGCTCCATCCGCCGCAAGGCATCGCCCGACAATGTGCACCTCGCGCCGCTTTTCGACCTCTCAACCCTCACCGCCGACGCCTTTATCCGCGAGATTCTTTGCTCGCCGGCAAGCATCCGCCGCGAAATAGAGCCGACGCAGCTCGACGTGGCGCGCGACAACAAATTCTATATCGGCGCCGACATAGCGCATATGGTGGAAAAAGCCAAACTCATCTACCTCAACCGCCAATACCCCGTCGACAGCCCCTCGGCCGTGTTCCGCACCGACCTGTTCTTCGAGGCCCTGCGTGCCGCGGCATCTGAAATGCGCTCCTACGGCGAGACAAACCTCGGCCAGATTGCCGAATGTTACGCCATGCTTGCATCGCAAAATTTCATACCCGCCTCGGGCGCCAACCTCATGCCCTTTGCCGGATACGATGCCGTCCGCTACCAGATGCAACGCCGCCGCCAGCAGGCCGACCCCACCGTCACGCCCGCTCTTTACGCCCTCCGCGACGAAAGCGCGCATCTCGTCGACAAATGCCTCTACGACCGCCAGCTTTACCTCGCCGTGCGCAACACCATCAACCGCTCGGCCGATTCTATCCTTTCAAAATTGCAACGATGAAACTCCAAGGCGTTATAATACTCCGCATCACCGACCTAATCCGGTTTTTCGATCTCAACGAGTTCTGGCAACACCGCGACGCGTTCCTTCGGCTGCTCGCCGACCCTACCCGCTCGCCACTGTTTTTCGACACCGACCGCCAGCGGATGCTCTACGGACGCATCGTCGCTTTCTGGCTCAACGGCAAACTCCGCACCATGGGCATATCGCTCGACTCGGCCAGGCTCACTCTCTACGACAATAATTTCCCCACCGCCATCCCCCTCGGCCGGCTCGCCCAATATGTCGGCAAAGCCGAGGCTCTCCTGTCGAAAACCGACCTCATCGGCCTCACCGCACTCTATCTCATGCTCGGCGCCGACGACCCCGCCTCGGAAATCACGCCCGACTACGAAGGTTTCGCGGCCATGCGCTCCGGCAAGATTGCCGGCGACTTCATCGTGATTTCTTCCGACATCGAGTTCCAACCCGCCGGCTTCGCCCCCGAGCCGCCTTTCTCCATAAAATATATCGCCAACCTCAACGTGCCGGCGCCCCTCATCGTAAGATGCGGAGCCTCGGCGGCAACCGTCGACCGCGGCCAATGCCTCACGGCCGTATTCTCCGGCGAACACTGCGTGGCCCTGCTCCCACGCCACGTCTCCGACCCCATCCTGCGCATCGACGCCGAACTACGCGCCAACCCCCACACCCGCCGGGCCGACGCCATTGTCCACGATGCGTCGACACAAAAACGCGTAATCCCCGGCGTTACATCGCTGTGGATCGAGGCCGGCCACGGCATAGCATACACCTCTGTCGACGCCGCCCCCGTCTTCCCCGCCAACGCCACAGCTTGCCGATGGCGCATATCCGACTATATGGAATCGCACCCCGACAGAAAAATTATTGCCGTCCTCTCGAACGAACCGCAGAATTACATCCTCTATACAGCAGAACATATAAGCCACTGACATGGAAACTCCCGCTCTCCGCGACCTTTTCGAACAAGCCGTCGCAAAAAAATATCCTTCGGCCGCCGACGCTTCCCGCGCCGTCGCCGCCCTCGAGGAGGCTATCCGCCGGCAAATCATCGAAGGCGTCGGCCAAGGCACCGACTCGGCGCGATTCACCGCCGCTAACCGCCGCGCACTCGACTCCCTGCTCTCGCTCTGGCGTCCGCGCATCTCCTGGACCGTGACCCACTCGCTTGTAAAACAGTCAATACGGCCCGACGACCCCTTTGAATACTACCGCTCGGAATACACCCTCTCGATTGTCACACCGCTTGAAAAAATCATAGCCGACAGCGCCGATGTAGTAAAAAATGCCGTCTTCGTAGGCCTCGACCCCCTTCTGCGAAAAGGCCGCGACGCAAAAGCCATACTCATCGACTTGCAGACACGTCTTGCCAACATATTCGCCGCCGACACCCCCGCCGACCGTCGCCGTGCGATCATCAACCTCATTGAGCGCAACTTCAACGTAAAAATCATTGCCGTCGACAGCGAAGATTCCGAATATTTCGACGACTACATCTTCGATTTCACACCCGGCAAACCCGGCATAGGCGTCGTCACCACCGTCCCCGCCATCCTCTCGGCCGACGGCCGCGACTCCCTCATCTGCCGCGGCACCTGCGCCATAGGAACACAAGCCTCCGCCCTGTGACAACCCGGCAGGAACACAAGCCTCCGGCTTGTGACAAAAACCTCCCCAACTCCCCAACTCCCCAACTTCCCAACTCCCCATGATCTTCGACTCCCTCGACATCAAGGCACACAACCGCCTCAACAGCCGCCTTTCCGACGACCCACGCGTGAGCATTGCCTACCGTCCCATGTTCCGCGACATCGTCGCCACATTCCGTGTGCCCCGGCAATACAAGACAGCCACCTCCACGGCAAAACAATCCATAAGCCCCTCGGCCACAGCCATAATCACACTGCTCATTATCGCCGCCGTGCTCATCGCCCTCATGTTCGCCATGCCCGACATTCAGCTCTGGCTCGCCCTCGGCCTTGCCCTTACGGCCTTTGTGGCCGGAAAAATATCCGGGCGTGTGCGCGTCACCGAAACCGTCACAATGGTCCCCGACCCCAACGAGCAAGCGATAGCCGCCGCCGAAGGCGCCTTCTACAACGCCCTCTCGCCGCTCATCGACATGACACGCTCCGATGTCTACCACCGCGAGGCCCTGCGCTGGCTTCAAGCCCAATACTCCGACTCCGACTCGGTGCGCTTCCGCTCGTCGGCCGAAAGCCTCCTCAAAGGCTTCAACTGCCGCTTCGTCGAATACTCCGACGCCGATGCCGACGCCTTCGAAATCTCCACCTCAAACATCCCCGAAGTCCGCACCACCCGCCACGCCGTCATAGGCCCCGACAACGCCATCCTCGTCCCCGGCCATGCCGTCTTCCCCCAAAGCTAAAAGAAACTCCCACAACCCAGCCACCGTGCCCCGCGTTTCAGCGCAAGCACAAAAAAGCATTATCCACCCAGCCACCGTGCCCCGCGTTTCAACGCAAGCACACTAAAAACCCCATTCCCAACCCAGCCACCGTGCCCCGCGTTTCAACGCGGGGATATATATACTATAAGATGGAAAAAGAATATATCGTAGGCCTCGACCTCGGCCACGGCGAAACCGCCGCATGGATCATGCCCGTGTTCCGTCCCGCCGACACCGCAATTCCCGACGGACACTCCGCCCGCCTCCGCCGCACCAACGACATAGCCGGCCGTGTGCGCCACACCGTGATATACAAAAGCGCCGACGGCTCCTTCGGCCTTCTTCCCAAGCCGCCGGCAAAAATTCTCACCAACCTCAAAAAACACATTTCAAGCCCCGAATTTAACGCCGAGGCTTTCGAGGCATATATCCGTCAGGTCGTAGAGCAACTCCTTCTGCATAACCCCGAACTGAAAGTGGAAAACGGCTCCACCAATTTCTACATCTGCATGGCCTGCCCCACCCGTTGGTCCGACGACGAGCGCACCGAATACCTCGCCTTCTTCAACCGCGCCATAGCGCCCCTCGGATTCTCGTTCGACTGGATTATCAACGAATCCGACGCCGCCTTCTTCACCCATGCCGACCTTTCGGGCACTCCCGGCAAGACCGTCCTCGTCATCGACTACGGCTCGAGCACCATCGACTACACCGTGCTCCGCGACGGACGAAAAATATCCGACGACGCCTGGTCCAACGAGCAACTCGGCGCCTCCATGATCGAACGCACCATCCTCCAGCACTACCGCCGCACGGCCGACGATGAGTTCGACCGCATCCTCACAGGCACTCAAATCGTGCTCCAGCGCAACAATTGCTCCTTCATCGCGCCCCTCCCCTGGATACAATACGAAATACGGAAAATAAAAGAACGCAACTACACCGAAGGCCAAAACCATTTCCGCCTCGAATACCATCTTAGCGTGGCTTCCGGCATCGACATAAACGAATTTTCCGACTTCCGCTTCAACTTCGAAGGCCCACTCAACGATATCATAGCAAAATACCGCGACGAGGTAAAAGCCGACTTCCGCCGCCTCCGCGACAACATAGCCGCCAAAACCGGAAGTTCCCGAGTCGACCGCATTATCCTATCCGGCGGCGCCTGCATCATGCAGTGGGTGCGCGAAGACGTAAAAGAAATTTTCGGCGACCCCGCCAATCCCTCAGCTTTGGAAATACACGACGACGACGCTCCCCAGTTTGTCGTGGCCCACGGCATAGCCAAATATTTCTACGCCCAGCAAAAAGCCCTACACCTGCTCATCTCCAAGATAAGCTCCATCGACTTCGCCGCACTCTACCGCCAAGCCGACGAAGCCGCCACAGTCCGCGCCACCGAAGATTTCTCACAAGCCGTAGTCGACGCAATCCGCGACATTCCCGGATGCACCGCCGCCACCATGCGCGAGCGGTTTATCGAAATGATGCGCTCCATGGATCCCGACAACGCCGCCTACGTGCGCCTGTTCACCGACGAATTCTTCCGCTCGCTCACAACCCATGTGCGCGACGCCGTCCGCGAATCCGTCAACGAGACATTCGGCGTCGACCTGCCGCTCGACGACTTCTCCCTGCCGCGCTTCACCCTCCCCATCACACGCTGGGACGACGACAGCCTCAGCCCCGGAGGCGGCATCTACGAAAAAATCAGCTCCGCGCTCATCGCGTCGAAAAGCTCGTTCGCCTTCATCTTCAAATGGGACAATCCCCGCGCCGACGCCGAACGCGACGAAATGGCACGCTACGTGCGCACACGCCTCATCTCCGACATGCGCACCATCGACTTCTCCTACGGTTTCGACATCGACGCCCTCGCCGACAGCCAGCTTGCCGAGATAAAACGCATCGCCGCCGACCTTTTCTACCGCCACCAGCTCTTCCGCACCACCTTCTAATGAATGACAAATGACAAATGACAAATGACGAATGACGAATGACGAATTAATACCTACGATGGCATTAATTCGTCATTCGTCATTAATAATTAGTCATTAATTAGTCATTCGTAAGTATGTTTTATTAAAGAATTAATGCAATGAAATCCATTTTCAAACGTTATTGTCTTACATATACTTATCTCTC
>VSPD01000068.1 GCA_009775125.1 Muribaculaceae bacterium | reverse complement strand
CCGCCCGCCCCGCCCGCATAGCTCGGTCGTAGTCGGTCGCACGAGCAGTGCCTCCGCTTATGTTTCACAAGCCGGAGGGTTCTTTGCCTGAGGCAAAGCGCTTCGCGGTTAGTGCTCCTGCAACCCGGCAGGAACGCGAGCCTCCGGCTTGCGCATTATTCACCGTGCATTGACGCTGCGCTTAGCCCGAACCACCTACACACAGCAGGGACGCACAAGCCGAAATTACGGTGCATTGGGTCTCCGTTAGGAGACAAATATTGTAGCGCGGGGCGACAGCCCCGGGAGCGTTGACGTTATTTATTGGGGTATTGGAGCGTAGGCTTGCCGGAGCGTTCTACAACGCCAACCTGAAGTAGGGGCGCGATAAATCGCGCCGGCATCTTGTTTTTTCGGGGGTGTGTCAAAATACCAAACAGTAGGGACTTACGGCTCGTGCCGTCCGGGAAACCATGTTGGTATTTGATTGATAATCAATCGTTGATCTGCGGACGCACGAACCGTACGTCCCTACAATCTCGACATAAACCGCTTTTTGACACACCCTCATGAGCAATTTTCACAAGGCGGAGGGTTCTTTGCCTGAGGCAAAGTGCTTCGCGGTTAGTGTACCCGCACACCATGCAGGAACACGAGCCTCCGGCTTGCGCATTGTTCGCCGTGCATTTCACGCTGCGCTCGGCTCGAACCATTATGAACTATGACGAACGCCCCATCAAGCTCAACATTGTTTTAAAAAAATAAAGGCGGTCAACCTCAGGGAGATTGACCGCCTTGCTTGGAAGGGTATGGAATTCAAAAGCGATTACTTTTGGAGACGGAAGGTGACGGGGAGGTGATATGTTACCTTCACAGCCTGACCGTTGTTACGGCCGGGGTTCCATTTGGGCATGGCTTTAACCACGCGGATGGCTTCTTTGTCGAGAGCGGGGTGACGGCCACGTACTACTTTTACGTTTTCGATGGCACCGGTCTTCGACACGATGAATTCAACGATTACACGACCGGATACATCTTCTTCGGCAGCTGCTGCCGGGTATTGGATGTGGTCGCCGAGCCATTTGTACATGGCTGCTTCGCCGCCGGGGAATTCAGGTTGCTGCTGAACGTTGGCCGTGGTGTAGACGATATTGTCTTCTTTGGGCTTTTCTTCAACAACGATTACTTCTTCCTTCACGACCTTTTTGGTAAGGTCGTCGACGCCGTCGTTGATATCCTGAACACCCATCTGACGGTTGTCTTCGCGGAGTTCTTCCTGGTTCTTGACTTCGTGAACAACTTCTTCGTCTTTCACAACGTCGATGATGGTATTCTGGATCTGGTTGGCTACTTCTTCTTTGGGAAGTTCGATTTTCTCTTCAGGAATCTGAATCTGTTCTTCTACTTCATCATCGACAACTTCGTCGTCGGGGTTATAGAGTGCGATGTCTTCCTGAACGGTGTTCATGTCTGCGCCTTCGTCTTCGGCTACCTTGAATACGCCGGTCATCACGAGGATGAGCACGGTGAGGAGCACTGCGAGTCCGACGAGAACGATAATCACGGCCTTGTTGTGGCGTTTTGTGGTTTCGTTACGCAGGGTGTACGCGCCGAATTCCTTGTTTTTGCCGTCAAAGACTATATCGAGCCACTCTTTTGAGGTAAGATCTACATCTTTTGCCATAATTGATTACGGATTAAGAGGGGTTAGACGATTTGCGGATAGTGGGACGAATGATAGTCTCTCCCGTCTTCTTCTCAAGAGCTTGGATGAGAAGGGTGTCGGTGTGGGTAGGCAACTGGATGCTGTAACGAGAAATTTGGTTGATGTTCATCTCGTCGAGCGCGTTGATGAGTCCTTCGTATGTGGTGTTGGGACCGGGTTTGATAATTACGACAGGACGCGAGAGGGTGGAGTCGGCTGCGTTTTTCTTTGCAAGGGAGTCGAACTGTTCCTTGGTGATTTCGCGGTTTTTCCACTTTGTCTTGTATTCTTCGTAATTAGCCATAACGGCCTCGTTTTGCTTGCGGAGGATTTTACGGATGCCTTGCTGCACTTTCACGCCGTTTTCACGAGCGTCGCCAACAAACTGTTCCTTTTGGATGAAGTCGGGCTTGGTGAAGGTTGTATCGGCAATACCTTGGTACCAGTAGATGTTGTGGATGGTTTTGCCGGTTTCACCGTCGACTTTGGGCTTGTTGTTGTCGTTGTACTCTGTATCAAGGATGAGTGTGATAGCCTCCGACTCTTTGGCCTGGTTCTGCTGCTCCTTGTTTACTTTTTCGTTGGAGGGCAGTACGATTTGAAGAGTCTGCGACTTGATCATGGTGGTACAGAGCATGAAGAACGTGATAAGGAGCATGTTCATGTCAACCATAGGTGTAAAGTCCACGCGGATGGTCATTTTTTTCTGGGCGCCTTTTTTCTTTTCGCCGCCGTCGTTTTGAGCTACTTCTGCCATGGTCTTTACATTATTTAGCGGTTGATGAGACTTCTTCTTCCGAAGTGAGAGCGGTCATAAGGGAGAATTTGTTAAGCGACATTGTCTGAAGGTTGTCGAATATCATTTCTACCGTTGTGAAGGGGGTGTCTTTGTCGGCTTTGATTGCAATACCGCGACCGTCTTTTGTTACGGCGTTGTAGAGGTCTTCGAGGCCTTTTGCTTCTTCGGCGGTGAGACCGTCGGCTTTCTGGTCGTGAATGTCTTTCGACACGAGGTAGATTGCCTTGAGCCAAACCTGGAAGTCGTTGAGACGTCCTTCTTTGTCCTTATTACCGTTGATGGGTATACCGACATCTGCTCGTGTGAGGTCGCCTTGCACCTTGTCGCGTTCGGAGATGGACATGTCAAGGAGTGCGGGAAGCGCGGCAAACGGAGCGCCAATCATATTGGTTTCCATGAATGCTTTGCGACGGGCAGCTGTCATTTCAATAGGTGCTGTCTTGTGCTGTTCGTTGTAGATGCCGACGGCTTTGTCGAGCATCAGGCCACGGATTGTTCCGCTTGAGAAAGTGGAGTCAACGTCGCCGGTAAACGAGATGAAGATTTTTCCTTCCACCGCGGCGGGATCTTCAAGTTTGCCGGATTTGTCGGCAGACGAGACGAGGATTGTCACCAGGTTGTTTACGGGCACCTTTTCTTCGGATACCGAGGAAGGTGTGTAGACGATGGTGGGTTCCTTTTGGAGGAAGGTTGAAGTCAACATGAAGAAAGTAAGCAAAAGAACAGTCACGTCACTCATCGCGGTCATGTCGATGAATGTACTTTTCTTTTTAATCTTTGCTTTTCCCATATTTACCTTTGTTGTATGTGTTAATTAACTCGGAAAACAGGGATTAGTGAGTAGCAGCGAATGTTTGTACGATGGAGAAACCGATTTCGTCGATTGCGTAGGTGAGGTTATCGATCTTGTTGGTGTAGAAGTTGTAAGAGATAACGGCGAACGCACCGGTGGCGATACCGAAGGCGGTGTTGATAAGGGCCTCGGAGATACCGGTCGAAAGTTCGGTGGAGTCGGGAGCACCGGATTGAGCAAGAGCCTGGAATGATTTGATCATACCCATTACAGTACCGAGAAGACCGACGAGAGTACCGAGGGTGGTGAGGGTAGCCACGATGGGGAGGTTCTGCTGGAGGGCAGGCATTTCGAGAGCGGTGGCTTCTTCAACGGATTTCTGGAGGCTGGTGATTTTCTGCTCTTTGGAGAGTTCTTTGTTTTCGTCCATCTGCTTGTAGGTAACGAGAGCGGCGGAAACGACAGCGGCTACGGAACCTTTTTGTTCTTTGCAGAGTTTCTGAGCGCCTTCGATGTCGTTGGCGGCGAGGCGAGCTTTTACGTTGGCAACGAATTTGTCGATGGAGCCTTTACCTTTGGCGGCAGAGAGGGCGAACCAGCGTTCGAAGGAGATAACGATAACGGTGAGGAAGAGGGTTTGGAGGATAGGCACGATGAAACCACCTTTGTAGACAGTGCCCCAGAGGTTTTGGGGATGACCGTCTTCGTCGAAGTGCATGTCGTTACCGAACCAGAAGATGAAGAGGAGAACGCAGATGATTGCGCATACGACAATCACCCAAAACGCGTTTTTAATGCCGGGGACATTGGTTTTGTTGCTTGCGGGCTTTGCAGCGGGCTTTGCATTGGGCTTTTGAGCTTCCATGTTAAAAACTTGATTAGAGAAAAAATGTTAAGTATTTGGTTTATTGATTAATAATGTTTCTATTCTACACCGGGGAGAGATCGAGATTTAAGAGTTTTATGCAATATGATAAATGCTTGCGCTATTTATATTTGCCGATATTGATTGGAATTATTTCATGGCACTTTTCATCGTTTTCACGCGGAAAACGCGTAATGGCGCCTTCAGCATTATTTAAAACGTAAGGCAAAGGTATCCCTTTTATTTGTATTGTCAAAATTTTACGGCCAAAAAATTAACACTTGATGCAAAAAATAAATATTTTTAAGATTTCACGGCTGTATTTACGCAAAAACTCCGAATAATTTGTGAAATATGTTTAATTAATGAAGAAAAATTTGTAATTTTGCGCTTTAATTATGACGCCAAACCTCCTTTTGGCGACACATTTTTGCATTTCTACCGAAAATCCACGTTTATTGTTCGTATATGAATATTCAGATAAAAAAAGGCCTTGACATCAAGCTGGCAGGAGCTGTCGACCCTGCGGCAAAAGTCGTGACGGCCTCGCAGCCGCAGTCGGTGGCTGTGACACCCGACGATTTCCCGGGATTCACGCCCAAGCCGGAAGTCAAGGAGGGCGACACCGTGAAGGCAGGCTCGCCCCTGTTGAGAGACAAAAATGATGAAAATGTAAAAATCGTGTCGCCGGTAGCCGGACGCGTCGCCGCCGTGGTACGCGGCGAACGCCGCAAAATCGAGCGCGTGGTAGTGGAGCCCGACGGCACCGACGCCGCGCTCGGATTCAAGAACTCCGGCGTGTACAGCCGCGAGGCGGCCATTTCGCTGCTCGCCGCCACCGGCATGCTCGCGCGTATGCGCCGCCGCCCTTATGGCATCGTGCCCCGCACCGGCGAGACTCCGCGCGACATTTTCATCACCGCCCTCGACACCGCCCCCCTGGCCGTGCCGATGACCAAGATTGTCGACGGACACAAAGCCGAGCTCGAAGCCGCCGTAAAACTCCTGTCGGAGCTTACCGCGGGCAAAATCTACCTTTCCGTAGGAAAGGACTGGACGATGGGAGCCGTGGCAGGAGCCGAGATGGTCACGGTCGAAGGCCCGCACCCTTCGGGCAACGTGGGCGTGCAGATCGCAAACATCGCCCCGATCAACAAGGGCGACATCGTGTGGACGCTCGATGTCGTCACCTTATATAAAATAGGTGTCGTGGCAACAAAAGGCGCTGTCGACTGCTCGACAATCGTGGCCGTAACAGGCTCCGAGGTTAAAGAGCCTGCGCTTGTAAAAACCGTGGAAGGAGCACAAATAAGCTCTATCATCGACGGACGGCTGGCCAAGACCGACCACCATGTACGCATAATTTCCGGCAACGTGCTCACCGGCACCGCCGTCGACGGCAGCGACTACCTGCGCTTCCCCTACCGGCAGATTACCGTTATCCCCGAAGGCGACGACGTGGAGGAATTCATGGGCTGGGCATCGATGTCGCCCTCGAAGCAAAGCACAAGCCGCACTTTCCCCGGCCACTTCCTGGGCCGCGCATTCACCCCCGACGCCCGCATCCTCGGCGGACGCCGCGCCATGATCATGTCGGGCGAATACGACAAGGTGCTCCCCATGGACATCATGTCCGAATATCTCATCAAAGCCATATTGGGCCGCAACATCGAAGAAATGGAAAAACTCGGCATCTACGAAGTGATTCCCGAGGACCTTGCCCTTTGCGAATACGTCGACACTTCTAAAATCCCCGTTCAGCAGATCGTGCGCGAAGGCCTCGACTACATGCGCAAGGAACTTGAATAAACAGCGACCGAAAAAACATTGTAAACAATAAAAACTCATATATCTTGAAAGCTTTACGGAATTATATGGACCGCATCCGTCCGAATTTCGAGCCCGGAGGAAAGTTCGAGAAACTTCACTCGGTGTTCGACGGCATGGACACGTTCCTGTTTACTCCGCGGTCGACAGCGAAACGCTCGGGCGGAGTGCACATCCACGACAGCATCGACTCCAAGCGCACCATGATCACCGTGGTGCTCGCCTTGATGCCGTGTTTCTTTTTCGGAATGTACAACACGGGCTACCAGCACTGGCTCGCGTGCGGCATCACCGACAACCTGCCCTTCTGGTCGCTGATGTTCTACGGCTTCCTCGCCATCCTGCCCAAAGTGGTGGTGGCCTACGCCGTGGGCCTCGGCATCGAGTTCATCGTTGCCCAGATTCGCGGCGAAGAAATCCAGGAAGGATTCCTCGTCACCGGCATCCTCGTGCCAATGATTATCCCCGTCGAGACTCCGCTGTGGATGCTCGCCGTGGCTGTGGCGTTCGCCGTGATTTTCGCCAAGGAAGTGTTTGGCGGCACGGGATATAACGTGTTCAACATCGCGCTCGTCACCCGCGCGTTCCTGTTCTTCGCTTATCCCGCCAAGATGTCGGGCGACAGCGTGTTCGTGGCCACACAGCCCATGTTCGGCTTCGGTCCCGTGGCTCCCGACAACTTCACCTGCGCCACTCCCCTGGGACAAATCGCCACGGCATCGTCGGGCGACTTCACGCTCCACGGCATCGGCGACACCGTGATTTCTTCCTGGGACGCTTTCATAGGCCTCATCCCCGGCTCGTTTGGCGAAACCTCCACGCTCTGCATCATCATCGGCGCCATAATCCTGCTCGCCTCCGGCATCGGCAACTGGCGCATCATGCTGTCGGTAGTGGCCGGCGGCCTTGTCATGGGCTGGATTGCCAACACATGCGCCACCCCCACCTACCCCGCTTCTTACCTCACGCCCGTCGACCAGCTCATCTATGGCGGCTTTGCATTCGCCGCCGTGTTCATGGCCACCGACCCCGTGACGGCAGCCCGCACCAACACAGGCAAATACATATACGGCCTGCTCATCGGCGTAATCGCAGTGCTTATCCGCACATACAACAACGGCTACCCCGAAGGCGCCATGCTCGCCGTGCTGCTGATGAACGCTTTCGCCCCGCTTATCGACTACTGCGTGGTGCAAGCCAACATACGCCGCCGCCAGAAACGTCTCACCGCTAAACTTTCGTAACAATGGCACTCAACAAGCAAAGCAACGTTTACACCATAATATATATAGTGGTACTCGTGGTGGTTGTGGGCGCAGCCCTGGCTTTCACTTCCCTGTCGCTCAAAGACCGCCAAGTGGAAAACGCCAACGCCGACAAGATGCGCCAGATTCTCGCGTCGGTGCACATCACGCCGGATAAAGGCAATGTCGTCGACGACTACAACAAATACATCACCGAAAGTTTCATCGTAAACGCCGAAGGCACGCGCGTCGACGGCGACGCCTTCGACGTAAATGTCGAAGCCCAGAGCAAAACCTCCGACGAGGCCCTGCGCGAGCTCCCCGTGTATGTATGCACCCTCGCCGACGGCACCGCCAAATACATCCTGCCCGTCTACGGCGCAGGCCTCTGGGGCCCCATCTGGGGATATGTATCCCTCGACTCCGACGGCTCGACTCTCTATGGAGCATACTTCGCCCACCAGGGCGAGACGCCCGGACTTGGCGCCGAAATTGAAAAGCCTGCGTTCTCCGACCAATTTGCCGGACTGCACATGTTCAAGGACGGACAATTCATGCCCGTGGCCGTTGTGAAAAAAGGACAAAAGCCGACAGGCAACGAGGATTATGTCGACGGCATCTCCGGCGGCACAATCACCTCCAAAGGCGTGGGCACGATGCTCGACAACTGCCTGCGTCCCTATGAATCATTCCTCCGCACACTCTCAACAGAATCGAAATAACCATGGCTGAAAAGATTAACTATAAAGAAGTGTTCTTCAATCCGTTTTCGAAGAACAACCCCGTAGTGGTGCAGGTGCTCGGCATCTGCTCGGTGCTCGCCGTAACGGCAAAACTCGAGCCCGCCCTGGTAATGGGCCTCTCCGTGATAGCCGTGCTCGCTTTCTCCAACGTAATCATCTCGTTGCTGCGCAACACCATACCCACCAATATCCGCATCATCGTGCAGCTCGTGGTTGTAGCCGGACTCGTCGTTATCGTCGACCAGCTGCTCAAAGCCTATGCCTACGATGTGAGCAAGCAGCTCTCGGTGTTTATCGGCCTTATCATCACCAACTGTATCCTGATGGGACGCCTCGAAGCCTTTGCGATGGGCAACCGCCCGTGGCCTTCGTTCCTCGACGGCGTGGGCAACGGTTGCGGCTATGCCATAATACTCGTGATTGTCGGTTTCTTCCGCGAGTTCCTCGGCTCCGGCACTCTTTTCGGCTGCCAGGTAATCCCCCAATGGTGCTACGACCACGGATACACCAACAACGGCCTTATGATTCTTCCGCCGATGGCCCTTATCGTCGTGGCCTGCATAATCTGGGTACACCGCAGCCGCAACAAAGACCTCCAAGAACAATAATCCCCAAGAAAACAACGAGATATGGAAAATTTCAACATATTCATCCGGTCGATTTTCGTCGACAACATGATTTTCGCCTATTTCTTGGGCATGTGTTCGTTCCTGGCCGTGTCAAAGAATGTGAAGACTGCCTTCGGCCTTGGCGTGGCCGTGACATTCATGCTTGTAATCACTCTGCCCATCAACTACCTGATGCAGACCTACGTGCTTTCGGCCGGCGCCCTCTCATGGCTGTCGCCTGAATTTGCCGACGTCGACCTCAGCTTCCTTTCGCTTATAATGTTTATCGCCGTAATCGCCTCCATGACACAGCTCGTGGAAATGGTGGTGGAAAAATACAGCCCGTCGCTCTATGCCTCGCTCGGTATCTTCCTTCCGCTCATCGCCGTGAACTGCGCCATCCTCGGCGGATCGCTCTTTATGCAACAGCGCGACTTCCCCTCTGTCTGGACCGCGGTATGCGCCGGCGGCGGCTGGGGCATCGGCTGGCTTCTCGCCATCACAGCCATCGCTGCCATCCGCGAACGCCTCGCACAGTACAGCAACATCCCCGGCCCGCTCCGCGGCATCGGCATTACATTCATCCTCACCGCACTCATGGGCATAGCCTTCATGAGTTTCTTAGGCATCAAAATTTAAGAGCAATGACAGCAAATATCATTCTATCAGCATCATCACTCACGCTCCTTGCCGGAGTGGGCATCTTCCTTGCCGTCACGCTCCTGCTGGTTATAATCCTGCTCGTAGCCAAGCACTATCTCGTGCAGAGCGGCAAGGTGAAAATCACAATAAACGGCCAGACCGAAGTAGAGGCACAAGCCGGCTCCTCCATCCTCACATCGCTCGCCAACGAAAACATCTTCCTGTCGAGCGCATGCGGCGGCAAAGGCTCGTGCGGCCAGTGCAAAGTGCAGGTATTCGAAGGCGGCGGCGAAATCCTCCCCACCGAAACCGTCCATTTCACCCGCAAGCAGATGCAAGACCATTGGCGTCTGGGCTGCCAGGTAAAGGTTAAAACCGACATGAGCATCGGCGTGCCCGCCTCCGTGCTCGACGTGCGCGAATGGGAATGTGAGGTTATCTCCAACAAGAATGTGGCCACATTCATCAAAGAATTCATCGTGGCCCTTCCTCCGGGCGAGCACATGGACTTCGAGCCCGGTTCCTACGCCCAAATCAAGATTCCTCCCTACAAGATGGACTACGACAAGGACATCGACAAATCTCTCATCGGCGAGGAATACCTCCCTGCATGGCAAAAATTCGGCCTCTTCGGCCTCAAATGCCAAAACGAGGAGACAACAGTGCGCGCCTACTCCATGGCCAACTACCCGGCCGAAGGCGACCGCATCATGCTCACCGTGCGCATAGCCACCCCGCCGTTCAAACCCAAGCCCGAAGTCGGCTTCCAGGACGTGATGCCCGGTATAGCCTCCTCCTATATCTTCACGCTCAAACCCGGCGACAAGGTGATAATGTCCGGCCCCTACGGCGACTTCCACGTCGACACCGCCAGCAAGAAAGAAGCAATGTGGATTGGCGGCGGCGCCGGCATGGCACCCCTCCGCGCACAAATCATGCACCTCACCAAGACCCTCCACACCACCGACCGTGTGATGAACTACTTCTACGGCGCACGCGCCCTCAACGAAGTGTTCTACCTCCAGGACTTCCTCAACCTCGAAAAAGAATTCCCCAACTTCAAGTTCCACCTTGCCCTCGACCGTCCCGACCCCGCTGCCGATGCCGCCGGAGTGAAATACACCCCCGGCTTCGTCCACCAGGTAATCTACGACACCTACCTCAAAAACCACGAGGCACCCGAGGACATCGAATACTACATGTGCGGACCCGGCCCCATGAGCGCAGCCGTGAACAATATGCTTGACTCGCTCGGCGTCGACCCCGCCAACATCCACTACGACAACTTCGGAGGATAACCACTCTCCCACTCCTCCCCCACCCTACAAAAACGACAGGCATCCGCTCTCCGCGGATGCCTGTCTTGCTATTATCAGATTGAGAACGATTTAGCGAATCAAAAGCTGGCCGGGGATGCGGTTCTTCTTTTGCTCGTCGGTCATCTTGTTATATCGCTCCACTATGGGCTTGAGGAATTTCTTTGATTTCGTCTCAATAATCACGACACCGCCCACGCGCGGACGGAAAAGTTTCATTACCTCCGGAGTCTTGACAACACTAACGGAAAGAACATCTTCGGGTGCAATGCCATTGAGATTCTGCACCTCCACGCCGTCGACAATAAACACCGGTATGTCAATTGAATCACATTCAGACACATTGCAACAGCCGGCCTCACAAGAAGGCGACTGCAACGTATCTGCGTTGGCATGATTGTTTGCAAAAACAGCAAACAAAGCCACAACAGCCAATGCTAAAATTTTACGCATAATAAATGTTGAATTAAAAAAAGTTTTGCGCCTATTGCTTCCCTGATTCGGCGAAAAAAATAGAACGTGTACAAAAAACGTGGGAAACTTCATCCTGCTTATCCCGCTTTCGGAGGCCTTAGGACTGCCTGTTACAGAAGGATAAGCAGTCGGTCAGCCCACGTTAGATTATATATTGCCAAACAGGCGGGACACATTGCCGCATCCTGCCAAGGCGGATATAATCTACCCTGAGCGTTTCCGCTGCACTATCTTCATCTGTAATCTGGAAGTGTCCTAAGTTTCCGAAAGTCGAAGATAACGTTTGGATAAACTCTAACTTTGCAGCAGCAAGTGGGAAAATGGCAAATTCGTCTTAAAAAAGCCAAGAGAGGCGGTCGGAT
>VSPD01000067.1 GCA_009775125.1 Muribaculaceae bacterium | reverse complement strand
TCCGCCACCCCCCAACTCTCCCTCCCCCTCGTCTGGGAATATGCCATGACCTCGCCCCTCGACGAGCTCCGCTTCATCCTCGAGTCGCGCCGACTCAACAAAGCCGCCGCAGAGCAAGCCTTCACCGAACGCTACGGCCACTCCGTGGGACGCACACTCCACTGCCAACGCCAACGCGCCATAATGGGCGACTCCATATTCTCGCGCATACTCTCCTACACATCCGCCGCCTGCGACGCCCGCATGGCCGGAGCATGCATACCCGTAATGTCCAACTCCGGCTCCGGCAACCAAGGCATCGCCGCCACACTCCCCGTTGCCGTCTACGCCGAAGAAACATTCGCCTCCGAGGAGCAGACCATACGCGCCCTCACCCTCAGCCACCTCACCGTAATCTACATAAAGCAAAGCCTCGGACGCCTCTCCGCGCTCTGCGGATGCGTAGTGGCAGCCACCGGCTCGTCATGCGGCATAGCCTACCTCATGGGAGGCGACTACTCACGCATAGCAGCCACCGTAAAAAACATGATAGCCAACCTCACCGGCATGATATGCGACGGCGCCAAGCCCAGCTGCGCCATGAAACTCACATCCGGCGTGGCCACAGCCGTAATATCGGCCATGTGCGCCATGGAAGGCCACGAAGTGTCGGCCGTAGAAGGCATCATCGACTCCGACGTCGACCGCTCCATCGCCAACCTCACCGCCATCGGCCGCGACGCCATGAACGAGACCGACCGCCTCATCCTCTCCATCATGACCTCCAAATAAACCCCGCCAGCAACACCATGTCAGAAATAAAACCCCTCGATACAATAAGCATCGACAGCCTCGTCGACACCTTCCTCGAAGCATTTTCCGACTATGCCACAACCTTCTCCCGCCCGCAAGTGCTGTCAAACCTGAATCGTCGCGGATTTAAGGCCGAATACTCCTATGGAATGTTCGACAACGGCCGGTTGGTATCATTCGTATTCAACGGAATCAGAAACTACAACGGCCGATTCACCGCCTACGACACCGGCACCGGCACACTCAAAGACTACCGCCAAAAAGGACTCACAAGCCGCCTGTTGCAGCATGCCGAGTCGGCCCTGAAAGAAAAAGGCATAGAAGGCTACCTCCTGGAAGTGCTCTGCGACAACGCCCCGGCCGTAGCCCTCTACGAAAAAACAGGCTTCGCCACCGTGCGCGAATACACATGCCACACCCAATCGGCCGGCAAAGTCTCGATGCCCGAACTCAGCACGCCCGGCACCGAAGCCGCCGTCGTGCCCGTCTCAGCCGTCGCCGACACATACAATCACTTCTGCGACACACCCCCCTCGTGGCAAAACAGCACCCAATCCATCCTCGCCGCCGGCGACAGCATCGTAAGATTCGCCGCCACAATCGCCGGCGACACCGTAGGCTATATCGCCGGCGACACCATCCTTGGCGACATCATGGCCTTTGCCGTGCGCCCCGACATGCGAGGCAAAGGCATCGGCACCGCCCTGCTCAAAACATTCCTGAGCGCAAACCAAGCCGACATCGTAAAAATACTCAACGTCGACACCCGTTGCCACACCCTACACACCTACCTCACCCGCCGCAACCTCCCCGTCTACGTCCGCCAATACGAAATGTACAAACCCTTCCGATAGCCCCACAATCACATCCGCAGTTAAAATAAGACAAGAGAACAAGAATTAATAAAAATCTCCTGTCCTTCCTGTTCTCCTGTCTAAAAATCCGCGTAATTTGTACAATTTGCGGTTCTTAGCGAGAGACCGCGAGCCGCATCCCACCCAAAATTAATGTCCCATTCACGGCCATTAACGCAAAAAATCCGTGCAATCCGCAGTTTAAATAAGACAGGAGAACAAGAGCACAGGAATTAATAAAAAAATCCTGTCCCTCCTGTTCTCCTGTCTAAAAATCCGCGTAATCCGTGGGGCCTCCCGTCAGGACCGTTTCTCCACCACCTTCGCCAAAGCAAACACTACCGCCAGATACATCGCCGCGAGACAGAGCGACACACCCCATGAAACAGACAGCGTCATTTCAGCAACCTCGCATCCGCACGTCACAATAAAAACGCCCGCAACGCCATACAGCATCCGTTTCACCTTTGGCGACAACCCCAGCAACGGCCCTACAATCACCAACACAGTGCCCGCAAAAATTATAATAGCATCGACTAACTCCATAATACCATCTTTGACAAAAAAAATTCAATCACAACATAGGGCCTACCGTGCAATGCGGAAATAAGCCATCGCTTCAAGACGTTAGCCGTGGGGGAAGTATCGCTTAAATCTTATATTCTTAAACGTAAGCATTATGCAGACAATCTCTGCGACAAACCCTAACAGAAGAGCATATGAAATAGATTGAAGGAATCTCATCTTCAATATATACAGGCAGTACTGCGCCGGTATCACACCGCTTAGAAATCCGGCCATAACACAATAATTGAATGGTATTGGCTCCTTGACAAGAGCCAGTTCTGTATTGCAATGATTGCAACGCACCGTATAATTTGTGCCTCGCAGCAAGTATTTCGAGCAAACTTGCAACGACACCTGTCGGTGGCAATGGGGACACTCTCTCGCTTTCAATTCCATATAATTAATTTGTGATTTTAAAATCCGAAATCGTCATCCCAAGGGAATATGTAATCCGAATCTTCGAGGATATCATTCATGCCGCCGAAAAATTCTGTCGGCATATCCATCGGCCATCCTTCGATGAAGCCGTTTATTTGTGATGCATTACGAGTTTCTTTTTCATTCGTTATTTCTTGTTGTACTGGTTTTTGACCTTCTTTTTTTGCAGGCGTGTCAGCGTAAACGGGCATCGCGCCAAACAAAAATGAAATAAAAAAATAGGTTATAAATTTTTTCATGCGATTGTGATTTTGTGTTGAAAACGATGCAAAATTAGGATGAGTAAAGTTTTCATGCAAGCAAAAAAGTTTTACGGGGCCAATTTTTATTTCGCTATAAATCAACAACTTAACTGCTTCAAAAATTTCAATTTTGGATTACCATCCTCAAAAGTTTAACAGCGGCCTTTTTCAGGCTCTTTTTTTACTAAATATCATTCAAAATGAAGTTAATGAAATCATATACCTCGGCTGTGGCAGAGCCACAGTCTTTCAGGTAACCCACGGCTGAAAGCCGGGGGGATTGTCTATGGCGCGAATCACGGTGTGGCAGAGCCACACTCTAATAATATTTGCCGCCACAAGCAAGAGTGTGGCTCTGCCACACCGCCAGTTGGTATATTCACGCACCTCACGGCTGAAGCCGGGGGTTACCTAAGAGATTGTCGCTCTGCGACAGTTTTGCATACATTAATCTCATTTTATACCCAAACCCAAACAAATGTTAATTTCTCGCTCAAATCTTGACACGCCGACAATAAACATGTAATTTTGCACTCTAATCCGAATTACTTTTTCATGCGCAGTATATTTTGCCTTATAATACCAATTTTTATTTTATCTTTTTCATTAAGTTCTTGCTCTCGCCACAGCGACGCTTGGGCTCAACTTGATGCCGCAGAGGCAATTCTCGACGACCAACCCGAAACTGCACTTAGTCTTTTGCAATCGATAGACACTTCCAAACTTAGTGGAGAGGATGAAAAAGCCAGATATGCACTGTTGACTCTATGCAGCCTTGACGATAATAGAATCCGGCTTACCGACACAGTCATGGCTGCATCGGCTGTCGAATATTACTCCCGCAAAGGCACTCCCGAACAAAAAATGACATCTTTGCTTTTACAAGGAAGAACCTATGAAAATTTTGGAAATGATGAAGCGGCAATGATGTCGTATATCAAGGCTCTTGAACTGCGCGAGAAAGTATCCGATAGTCTTCTTGTTTCCTGTATCCTTATTGACCAAGGCCTTATATTTGCCGAATTATATAAAAACCAAAATGCCCTGAATAATTACCTCGAAGCGGCCTCTATTTATGATAAAAAAGACAAGCGTATTTCCGAAGTCAGGACATTGTACAAGGCTCTATCTTCGGCAATTAGGATAAATGACAAGCAAAAAGCCGACAGCATCTTCGCCTTGATTAAAAATAAACGTCCGATTTCCGGTTATGATTTTAATCATATCGATTCTTTCGACCTAAACTATTATGTAAAATTCGGATACGATTCACTAATCAACGATGAAATCGAGTTGCTCGTTTCCAACGGCGATATGAACGATGACACCCTGGTCGAAATCGCCGGGGCATACTCCCATCTCGGCGAGCACCAAAAGGCATTGGAATATTTCCAACAGATCGACACGGCTGCCGTAAAAAACAGCCTGCGTCTCCTTGCCTACGCTTCCGATATTTATGCAAACGTAGGGCGATATAAAGAGGCTTACGACTATAACATTGCCTTTTATGTAAAGATGGATTCCGCCGACCTTAAATTATACAATTCCGACATCCTTTTCCTTGAAAACAAACATAATCTCGAACTCACGGCCCTCAAAGAAAAGAATAAGCGCGAAAACGTTGTGGCTTGGAGCACAGCGGCATTGCTATTGCTTTGTTCCGTGATATTTTTTATCCGCTACCGCTTCGTCACATTCCGCAAACGCAAGCAACTCGAACTCGAAAACCTCGAACTACAAATCGCACAACTCAACGAGGAAAGCGAACGCCTCAAAGAAATCCTCGAAAACAAAAACGATCTTCCCGAACCGGTAATAAAAGTCCTGCAAGAGCGCACAAAACTCCTCAACAGCATATTGGCCCATGAAATAAAACCCGCCGGCTCCTCTAAAAACAATCCCAGGCAATTAATCGAAGAATTGCTGCGCGACAAAGACCGCTTCATGGACACCAACCGCCTCGCCTTCACTGCTTCAAACCCCAAATTCATAGCCTACTTCGAGCATTTTGGCCTCACAACAAATGAGATAAACCATGTGTGCCTCTACGCCTTGGGGCTCAACGGTAAAGAAATAGGCATATACACCAACCGCAAACGCCATTATATCATCAGCAGCGAAATCCGCCACAAACTATCCCTCGACGAGCACGCCACCAACCTCGGCCCCTACATCCGCTACATCCTCGACGACACCCCCACCATTTGCAATTAGCCGCCCCGCAAACATAAGCGCAGGTGATTTTAACGTTAATTACCATAAATTATCCATTAATCCAAAATTAACGTCCCCTTCACGGCCATTAACGCTAAAATTCGTGTAATTTGTGTATTTTGCGGTTAAAGACAGGAGAACACGAGTACAAGAAAAATAAATCTCCTGTCCCTCCTGTTCTCCTGTCTAAAAATCCGTGTAATTTGCGTAATTTGCGGTTCTTAGCGAGCGACCGCGAGCCTCACCCCGCCAAAAATTAACGCCCCATTCACGGCCATTAACGTTAAAAATCCGTGCAATCCGTGGTTCAGAGAGCGATTTTTGTCACCTTCGAGCCTTGGCGGCGTATAAAGATGCCGTTCGACGGGTTATTGACGCGCACACCCTGGAGATTATAATACTCGACCGGGGCATTCTCGTCGGCGATGCCGTCGGCGATGCCGCTGTAAGCCTCGGGAAG
Source organism: Muribaculaceae bacterium (assembly GCA_009775125.1). Classification (GTDB taxonomy): domain Bacteria; phylum Bacteroidota; class Bacteroidia; order Bacteroidales; family Muribaculaceae; genus CAG-873. Next base: position 5,976 of record VSPD01000067.1, on the reverse strand, counting down.
CGTCACGCAAAACTTGCCATGAGGATTACCGTCGGCGGGCACAATCCCCTCAAGATAATAATCAAACCAAGCCTGGAGGCGGTAACCGTCATCGTCGGGGAAAGTAATCTTGCCGTCAGCAAGCGTGCCAAAAAGGCATTCAGCATCGATAAGATCCTCAATAGACAAATCAGCCTCAACCATCATTCCATTGAAGCACGAGATTGTGAACGAGCCCCACGAAGCAATCGAGAAACCCATATTCTGAACGGGAATCCACACATGCTCGGGGTCGGTGGCATTGATAACGAGGTCGTTGGCGTTGAAAGTCTTGAAATCGAAATAAGGACACTTGCCGCTGCCAAACGGATTCACCAGGCGGTACATGCCCGGCTCGGCTTCACTTTCCTCTATCTCCACCTCCCACGAGTCGAGAAACATCTCGTCGATCACAGAAATAAGATCGTCGCAGAACAATCCTGTTCCCAGCTGCTTCCAGCCCTCCTGCGGCTCGCGCGCGCCAACAGCGAAAGTCATTGCCGCGAAAACCAAGCCAAGTAAAAATTTTTTCATAAGCGATTGATTTGTCATATAAATTACTATTTGCTCGCAAATATAAGCCAATTAATCCAATTTGCAAAGCATCGGCTGTAATTTACATACAAATTTCAATCGCCTATCCGATGCGCCTGACCAGAAAACGGTCGATACGCGCGCCGTCCATCTCGAGAATCTTGAACGACAAGCCCTGCCATTCCACAGTCTCACCCTTTTGGGGCAAGCGGCGGAAACTGTCAAGAAACCAGCCCGCTATCGTAGAATACGGCGCCGGCTCGTACAAGTCATCCGCATCGAGAAACGACAGAAAATCATACCATTTGAACCTCGCATCCACCACATACTCGTCCGCGTCATTCTCCAAGCGCACGATCTGCGGCGTATCCGGCGGATTATTCACCATGCCCACAAGCCCGCCAAGCACGTCGCGGAGAGTAACGATGCCCTGCACCTCGCCATACTCGTCGCAGACCAGCGCGCAGTCATTCGCGCCGCTTTTCAATACAGCCAGCGCGTCGTAAGCCGTCATGCTCTCCGGGAAATATGTGGGAATAATCGCCATCTTCTCCAAATCGACGCTGCCCTTGTCCAATGCCGGCAGAAGGTCGCGCAGCAGCACGATGCCCTTCACCTCCTTGCGGTTCTCGCAATAGAGAGGATACCCGCGGTGAAGTTCACTGTAAACAATCTCCTTTATCTCGCCTGCCGACATGCGGCAATGAAGGCACACCAACTCGCTGCGGGTAGTCATTATACGGTTCACAGTCTGGTCGCCGAGCATCAAGGCCCGCTCCATTATATCCTGCTCAACCTCCTGCACAGTGCCCGACTCCGTGCTCTCCTTTATCATCGAGCGCAACTCGTCCTCCGTTACCGCAGGCTTGTCTTTCAGACCGAACAATTTCACCACCACATTTGTCGACACCGATAAAAGCCATATCACAGGCATCGTGACAAGCGAGAGAACCCACATCATCGGAGCCACCATCATGGATATGCGCGTCGACAAGGCAATGCCGATGCGCTTCGGAATCAACTCCCCAATCACAATCGACAGATAAGTCACCACCGTCACAATCAACACCTGCGCCACCGTATGCGCCGTCTTGGGCTGCATACCCCAGCGTGCCAGACAGTCGCCGACATCGCCGGCCAAAGCCGCACCGGAGAAAAGGCCCGTGAGGATGCCTATAAGCGTTATTCCAATCTGCACCGTGGATAGAAACCGGTCGGGATTCTCAACCAGTCTCAACGCCACGGCAGCCCCGCGGCTGCCCTTGCGGGCCTGCGCCGAGAGCTGGGCCTTGTGGGCCGATACAAGCGCGATTTCCGACATGGAAAACACGCCGTTGAGCAATATCAGAACAATTATGATAAGAATATCTGCCATAAGTTGAAACGCCGATAGGTATTAACACTATACAACATATCAACAACCGACAGCCCGGCAAAGTTCCCCCCCGCATTCCTTACCCGCCGGCATGCCTCGCTTGGCTCACAAACAGGCGCGATGCGAGCCGGCTGTCAACAGCCCGGATAGTAGGCGCCGGTGTAGACGGTCACGGCGGGGCCTGTCATGAGGATGTGGCCGGTGGAGGGGTCGCGGTCGATGTGGAGGTTGCCGCCGATGAGACGCACCGTAAGGGGCCATTTGGCGCGTCCTGTGGTCACGGCCGCCACGGCGGCGGCGCAGGCTCCCGTGCCGCAGGCCATGGTCTCGCCGGCTCCGCGCTCCCAGGCGCGCATCGACAGCGATGTGTCGGAGTCAACATGCACAAACTCTATATTGGCTCGTTCAGGCCATATGCGGTGGTTTTCGAGTTCCGGGCCAAGCGTACCTACTATGTCGTTGTCGAAATTGTCGACGAAGATTATGCCGTGGGGGTTGCCCATGGAAATGGCGGTGACGGCCACGTCGCCCGAAGATGTGGCAACGGGCTGCTCCACCATGCTGTCGCCCTCATACAGGACAGGCACTTCGGCCGGTGCCGTGCGCGGAAGGCCCATGTCTACGGTCACGGTGTCGGTAAGGTCGTCGAGGCCGGCGTGCACCTCCACGGTCTTTATGCCACTTAATGTCTCTACGGTAAGACGCTGCTTGCGCACGATACGGTTGTCGTAGATATATTTCGCCACGCAACGTATGCCGTTGCCGCACATCTGAGCCTCCGAGCCGTCGGCGTTGAATATGCGCATACGGCAGTCGGCCGCCTCGCTGGGCAATATGGCTATGATGCCGTCGGCTCCCACGCCCACATGGCGGCGGCTCATGCGCACGGCCAGCTCGGGCAGGTTGTCGAGCGCACGGTCCATGCAGTCGACATAGATAAAATCGTTGCCGAGGCCATGCATCTTCACAAATTTAATGTCGGCAGGCATCGGTTCGGCAATATGCACGTCGGAAGATGCGCCGCTGAATGCGCCGGCGAGACGCTCGAGCCCTTCGGAGAGTACAGCGCGCGGCGTGCCAATGTTCATGCGCATGAATCCCGAGCCTTCATCTCCGAACGACACACCGTCGCTGAGGGCTATATGGCCGCGACAGATCAACGTCTTCACGAGATTGGACTGATTCATCCCGAAACGGCGGAAATCGAGCCAGAGCGCGAATGTGGAGTCAGGAACCCGCACTGCCACATTGCCGAGATGCTCCTCAAGATATTTTTTTGCAAACTTCGCGTTTTCCAACAAATATGCAAGCACCTGGTCGAGCCAGGCGTCGCCGCAGGCATATGCAGCCCGGGTGGCCACCATGGCGGCGATTGGCGGCGCGTTAAACTCGCTTGCCGAAAGCCAGTTGAAAAACGGCTCGCGCAGACGCGCCGACTTCACCACGGTCCATGCGCTCACGATGCCCGGGATATTGAACGTTTTCGACGGGGCGCCGAGGGTTACGGTAATCTCTGCCGCATCCTCCGACACCGACGCCGTGGGGATATGCCTTACGCCTCCAAGCATCATGTCGCCATATATCTCGTCGGAAACGAGCACTATGCCGTGCTGGCGGCACAGCGAGGCCACACGCCGCAGCGTCGACGCGCTCCACTGCTGCCCCACCGGATTGTGTGGATTGCAAAGCAACATCATGGCCGGCTTCTCATGCCTTATCAGCTCCGACAGCCCGTCGAAATCCATGCTGTAAGAGCCGTCGTCGCCAAGAATGAGCGGATTCACTGCCACCCGGCGTCCATTGCCCTCGATTACGCTTCTGAAAGAATGATACACCGGAGGCTGGATTATCACCTTGTCGCCCGGACGCGAAAAGAAATTAATACAAAGGCTCAGCCCCTTTTTCAAACCGGGAAGAAAAGTAATCTCGCCGGTATTCACATTCCAGCCGTGGCGTCGGCCGAGCCACGACGCGATGCTCTGCCAAAAATCTTCGGGCACAGTGGTGTAGCCGAGCACGCGCTGGTCGAGACGGCTGCGCAAAGCGTCGAGAATACACGGTGGAGCCTCAAAATCCATATCGGCAATCCAAAACGGCAGCAAATCGCCGCGGCCGAATTTCTCGACCATTCCTTCTATCTTTGTGGCATCGGTATGATGACGATCGACTATTCTGTCAAAATCAAAAATTTCAGTAACCAAGGTTATAAGACTTTATATTTTCAACACAGATTGCAAAGATAACGATAAAAAAGCACTTCCACAAAAAAAGCCGCGTATCGCTTTTCGGGATACGCGGCTTATATAGATTTTATAGTTTTTTAAAGCGCAACTTTTGCTACGCGGCCGGCTCCACGCACGATATAAACACCTGCGGGAAGCGATGCGGCAACGCGGCCATCTTGCGATGAGGTCACCTTCACGCCCGCACAGTTGTACACTTCTACCGCACCGGAGGCAACAACAGTGAGCACGCCGCCGGCAACATTCACTTCGAAAGAGCCGGATTCGAGGCCTGCGTCTTCAATGCCGGCGCTGTCGATGGGACGTATGTCGGTGAACTTCACTCCCCATGCGGCCTTATAAGCATCGACTGATTCGGCGGGAACATAGAGCACGCAATCTTCCGGCACTTCTGCAAAAGCATCTTCGACACCGGTGACTGCCTGATCGAGCTCCTCGCATACGGGAGGTACTGTGTTAAGCGAAGTCAAAGATTTAAGAGCCGAGCACTGAGCGAAGGCAAAAAGGCCGATTTTGCTTACTTTCTTGCCAAGTGTTACAGAAGCAAGTCCGCGGTTGCCCTGGAATGCGCCGTATTCAATTTCCGTTACTTCGTCGGGAACAGTGATTTCATCTACACATTTAAATCCATATGACTTGCCATATATAAAGGCACCGTTGAAAGCATAACCGCCGATTTTGGTGAGCGAAGAAGGCAGATTCACCGATTCCAGCTTGCTGCAATAGGTGAGCACATGGTCGGGCATAAGAGTCATGCCTTCCGGAAACTCAATAGAAACAAGCTGCTTGCAATTCTGGAAAGCGGCGCTTCCGACAGACTCGACAGTTGACGGAATTACAATGTTTTTGAGACGTGTGCCCATAAAGGCAGCATCACCAATCGACTTTACACGAGCCGGAATCTCAAACGAACTAAGATAGAAAAGGCCACAGAAAGCATAATCGCCGATTGCTGTCACAGTTTCAGGCAAAACATATCCATCATATTTATGTTCGGGAGGGAACGACCAAAGAGTGGTCATGTCCTTTGTGTAGACAATGCCGTCGACAGACACATAAGTCTCGTTACCCTCGGCAACTTCCACATCGGCAACATAGCTGTTGAACAGCGCAGAACCGTCAATCTTGGTAATAGACGCCGGATACACCACCTTCGGGCAACGCGAGTAATAAAAAGCCTGCTCGCCGATAGTCGTAACAGTGTAGGTGATGCCGGTAGAAGGATCGGTAGCGGCAGAAGGCACCGTCACAACATCGCCCTGGTAGCCGTCGCTTACGGGAAGAAGCGACACACTGGTTGGTTCGTCATCATTGACAACGAAATAGAATCCGTCGGAAGTCTTGAACGTGACACGTTCAGCCTCATCCTGCGCGTAAACAGAAGCACCGCACAGCATAGCGCCCGACACAATAACAGAAAGTAAAGATTTATTCATAATAAAATGTAAATTAATAACTTCGAACAAAGATAGTCCAAAATTACAATTAGAAAAAATTTTCACGGCCAAAAATAAGAATAAAGCTCCCGAATCCGCCCCAATATCAATATTCACGCTATTTTACACAATCTGAGCATTTTATGCCGATACAGACTGTGGACGAACGGCTCTTGCGACCGAAGTCGGCTGGGCCGGCCCGGAACCATCAGGCGATTCTTCATACGCAAGCCGGAGGCTCGCGTTCCTACATGGGTTGCAGGAACACAAGCCTCCGGCTTGTGAAAATTATTTATATGCGGACGCACGAGCCGTGCGTCCCTACAATTTCGGCATAAATTGCCTTTTCATCAAACCCTCATATTTTCTC
>VSPD01000066.1 GCA_009775125.1 Muribaculaceae bacterium | reverse complement strand
GATTCATTTGTATTTGATAATTCGTTATATTAACTTAAGTTTCAACTACTTCTGTAATTTTTACCGAATCATTGTTATTATTAACTTTGCAACCCATAGATATATATTTTTACTGTCTTATTGAAAAACATGATTCATACGAAAAAACACAGTAACACAGTAGCTTATTCTCGACACCAACTTTAAATCTAAAACAAATATAAAATATCACTCTATGAAAAAACTGTTACTCTCCGTCCTTCTCGCGGCCACAGCCGCGGGCGCGTATGCACAGGACGCCATCACCGGCTATTTCCGCGTGCAAAGCGCCGAATCAGGCAACTATGTCGAGGTGCGCGGCCCATTCACCACGGCTCCCGACTGCACCTATGAAAACGCACTCGCCAACGCCGGCACCGTTATGCGCCTGCGCGCTTTCCCCGACTATACGGCCGACGGCGAACTCCGCTACAAAGTGGGCAATCTCTCTTGCCAGGGCATCGAAGTGTTCGGCTCGCCTCGCACCGACTATCTCGAAGCCATTGTCGAGCTCACCCAATTTATCAACAGCTCCAATTACAGCGGCGCGGCATACGCCCTCCAGCGCAAAGCGCGCGAAATGGGCTACATCGCTTCCGGACGCGCCATCGTGGCAGCCCTGTTCGAAGTGGTGGCATCGCGCCTCGAAGACGAAATCAAACAACTGCCCGCTGAAACGCAGGAACGCCTCGGCATAGCATCCCGAACTGAAAATCTTGCTGATTTCGCCCGCCGCTTCAACGAAGAAGTGACCGCGAAAATCGACCTCCACGCCTATCTCGAGCCCGGCGACGCTCCCGGCGCCTACCGTCTCTATTTCAACTGGATCGACTGCACGCCCGTGAGCGAATTCTACCTCGACGAAAACCACCCCGAAAACAAACAAAGTTTCGAAATTGGCTTTGAGTGCATGCGCCAATACATGTCGGGCAAAAGCGGCCTCGGCAGCGGCGAAGGCTTCGACGAAAAAGAAATTGCTCTTTGGAAAAGCTGGGGCTACGACTTCGTGGCGAAACACCCCGACGCAGTAAAAAATGAAGACGGCCTCTACATCGTGAAATACGAGCAGATTTTCGCCGAACACGAGCTCCTCTACAACTGGCTCAAAATGTATATCGAACGCTTCATCGACCCCGAAAAAGCGCCCGACGCCCAGATTCTCGGCATCAACTTCAAAGACTTTGCCGCCGAAATGCAACGCCACGCCATAATGCAAGGATTCCTCAAATACATCCCCAGCATACAGGAAGGACAAAAACTCTACCTCGCCAACGGACGATTCGCCGACGGCATCAACGAATTCAGCACAGTAGGCACCGTAAGCGACGGCTCCGACCACTTCGGCCTCCTCGCTCAGGAACAAGCCGACGCCAACATCGATGCCACCACCTGGAACGTCATCCCCGTCGACCACAACACCGACAACTATTTTGCCATAGCTCCCGTAGGCCACCGCGTGAACAAGCCGAACGAAACCAACGGCCACCTTATGGCCATGTTCCTCGACTTCCCCGTGAAAGAGCCCGAAGGACAGGACAACATGACGCTCTACAACACCGACAAAGTCTTGAAATCCGTCGACCTCAAAAACATGGGAGGAGTAGAATACATCGACCTCTCCGCCGATGCCGCCACCATGCGCACCCAACGCCAGACGTCATTCCTCGTCGAATGTAAGACCGACGAAATCGCCGACAACAAAGTGGAGATCGTATGGGAAAGCCAAGCCGGCGACTACGACCCCGAAACTGCAGAAAAGCCCGAAACACGCCCCGGAGGATTCATCGTGTCCGACGACTACGTCGACATCCAGCACATCCAAAGCCGCGCCGACTCCGAAACCATAAGCGGAGGCACCCCCACGGGCGAAACAGCACTCAGCCACGGCGTGCTTCTTGCCACTCCCGCATCTGCCGAAGCCCTTTCCAACATCTGGGGCATCGACCTTAAAGAAGGCAACAAAGTCTACGACCTGAGCACACGTTCCAGCGTCCTGGCCGACGGCACCACGCCGATTCACACCCCCTGGTTTATGGAAGCCACGCAAATCCCCGCCAACCACGCATTCCTGCAAGCCGCCGAAGGCAAACACTGGCAGGCAATAAGCCTCGGCGAGCCTATCGACGAATTCCACACCATCACAGGCATCACCGACGCCGAAATGCCCGTGAAATTTGAAGACAACGTGCTCTACGACCTCTCCGGCCGCCGCGTCACCGCCCCCGTCTCCGGCACCATCTACATCCTCAACGGCAAAAAAGTGCTTCTCCGCAAATAAAGACAAACCTATACCGTATAATCACGGCTAAGCCGTGGCTCCTTAGTTAACCTCACTTGTCGGCGCACCCGACAAGTGGGGTTGCAGGGGTAAAAATCGATTTATCCTGAAACCAAAATAAGCACACCCGGCTGTGGCAGAGCCACAGTCTTTCAGGTAACCCCCGGCTTTAGCCGTGGGGATAGTCCATGACGCTAATCACGGTGTGGCAGAGCCACACTCTATATATCGGCACAAGCAAGAGTGTGGCTCTGCCACACCGCCCGACTATTTTCCGGCCACCCCACGGCTGAAGCCGGGGGTTACCTAAGAGATTGTCGCTCCGCGACAAATTTGACCACATCAATTTATTTCTAAAAATTACTTTTTTACCTACCCTATGAATATAAGACACATACTATTGCTGTGCATGGCTGCGGCGGCTTCTATCACTGTCGTTGCCGCCGACCTCACCGTAAAGAGCAGCGATACCGCCCTGGGCAAAGTCGAAGTAGTGCCGGCCGACAACACCGTCGGCTCTACCGTCACTTTAAGAACTAATTACATAATGCCGCGCACCGCCGGCGACTGGTCGTTGATGAAAACCCACCCGAGCCGCTCCGTGAAATTTACAGGCTGGTACAACTCCCAAGGCGAGCTTATCTCCGAAGATACCGTATGCACATACGTGGTTGAAAAGGCCGAGACGCTCGAGGCCCGCTACGAACGCGAATTTGCGTTAAAGGCCGATGCCGACAACAAGATCTACGGATACTATCGCCTCAACAGCCCTCTGCAAAGAAAAAGTTTGGCCGTCGATGCCAACTACTTTCTTTGCGTAACCGGCAATTTTGCTCCAAACATGGGCACGAATATTAAAAGCCGCTATGTACGTGGAGCCGTTGAGTTCAACAATATGCCAAAAGGCAATACTTTCTCACAAGCCAAAAGCGACGAGTATGCCCAGTCCGAAGCCGTGTATGCCGATGCCGGAAGCATCTTGTATCTGTCAGGCACCGCCACAAAAGACCTGAATGCGACAAAAGCACAGACTCAGGTCGTTAAAAATCTCGTAGCGGAAGCCCAGGGCGTGTCAACCGGTGAAATCATCCCCAATCAAACTATTCACCTCAAAACCTCCGACATCCAAGGGCAATACGTGATATACACATCTTATTTATTTTGGACATTAGCCTTGCGCCGCGACTACTACAACACGATGCTGGTATCGACCGACTACTCTAACAAAGACGCGGAAGCACACTGCCTTGCCAACTGGGATATACAGCCTGTCGACGAAGAGCATATCGACACCAACTATTTCGGCGCATATCCCGATGCTTCCATGGAATACGACGGCGGATACTGGACGTCGATGTACACGTCATTCCCCTATGAATGTTACGCTCCCGACGGCGTGGAGGCATACGTGGCCAACGAGACCGTCGATTACAGCGGCGCGACAATCGTGACGATACGCCGCCTCGAATCGGGCATCGTGCCCGAGAGAACTCCCGTGCTGCTCAAATGCAACGGGCTCACGCCGAAAGAAAACCGCCTCATCCCCCTGCTTCCCGGCGACAGCCGCATTGCCGCGGCCAAAGAAGACGTAGGCACAAACCTGCTCAAAGGCGACTTCTCCCTTTTCACCTCCTGCACCACCAACGGCTATCAGGAAGGCGGCACCTACTCCGGACGCCCCGTGTTCAATAACGAGACCATGCGCGTATTTGCCATGAAAGACGGCGAACTCGGATTCTACTCCCTGGCCCCCAACGACGACGGCTCGCAACAGGAACTCATCCCCAACCGCGCATATCTCGACATGACCCTCCTGGGCGCCGACGCCGCCTCAAAACCCGCCTTCCGCATCCGCTACGACCAAGGCGCGGCCAACGGCATCGACGAAATAAGCCCCGACGCCGACATATGCGCCCCCGAAGAATACTACACCATCCAAGGCATAAAAGTAGCCAACCCCGAACCGGGCCACATCTACATCGTGCGCCAAGGCTCGAAAGCAAAAAAAATAAAATTCTAAACTCTCTAAATTATCATTAGACAGGAGAACCGGAACAACAGGAGAAATATAATGCAAAAACTTAGTTTCTCTTGTTGCTCCTGTTCTCCTGTCTATTTTTCCATCGTGAATTGTATATTGAAAATAAATTTGGCGGTTTGAAAATAAAATGATAATTTTGCATTAATTATTGAATTCTTACCCACTTAATACCTAAGAAAGTATAATGAAACCCTACGTATTAGGAATTGACATCGGCGGTACAAACACCGTATTCGGCATCGTTGACGCTCGCGGCACCGTTATCGCCAGCAGTTCCATCAAGACTGCAAAACACGCCAATATCGAAGACTACATCGAAGAACTCTACACCGAGGTAATGCGCCTCATCACCGTAAACGACGCCGTAGACAAAATCAACGGCATCGGTGTAGGTGCTCCCAACGCCAACTACTATACCGGCAACATCGAGCACGCCGCCAACCTCATCTGGGAAGGCACAATACCCTTGGCAGCAATGCTTGAAGAGAAATTCAACATACCCGTGGCCATTACCAACGACGCCAACGCCGCCGCTATCGGCGAAATGACATACGGCGCAGCCCGCGGTCTCAAAGATTTCATCATGATCACCCTCGGCACAGGCGTAGGTTCCGGTATCGTTGTAAACGGTCAGCTCGTCTACGGACACGACGGCTTCGCCGGCGAACTCGGTCACCTTATCGTGAAACGCAGCAACGGACGCCTCTGCGGTTGCGGACGCACCGGATGCCTCGAAGCCTACTGCTCGGCCACCGGCGTGGCTCGCACGGCACGCGAATTCCTCGAAATCCGCACCGAACCCTCCCTGCTCCGCAACATCCCCATCGACCAGATCACATCCAAAGACGTCTACGATGCAGCCATGCAGGGCGACCAGATTGCAAAAGACATCTTCGAATACACCGGCACCATCCTCGGCGAAGCCTTCGCCGACATGACAGTGTTCTCCTCTCCCCAGGCCTTCATCCTCTTCGGCGGCCTCTCAAAGAGCGGCGAGCTCCTGCTCAAACCCCTCCGTGCCGCTATGGACCGCAACATGATGAACGTGTTCAAAGGCAAGCCCAAAGTGCTCCTGAGCGAGCTCAAGGAAGCCGATGCCGCCGTGCTCGGCGCATCCGCCCTCGGCTGGGAAGTAAAGCCCATCGAGCAAGCATAATCCAATTCACAATTCACGATTTACAATGCACAATCAGGCTCCAAGCCCGGTTGTGCATTTTTTATGAGCGGAGCATATCAGAGCGTTTGATTACGCCGGTTTTGCCATAGCGCAGCGGCAATTGCTGCGCAAGCCTCGAACCATCATGAACCATGAACGAACCATCAGACAACCATTTTAGCCGTGTCAAATTTGCATTATCTTCAATCATCAACTATCTTTGTCCTCGCATGGCTCGGACGCTGACGCGGCAAAAGCCGAGCCATGTATTGCAAAACCAATATTAGAATATATGACTGAACAAGAAATCATTTATCAGGTAAGGGGCTGCGCTTTCAATGTAAGGAATGAGCTTGGACGTTTTTTGCATGAACATCCATATCAGATGGCTATGGAATATGCGCTAAGGCAGGCGGGACTTGAAGCATATAGGGAAGTGCCAATAAATGTTGTTTTCGACGGATATGATTGTGGGAAGGGATATTCTGTCGATATACTTATTGTTCCTGATATCGTCATAGAACTCAAGGCCGCCCCGGAGATGCTGGATATCCATTACGCACAAGTAAGAAACTATATGAACCTGTTACATTCCCCCTTTGGGATGTTGATTAACTTCGGGGTAAAAGATTTTAGAGATGGAATCCACGTATTAAGGGCCAATCCAAAGCAATTTCCTAAAAGCAAAGCCTTCCCCATGCTCGAATCAAAAGAATAAAATAGATAGTTCAGAGATGGTCCATTCATAGTTCAAGATAGTTCCGGCTCCGCGCAGCGGCAATTGCTGCGCAGGCCTCGAACCATCAAGACCCATAAACGAACCATCAGACAACCATCATTTTGCTGTCTTATATAATAAAGCTGTCTTATATAATAAAATAGATAGTTCAGAGATGGTCCATTCATAGTCCAAGATAGTTCCGGCTCCGCGCAGCGGCGAAAAGGGTGCGAAGCCCTGAACCAAACTGTGCTTCAAATGTTATAAAAAGTGAATTTCAACTATTTTATTTATGAAGCACATATGCGTCTTGGCCGCCCTGCTGTGCGGCTTGATAATGAAGGGCGAAGAATGTATGGCCGATTCGATGGCCATCGCGGACCGGGCTCCCGTGAATGCCGAGCAGGCTCACCTCGACAAGGTGAAAAATTCACGCAAGGTAGCCTGGTTCGGCGGTGACGAGTCCAAAGCCGTGTCGCAGGATTCTATCCAAAATCTTATCGCGCGGTTCTATATAGACCAGTATCACCACTTCCAAGACCCCGAGGCCCCTTATTTCCTGATGATGAGCCGCGACGCCACCTTGGCAATGGGCATCGGCGGGGCCGTGAGGATGCGCGGATGGTACGACTTTGGCGGAGCCATGCCCTACAACGGCTTCATCCCCTACTCCATACCCGTGCCTGCCGACGACGCCCGCCGGCGACGTCTGGCCGCCACTCCGGCCGGAACGGCTCTCTTTTTCCGCATCATCGGCACCAATAAGGCCCTGGGCAATTTCTCGGCTTTTATCCAAGGCAACTTCGACGGCGGCGACGGCACAGGCTTCAAAATCAAGAAATCATATGTCACGATCAACGACTGGACCATCGGCTATGCATCGTCGTCGTTTATGGACCTCGCCGCCGACCCTCCCGTAATCGACGCGCAGGGGCCTTGCGGACAAGTCAACAACACTTCGGTGCTCGTGGCCTGGCGTCACGACATACGCCAACGCTGGACCTTGGGCGCGTCGGTTGAATTTCCCAAAAGCGCCGTAGCGGCCGACGGAGTGTCGACAAAGACGCTCGCCGACTGGTTCCCCGACATCGTGGCCTACGGCCAGTGGAATTTCGGACGCGCCGGCGGCCACCTGCGCCTGTCGGGATTGCTCCGGGTGATGCCCTACCGCGACCTCACCGCCGCGCGCAACCGCTCTGCCGCAGGCTGGTCGGCACAGCTGTCGTCGGTGGCTCCGCTATCCTACGGCGTTACGCTCTTCGCCTCGGCCCTGGCCGGAAAAGGAGCAGAAAGCTACGTCAACGACATGATGCTCTCGCCCCTCGACCTGCTGCCCGACCCCGGGCGCGACGGCCGGATGTATGCTCCCTGGTTCTGGGGCGCCACCGCGGGCGTGCGCTACAATTTCACCGACGCAGTGTTCGGGTCAGTGTCGGTGAGCGAATCGCGCCTTATGGCTCGCCACGGCATCGCCGGCGACCAATACAAATACGGCCTCTACGGCGTGGCGAATATCTTCTGGAACATGTCGGCCCGCTTGCAGGTAGGCGCCGAATACCTCATCGGCCGCCGCTGCAACTACAACGGCGAGTCCGCCTCTGCCAACCGCGTCAACCTCCTCTTCCAATTCTCATTCTAAAACATTAAGACCGAAGATTAAATTATTCAGACAGTAGATCAGAAGGCCCAAGAATTTTCACGTCAATTATCATTAATTAATATTAGAGGGTGTACTAAAATACCAAACAGTAGGGACGCACGGCCCGTGCGTCCGGGAAACTATATTGGTAATTAATTGATAATCAATTGCTAATCTACGGACGCACGAGCCGTGCAATGCGGTTCAAATAAGCCATCACTATGGAGGAGAAGCGCGTATGCGCTTCAAGACAATAGCCGTGGGTGGAGCGATAGCGTAACCCACGGTGAAGCGATTTGATTCATTTTTGGTATTGGAGCGGAACGAAGTCGAGCGTTCTGCATCACGGTTGGCATAGTCGAACGCTTCGGCCGGCCTCCGCTCCAATACCGCGATTGCCGACAATCTTTTTCCGTGGGTTCGGTCGAGGCTTCGCCACGCCCTCACCCACGGCTACTCTCGGAAATCGCTACGCGATTCTGTGATACACCCTTATTTGAACCGCATCGCACGAACCGTGCGTCCCTACAATCTCGGCATAAAATCAACTATTCAGTGCCATTTATCGGCTCTTTCTTGTGATACGATAAACTTAGCTATTGACAGAGCCATTGAGGAATGTCAATTATGCGTATTCCCTCATAATCGGTTTCGTCATTACGAGTCCTCGCCAAGAGCATCTTAGGATAAGCATCGCGGATTCTCAGTAATGGATCTACCTCCCTTTTGAGTGTTCATTACACCCTGTAGCTGGCTGAGATATTGGGGTCTGTTTATAAGTTTCATGCAGGTCTATTTCCCAAACTTAAAAATATTTTGATTTTGGAAAGTGTGCAAAGTTACTCAAATTTATGGATACGACAAATAAATTAATTATTAATTGTTGATTAATTAAAATTACGGCTCATTGGCGGCCATTAACGTAAAAACTTGTGCCTCCTGTTCTTCCGGCTTTCATTGTGTTCAATACCGCCCATATCCCGCAACGATAAGAAAGCTGCCTCTTTTAATAATTTTATGCTGTAAAACATATTTGAAAAATTTGCCCGAGCAAGGAATTATTCATAATTTTGCAAAAAATTGGACGAGTCCAATTCAACGTATTGAAAACAAGAGGCGTTATGTCTTCTGCTTGAGTGAACAAAGCGTAGGAAACTTATTTCACAATAGACAAGAGAAGGTCATAGCTGTCTCCACGTCATATGGCGTGGAGCTGTTATTTCCACATCTGTCTATTTAGGTACTCCTACCACCTGTTCACTAAGGCGTGGCATAACAGCCCACGCCTCTTTCTTTTTATAACGGTCGAAAGGGCTGTAAGACCAAACAAAACGCATTGCGTATGAAAAAATTATTTTTCGTCGCTCTTGTCATATCTATTGTGTGCGCAATTTCACTCGAAGTAAGTGCGCACGTAGCAGATTCAAAGAGCGAACAAACCACATGTCAAAGATGTGGTGGAACCGGTTATGAACCAACCATGACAAAGGCATGTCCTTATTGCAAAAGAGGTCGGGTGCAACACTTTCACACTTGCCAAAAATGCTGGGGTGAAGGCTATATCACCAATAGCCAGGGCCAGAAGGTAAAATGTCCAACATGTGACGGTGCCGGACAAGTCTATGTCGACGAGGAGTGTGCCTACTGCAATGGCACCGGCAGTGTACGTAAAGAATGCCTTAAATGTGGCGGAAGAGGAACAAATTAAATAAATAGTCGAAAAGACTAATTCATATGAAAAAGTTCCTCGCTCTATTCATAATGATACTCGGTGTGGTATCATCTGCATTTGCCGAAACAAAGTCATACAAAAATGGCGAAGTAACTGCATATCTATCCGGAAACAGAGTTGAGGTAGTAGATAATAACAATAACACCTGTATTGTCATTACTGCCACAACACATCGCAACTCTGCCGGAGAAACCTTGTACAATCTTGCATGTGGAAATAAGTACACAAAAAATCTGACCAAACTTGCATTAAAAACTGCAATTGCCACGCTCATCACAGGAGCTGCATCAACTGCCGGACCCGGAGGTACCGCAACAGGCGCGGCCATAAGTGCCGTGGCAACATCCATCGCAGGAGATGCCTATGATGATATGTGTAATTATTTTGAGAAATAACGCTAAAAAATAAGGCCTTGCCTTTTCCGCATAGGGGGCTTTAACGGACTTTCGCAGTGCGTTAAAGCCTTTTTTCCATGCAGACGCCAAGCTCGAATCTCCCCCTCTGTGTAGGGACGCACGGCTCGTGCGTCCGTTGCAAAACAATATTAATTTATTATGTCAATGGTACTTACGCGGACGCACGAGCCGTGCGTCCCTACACCGTGATTACATTAACTTTTTAATCAGATACACGTTAATTATCATTAATTAATCATTAATTGTTGATTAATTAAATTTACGGCTCATTGGCGGCCATTAACGTAAAAACTAACTTGCGCCTCCTGTTCTTCCGGCTTTAAGGCATAATGCGCAAGCCGGAGGCATGTGAAAAATGCAGAGGAATAATTAACTTTGTAACGTTTTTTGTAACGTTTGTAACGCTTATCTCGGGCGGCAGAGCACGGTGGCGGGGGCGTGGTCGATGAAGATGCGACGAGCCTCGGCGGCGATGTCGGCGGCGGTGAGCGAGCGATAGATGGGTGTGTCGAGGGTCTCGCCGTGGTAGACGGCTTTGGCGAGGTTGGCGCCAAGGGCGGTGAGGTTCATGTTTTCGTATCGGGTGGTGGCCTCGAAGCGGTTTTTGGTGCGTTCGAGTTCGTAATCCGTTACGGGGTCGGTTCCGGCGAGCATCTGAGCCTGCTCCAGGAGCATGGCACGTGCGCGGTCGATGTCGGCGTCGGCTTCGGAGGTGACGCGGCCTGTGAGTATCAGATAGCCCGAATGTTCGCTTCCCGATATCGAGGCATCGGCGGCGGTGAACAGCCCCGAACCCATGACAAGACGTTGGAAAAGACGCGAGCTGCGGCCAGCCGAGAGTATGTCGGTGATGGCGTCGGCGGCATAGTAGCCGCGGGTGCCGTAAGGGTCCATGCGGAAGGCCATGGCTATGAGTGTCTGCGGCACATTGTCGTGGATGGTGACGCATTTGGCTACGGTGGGCCAAGGGTCGTCGACAAGACGGCGGGGTGCTATGTCGCGGGCGGGGATGGTGCCGAAGTATTTCTCGGCGAGGGCGCGCGCACGCTCTTCGGTGATATTTCCCACGATGGAGAGCACGGCGTTGTTGGGGGCATAGTGGGCATAGAACCAGCGGCGCACGTCGTCTTGCTCCACTGCGGCGATATGCTCGGGGCATATGCCTATCACCGGCCAACGGTAGGGGTGACTCGGGTAGAGCAGCGGGCGCAGGGCGTGAGACACGCCGCCATAGGGGCGGTTGAGGCATGTCTCTTTAAATTCTTCTATCACTACCGAGCGTTGCACTTCGAGGGCGCGGTCGCTGAACGCCAGGGCGAGCATACGGTCGCTTTCGGCGTAGAAGGCCGTCTCGGCGTTGACGGCCGGCACCACGTCGTAGAACACGGTGAAGTCGGAGCCGGTAAAGGCGTTGTTCGACCCTCCGGCGGCGTCGAGCGTGCGGTCGAAATCGGGCACGTTGGCGCTTCCGCCAAACATGAGATGCTCGAAAAGATGAGCCATGCCCGTTTGCGCGGGGTCTTCGTCGCGGGCGCCTGTGTCGTAGAGCACGGTGAGCACCACGGTGGCGGTGTCGCCATCGTACATGTGCACCACGCGCAATCCATTGTCGAGAGTAAACTCCATGGTATATTTATTTAACAGGAGAACAGGAGCACAGGCGGATATTTTACGTTAATGGCCGTGAATGAGCCGTTAATTTTGGTTATCAATAATTAATGATTAATTAATGATAATTAACGTAAAAAAAATCCCTGTCGCTCCTGTTCTGAACCGCACCCCAAAAGTTAGACACAAAACTTTTGGGGTGCATTATGTATAGACACCATAACTTTGAAGAACGAC
>VSPD01000065.1 GCA_009775125.1 Muribaculaceae bacterium | reverse complement strand
CTTACTCCAACGGACATATTGACTAAAGATGAGAATTGGATTAACTTTAGTGACATGAAAGCAAGTTACTTCCAAATCCAACAATCTATACCAAATGAAGAATTGCGAGATAGAATAAATGATATTTATAGAGCTCAAATCCCACGAAGAAAGGCTAAAGATGAGGACTATACCCGTGCTATCAACGAAATTGTACGGAAATGTCCTGAATTCATGGATTACTATATACGTCTAAAAGAGGATGACAAAGAAGGGGCAAAGAGTTCTTCGCAAAAAATACTCTCTGAGGCCTCACGTGTTTATATCTCCAATATACAACTCTTGATTGATAAATTAGTTCATAATGGTTTCTATGACATTCCTATACCGAAAGATTCATACGATGAAACACTTCAGCGCGTTCTGTTTTTCAAGGATGTGATTGAAAATCAGGATGGCTATAAACTATTATATACTGATCACAAACCTATTAAGAAAGAAAAAGATTTACAGTTACTGTTCAAATTCACTTGGTTTGCAACCATTTTTGATGTGAATGCAGAAGTAAATAACGGTCGCGGACCGGTGGATTATAAAGTTTCTTTGGGTAACTATGATAAGACGCTTGTTGAGTTTAAACTTGCGAGCAACAGCAAATTAAAGCAGAATCTCCAGAATCAGATTAAAATCTATGAAGCTGCAAATGGAACAAAGAAAAGTCTTAAAGTGATTTTTTACTTTAGGAAGGATGAATTGTACAAAATAAAACGCATCCTTAAAGAACTAAAGATGGAGAATGATGAAAATATTATTCTTATAGATTGTACTCCAAACAAATCTTCGGCGTCGAATGTAAAATGACGAATATCCTATCTGAGATGGCTAATGAAATGAAGATAAAGTTACGACCAAAATCGTCTATGGTATCCAAATTACGACTAGTAGCTCCAAACTACGACTACTACACGACTAATAGGCGTCGACTAAACAAACAACTAAATTATAAATAACAAAGATGATGCAATACACAAATACAAATAACATTTCTCAAGAAGCACAGAAACATTATGCCGAATCTGTACTAAAGGCTGGTGCGATGGCTAAACTATTCGATGTGTTAACAAACAAAATAATTGGCATTAACATCTATATCTCAGAAAAAGAAATCGAAGATGCAGTTGATTGTCGAACTGAAAATGAGAAGGGGCATTGTGAACAAGCCAAGTATATCGGTCAAATTTCAGAACAAGAAAAGAATATTCGCTTCACTGAACTCGATTTGGCATCAAATGCACTTAAATCACATCTTAAATCATATCTTAGACCATTTGTGACTATATGAGGTTGGAGATGACTACTCTTTCATTAGGAATAAGAAATGAACAACTACATTTTACATAAATCGTTGTAATTCCCAAAAGAATAATGTCCGAAATCTATCCAAAACTCAGTACTGCACAATCGCATGATGTATGTCGGTCATTAGCCAAGTGGATAATCACCCATGTGGAACAAGGGATAAACTTAAATGGTCTGCATACATTGGAAAGAGTGAACTTCAAACAAAGCAAACAACACAAAAGAATCTGCAATTATAGATTTCAATCAATTCAAGGTGCTGGAGGTTTTGCGGAAAATTCTAACAAACGGACGCGATTAAAAATCTATAACTAATATTAAAAATCGCAAATTCAATTTCCGTAATTTTCCTCCAACTTCCCCAAAAGTACACTATTAGTACACATAATTCTCCAATAGCCGCTGATAATCAGATCATTTACCGCCTGATTTAATTATTGTCCAGATTTCAAGCAGTCAAGAAAGAGCGTCGAGTAAACGCCTTTTCATATGTCATTGCAACCCCGCCCCCGCATGTCCCCGACCGGTATAGGCTTTCGCCTTTGCCATTAGGCACTCTGCGTGATGCGGTCTGCGCACGCAAATGTACGTATATTTTTTTAACGGAACAAATTATGTATTAAAAAAATTCCTTTTTTAGTAGAGGGGGCGGCCGCAGAAATATCGTGGCGAGTTTTTGCGCTTGTGCACGATGTCGGGCGCAGGGCTTGGCTGGGATTCTTGTTCGGGTTGGGTGTCGGGTTGAGGCTCGGGTTGGGGGTCGGGCGATTCGGTTTCTGTTGTCGGTTCTGTCGGTTTTGTCGATTGTGCAGGCTTTTCGCGCTTGGGCGGTTTGATGGCGGCGAGGTGGGCGGCGACAGTGGGGTCGAGGTCGCGCACCATCAGCAGGAAGATGGCTTTCTTGGTGCCGCGAAAGTCGGGCGCGGAGCCGTCGGTTTGCCACGCCACAATGGCGCGGATAAGGTCCATTTGCACTTTTGCGGAGCAGCAGTCGATTGTTTCGAGCCATTCGGGCTTGATTACGGGTTGTGTTGTCATAATAAATAGATTTTAATAAAAGTTTTATATTTGCAAAGATATAACATTTATTTTTAAAATACAAATTTGAATCACAAATTTTAATTTTTTTGAAATAAATAGAACGTAAATTTCGTTTACTGATTCTGTAAGGATGTAATAACTTATGTATTGACTATGCTTTAACTGAAAGGACGATATTGCAAGGAATGCAATTTTTTTACTGATTCAAGTTTCGCAATTGCCGACCAGCCCGGTTTGTTAGAGGTGGGAAAAAGCACTGCGAAGCTGTGCCTCGCGATTTGTTTGGCATTATCGAACGCTTCGGCAGGCTCCGCTCCGATACCGCGATTGATTTGTTTCCGCCAAATCCCGCATGTCGGCTGCGCCTCCATACGGGGTTAACCAAGGAGTCACGGCTTTGCCGTGATTATATATGCCGTATTATCTTGGCTGTCATTTTTATGTGCGAAATTTGATTAAAATAACTGTAAAAATTGCAATTTCGAGTATTTTTGTGTAGTTTTGCAACAATGGTTACAGTAATAAGCGTTACAATAATATGAAATTTTACGACAGAGAAATCGAAACAGAGACACTTCGGAAGATTGAAGAGACATCGTGGCAGTATGCGCAAATGACGATTATCACAGGGCGTCGGCGCATAGGAAAGACCACGCTCATAAAGCATGCCTACGATGCGGATGGGATGATTTATTTTTTTGTGGCACGGAAAAGCGAGGCGCTGCTTTGTAAGGAACTTACCGACACTATCCACGACCGGTTGGGTGAAGAACTTGGCGAATTTACAAGTATGGCCAAACTCTTTTCGGCAATAATGCAGATTGCCAAGCGAAGACATTTCACGCTCGTGTTTGATGAGTTTCAAAACTTCAAGTATGTCAACGAATCATTTTTCAGCGACATGCAGAATGTGTGGGATGCTAATAAGCAGGATGCGCGGATAAACCTGATAATATGTGGCTCGCTTTACTCGATGATGACTAAAATCTTCGAAGACCGCAAGGAGCCGCTTTATGGGCGTGCTACTTCCAGGATTCGATTGCGCGAGTTTCCGCTGCGTACATTGCGCGAGATTATGCAGGACAATAATTCCGGCTATACTCCCGACGACCTGCTAGCGATGTACATGATTACAGGCGGTGTGGCGAAATATGTGGAGCAGCTGGTGCAGGCCGATGCGTTTACAAAGGAAAAAATCCTCGACACTGTTTTGTCGTTTGGGTCATATTTCATAGAAGAGGGAAAAGAATTGCTTTCGGATGAGTTCGGAAAGGATTATGGCGGTTACTTTTCGATACTTTCGGCCATAGCTTCGGGGTTCAACGAACGTGGGGAAATAAAGTCATATACCGGCATTGAGGCCGGGGGTTACCTCGACAAGTTGGAAAATACCTACGACCTGCTTTACCGCTATCGTCCCTATCTTGCCGCTCCCGGCAGCCGCAATGTAAAATATGGCATCAAAGACAACTTTTTAAATTTTTGGTTTCGTTTCATATATAAATACCGGAGTGCTGTGGAAATTGGCAACCTGAGTTATGTCCGCGAAAAGGTTGGAGCTGATTACGACACATTTTCCGGCTGGATTCTTGAACGCTACTTCCGCCAATTTTATCGAGAGACCGGACTGTACAATATCGTCACCAACTACTGGGAAAAGGATGGCAGCAACGAAATTGACCTTATTGCCGTCGATGAAGCCGACCATGAAATTGTAATTGGCGAGGTCAAACGCAACAAAAAACGTATAGACCTTCATAAACTCGAGGATAAGGCTGCGTCGATTTGCAGGAAGCAGAAGGGGTGGAAGGTTGGGTTTGTAGGATTATCTCTTGACGACATGTAGTAAATAAATGGATATATCTAAAATACAGGCGACGGACATGCCGGACTTTGCACCGGTGTATTGCGCGTGCTCAACACCATGTATAGATGCTTCGCCCAAAAGAACGGGCACGAGCCGATGCCGGCTGCCGTGTTCAAGGAGCGCAAGCGGATAATCGAAGGTTTGAGCCGGGGGATAAAAAAACGTCCGAAACCATGCGGTTCGGACGTTTTTGCGTTATCGGGATTGGGCTTATTGAGCCTGGGCGATTTCTTTGAAGCGGTCGAGGCTTACACTTTGGTTGTCGATGGTGGAGGCGTTGCGGATTGCATCGTAGAGGAGGTTTTCGGCAACGTTTTCTACAATCTGCTCGCGGTATTCCTCGTTGGCAAGGATGCGCTTGGCGTGTTCGGTGATTACGTCGTCGCCGAGGTTGGTCATGCCGTACTGTGCAAACTGGTTGTAGGCGATGGATTTGGCGTTGGCGAGAACGGCTTCTTCGGTTACTTTCACGCCGAGCTGCTCCATGAGCTGGCCTTTGATGATTTGCCAGAGGAGGCCTTCGCGCATCTTTTCGAATTCTTCGTCGATGTTTTCGGCGTTGAGGCCTTCGTTGCGCGAGATGAGCCATTTTTTGAGGAATTCAACGGGGATGGCGGCGTTGGCGCAGCGTTCGAGAAGGTTCTTGCGCACGTCGGCGGCGAAGAGCGAGTTGGAGTTGCCTTCGAGGGCGTGGGCGATCATCTTGGTGAGTTCGGCGGTGTATTCTTCTTCGTTGTGCACCTTGTCGGCGCCGAATACCTGGTCGAAGAATTCCTGGGTGTGTTCGGCGGGGCGAAGCACGATGATTTCCGATACGGCGAATTCGAAGTCGGATTTCACGTTTGCGGCCACGGCCTTGTCCATGTTGAGCATGGAGGCGAGTTCAGCCTCGTTGCCGTTGCAAGAGTTGAAGGGGTTGAACACAACCTTGTCGCCAACCTTGCAGCCTTGGAATTTGGCTGTTTCGTCGGCGTTCTTGAAGAATGTGGGGCCTACGATGGCGTTGAGCACCTGGATGGCGTTTTCTGTTTCGTTTACAGTGCCGTCGGCGTTGAGTTCCATCATCACGCCTTTTACGAGGGCCTTGTCTTCGAATTCTTCGCCGGGCTGCTGCGAGCCGAGGCGTTCGCGCATCATCTTGTCCTGCTCGGCGCGCATTTCGTCGGACACCTCGATGGTGTAGTAGGGGAAGGTGATGTCTTTGTTGATTTCAAGGTCGAGTTTGGGGGCGAGGCCAACTTCGTAGGAGAAGGTGTATGCTTCGTCGGCATCGGTGAGTTCCTTCACGTCGAGGGGAAGGGGCTGGCCGAGGATGTCGAGTTTGTTGTCCTGGATATATTTGAACACTTCGCGGTAAACAACGTCGTTGATAACGTCGGATTTTACCTGCTTGCCGAAGCGACGGCGAAGCTGGTCCATAGGCACGTGACCCTTGCGGAAGCCGGGGATTACGTGGGTTGCTGCGATTTTTTTGAGTTCTTTCTTTACGGTTTCGGTGTAGTCGGCGGGCTCAACGTTAACGATGATTTTGCCGGTGACATCGGAAGTCTTGTCAAAAGTTACGTTCATATCTATTGAAGATTAATAATTCAGATGGGTTGCATTGGATAGAACGGCCTCGAAAAGGTTGCAGTTCAATTCCAAGGTGCAAAATTACTCTTTAAAATCGACATTGCCAACTTCGCGCCCTCAAAATTAACAAATTTAACAAAAAAACCGCAAAAACCGCCGTCGACAGGCCTTGTAGGAACTCAAGCCTCCGGCTTGACCCGAACCGCAAATTCCGCAAATTCCACAAAATTTTTGTTTTATGTTAATGTCCGCTAACAGGTCGTTAATTCTAATTAAATAACGCTTAATTATCAATTGGCGGGGTGTTTGAGCAGGGCGACGAGGAGGGTGTTGAGGGCGAGGGTGGCTATGAGGAGCGCAAGGTAGGGGGCGACGGAACGCAGGAACAGGGAGGCTATGATGATGAAGGCTATGTTCATGAGCACGGTGGTGATGTAATAGGCCGTCATTGATATTTTAGGACGTTTCCACGACGAGGGCAGCCATGCGGCGCAGAGCCAGGCCGCGGCCATGAAGCCAAAGGTGATGAGCAGGGCTATGTAGACGGGGAGTCCGACGTAATGTGATGTGCCGCAAAAAATCAGCGGTCCGTAGAAAGGCTGGAAGGATACGCGGACGAGGAAATCTCTCCGCGCTTTTGTGTCTAATGCTGTTGCCATTGTGTAAAAAAGAATTAATATGTGCAAAAGTACACATATTTATTGGGTTTAAACCGAAAAAACATTGAAAATGCGTTTTTTCGGGATTTTTTGTTTAAATTTGTCACTTAAAATCTATTGCGAATATAATTCATTGCTATGAAAAGAATATTTTTGCTTGCTGCGGCAGCGGTGCCTGCCGTGATGATGGCGTCGACGCCGCTGTGGATGCGCGACGCGGCGATTTCGCCCGACGGGCGCACCATCGCCTTCGCCTACAAGGGCGACATATGGAAAGTTTCTGCCAAAGGCGGACAGGCCGTGCGCCTGACAACCAACGAGGCCTACGACGAGCAGCCTGTGTGGAGTCCCGACAGCAAGAGCATTGCCTTTGCCTCCGACCGCCACGGCAATGCCGACGTGTTTGTGATGCCGGCAGCCGGCGGACAGGCTAAACGCCTCACGTTCAACTCCGCGACAGAGACGCCCGTGTCTTTCACGCCCGACGGCAAGTCGGTGCTTTTCTCCGCTTCGATTCAAGACCCGGCGCAGAGCGCGATGTTTCCCTCGGCACGCATGTCGGAGCTGTACAAAGTGCCCGTGGCCGGCGGAGCCATGACGCAGGTGCTGGCCACTCCGGTGCCGGCCATGTCGTATCTGCCCGACGGCAAGCGTTTTGTGTATGAAGACGTGAAAGGCTTCGAGGACAACTGGCGCAAGCACCACACCTCGTCGGTGACACGCGACATCTGGCTCTACGATCCCGCCACAGGCAAGCATGTAAACCTCACCGCCCGCGGCGGCGAGGACCTCGACCCGGTTGCTGCCGGCGACAAATTCTACTTCCTGAGCGAACGCGACGGCAAGAGCATAAACGTGTACTCGGCTCCCATAGCCAACCCTGCCGACGCCCGCGCCGTGACATCGTTCAAGACCCACCCCGTGCGCTTCCTCTCCCGCGCCGCCGACGGCACTCTCTGCTTCACCTACGACGGCGAAATCTACACCATGACCGACGGAGCGAAGCCCGCGAAGGTGGCCATCGATATCGTCGACGACATTGTCGAGGAGCCTTACAAGCGGTCGGTGAGCCGTGCCGAGGAAATGGAAGTGTCGCCCGACGGCAAGATGATAGCCTTCACCTCGCGCGGCGACGTGTTCGTGACATCGGTCGACTACAAGACCACAAAGCAGATTACATCCACCCCGGCCACCGAGCGTCACCTCACCTGGGGCAGCGACTCCAAGAGCCTCTACTACGCATCCGAGCGCGACGGCAACTCCACCATATATAAAGCCACGATGGGCCGCGAGGACGACATCAACTTCCCCAACGCCACTATTATTAAGGAAGAGCCCGTGATGAAGGCCGACAGCCACGAACGCACGGTGCCGCAGGTGTCGCCCGACGGCAAGCAGATGGCGTTTATCCTCGACCGCAATATCCTCGCGGTGATGGATCTCGACTCCAAAAAGGTGCGCAACCTCACCGACGGCTCCACCTATCACCACCGCAACGGCGTGTTCAACTATGTATGGAGCCCCGACTCGAAATGGATTGCTCTTGAAATGATCGACCGCCGTCACGACCCGTACACCGACATCGCCCTGCTCAACGTGGCCGACGGCTCGCTCACCAACATTACCAATTCCGGCTATTTCGACGAAGGTCCGCGTTGGGTGATGGACGGCAACGCCCTGCTTTTTGCCTCCGAGCGCTACGGCATGCGCAACCACGCGTCCTGGGGTTCGATGATGGACGTGATGATAGTGTTCCTCAATCAGGAAGCCTACGACAAGTACAAGCGCAACAAGGAAGATGCCGAACTTGCCAAGGAAGCCGAGAAGGCCGCCAAGGAAAAAGAAGAAAAGGCAAAGAAGGATGATAAGAAAGACGATAAAAAGTCCGATAAGAAGAAAGATGACAAGAAAAAGGATGAGGATAAGGCCATCAAGGTGGAACTCGACGGCCTCGACAAGCGCATGGTGCGCCTCACCCCGTTCTCGTCCGACCTCAACTCCATGGTGATGACCGA
This sequence comes from Muribaculaceae bacterium, assembly GCA_009775125.1. Taxonomy (GTDB): domain Bacteria; phylum Bacteroidota; class Bacteroidia; order Bacteroidales; family Muribaculaceae; genus CAG-873. The sequence continues at coordinate 5,284 of VSPD01000065.1, read as the reverse complement.
CGACGGCGAGACACTGTTCTTCATCACCACCGCCGACGACAACATGCTTTGGGAAATGGACCTCAAAGAGGGCGGCGTGAGCATGAACAAGACACTCTCGCCCGGCCAGAGCCAGTTTATGACCACGCCCGACGGCAAGACAATCTTCATCGTGGGCTCGTCGATAAGCAAGTTCAATCCGTCGAACTCCAAACTCACTCCCGTAACCATGTCGGCCACGCAGAAAATCGACCTTGCCGCCGAACGCGAGGCCATGTTCGACAACATGGTGCGCGAGGAGGCCCAACGCTTCTACGTGAAGGATATGCACGGTGTGGACTGGCCCGCCATGACCAAGCACTACCGCCGCTTCCTGCCCCATATCAACAATAATTTCGACTTCACTGAGATGCTCTCTGAACTTCTCGGTGAACTCAACGTGAGCCACACCGGCTCGCGCTTCCGCGGATTCTCCGACTCGCAGGCCGACCGCACTGCCGCCCTCGGCCTCCTCTACGACTTTACCTACACCGGCAAAGGCCTGCGTGTGGCCGAGGTGCTCCGCCGCGGCCCGTTTGGCAACGCCTCCACAAAGGTACATCCCGGCGTGATTGTTGAGAAAATCGGCGGTGAGGAAATCACCCCTGAAAACGATTACACCATGCTTCTCACCGACATAATCGGACGCAAGACCCTCGTGTCGTTCTTCGACCCGGGCACCGGCGAGCGCTGGGACGAGGTGGTGAAACCCATCTCGGCCGGAATGCAGAACTCGCTTCTTTACGAGCGTTGGGTCGACGCCCGCGCCGCCGACGTCGACCGCTGGAGCAATGGCCGCCTGGGCTATGTGCACATCTCGTCGATGGACGATGATTCGTTCCGCAAAGTTTACTCCGACCTGCTCGGCAAGTACAACGACCGCGAGGGCGTGGTCGTCGACATCCGCTGGAATGGCGGCGGACGCCTCCACGAAGACATCGAGGTGCTCCTTTCCGGCCAAAAATATCTCACACAGGAAGTGCGTGGCACCGAGACATGCGACATGCCCTCGCGCCGCTGGAACAAGCCCTCGATAATGCTGATGTCTGAGGCCTGCTACTCCAACGCCCACGGTACCCCCTGGGTGTACAAGACACGCGGCCTCGGCAAACTCGTGGGCATGCCCGTGCCCGGCACCATGACATCGGTCAACTGGGTAACGATGCAAGACCCCTCGATGTATTTCGGCATCCCCGTGGTGGGCTACCGCACAGCCGACGGCGGCTTCCTCGAAAACCGCCAGCTCGAGCCCGACATTAAGGTGGCCAACGACCCCGCCGTGATAGTCACCGGCGAGGACCAGCAACTCCGCGCCGCCGTCGAGGCCCTTCTCAAAGAATTGTAATATTGTAGGAACATAAGCCTCCGGCTTGTGACTTCTGCCACAAGCCGGAGGCTTGTGTTCCTGATTACTAAAATGATTCGTAATTCTTCACTCAACAAGGAGATTCTGGCGATAGCCGTGCCGGCTATCGTGTCGAATATAACCACGCCGCTGCTCGGACTGGTGGACACAGCCATTGTGGGCCACATCGGGGCAGCGGCTTATATTGCGGCTATTGCCCTCGGGGCGTCGATATTCAACATGGCTTACTGGCTGTTGGGCTTCCTGCGGCAGTCGACGTCGGGGCTTACTGCGCAAGCCTGCGGAAGCGGCGACACGGCCGGCGAGTGGCTTGTGTTGCGCCGCGGGGCGATTGTCGCTGCGGCCGGCGCGGCGGCGCTTATTGCTTTCAGTCCGTGGATAGCGTCGGCAGTGCTCAGGTTTATGGAGGCCGACGCGTCGGCCTCAGCCCTTGCCCGCCGTTATTTCCTTATAGTGATATGGGGGGCGCCGGCCGTGCTCGGCACATATGTGCTGTCGGGATGGTTTCTGGGCATGCAGGACAGCCGCAAGCCTATGTGGATGGCGATTGTGACCAATGTGGTGAACATAGCCGTGAGTCTTCCGCTTGTGTTTGTGGCAGGAATGAAGCTCGACGGCGTGGCCGTGGGCACGCTCGTGTCGCAGTGGGCGGGCTTTGCCGTAGGCGTTGTGATGCTTGCGCGCAAATACGGCCATGTAATCGGCGCATCGGGGGGCGAGGGGGCGCATCGGGTGGGCTGGCGCGGATTTTTCTCGCTCAACGGCGAGATATTCCTGCGCACGCTGTGTCTTGTGGCCGTGACCATGTGGTTTACGCGCGCCGGGGCGCAGTCGGGCTCGGTTACTCTTGCCGCCAACGCTCTGCTTATGCAGCTGTTTTTGCTGTTTTCTTATTTTATGGACGGATTTGCTTTTGCCGGCGAGGCTCTGGCGGGCAAATACTATGGCCGTGGCGACATCGCGGCCCTTCACCGCGCGGTGAAGGCAATTTTCGTATGGGGCTTTTCGATGGGGGCCGTGTTCACCTTGGCGTATATCGCGCTTGGGCGTCCGATATTGGGATTTTTGACCGACGACGCCGATGTGGTGGCGTGTGCCCGGGTGTTTCTGCCTTGGGCGGCGGCGGTGCCGCTTGCCGGCACGGCGGCGTTTGTGTGGGACGGCGTGTTTATCGGCCTTACGGCCGGACGGTCGCTCCTATGGTCGATGGTGGCTGCTATGGCGGTGTTTTTCGCCGGCTATTTCGCCTTTGTGTCGTCGGCCGGCAACCACGGGCTGTGGTTCGCTTTTCTGGCCTATCTTGCCGTGCGCGGGCTTGCGCTCACAATCGGCTACTTGCGCATGGCCAGACGCCGCTGGAGATAGTCGCCAAGCCAAAGGCCAAACAAGATGAGGGCAAAGCCGGCGTATCCGAGCATCGAAATGTGCTCGCCCAGGGCGAGCGCTCCGGCGATAAGGGTCACTACGGGCTGAAAATACATATAGTTGTTGGCTTTCACCGCCCCCATCTTTTTCACGGTAAGGGCCCACAGATAGTAGCCGCATATAGATGCTCCGAGGGCAAGAAAAAGCAGATTGCCGAGCACGAGCGGGTTGGCGAGGGCGTGGAAGGGGTTGATGAGCGTGGGCTCGAACAGCATGAATGGTATGGCGGTGACGATGCCGTAGAAAAAGGTCTTGCGCGTGATGAACATGGCGTCGTAGGTCACATTCAACCGTTTGAGAATCAGTGAATAAACGGCCCAGCTAAACGATGCGCCTATTGCGAGCAAGTCGCCCAGAGGATTGATTTGCACCGATGTCGAACTGTTGAAAATCACGCACGCCACCCCCACGAATGCCACGCATGAGCCGGTGATAAGCCCGGCTCCGAGTTTCTCGTTGCGGTAGATTAGAGCCACGAGCAGCACCGTGATCAGCGGCGATGTGGACGTGAGCAGCGACACATTGGCCGTGAGCGTATATTGCAGGGCGGTGTTCTCGGCGATGAAATATATCGAGCCGGCGCAGATGCCCACGAGAGCCATCAAGCCCTCGTCGCGCCAATTGTCGCAAAACAGCCGTTTGTGAGCTATAAAGAGGATAATGAGATATGCGATTATGAAGCGGTAGATGTATGCCTCGGTGGGCGACAGGTGTCCTTCTTCCATAATCACTTTTGTGGACACGAACGAAAGGCCCCACATGGCCACGGCGGCCATGGCGCCGATGTGTCCCATAACGGCGGAGCCGGTATTGCGGAAGAATTCCTTATAAGAATCCATAAAGGTATTGAGACTTATCTTCGGTTGATGAAGCGGTTAACATTGCCCTGCGCAAGGCAAGGCCGTACAAAATTACTATATTCCTCGGAATCCGCAAAAAAGTTTGGAAAAAAGTTGGAAATTGTTGTTCCGGGACTCACGTCAAGCGTCACGGCTTCGCCGTGCTTATGCAGTAATGCCCCGCATCCCCGAAATTAATTTTTGCGTTAATTGCCGCGAATTATTCATTAATCTAAATTAACGGGGCACAAGCCGAAATGTCGGTGCATGTGGAATCGCGTAGCGATTCGGAAAGAAATTTGTGAAATTCGTGCAATCTGTGCAATCTGTGTTCCCGGGAGCGCGGTCGCGCTCCTTTTTAACCACGAATTACACAAATTTCGAGGATTTCACAAATTATTTTGAATTCCCTATTTGCGATGTTTTAGCTGCACATGCACCGGGATTACGGCCTGACCCGTAAATTCCTAAGGAGGAGCCGGTCATGAAAAAACGAAAGTGCGTTACTTCACAGTAACGCACCTCCCTCATAACCAAAATTCAAGTATATTTTTTGTCTAACTAACTTTCTATATAATCAACATGCTTTTCGTCGTGGCGACATTGTAACCGACCTTACAACAATCTTGATATCTGCCAAGGCATTGTCGTGACTGCGGTATGTAGACGACCTTAGAGCAACATAGAGTCCGAAGAGTATATCGCAGTAGGTGTTGAATTATGTCTGAACTTAAAGCGTGTGTTGTTTTCCAATGCAAAGATATATATTAAAAATCAATAAATTGGAATAAAAGTGCGTAAAAAACACATAAAAATAGTTAAAAAGTACTATAAAACAATAAATCCGATAATTTTTCCACCATTTCAGATAATTTTTCCACCATAGCATTATAGCAAAATGTAAGTAAAATTTATGCCCATGCTAATGTATCTATTTTGTCGTGATAGCAAATTTTTATCGTTTTTGTTTTGCCGTCGCAAAAAATAGTGCTTTATTTGCAAATAATTAGTTTGACAGGCTAAACGTTTTTTTGCGGACGCACGGGCGTCGCTGTAATTTAATAATGTAAGTGATATGATAATTGACAAGCTAAACAGGTGGGAGCGCGTGGCGGGGATGCACCCGGCTTTTAAGATGGTGTTCGACTTTATCGGGCGGACCGATTTCAGCCATATGCCGGCGGGACGCATCGCGCTCGACGGCGAAAAGGTGTTTATCAATCTTGACGAGCCGGAAGGGACGACGCGCGAGGAGCAGGTGCTCGAAGTGCATCGCCGCTATATCGACATCCATGTGCCGCTCGACGCCGTGGAGGAGGTGGGCTGGAAGCCTCTGGAGGAGATTGAGCATTTTTCGGTGGCGTATGACGCTACGCTCGACCGTGCTTTTTCCGACGATCGCCCGCGTTTCTACGCCAGTGTGCGCCCCGGCGAGTTTTGCATTGTATTCCCCGAAGACGGCCACGCCCCGGCCATAGCCCCGCATCCTTTCCGCAAGCTGGTGGCGAAGATAAGGGTGAATTAATTATGAATTATGAATTATGAATTACGAATTACGAATTAAGTATATCGTAAAAATAAATTAATGTATTGATATGTTAAGCCGCAGGTCTACAGAAATTAATCATGTATCGTT
>VSPD01000064.1 GCA_009775125.1 Muribaculaceae bacterium | reverse complement strand
GGGTGGGCGCGCCTGCGGGGGTGTGGCCGGGTTGGGTGTCGTGGCCGAGCATGTCGCACAGTATGCGGCGCGTGGCTATGCGTTCGGCCTCGCGGCGGCCGACGCCGCAGCACCCGGCAATCTCGAAGATGCCGATGCGGGTGGTGCCTATCTCGATGATGCGTGTCATTGGAGGGAGTCGAGGGCCACGACGAGGTCGCGCAGCAGCGTATGGGTGATTGGCGCTATGGAGTCGCGTGGCGCGGAGGCGGGGAGGCGTTCGAGGTAGATGGCTCCTGATATCAGATTGCGGGGGTTGGAGGCGAAGAACCACACGGGGGTGGGGCTTTGCTGCATTGTGCCGCAGAGGGTGAGGTGCCATCCGGCGGGATTGTCTTTTTCCTGAATGTCGAAGGATGCGTTGGCCACGGATGTGGACATGCGGCGCATGGCTTCTTTCATCTGCGCGGGCAGCGTGGAGGGCGACGATGGCTCGATGGTGTAGCGTATCGAGGCATCGAGGCGCGGATAGGCGGCTGTGAGCCATATGTTGGCGCCTTTGTGCTCGACGCTGACGGGTGCGGCGGCGTTGGCGAGGATGCGCACGGGCAGGGAGTCGACGGGGGCGAATACGCTGTCGTAGAGGGCAGGGCGCGGCCAAGCCTCGGCGCGCGGAATGGGCGCGGCTTCTTTGCGCGAGCAAGAGAGGAGAGAGATTGATGCTATAAGTATTGCGACAGCCGTTTTCATCGGAACATGGGTATTACGCGCAGCAGGGCGTCGACGAAGCGGTCGCACTCCTCGCGGGTGTTGTAGATGGCAAATGAGGCGCGGGCGCAACCGTCGATGTCGTAGCGGGCCATGAGGGGCTGGGCGCAGTGATGTCCGGTGCGCACGGCGATGCCGAGTTTGTCGATGAACATGCCCAGGTCGTAGGGGTGGATGCCGTCGACGTTGAAGGATATTACGCCGGCTTTCTCCGGGGCGGTGCCGTAGATGCGCAGGTCGTCGATATCGGCTGTCATGCGGGCGGTGGTGTATTCGAGCAGGTCGTGCTCGTGGGCGGCGATGGCGTCGATGCCGATTTTATCGATGAATTCGAGGGCTTTGCCGAAGGCGGCGATGCCGACATAGTCGGGGGTGCCGGCCTCGAACTTGAAGGGGATGTCGGCAAAGGTGGTGCCGTGGAAACTTACGTGGTCGATCATCTCGCCGCCGCCCTGATAGGGGGGAAGGCGGTTGAGCCACTCGCGCTTGCCGTAGAGCACGCCGATGCCCGTGGGGCCGTACATCTTATGAGATGAAAAAACGTAGAAATCGCAGTCGATGGCCTTGACGTCGACGGCCATGTGTGGGGCACCCTGGGCGCCGTCGACCACTACGGCGGCTCCGACGCGATGAGCCTCGGCGGCAATCTCGGCCACGGGGTTGACGGTGCCGAGCACGTTGGAAACCTGGCAGACAGACACCACCTTGGTCTTTTCCGAGAGCATCGAGCGGAAAGCATCCATGTCGAGGAGCCCTTCATCGGTGACGGGTATGGCCTTGACCTCGACGCGCTTTGTTTGGCCGATGAGTTGCCATGGCACTATGTTGGAGTGGTGCTCCATTTGGCTCACGATTATCTCGTCGCCGTCGGCGAGCAGTTTGCCCATCGACGATGCCACGAGGTTGATGCCCTCGGTGGTGCCTCGGGTGAAGATAATCTCGTCGGTCGAGTCGGCGCCGATGAAATCGGCCACAGCCCGGCGGGTGCGCTCCTGGGCTTCGGTGGCGCGTTGCGAGAGGAAATGGACGCCTCGGTGGACGTTGGCTTTCGACTCAAAATACACGCGCTCGATTTCGTCGACGACGCAGCGCGGGGTCTGCGACGACGCCGCATTGTCGAGATATATCAGGTCCTTGCCGTAGATTTTCGACGACAGGATTGGAAACTGGCTGCGGATTTCTTCGATGGTCATGTCTGTCAGATTTTGCAGTCGGCGCAACGTGCGGCCTCGCCGCTGAGACGGCGTTCGACGAGTTGGTGGAGGCGTGTGCGCAGGGCGTCGATTTCCACGGTGTCGATCACGTCGGACATGAATGCCTGCATGAGCATCATCTTGGCCTCAGCCTCGGGGATGCCGCGGGAGCGCATGTAGAAAAGGGCGTTGGCGTCGAGCTGGCCCACGGTGGCTCCGTGGGAGCATTTCACCTCGTCGCAGTTGATTTCGAGGCGCGGGCGGGTGTACATGCGCGCGTCGGCCGACGCGAGGATGTTGCGGTTGGTCTGGCGGGCGTCGGTGAAGCGGGCGGCCTCGTCGACTATTACGGTGCCGTAGAACGAGCCTTGGCTGTTGTCGTCGAGTATGTATTTGAATATCTGCTCCGACTTGCATTCGGGGAAATGATGGCCCACGCATGTGAAATTGTCGACAACCTGGTCGGCCATGCCCACGGCCATGCCGGTGAGGCGTGTCGAGCACGAAGGGCCGGAGTGGTCGATGAAGTAGTTGTTGCGGGTGCGTCCGGCCATCAGGGTGGTGCCGTTGAGGGAGAAGCGGCTGTGGGCCTGCTGGTCGACAAACAGCTGGCTTACGCGCGAGGTGTCGTCGGACGATTCTTCAAGGTCGTACCAGTCGAAGCGGGCGTTTTCGCCTATAAACACCTCCACCGCTTGGTTGGAAAGGCATGGCACGTTGCGCTCCTGGGTGTGGTCGCACACAAGCATACGGGCGTCGGCTCCTTGCTCCACCACCACGAGCACGCGGCGCGAGGCCATGAACGGAGCTGTGGAATTGAAGATGTTGATGAGCTGGAGCGGACGGTCGACAACCGTGCCGGCGGCGATGTGGATAAACACGCCGTCCTGGGCGAGGAGCGTGTTGAGGTCGGCGGCGGCGTTGCGGCCCGAGGCAAGGCGTCCGTAATATTTTTCGATGATTTCGGGATGTATTTCGGCCGCGCGTGCAAGCGAGCAGAAAGTGACGCCTTCGGGCATGTTGCGCTCGAGCGATGTGGAGGGGCGGAACGTGTCGCCGACTACCACGCCGAGCAGAGTCGAGATGTTGGGCACTCCGCAGTGCATGGTGGCGGTCATGTCAACAGGCATGGCCATTCGGTTGATGTTCAAGCCGAAATCGGGGGCGAACAGTTCGTCGATGGATATGGCGGGATAGCTTTCGTCGCCTTTGCGCGGGAAACGTGCGGCGGCGAGGCGGGCGAGCGCGTGGGGGCGCAGACGGTTGAGGGCCTCGGGGGCATGGGAGCATATTGTGGCGGCATGCTCGTCGTAGAGGCGGATATATTGAGTGAGGCTATCCATAGGTCAATCTTTGCTGTCGACAGTTTCCTTAATCCAGTCGTAGCCGCGTTCTTCGAGCTCGAGGGCAAGTTCGGGGCCTCCGGAGTGTACGATGCGTCCTTTGTAGAGGATGTGCACGAAGTCGGGGCGGATATAGTCGAGCAGACGCTGGTAGTGGGTGATTACGATGGTGGCGTTGCGCTCGGTTTTGAGTTTGTTTACGCCGCCTGCCACAATGCGCAGTGCATCGATGTCGAGGCCGGAGTCGGTTTCGTCGAGAATGGCGAGCTTAGGCTCGAGCACGGCCATCTGGAAAATCTCGTTGCGCTTTTTCTCGCCGCCGGAGAAACCTTCGTTGACCGAGCGCGACGCGAGCTTGTTGTCGAGCTCGACGATGGCGCGTTTCTGGCGCATCATTTTCAGGAACTCGCTGGCCGACAGCGGGTCTTGGTGCAGATATTTGCGCTTGGCGTTTACGGCGGCGCGCATGAAATTTACCATCGACACGCCGGGAATCTCCACCGGATACTGGAACGAAAGGAAGAGCCCTTCGTGGCTTCTGTCTTCGGGCGAGAGGTCGAGCAGATTGACGCCTGAAAGTGTGGCCTCGCCGCCGGTGACGGTGAACCGAGGGTCGCCGGCAAGCACACCCGATAGCGTGCTTTTTCCCGAGCCGTTAGGACCCATTATGGCATGTACTTCGCCCGGACGCACAGTAAGGTCTATGCCTCTTAAAATCTCTTTATCGTCGATACCGGCCCGCAGCCCGCGGACATTCAGCAATATGTCTTCCATTTATGGTGTTGTTTTGTCGTTAATAGTAAATAGGTGTAATTAGGTATAATATTGTCTGAGTGTAGGAACGCACGGCTCGTGCGTCCGTGTTCAAAATATATTATCATCGCTTGATGTCGGACGCACGAGCCGTGCGTCCCTACACTCTTTATATATCGTTCTTTATATATCGTATATTTTTTGTCAGCCGACGGAGCCTTCGAGGGTGATGGAGAGCAGGCGTTGGGCCTCGACGGCAAATTCCATGGGGAGCTTGCTCATCACCTCCTTGGCGTAGCCGTTCACGATAAGGCCCACGGCTTCTTCGGTGGGGATGCCGCGCTGGTTGCAGTAAAAAATCTGGTCTTCGGAGATTTTAGACGTGGTGGCTTCGTGCTCGACCACGGCGGAGTCGTTTTTCACGTCGATATACGGGAAGGTGTGCGCGCCGCAGGTTTGGGACAGGAGCAGGGAGTCGCACTGCGTGTAGTTGCGCGCGCCCTCGGCTCCGGGAGCCACCGACACGAGTCCGCGGTAGCTGTTCTGGGAGTGTCCGGCCGATATGCCTTTCGACACTATTGTCGAGCGTGTGCGACGGCCGAGATGTATCATTTTTGTGCCGGTGTCGGCTTGCTGGCGGTTGTTGGTCACGGCCACGGAATAGAATTCGCCCACCGATTCGTCGCCGGCGAGGATACATCCGGGATATTTCCATGTGATTGCCGAGCCGGTCTCTACCTGGGTCCAGGAGATTTTGGAGCGGAAGCCTCGGCACAGGCCGCGTTTGGTGACGAAGTTGTAGACGCCGCCCCGGCCTTCCTTGTCGCCGGCATACCAGTTCTGCACGGTGGAATATTTTACTTCGGCGCGTTCCTCGACCACGATTTCAACGATTGCGGCATGGAGCTGGTTTTCGTCGCGCATCGGGGCGGTGCAGCCTTCGAGATATGAGACGTAGGAGTCGTCGTCGGCCACTATGAGCGTGCGCTCGAACTGGCCTGTTCCGGCGGCGTTGATGCGGAAATAGGTCGACAGTTCCATCGGGCATCTCACGCCTTTGGGGATGTAGACAAACGAGCCGTCGGAAAACACCGCCGAGTTGAGGGCGGCAAAGAAATTGTCGGTATAGGGCACCACCTTTCCGAGATATTTGCGCACAAGGTCGGGATAATCGCGCACGGCCTCGGAAAACGAGCAGAAGATGATGCCGAGTTCGGCGAGTTTCTCGCGGTGGGTTGTTTTCACCGACACGGAGTCCATTACGGCGTCGACGGCCACGCCCGAGAGTTTCTTCTGCTCTTCGAGCGAGATGCCAAGTTTGTTGAAAGTGTCGATAAGCTCGGGGTCGACTTCATCGAGGCTCTTAGGCGAGTCCTTCTTTTTCACCGGCGCGGCGTAGTAGCTTATGGCCTGGTAGTCGATGGGCGGAATGTCGAGATGCGCCCAGTCGGGCATTTTCATGGTGAGCCATTTGCGGTAGGCTTTCAGACGGAATTCGAGCAGCCATTCCGGTTCGCCTTTTTTTGCTGAAATGAGGCGTATCACATCCTCCGACAGACCCGGCGGGACAATGTCGGTGTCGATGTCGGTTACAAAACCGTATTTGTATTCGCCCGAGGTGGCATCGGCTAAGATTTCGCCGCTGTCGTCGTTGCCGGGCTTCTTTTCTTCAATCATAATATTTATATCTTTACAGGATTCGTTTAATCCCATAATATCGAACAAAATTAAACGGTCAATGGTTGCCTGTTACGGCGTGTCCGATACCTTGGAGAAACTCGCGTGCCGTTTCGGAGCCTATCACCGTGGGTGCGAGCGTGAGCAGGCGTTGCTTCCAAATCTCGCCGTCGGCCGGGGCGCTGTCGGGCAGCACGGCCACCCACAGGTTGTAGGCCAGCGAGCACACAAGCAGCCATTCGAGCACCTTGAACAGGGCGCCCGCGATGCGGTCGATTATGCCCAGGCAAAGGCCGTGGAGGATGCTCCGAGCCATGCGTGCCACCAACACTATCACGAGATATGCCACAATGGCCACCACTGCATATGCGAAGATATAATACATGGCGGCATTGGATGCGCTCGAAGCCGAGCTGCTCCAATATTCGGCCAGTTGCGGCCCGAAAACGCGGCAGGCAATTATTGCCACGATGATGCCGGCGAGCGAACCAATCTGCTTTACCAGGCCGCTGCGGAAACCCAGCAGGGCCGCGCCGACCGTAACTACCAGCAGGAATATTTCAAAAGGGGACATTTGCGTAGAAACGTGAGAGATTGATTTTTCGGCAAAATTAGCATTTTTCCCCGAAAAAAGCAAAAATTAATACGAGCCGGATGGGTCGAGGTCGCGGGCGTTGATAAAGTAAGTGCCGTCGTGCAGAGGCGTGACTATATGCTCGCGGCCGTCGATTGTCACGGAATACCGGCCTGCGGAGTCGCGCAGAGGCGTGGCGCCGCAGGGGAGGCTGTCGGAGTACCAACCGCCCTCTATGGGCATGAAATCGGGCCGGCCGTAGCTTTCCGGGATAAAAGTGGCCGGGAAAATCGAGTCGGCGGCAACGGGCGCTTTGGGCGAGTAGAAGCATCCGAACGGCCTGGGGTCGGTGAGGCCCGGGTAGTGGGATGTGACAGTGGAGAGGAGGTAAAAATCGTCGGTGTCGGGCACTCCGCGCGTCTTGCGCAACACAAGCCAAGGCAGGTCCGGCTCGTTGTGGTAGGGAAGCGTAATCTCTTTCGACTGGTCGGCGGCATATCTCGACAGGGCCTCCGAAAGCTCGATGTTCATTATGGTCTGACAAACGCAGAAAGCCAGGAAGTGGGCCGCCATGGCTCCAATCAGCACTGCGGATAGGGTTATGGCCGCAACGCGGGGCAAGGCTCCGGCTTTCGGGCGCAGCCACCATCCAAAGGCCAGCAGGGCAAACACTTGGGCGAAGAATCCGCTTCGCCACAGGATTCCTCCGGCCGCCACTATGCACATGGAGGCGCAAGTGGCGAGGAAAAACACGCAGAACGGCCCGCGCATAAGCGTCTTGGCCTTATCGGGACGGGCAAGCCAGAGCACGGCCACGGCCACAACGAGCGCGCAGCCAATCCAGCAACTCTTCACGACAAGGCCTAAGGGCGTGTCGTCGGGAATCTTATCCATAAAAATGCGTCGCCACATCGCAGGCGACAGCATGCCCATGAGGGCTCCGACGCAGAACGCCACAATCATGTCGCGCCGCATCTTGCTTAATGTCTTCCAGCCCTTTACCCATATGGCATAAATGAGAAGCGCGCCGGCAAGGGGAAGCCCGGCGGCTTCGTGCATCCATCCGGCGAAAACGGCGAAAAGAAGCAATGCCCACCGCATCGCGCCATTGCACGCATAGTCATATTTATATATGGCGACGAGGAAAAGGAGTACGGCCACCGTGGTCCAAAGGTAATTCAAGGCCACGATAAAGAGCATGAACACGTCCCACCACGGAAAGGTGAACGCCACGAAAGCCATTACGGCGAGCCGGGCTGTGAGCGCGCGCCGGCCCCAAGGGAGCATCCGCGCCATAAGGTAGTAGAACGCGGCATAGGCTGCCCCGTTGACGATGCAGAACAGCCATTGCGGAAGAAGATGGTAGAAAATCGGGCTTATAAGGTTGGCCATGCGTCCGTTTGTCGACAGGATATGCCTGCCGACCCAAAGGGGATATTCCCAAAAGTGGTGGATTGAAGCGGACATTCCCGAATAGTATCCAATGTCGTCGCCGATAAACGACATCCCGGCTCCAAGCCATGCATACACAAGCCCTATGGCCGCCGCCACAGCCGCCAGTATCCGGTTTTGATATTTAAAATCGTTTTGCAAGGTGGATAAAAGAGACAAGCAGGTGAATTTAACCGTTAATTATGTTGATTGAAAAGATTACGTGAATAAATTTTACGTTAATTATCGTCGATTAATCATTAATTTTAGACAACCCCAAATTAACGGATAATTCATGGCAATTAACGTGAAAAATCTCCGAAAATAATTGGAGGCGTTAGCGGAAGGTGTAGGTGATGCAGGCGGTGGCGGATTCGGGGGCTTCGGCGGGGCGGTTGGTCGTGGATAATGCGTCAGAAGATGTCGGAATGAGAACCGGTGTTGACCATAATCATTATTAAGTCGACATCGTTCTGTTCCCAAACCATGAGCCAGTCGCTCGACTGTCCGTTGATATGGCATTCCCATTGGCCTTGCCTTTTGCCTGAAAGTTTATGAGGTTTGTACTCTGCGGGAAGTTCTCCGTTTTCAGTCAATATTTTTATGGCTTCAAAAATCTTGACCATTGGGAGGCCTCTTTTTTCACAACGTTTCAAATCTTTTTTGAAACTGTTGGTAAATATAAGACGATAGGCCATCAAATAAGAATATTCAAGTCCTTGAAAGCGTCTTCTACTGATGCGTATTCGGTGACACGTCCCGCTTCAATATCTTCGCAGGCGCGTTCATAATTCGACTTACGTTTGGGCTTGGCTATGGTAACGCCTTTCATCAAACTGATTATCTTTTTAATAGCAGAGACTGCTTTCGGGTCTTCTATATTTAAAATTAATTGTGTCATGCCAAAGAGGAGATTGAATGGTTTACAAATATACCGCTTTTTATCAATATAACAAAATAAATGCCTGATTGGCTGCGGCGGGGCGTTAGCGGAAGGTGTAGGTGATGCAGGCGGTGGCGGATTCGGGGGCTTCGGCGGGGCGGGGATGGGTGAAGCGGCGCGATTTTACTTCGGCCACGCAGGCGGCGCGCACGGCGGCGTCGGTGGCTGCCGGGGCGTTGCCTCCGTCGAAGCGCACGGATGTGACGCGGCCGTCTCGGTCGATTTTCACCACGAGTTTCACGCTGCCGGTCACGGTGCTTGGCACGGGAGAATAGGCAGGCAGGCGCCATCCGCCGCCCACGGTGCCGGTGCCGCGGCCTGAGAGGTTGCCTTGATGAGCTTTTCCGTCGGCGCGTCCGGCGTTGTCTTTGTCGGCGGTGCCGTTTTTGGTGTTGTGTTTCCCCGATGCCGAGGCGAAGGCGTTGCTAACCTGATTGTTGGCCTCGCGTTTCACCGCTTCTTCTTTGGCTTTTTTCTTGTCGACCTCGGGGCCGGCTTTTTTCTTTTTGTCTTCTTCCTTTTTCTTCTTTACCTTCACTTCCGACGGGGCTTTTGCCGCAACAGGGGGCTCGGCCACTCCTGCATCACCGGCATCTTTTGTGTCGGTGCCCGATTCGGGAGCGGGCTGCGAATGTGCGTCGGAGTTTTCGGGCAGTTGCGCCGAAGCGGGCGTGTTGTCGGCTTGCTGAGGGAGCGGCGAGGGTTCGAGCAGGTCGACAAATTCCTCTTCCTCGAGCATTATTTCAGCCTTGGCTATTGGCTCGGGCTTTTCTTCGGGCATGGTAAGGCGCCACACGGTCATCGCCATGATGAGCAGCAGGGCTATCACGGCGGTGGCTGCGGCAGCCACTATGCGAGGTGTGCGCGAATTATCCAATTTGCTATTTTATTACGGGAGTTTGTGTATCTGCATCGGCGGCGGGAGCCACAACCACTGGAGCCGTGGCGCCGGGACGTGTGGCAAGTACCATTTTTATGCCGTTGGCGGCTCCGATGTTGAGCACGTCGACGATACGGCCGTATTGGGCGGCGCGGTCGGCGTAGATGGCCACGGCAGTCTGGGTGGAGTCCTGGGTGAGTGATGTTACCAGGAATTGGGGCAGCACGCTGTCGGTCATGGCTATGCGTTCGCCGTCGGCATATGCTGCGGAGAGCGAGCCGAGCGAGTCGATGTAGACTCGCGTCGAGGGTTTCGACGGTGTCTGCTCGGTGCCTTCGGGCAGGTTTATATCGAGCGCCGTGGGAAACACGAAGGTCGATGTGACCATGAAGAATACCAGAAGCAGGAAAATCACATCCGTCATCGAGGCCATGGAGAACGTGGCCATCATATCTGTTTGACGTTTAAGCGACATGGCGGCAGGCGGGGGTTAAGCTGGTTCGTTGAGCAGGTCCATGAATTCCATGGTTTTGGCTTCCATGAGGTTCATCACCTTGTTGATGCGCGCCACCAGGAAATTGTAGGCGAAGAGGGCCACGATGCCCACTACGAGACCTGCCACTGTGGTTACAAGTGCCGTGTAGATGCCTCCGGCGAAATCGCCGATGGAGGCGGCGTTGCCGGCCGAGGCTATGGCGAAGAAGGCTTGCACCATGCCAATGACCGTGCCGAGGAAGCCGATCATAGGGGCGCCGGCCGCGGTGGTGGCGAGCCAGGGGAGGCCTTTGGAGAGGGCGGCCACTTCGAGGTTGCCGGTGTTTTCGATAGCCACGAGCACGTCGTTCATGGGTCGTCCTATCCGGTTTATGCCTTTGAGGATAAGTCGGGCGTAGGGCGATTTAGTGTTTTTGCAAAGGCGCACGGCGGCGTCAATCTCGCCTTCGTGGATATGGTCGGATATACGTTTCATAAACGAGTCGTCGAGTTTCGACGCGCGGTAAATCACTATCGAACGCTCGATGAGGATATATATGCTGATAAGTGCGAGCAATGCCAGTGGAATCATGATCCACCCTCCTTCGAGGCAAAGTTCCCATACTGAAATTTGGTTAGCGGTTTCCATCGGGGATAAGTGTTAAGTATATAAGTGATGAGTGATAAAGTCGATTGTTAAGGTCATTAAGGACTTTAAGGACCTTAAAATTTGTTGTGGGTTGTCAGTCGATAGCCAATGCTTCTTTGTAGCGGCGCACGGTGGTTTCGAGGCCGAGGTAGAGGGCGTCGGCGATAAGGGCGTGTCCTATCGACACTTCGTCGAGATAGGGCACATGCCGGCGGAAGAAATTGAGGTTGGCCAAGCTGAGGTCGTGGCCGGCATTCACGCCTAACCCTGCCTTATGGGCGGCTTCCGATGCTGCGGCGTAAGGGGCCACGGCGGCTTCTGGGTCGGTGGGGAAAAGGTCGGCAAACGGCTTGGTGTAGAGCTCCACGCGGTCGGCTCCTGTGCGAGCTGCCGCGCGTATGGTGTCGCCGTCGGGGTCGACGAAAATGGAAGTGCGTATGCCGGCTTCCTTAAAGCGGCTCACCACCTCGGAGAGAAAGTCGAAATTAGCCTCGACATTCCATCCTGTCGACGAGGTGAGCGCGTCGGGGGCATCGGGCACGAGCGTCACCTGCTCGGGCTTTACGCTCAGCACCAGGCCGATAAACTCGTCCGACGGATAGCCCTCGATGTTGAACTCGGTGCGCAGGCGGGGGCGCAGAGCGAAAACATCGGAGCGGCGGATGTGCCGCTCGTCGGGACGCGGATGCACCGTGATGCCCTCCGCGCCGAAACGCTCGATGTCGACGGCCACGCACTCCACATCGGGCACATTTTCGCCCCGTGCGTTGCGCAGCGTCGCAATCTTGTTTATATTTACGCTAAGTCTTGTCTTAGGCTTCATAATCCAAACAGTCAAAAAAAGCGTTAATAAATATATAAATCCGGATACGGATTGATATATATCACGCAAAATTTCGTAATTTTGTATTCGATTTGCAAAAATAGTGAGAATTTATCAGATGACGAAAGAATTATTGGCAAAAGATAACAGAAATTCGGATTTTAATACCGAATACAACACCCTTTTCCCGGCCGTGGGCGACGAGTGCCGTATGCTCATAGGCTGTCGGCGCGCCAATTACAGCGCGTCTGAGATAGCCCGTGCCGTCGAGGATTGTGACGCCCAGTTGCTCAATCTCAACGTCACCTCTCTTGCCGCCGAAGAGGCCGACCTCGTCGTGGCCTTGCGCGTCAACCATCTCAACGCCGGCTCGATAGCCCGCTCCCTCGACCGCTATGGCTACCAAGTGCTCGACATAGCCTCCTCCTCCACCCTCGACGACGACCGCCTCCGCCTGCGCGCCGCCGAGCTCCTCCGCTACCTCGAAATGTAACAACACAAGCCTCAGGCTTGTGTTACTAACAGCAAAGGGCTGCCCGGTCGGGCAGCCCTGCTTTGTGTATAATGGCGTGTTTTTTTGCAAGCCGGAGGCTCGCGTTCCCGGGGGTTAGCGGCGGCGGGAGGGCTTGCGGGAGGGACGGCGAGGGGAGGATTTGGAGCGGCGGGGAGAGGACTCGGCGTAGACTTTGGAGGTGTCGGCCACTTCGCTGTAAAGGCGTTTGTCGAGCCACATGGAGCCTTTGAGGGCGGCGACGACGCGCTTGGCGTCGGAGGCGGGGATGTCGAAGAGGGTGTAGTCGGGCATCAGGTCGATGCGGCCTACGTCGACGCGCTTGCCGAGCACGTTGTGGTTGAGGGTCTCGATGAGGGAGCCTGCGTAGAAGCCGTCGGCTTTGCCGGCGTTGACGTAGATGCGCGCCAGGCCGGGCTCGGCGGTGCGGCGGTCTTTGTCTTCTTCGGAATGGGTGTGTTTCTTTGACTCGCCTTTTTTCTTGTCTCTTGAGGGTTTTTCGTCGATGAAGTCGATTTGGGGGGCGTCTTTGTAGTAGTCGAGCAGGCGGTTGAATTCGAGGGAGAGGATGCGTTTGAGCAGGTCTTCTTCCGAGAGCCACGAGAGTTTGCGGCTGACGCCGAGGAAGTATTTGTCGATTTCTTCGTCGTTGACTTCCACTTTTTCGAGGCGGTCGGCCAGGTTGTAGAGTTGTTTCTCGATGATGTGCTCGGGCGTGGGCACTTCTTTGCGCTCGAATTTTTTGCCGATGATGCGTTCTATCTCGCGGAGCTTGCCTTTTTCGCGCGAGTGGATTATGGCCACGGATACGCCTGTCTTTCCGGCTCGGCCTGTACGGCCGGAGCGGTGTGTGTAGACGGATGTGTCGTCGGGCAGGCCGTAGTTGATCACATGGGTGAGGTCGTCGACATCGAGGCCGCGGGCGGCCACGTCGGTGGCTACGAGGATTGGAAGCACGCGGTCGCGGAATTTTTTCATCACCATGTCGCGTTGCTGCTGGGAGAGGTCGCCGTGGAGAGCCTCGGCGTTGTAGCCGTCGGCGATGAGATGGTCGGCTATTTCCTGGGTGTCGCGGCGTGTGCGGCAGAAGATTATGGCGTAGATGTTGGGGTTGTTGTCGACGATGCGTTTGAGGGCGAGGTATTTGTCGCGCGCGTTCACCATATAATATATGTGCCGGACGTTTTCGGCGCCTTCGTTGCGGTTGCCGACAACTATTTCTTCGGGGCTGTGCATGAAGCGGCTTGCTATGCGGGCCACTTCTTTGGGCATTGTGGCCGAGAACATGAGCATCTTGCGGTTGTCGGGCACATGGGTGAGTATCTCGTTGATGGAGTCGATGAATCCCATGTTGAGCATTTCGTCGGCTTCGTCGAGCACTACGGTGTGTACGTCGCCGAGTTTCACAACATTGCGGTTGATGAGGTCGATGAGGCGGCCGGGGGTGGCCACAATGATCTGGACGCCTTTGCGCACCGCGCGTATCTGGCTTTCGATTGACGAGCCTCCGTAGACGGGGAGCACTTCGAGCGAGGGGATATATTTCGAGAAATCGGCGAGGTCGGCGGCGATTTGCAGGCATAGTTCGCGAGTGGGGGCGAGGATGAGCGCCTGCGGCACATTGTGGCTTGGGTCGACGCGCTGGATTACGGGGAGTCCGAATGCCGCGGTTTTGCCGGAGCCTGTCTGGGCGAGCCCTACCACGTCGTGGTCGCCTCCGAGCAACTCGGGGATTACTTTTTCCTGCACGGGCATGGGGTGTTCGAAGCCCAGTTCTTCGATGGCGCGACGCAGCGGTTCGGTTACGCCTAATTCTTCAAATGTCATGTATTGTAATTTGTTTTTATGTCAAACCCGGAGATATATCCGGGTTTTGTATGCAAAGATACGAATAATATAACGCGAAATACGTTATTTGTGTTTTTATTTACAAAAAAACCGTCCACAGGGGACGGTTTTTTGAGTTGGGGGGTTGGGAAG
>VSPD01000063.1 GCA_009775125.1 Muribaculaceae bacterium | reverse complement strand
ATACCCCCCTCTAAACACTCTACTTTGCCGCCCCCTGGTTTTTTTTGGTGTCCCCCGGGCGGGCCCAACTACTGCCCCCCCCCCGCGACAACCTGCTGCTCGCAACCGTGCCGTCCGACAAAATCGACACGGCCATCAAGCAGGGCGGAATACTGTCTGCGGCAGCGTCGCGTCCGCTGTCGGCCAGCCTCGACGTGGCACGCACCTTCGGAGCCATCGACGCCATACATGCCGGAACCGGGGCAACGGCTTCGTACAACGGCTCGGGCGTGATTGCGGGCATGACCGACACCGGCTTCGACCCCTCGCATCCCGCTTTCCGTGGACGCGTGGCGCAAATACACCACTACGACCTGCAACAAGGCATATATCTCAGCGCGCTTTCGCAGCCGGAAATCGAAGACTGGACCACCGACGACACCGAAAACTTCCATGCCTCGCATGTCGCCGGAATCCTCGCCGGCGCTGACTGCGGCAACGGCTACGGAGGTATCGCCCCCGGCGCGGAAATAGTGGCCACGACATCGCGCCTAACCGAGGCGGGCATCCTCGCCGGCGTTGAAGACATAATCGACTATGCTCAAAGCCAAGGCAAGCCTGCCGTGGTGAACATAAGCATAGGCTCGGAAATAGGGCCCCACGACGGCACCGATCTGTTTTGCCAATACCTGTCGATGTGCGCCGAAGATGCCGTGATATGCATATCGGCCGGAAATGCCGGAGAGAACAATGTGTGCGCCACGGCCGCGTTCGACGACCTTACGCCACGCAGCTTCACCGTGAACCGCACGCCCACCGGCGCCGTCGACGGGCTTGTGGATATATGGAGCGACGACGATACGCCGTTCGACATTCGCCTCGAACTTTACGATTTCGACACCCGAGGCATCATCGCCGCATCGGAATGGATGCGAGCCGACGCCACCGGCGCCAATCTGCTCGACAGCCGTATTCCGGGCACAGAATCGATCGTTTGGGGCAGCGTAACCTATGCCGGCGGCGTCGACACCAACAATGGCCGCTTCAACACGGCGTTGTCTTTCGACGTAAACCGTTCGGAAACTCTCGCCCAAGCCGGGCCTTGGAGTCGTTACGGCATCACCGTCGGAGTGCGGCCGTCACGCTCCGGGCAGAAAGTCACGGCGTGGTGCGAGTCGTCGAAACTGACGCTCGGCCATGTGCCGTCGAATTCATTCCGCGAGACCACCGACGGCTCCATCTCCAACCTTGCCACGGCCCACGGCGTGATTTCCGTGGGAGCGCTCTGCTCACGAAACATCACTCCGGGCATCGACGGCACCGACCTCGAATGGTCTTATTTCACGCCGGGACAAATCGGACGATTTTCGTCCTACGGCACCACAGCCGACGGGCGTTCGCTTCCCATGATATTTGCCCCGGGCGCCATGGTCGTGGCTCCTTACAACTCCCATTGCACGCTCTCGCCGATACCCGACGCTGTGGCATCGGCCTCAGCCGGAGGCCGTGAATACCACTGGGTGGCATGCGGAGGCACGTCGATGTCGTCGCCATTTGTGGCAGGGGTCGCCGCCCTGTGGCTTGAAGCCGATCCCACGCTCACGCCTGCGGAGATAGCCGAGATAGCCGTGAATACAGCCGACAACGACCTTGTCGACACAGCCGACCCGCGCCGCCGCGCCGGCACAATCGATGCCACGGCCGGCCTCGCCGAGATAGCGCGCCGCTCGTCATTGCCGTCGGTCGACGCGCCGGGCAGCTCTCATCCTCAATATTTCAACCTGCAAGGCATACCCGTGGCCAACCCGACGGCCCCGGGTATATATATCGTCAAAAGAGGACGCTCCACAAAAAAAATACGAATAGATGGGTGAATTTCGTTTTAAGCAATTTGCTGTTTCCGACGACCGTTCGGGCATGAAAATATCCACCGACGGCGTGCTGCTCGGCGCATGGGCCGAGATACCCGAAGGCTGCCGCCGTGTGGCCGACCTCGGCGCCGGGTCGGGCCTTATCGCGCTGATGCTGGCGCAAAGGCTCGTGCCGGCGCGCCCCGATGCCGAAATCTTCGCGATGGAGCTCGACGACGGAGCCTGCGCCGACTGTCGCGACAACGCCGCGCGCTCGCCCTGGGCGGCTTCCGTCGAAACCCTGCAAGGCGACGCATCCGCCGTGTGCGCGGGACGCGAGTTCGACCTGATTGTAAGCAATCCGCCTTATTTTGCCACAGGCGAGCGGTCGGCATCGGCAGCGCGCGCGTCGGCGCGCCACGAAGCGTCGCTGTCGGCTCGCACAGTGGTCGACATTGCGTCGCATACGCTGTCGCCCGGGGGCGAGGCCGCCATCATAGCCCCTGCCGACACCGAGGCCGACCTTATATTCCACGCCGAGCTCTCCGGGCTGAAACTGCGCCGGCTCACGCGCGTGGCCTCACGGGCCGGGCGGCCACCCTTGCGCTGCCTCTACCGATTTACCCGCGCCGACGGGCCTTGCACGGTAGAGACACTCGACATACGCGACGCATCGGGAGCCTTCTCCGAAGACTACGCCCGACTGACGCGCCCGTTCTATCTCAACATATAGGCTTTTTTAAGAAAAGTTATCAAAAGTTAAGCGGGCGCATTTGCGTATTATAAAGGGATTTTGTAAATTTGCAGATTATGTTACGACCAATCATAGATACAAATAATATAAAACGCCTTGCCGAACTTATCGACGGCGCATCCAACGTGGTAATCACCACCCATATGTCGCCCGACGGCGATGCCATAGGCTCGTCGCTGGCCATGTGGCACGTGATGGAAGCCTTGGGCAAGTCGGTGAAAGTAATCGTGCCCGACGAGCCTTCGAAGCAGCTTTCGTTTCTGCCCGGGTTCAAGGAAATAGTGGTGTTTACGCGCTATTCCATTTTTGCCAAGGACCTTTTGGCCAACGCCGACCTGATTTTTTGCCTCGACTATAACGGCCTGAAACGCATCGACCGCCTCGCGCCGGCAGTAGAGGCCTCTTCCGCGCCGAAAGTGATGATCGACCACCACCTCGACCCGGAACCTTTCTGCGACATAACCATATCGCACCCCGACCAGTCGTCGGCATCGGTGGTGCTGTTCCGCACCCTGGCGCAGCTCGAATTTCTCGACCTGGTGGATGAAAAAGCCGCGTCGTGCATCATGTCGGGCATGATGACCGACACGGGCAATTTCTCCTACAACGCCAACGACCCGGAAATCTACCTCATCGTGGCCCGTCTGCTCGAAATGGGCGCCAACCGCGACGACCTCTCGCGCCGTCTTTTCGACACGTTCCCGGAATCGTATCTCCGCATCCAGGGCTATGCCACCTCGCGCAAGATGGAAGTGAACCGCGACATGGGCGCGGCGCTTATCTGGCTCACGCGCGAGGAGTTGAACCGCATGCACTATACGCGCGGCGACACCGAAGGGCTCGTCAACCGTCCGCTCGCCATACCCGGCATACGTTACAGCATCTTTCTCCGCGAGGAAGAGCACTACATAAAAGTGTCGATGCGCTCGGTTGGCGATTTCCCATGCGACATAATCTGCTCGAAATATTTCGGCGGAGGAGGCCACAAAAACGCCGCGGGAGGCGAATTCCGCGGCTCGATGGAGCAGGCCATAGAGGTGTTCCACCGCATCTTACCTGAAAATAAAAAACTTTACATAAAATGAAACTTATCAAACTGTCATGCCGCTGGGCACTGGCCTTGGCCGTCGCCGCCGCCGCTACATCGTGCGACGACGACAAGTCGTATGCCGAGCTGCTCACCGACGAGAACATCGCCACCAACGCCTTCCTCGCCGACCAGCGGGTTGTAGGCTACGACCCCGACAACAAGACTTTCGAATCGGGTCAGACAGCCCCCTATTACCAGCTCGACGAAGACGGCAACGTGTACATGCAGGTGATCAGCGAAGGCACCAAGGACAACATGGCCGAAGACGACCAGCTCATCTATTTCCGCTTCACGCGCTACAATCTCTACGAATATGCCGACGGCAAACTCGGCCCCGGCTCGGGCAACGACACCGACTTGACCTACGGCAGCGCGTCGTTCCGTTTCGGCAACTCATCGAGCCAGTCGTCGTACCAGTGGGGCTCGGGCTTGCAGATGCCCCTGCGCTACCTGCCCATCGACTGCGAGGTGAATCTTGTGATAAAGTCGCAGGCCGGCCTCTACAACGAAATCTCCAACGTGCAGCCTTTTCTCTACAAGGTGCGCTACTTCAAGCCCCAGACATAAAAAGTCGGGGAGTTGGGAAGTCGGGAAGTTGGGGAGTCAGGGAGTTTAAAGACCTTAGTGTCCTTAAAGTCCTTAATAATTTGTAACTTATAACTTTTACCTTATACTTATCGAGAATGTCACTCATCAAATCCATATCCGGCATACGTGGCACAATAGGCGGCCGTGCCGGCGACGGACTTAATCCCGTCGACATTGCGAAATTCACAGCGGCATACGCCACATTCATCAAACGCTCGTCGGGTGCGAAGAAAGGCACCATCGTGGTGGGCCGCGACGCCCGCCTTTCGGGCCGGATGGTAAACGACGTGGTTGTCGGCACCCTTTGCGGCATGGGCCTCGATGTGGTGAATATCGGCCTGGCCACCACCCCCACCACCGAACTCGCCGTTGTGGGCGAGAACGCTCTCGGCGGCATCATCATCACTGCCTCCCACAACCCCAAGCACTGGAACGCGCTCAAACTGCTCAACGCCCGCGGCGAGTTCCTCGACGCCGAGCAAGGCCAGCAGGTGCTTGCCCTGGCAGAAGCCGACGATTTCGATTTTGCCGAAGTGGACGACCTCGGACATGAGTACACCAACAACACCTATGCAGCGCGCCACATCCGTTCGGTGCTCGACCTGCGCCTCGTCGACGTCGAGGCCATACGCAACGCTCACTTCCGCGTGGCTGTCGATGCCGTGAACTCTGTTGGCGGCGTGGTAATACCCCAGCTTCTCCGCGCCCTCGGCGTTGAGGAAGTGATTGAGCTCAACTGCGAGCCTACCGGCAAATTTGCCCACACTCCCGAGCCTATCCCCGAAAACCTCACCGGCATTTCCGAACTGATGGCCACAGGCGTGGCCGACGTGGCCTTCGTTGTCGACCCCGATGTCGACCGCCTCGCCATAATCATGGAAGACGGCCGTATGTTCGGCGAAGAATACACTCTCGTTTCCATAGCCGACTATGTCCTGAGCCACACTCCGGGCAATACCGTGTCGAATCTATCGTCGTCGCGCGCCCTGCGCGACGTAACCGAAGCCCACGGCGGAAAATACGAGGCCGCTGCCGTAGGCGAGGTAAATGTCACCACCCTCATGCGCAAGAACGGCGCCGTGATCGGCGGCGAAGGCAACGGCGGCGTTATCTATCCCGAGTCGCACTATGGCCGCGACGCTCTCGTGGGCGTGGCTCTCTTCCTTACCATGATGGCAAAATCGGGCAAGAAAGTAAGCGAGATTCGCGCCGCCCTCCCCTCCTACTATATCGCCAAGACAAAAGTTGAGCTCACGCCCGACATCGACGTCGACGCCATCCTCGAACGCGTAAAAGAGAAATTCGCCAACGAGCGGCTCACCACCATCGACGGCGTGAAAATCGACTTTGCCGACTCTTGGGTGCATCTTCGCAAGTCGAACACCGAACCCATCATCCGCATCTACTCCGAGGCTCACACCCGCGAGGAAGCGGAAGCCCTCGGCGAAAAGATTAAACAAGAATTAAAATAATCAATCGATTCATATCGAGATATTTCGGCTTAAATCGATTTAATTCGATCGATTTAATTCGAAATATCTCGAATTATCTCGACTTATATCGAAATAATTCGATTTATCTCGATTTAAGCCGATTTAAATCGATCTAAAAATTTCCAAATGAAAAATCTTCTCTGCATCCTCGCCGCAGGCGCAGTGCTCGCCGGCTGCAACAAAACCGCCTCCGTGTCCGACGCCGAGATTCCTTCGTGGCTCGAACAGGACTCTGCCGCGGCCATACATTCACGTCTGCTCGCCGACTTCTCCCTCACGATGCCCGAGGCCGTGGAGGCTTTGCAGGAGAAGATTCCCGGCATAACGGCCGACAGCATCCGCGCTCTTGCAGCCCAAGGCATCGTGGAACTTGCCACCATCGACGGCACCGAGCGTATGCACCGCAAGTCGGTGCGCAACATCTCGTTGCTGCATCCCGCGCTTCGCGGCTCATGGACCTGCCGCGGAGCCGAATCGTCGGAGGCGCGCCGCGCCTATGCCGATTCCGTGATACGCGCTTCGCAGGGACTGCTTGCCGACGGCGGCGCCCATCGCGTACATTACCGTTTCTCAATCGACGTGCCTTACGACCCCGTCCTTCACGGTGACACACTGCGCGTGTGGATGCCTTTCCCCATCGAGTCGCAGCGGCAGCGCGACATCCGCCTTATCTCCGCATCGGGGCCATATGTGATTTCCACTCCGGAGCAGAGCGTGCACCGCACCATCTACTTCGAGGCTCCTGTATCGGAGGGCGATATGACTCATTTTGAATACGAGGCCGAATTTGTCACCTCCGGCCAGTATTTCGCTCCCGAGCGTATCCTCGCCGACATGAAGCCCTACGACAAGGAAAGCGACCTCTACCGCCGCTACACCGCCTTTGAGGCTCCGCATATCGTCGGCCTTGACTCACTCGCCCGCCAAATCGTCGGCACGGAAACCAACCCGTTCCGCCAGAGCGAACTTGTCTTCGACTATATCGTGCAATACCCCTGGACCGGCGCGCGCGAATATTCCACCATCCCGTGCATCCCGCGTTACGTGCTTGAAACCGGCCACGGCGACTGCGGCCAAGTGTCGCTGCTCTACATCTCGCTGATGCGCTCGCTCGGCGTGCCGGCCCGCTGGGAAAGCGGCTGGATGCTCCACCCCGGCGAGAAAAACCTCCACGACTGGGCCGAAGTCTACTTCGAAGGCGTGGGCTGGGTGCCTGTCGACGTGTCGTTTGGCCGATATGCCAACGCCGCCTCCGAGGCCGTGCGCAATTTCTATTCCACGGGCATCGACGCCCACCGCTTCGCCGCCAACCAAGGCGTGTGCGGCGATTTCTTCCCTCCAAAACGCTTCGTCCGCTCCGAGACTGTCGACGCCCAGATGGGCGAGGTTGAATCGTCGCGCGGCAACCTTTTCTATCCCGGCTGGGACCAACACCTTGAATTAATATCCGTAACACCCGAAACCGTAACCAAATGAAACACCTCCTCTGCATCCTGCTTTCATCGCTCGTATGCCTCGGCGCGATAGCACAAGACAACTGGGCTCTGCCCCGCATCTCCGTGGCGTGCATGCGCGCCAAGCCCGGACACTCATCCGAACTGGTGTCGCAAGCCATAATGGGCATGCCTCTGCGCGTGCTCGAAAAAGACGGCGACTGGTGGAGCGTCGAGACTCCCGACGGCTACACCGGCTACATCGTCGACAACTCCCTTGCTGAAAAGACCGCCGCCGAAATGGAAGCGTGGCGCAAGGCCCCGCGTCTCGTAGTTACCGCACCCTATCAGACACGCGCCTACTCGTCGCCCACGGCCACAGGTCTACGCGAGGCTGTAACCGACCTTGTAAACGGCAACATCGTGGAAGGCTCGCTCGACGCCCCGGTAAATGGCCGCGTCGAAATCACCCTCCCCGACGGCCGCAAGGGCTGGGCCGACGCAGCCGACCTCACAGAAATATCGCAATGGGCCGCACAGGATTTCAACCCCGACGTTATCCTCGACGTAGCCTACTCGATGGAAGGCACGCCATACCTCTGGGGCGGCACATCGACCAAGTCGCTCGACTGCTCCGGCCTGGCCAAGGTGTCGTATCTCGCCAACGGCATCATCCTTATGCGCGACGCCTCGCAGCAAGCCAAGACCGGCCGCCGCATCGAAGCCAAGGACTGGCGCACATGCCAAGCCGGCGACCTCCTTTTCTTCGGCAACGCCAAGACCGGCCGCGTGACCCACGTGGCAATCTACGACCACGACGGCAACTACGTACATTCCTCGGGCCGTGTAAAGCGCAACAGCGTCGACCCCGAGTCGCCCTCATATCTCACCACTCCATTCCTCCACGCCGTGCGCATCGCCGGCTCGGAAGGTACACCGGGCATAACACACGTCCGCAACCATCCCTGGTATTTCTAATCTCCCCAACTCCTCAAACTACCATGAACCGACGTAATTTCCTGCGCACAATGGGCCTTGGAGCCGCCGTGGCAGTATCACCCATAAGTTTCTCGGCCTGCGGGTCGGCCACCAAACAGACCGCACGTTCCGGCAAAATGAACCTGTCGTTCGAACCATATGAATTGCAGCTGCGCCACGCCTTCAACCTCGCCAAGTCGCAGCGCACCACCACGCCCGACGTGCAGGTGCAGATTGAATATGACGGCCTTGTGGGATACGGCGAGGCGTCGATGCCGCCTTATCTGGGCGAATCGGTCGACTCCGTGTCGCAATTCCTCTCGAAGGTCGACCTTACGCAGTTCGACCCGTTCGACACCGAAAATATCCACGAATACCTCGAATCCATCGCGCCCGACAACCGCGCCGCCAAAGCATCCGTAGACATAGCCCTCCACGACCTCACCGGCAAAATCATGGGGCAGCCGTGGTACAAGATATGGGGCCTCGACCCGAAAAAAGCGCCCAACACATCCATCACCATCTCCTGGCAGGACGACCCCGAGGAAATGCGGCGCGAAATCGAAGAGACAGAAGGCTTCAAGGTGGTGAAAGTGAAAATGGGACTCGGCCACGACAAAGAACTTGTCGAGCGGCTTCGCGAAGTGTCCGACGTGGCCATCTGCGTCGACGCCAACCAAGGGTGGAGCGACAAAGGCCAGGCCCTCGATATGTGCGAGTGGCTTTCGGAGCGCAACTGCCTTTTCGTGGAGCAGCCCATGCCCAAGGAAATGCTCGACGAGACGGCATGGCTGCGCGAACGCTCGCCGCTGCCCCTCATCGCCGACGAATTTCTCCAGCGCCTGCCCGACGTGCAGCGCGCCGCCGGAGCCTACGACGGCATCAACATAAAACTCATGAAATCGACAGGCCTCCACGAAGCCTACAAGATGGCCGTGCTCGCCCGCGCCCTCGGCATGAAAGTGATGCTCGGCTGCATGACCGAGACATCATGTGCCGTTACAGCCGCCGCCCAGCTCGCGCCCATGGTAGACTGGGCCGACCTCGACGGCAACCTCCTCATATCCAACGACCGCTTCGACGGCATAAAAATCGTCGACGGCCAAGTCACCATTCCCGCCGACCGCCCCGGCATCGGCGTGGAGCTGCTATCTTGAATTAATTAAGGACTTTAAGGTCTTTAAAGACTTTAAAGTCCTTAACACCTTTTCCCTCATCACCCATACCTTAAACTTTCTTTTTGCCATGTCTTCTCCTCTCCAACAGGCCAAGGCGCAGATGAGCCGCCCACGCGCCGCCGGACGCCGGCGTGAAAACACGCGCGATAAAATCGTGCGCTTCCTCATAGTGTGCGAGGGGCAAAAGACAGAGCCCAACTATCTCAACGCCTTTGTCCGCGACTGCCAGTCGGAAATCCGCGAGGAAGAAGTGCGCGGCGAAGGCCGCGGCACATGCTCGCTCGTGCGCCGCACACTCGCCCTGCGCAAAGAAATAGAGGCACGCCGAACCAACCCCTTCGACCGCGTGTGGCTCGTTTTCGACCGCGACGACTTCCCCGACTTCAACAAGGCCATCGAGCTCGCCCGCCAAAACGGGCTGCAAGTGGCGTGGTCCAACGAATCGTTCGAGCTCTGGTACCTTCTTCATTTTCAGGCCCCCGCCGACCGCATCCCGCGCGACCGCTGCATCGTGATGCTCGAGCACGCCATACGCCAAGCCACCGGACGACGCAACTACCACTACCAGAAAGCCGACCCCAAACTCTACCGCATAATGGAGACCTACGGCGACCGCGAGATGGCCGCCCGCCACGCCCGCCGTCTCCGCCGCCGTTTCGCCGGCAGCACCGACTACGCCTCCCACCACCCCTGCACCCTGGTCGACATCCTCATCGCCGAGCTCGAGCACCCCGAACGCCTCCTCAAAAAACTGAAATCCTAAACCGCAATATAACATGCCATGACAAAAAAAGGAAGTTTAAAAATATTCGAAGAAAATAAAGTCCGCGCCGTATGGGACGACGAAACCGAAGAATGGTACTTCTCGGTTATCGACATCGTAGCAATACTCACCGAAAGCCCGGACCCGAGAAATTATTGGAAAGTACTGAAATCCAGGCTAAAAAAAGAGGGGAACGAAACGGTTACAAATTGTAACCGTTTGAAACTTCGCGCCGCCGATGGCAAAATGCGCCTTACAGATGTCGTTGATACCCAGCAACTTTTCCGCCTTATACAATCCATACCGTCACCCAAGGCAGAACCTCTGAAACAGTGGATTGCACAAGTGGCAAAAGAACGCGTCGACCAAATGCAAGACCCCGAACTATCCATCGAACAGGCCGTGACCGACTATCGGCGTCTCGGCTATTCAGAAGAGTGGATAAACCAACGCATCCGAAGCATAGAAGTGAGGAAAGCCCTTACCGACGAGTGGCATCGCGGCGGCGTGGAAGATGGCGTACAGTTCGCCACACTCACCGACATAATCACACGCACCTGGAGCGGCAAATCCACAAAAGAATACAAACGCTTTAAACGACTGACAAAAGAGAGTCTCCGCGACAACATGACAAACATAGAGTTGGCTCTGAACACTCTCGCCGAAGCGTCGGCTACTGAACTGTCCCGGGCTCAAAATCCACAAGGATTCAGCCATAACGCGCATATCGCCAAACAAGGCGGCAGCGTGGCAAAAGCCGCACGTGACAAACTCGAATCGCAATTAGGACGAAGCGTCATCTCACCGGCCCGTGCCACTGACTATATCCTCCCTGCCGACGACACCACAAACGACAAACCGACTATTCTGCCCGAATAATTCCACATTCTGCCTATGGATATAATCACCAAGACGCTGTATCGCAAATAACCACAAATTGCGCAAATTTCAGAAATTTGGAATTTGCGTAATTTTTTTGTAAGTTTGCAGAATAATACCATATTCTTCTTACCTTAACTTAACCAAAATCATCCTATGGATCAAATGTTATTCTGGATCGTGCCCGCGGCGTCGGTTGTTGCCCTTGCCCTGGCATGGTTCTTCTACCGTCAGACCATGCGCGAGAGTGAAGGCACCGAGCAAATGGCCCGAATCGCGTCGTTTGTGCGCAAGGGCGCGATGTCGTATCTCCGGCAGCAATACAAGATTGTGGGCTGGGTGTTTGCCGGCCTGGTCGTGCTGTTTGCTGTGATGGCCTACGGCTTCAACTTGCAAAACGCCTGGGTGCCCGTGGCATTCCTCACGGGCGGCTTTTTCTCGGGCCTCTCGGGCTATCTTGGCATGAAAACTGCCACCAACGCTTCGGCACGTACGGCCAATGCCGCCCGCAACTCGCTCAACCGCGGCCTTCGCGTGGCTTTCCGCTCGGGTGCCGTGATGGGTCTCGTCGTAGTGGGCCTCGGCCTTCTCGATATATCGTTCTGGTATCTGCTGCTTGACTATTGCATCCCCGAGGACGCAATGGCTCCCACGGCCAAGCTGTGCATGATCACCACCACCATGCTCACCTTCGGCATGGGCGCCTCCACACAGGCTCTCTTTGCCCGCGTGGGCGGCGGCATCTATACCAAAGCTGCCGACGTAGGCGCCGACCTCGTTGGCAAAGTGGAGAACGCCATCCCCGAGGACGACCCCCGCAACCCGGCCACCATCGCCGACAATGTAGGCGACAACGTGGGCGACGTTGCCGGCATGGGCGCCGACCTCTATGAATCGTATTGCGGCTCAATCCTCGCCACCTCGGCACTCGGCGCAGCCGCGTTCATGGCCTCGGGCAATGTAGAGATGCAATATAAGGCCGTAGTGGCCCCGATGCTCATCGCAGCCGTAGGCATCGTGCTGTCGATTATCGGCATATTCTCGGTGCGCACCAAGGAAAACGCCACGATGAAGGACCTGCTGGGCTCGCTCTCGCTTGGCACCAACCTGTCGTCGGCCCTTATCGTTGTTGCCACTTTCGGCATCCTTTGGCTTCTCAACATTGAGAATTGGGTGAACATCTCGCTCGCCGTTGTCGTAGGCCTCCTTGTCGGCATTGTCATCGGCCGCTCTACTGAATACTACACCTCGCAGTCTTACGAACCCACACGCCGCCTGTCGAAGAGCGGCGAGACCGGCCCTGCCACCGTAATTATCTCGGGCATCGGCCTTGGCATGGTGTCGACCGCCATACCGGTAATAGCCGTTGTGGCCGGTATCATCCTGTCGTTCTGGCTGGCTTCGGGCTTCGATATCCACAACGTGGGCATGGGCCTCTACGGCATCGGCATCGCCGCCGTGGGCATGCTCTCGACCCTGGGCATCACCCTCGCCACCGACGCTTACGGCCCCATCGCCGACAATGCCGGCGGCAACGCCGAAATGTCGGGTCTTGGCAAGGAAGTGCGCCGACGCACCGACGCCCTCGACTCGCTTGGCAACACCACCGCCGCCACCGGCAAAGGTTTCGCCATCGGTTCGGCCGCCCTCACCGGCCTTGCCCTGCTTGCCTCCTACATTGAGGAAATCCGCATCGGCCTAGAACGCCTTGGCAACACCACCATCAATCTCGGCACTGCTCTCGAGCCCAACCTTGTCAACCTCAAAGAGGCATCGTTTACCGACTTCATGACCTACTACGACGTTACGCTCATGAACCCGCTCGTGCTTTCGGGCATGTTTATCGGCGCGATGATGGCCTTCCTGTTCTGCGGCCTAACGATGAACGCCGTGGGCCGCGCCGCCGCTCATATGGTGGAGGAAGTGCGCCGCCAGTTCCGCGAAATCAAAGGCATCCTCACCGGCGAGGCCGAGCCTGACTATGCACGTTGCGTGCAGATTTCCACCAAGGGCGCGCAGCGCGAGATGGTGTTCCCGTCGCTTCTCGCCATAGCCGTGCCTATCCTTGTGGGCATCATCTTCGGCGTGCCCGGCGTGATAGGCCTGCTCACCGGCGGCCTCGCCGCAGGCTTCGTTCTTGCCATCTTCATGGCCAACGCCGGCGGCGCGTGGGACAACGCCAAGAAATATGTCGAGGAAGGCAACTTCGGCGGCAAAGGCTCCGACGTGCACAAGGCCACCGTAGTTGGCGACACCGTAGGCGACCCCTTCAAAGACACCTCCGGCCCCTCGCTCAACATCCTCATCAAGCTCATGTCGATGGTCTCCATCGTCATGGCCGGCCTCACCGTCTCCTGGTCGCTGTTCTAAACCAATCCAAAAACATTCTCCCATATATGCCGGCCCCCGAGTTGGGCCGGCATTTTTTTATGTTAAAGAATGGTTTTTACAATCTTTTATGACGATATTATTGTTTTTTTATTAAATTTGCACGTTTAAAGGTTACCTATGGCTACCTTTCAACGTAAAAAACGCAAAGATGGACAAATTAGACTCATTATATCGGCAATGGATGGAATTGCTTCCGCTTTCAGAGCGCAAGCGTTATTTGCTGAACCAACGTTTCACCGTTGACTATAACTATAACAGCAATCACATTGAGGGCAATACCCTTACATATGGTCAGACCGAACTGTTGCTGCTGTTCGGAAAAGTTGTCGGCGAAGGCGAACTGAAAGATTATGTCGACATGAAGGCCAGCCAGGCAGGCTTAAAAATGATGGAGGAAGAAGCCTCTCTTAAAGACGCGCCCTTGACTCAAAATTTCATACGTCAACTCCACAAAGTGCTTTTAAGGGAAGACTATGTCGTTTATCGGAATCTGCCTGGAGGGGGGCACACAAGTTTTACAATCCATGCAGGCCAATATAAAACACGCCCCAACAGCGTGATAACACGATATGGCGACCGTTTCGAATATGCCTCGCCCGAAGAAACTCCATCATTGATGTCAGATCTCGTCGACTGGTATAACGAGGCCGAATCATCAGGAAAATATACGCCTGTCGAACTCGCCGCATTATTCCATTACCGCTACATCCGCATCCATCCGTTTGAAGACGGAAACGGACGTATCGCACGATTAATGGTAAATTACATTTTTGCACGACATGATTGGCCAATGATTGTGGTGCGGAGCAGAAACAAATCGGAATATATCGATGCGCTTCACCAATCAGACATCATAATCGGGCCTACGCCATCAGATGGTGCCCACGCAGAATTAAAACAGATCGCGGCATTCTTGCGCTACTTCAAACAACTTGTTGCCACAGAAATGCAATATGACATCGATTTCGTCAAAGAAACATCGCCCGACGTATGGTGGTACGACGGGAAACGACTTATATTCCGCAGCAAGTCGAGCGCAAAAATGCTCAACGCAATGATGGCCAATCCTGATATAACTATCGAAGAGTTAAGCAATCATGCAGGCATTACAACAGCGGCGGTAAAGAAACAACTCCGGCAGTGGGTAGAAAAAGGCTATGTAGAACGCCACGGCAACGACAGGCGTTGGTACATCTTTGCCTCCCCCTCGGTATAATACCGGCTAAACCGGGGTGGAGTTTTGTTTTCCGAATCCGATTAGGGCGTGATTTATCACGGCCCCTACAAACCGACCCAACAACAGTGAGGGCGGACGCACGGGCCGTGCGTCCCTACATTGGTGGTGGAGAGATGGCACTTTGAAATGCGGGGGATTAGGGGTTTTCTTCGGTGTCGGGGAG
>VSPD01000062.1 GCA_009775125.1 Muribaculaceae bacterium | reverse complement strand
TTTTTTATGGCTTGTTGAGGAGGGCGGCGATTTGGAGGAGGAGGGAGTGGGAGTTGTCGTTGAGGAGGGTGGAGGCGGGGAGCGAGGGGCAGGGGGTGTTTTGGAGTTTGGCGGTTTCGGCGGTTTGGGAGGCGATGCGGTGGCCGACGGCTTCGGGAGTGGTGTTGTCGCGCGAGCACACGCGGTCGACGCGGATTTCTTCGGGGGCTTCTACAAGCCATGCTTCGTCGACCATGCGGTCGAGGCCGCTCTGGTAGAGTATGGCCGTTTCGATGAAGGCGAGCGGGGCTTCGGTCTGCTCGCGCCATCGGGCTATGTCGGCGCGCACGGCGCCGTGGACTATGGCGTTGAGGGCGGCGAGGCGGTCGGGGTCGGTGAATACCACGGAGGCTATGAGCCGGCGGTCGATTGTGCCGTCGGGACGCAGGGCTTTGGGGTGTATCTCGGCGCGCAGGCGTGTCTTTATCTCGGGGTCGGAGTCCATGATGGCTCGCGCGCGGCTGTCGCAGTCGTAGACTTGGTATCCTTTTGCGCGGAGCACCCGGCTCACTATTGATTTGCCGGCGCCGATTCCGCCGGTGATGGCCACGAGGTGGTGTATCATTGTTCGAGGATGTATTCTACGGAGTCGGTGGAGAGGAATACGTTTATGAAGTCTTTGGGCGCACGTGTGATTTGTACGGCTACTTTGTCGCCGGAGATGGAGCGGTAGTCGGCCTCGACTGTGAATTTGGGGTCGGCTTCGGTTTTTTTGTAGGTCGACATTGGCACCATGTAGTATACTTCTACTTGCGCGGGCACGGTGATCATTTTCATGCCGTGGGGCACGTTTGATGCCGACACGGGCACCCGGCGCATTTTCGACACGAGGGGCTCTACGTCGATGCGTATGTCGACGCTGTCGGGGATGGCTCGCGCGCCGGGGGGCACGATAAGGGGCATCCTCACGGTCTGCGAGGCTTTCACGTCGTTGAGCACGAGGGGCGCCGTTGACACGGATGTGAGGCGGGCGGGGAGCGCGTCGAGCGAGAATACCATCACGGAGTCGGTGAGGGCGCGCACTTTGCCGTTTATGGCGTATTGGGGGCCGGGGAGCACTGTGGCGTCGACATGGACGGGGAGTTCTACTCCGGGGCGTGAGGTGAAGCTGATGTTGAGGGAGTCGGGTGTGATGGCCTGGACTTGGCTTCCGGCTCCGACCATGTTGCGGAAGTAGGCGCGCAGGGCCTGGTCGCCGAATGATATGCGGTTGCCGGATTTGTAGGTGCGGAAGTCGATGTTCATCTCCGGGGCTTTGGTCCAGAGAAATTTCATGAGCTGTGTGCCTCGTGCGCGGACGCTCACGGTGATTGCTTCGGGTATTGGCGATACGCGTGTGAGGGAGTCGGGCACGTTGGTGATACGCACGGAGCAGCGTATGTCGCGCTGGGTGTCGTCGTTGAGCACCTGCACCACCCACAGCACCGCGGCAATGGCAAGGAATACCATGAATGTGGCGGCGTTGCGTCCTTTCGGCGAGGCTATGAGCCTGCGTATTTTCTCAAATCTTTCCTTCACTTCTTTTTAATGCACGATGCACGATGCACAATGCACAATCTTTTTGATGCACGATGCACAATTGGCTTTCAGCGCGTAGCCCAATTGTGCATCGTGCATTGTGAATTGTGCATTATTTTTGGGCGTTTTCGATGGCGGCCTGGGGATCGGAGGCGGGGTAAACGCAGTTTTTGTCGACGGTGATTTTCACGTTGTCGGTGATTTCGATCACGAATACGTTTTCTTTCACTTCGCGCACTTTGCCGTAGATGCCGCCCTGGGTGATTACCTGTGAGCCTTTTTCGAGCTTGGAGCGTTCTTCCTGTATTTTTTTCTGTCGTTTTTGCTGGGGACGGATGAAGAGGAAGTAGAAGATGGCGATGATGAGGATCATCATCACGAAGAATGACCAGTCGAGGCCTTGCTGGGCTGCCTGGAGGATGATTGTGTTGAGCATTTTATTCTGTTTTGGTTTTGAGTGTTAATTTGGAATCGAATTGTTTGGCCGTGCTCGGACGCACGAGCCGTGCGTCCCTACACTGTGATTGTGTCAGCTTTTAATTCGAGATTTTTATTTATTGATGATGTCTTCCCGGTTGAGGTATTTCACCACGGAGAAGAGTATGCCGTTGATAAATGAGCCGGACGATGTGGTGGAGTAGTTGTTGGCTATCTCTACGTATTCGTTTACGGACACGGGCACGGGGATTGCGGGGTAGTTGATGATTTCGGCGATGGCTGTGAGCATTATCACTACGTCCATGAAAGCGAGGCGGTCGGCCGACCAGTGCTGCGGGTCGATGAAGCGGTCGATGTAGCCGCGGTAGGTGTCGTAGTTGCGGATTACGTAGAGCATGAGCTCGGAGCCGAAGGCTGCGTCTTCCGCGTCTTTGAATTTGGGGAGCAGGTCGATGGCGACGCCTTCGGATTTGGATGCCATGCGCAGCCATTTGAGGGTGAAGGTGCCCATCACCTGGAAGTCGTCGTTCCAGTAGATGGATTTGTCTTCGAGTTCTTCGGCGAGCTCGTCGGAGGGGAGGATGATTTGTTTCATTGCCTCGCGCCAGAATTCGATGTCGGCCTCGAAGGATGTGGAGGGGGCTTCCATGTATTCTTTATAGAGGCCGGAAGCTACGATTTTGTCGAGAAGGGCTTTTACGAGCACGGAGCCTACGGGTTCGGGGCCTACTTTGTATTCCTGGCACAGGTCTTCGAACTGCTGGTGGACGTTGAGGTAGCCAACGAGGGCGTTGTCGATAAACCGTGTGTTGGGGTTGAGGTCCTCGCGCGTGGGCAGGTGTTTCGCTTTTGCGTTTTCGAGGCGTTGCTCTTGCAGGGCGGTGATGTCGCGTATTAGCTGCAACAGGGTGAGGTACAGGGCGTAAGCCTTGTCGAGCGATGTGGCTATTGTGTTTTTTGCCAATACTATTTGCTCGGGGTCGATTCTTGTGTCGGAATCGTGGGTGATGAGGTAGCTGTACAGGACCTGCACCACTTTCAGTCGTATCAATATGCGATTTACCATTTCAAGGTTTGTCTTTGGATTTGCGGATGCAAATTTACGAAAAACGTGTGGATTTGGCAAAAAAAGTTTTGCCGGGTCTATTTTTCGGGTTCTGTGAAGGCGTTCCAGCCTTGTGCCTGCATGGGTATCTCGGTGCCGTCGCGTGTCACCATGGCCGCGCCCAGGTCGGGCTTGGTGATGTAGCCGATTATGCGCACTCCGGGTATGGCGGCCACGCGGTCGTGGTCGGTTAGGGGCACAGTGAAGAGCTGTTCGTAGTCCTCGCCTCCGTTGAGGGCGGCTGTGACGAGGTTCATGTTCAGTTCTTCGGCCATGATTGCGGTCTGGTAGTCGATGGGGATGCGTTCTTCGTAGATGCGGCATCCGCATTGTGAGGCTTTGCAGATGTGGAGCAGCTCGGAGGAGAGTCCGTCGGAGATATCCATCATGGCTGTGGGCGTTATGCCTTCTTTTGCGAGGGCTTCTACGATGTCGCGGCGTGCCTGGGGATGGAGCTGACGCTCGACGAGGTATTCTTTTCCGGCGAAGTCGGGCACGAAGTCGGGGCGGCCGGCCGATGCTGCTTTTTCGCGTTCGAGCAGTTGCAGGCCCATGTAGGCGGCTCCGAGGTCGCCT
Source organism: Muribaculaceae bacterium (assembly GCA_009775125.1). GTDB lineage: Bacteria > Bacteroidota > Bacteroidia > Bacteroidales > Muribaculaceae > CAG-873. The sequence continues at coordinate 11,161 of VSPD01000062.1, read as the reverse complement.
GTGACGCATATCAGGTCGGTGTCTTTTGCTCCGGAGCGTGTCACGGCGCGGTCGCGGGCCACGTCGCCTATGCAGGTGATGCTTATCACGAGGCCTTGGCGCGAGGCGGATGTGTCGCCGCCTACGATGTCGACGCCGTAGACTTCGCAAGCCGCGCGGATGCCTTCGTAGAGTTGGTCGATGTGCTCGACGGTGAAGCGTTTGGATATGCCGAGCGACACGGTGATCTGCCGCGGGGTGCCGTTCATGGCGTAGATGTCGGAGAAGTTGACGATGGCGGCTTTGTAGCCCAGGAGCTTGGGCTGCATGTAGGTGAAGTCGAAGTGGACGCCTTCGAGCAGGAGGTCGGTGGTGACGAGTATGTCGGTGTCGGGGTAGCGGAGCACTGCGGCGTCGTCGCCCACGGCGCGTATTGTCGAGGCGTTGGTCTTGGGAAGGTCGGCGGTGAGCCGGTCGATGAGGCCGAATTCGCCCAGCCGTGATATTTCTGTTTCTTTTTCTGCCATAGAGGGGGGTAGGGGATTATGCAGGAACACAAGCCTCCGGCTTGTGTTCCTGCCGGGTTTAGAAGCGGGCTACGAGCTCGCGCATTATTTCCATCATGCGGGGCTGGGCTGCCTGGGCGGCTTTTTGCACTTCTTCGTGGGTGGGGACGTCGGTCACGTCTTTTCCGCCGAGGTCGGTGATAACGGACACGCCGAACACGCGCATGTCGGCATGACGGGCCACGATCACTTCGGGAACGGTTGACATGCCCACGGCGTCGCCGCCGATGATGCGGAAGTATTCATATTCGGCCGGTGTCTCGAAGGTGGGGCCGGGGGTGCCCACATACACGCCGTGCATCACGCGGATGTCGCGTTCGGCGGCTATCTGGTCGGCGAGGGCTATGAGTTTTTTGTCGTAGGGCTCGGTCATGGCGGGGAAGCGCGGGCCGAGTTCGGCGTAGTTCTTGCCGCGGAGGGGATTCTCGGGGAAGAGGTTGATATGGTCGGTGATAATCATCACGTCGCCCACGCGGAATTCCTTGTTCATGCCGCCGGCGGCGTTCGACACGAAGAGTGTGGATATGCCCAGGGCTTTCATCACTCGGATGGGGAAGGTGACTTGTTTCATGTCGTAGCCTTCGTAGTAGTGGAAGCGGCCCTGCATGGCCATTACGGGGCGTGAGCCGAGGCGTCCGAAGATGAGGTTGCCGGAGTGGCCTTCGACGGTGGATACCGGGAAGTTGGGGATTTCGGAGTAGGGGATGTATTTTTTGTCTTCGATGTGGTCGACGAGAGCACCGAGGCCAGTGCCGAGGATGATGGCCGTGTCGGGGAGGTTTTCTACGCGGGCGCGTATGTAGTCGGCTGTCTGTTTGATTTGTTCGAGCATGGTAAATTTCGGGTTATGTTTTGTTTATGTCGGGTGGCGCGCAGGCGTGTCTGTGGATAGCGCGTCACGCCACGTTATTTTAAACGCCGGGGGTCTGACTTTGTTTGTCGCGTATGAGTTTTCTTATCGCTGTCTCGAATGAATCTGATTCCTGACGCATGAAATCGACCTTGATGGGGAGGTAGAAGGTGATGGCTTTTAGCTCGTGCGGGAAGTAGGGGTTGTTGGCCAGGCGCACGGCGTCTTTTTCGGTGGTGACGATAAAACGGCTTCGGCCGGGCATGGTCATGAATCGTTTTTCGATAAGCTCGATGTCTTTTTTCGAGAAGAAGTGGTGGTCGGGGAAGATGTTTACCCTCACTTTGGGGCGGAAGTGCTTGACGTAGCGCACAAAGGGGCGGGGGTTGCCGATTCCGGCCACGGTGAGTATCATGTCGTCTTCGGTGAGCCATTCGAGCGACGGGGGCACGCCCTCGGCCTGGTCGGGGAACACGGGTTTGAGCGCGCCGTAGAGAAACCGTGAGAAGTAGAGTTTCTGGTAGGGAAAGAGGTTGAGGTGGGCTTTGAAGATGGTGTAGTCGAGGGCCTTGGTGCTTTCGGAGCATTTGGTCACGATCACCATGTCGGCACGGCGCAGGGCGCCCCGGCCTTCGCGGAGATTGCCATAGGGCAGGAGGTGGTCTTCGAATACGGGGCGGTTGAACTCGGTGAGCACGATCGACACCGTGGGCTTCACGTAGCGGTGCTGGAAGGCGTCGTCGAGAATCACGAGGTTGATTTTCGGGTCGATGCGCAGCAGCTCGGTGATGCCTTCGACGCGGTTTTCGCACACGGCCACGACGATGCTGCTGGAGAATTTATGGAAAATCTGATATGGCTCGTCGCCGATGTCGAGCGGAGTCGACCGCTGCGTGGCCATGACGAATCCTTTGGTGCGACGTTTGTATCCTCGGCTGAGCACTCCGATGTGGTAGTTGTGGCGCAGGGTGTCGATGAGGTATTCGACATGAGGCGTCTTGCCTGTGCCGCCGGCGGCGATGTTGCCCACCACCACCACGGGCACGTCGAACTCGCGCTGCCGCAGGATGCCGAAGTCGAACATCTTGTTGCGCACAAATGTGGCCAGCCCGTATATTTTCGACACGGGCAGAAGCACCAGGCGTGATATCCACTTGTTTATGCGCATTTTATTCAGGGATAAGTTATAAGGGCATTAAGGACTTTAAAGACTTTAAGGACATTAACGACATTAAGGACAAAAGCGACATTAACGACATAAGCGACATTAACGACAAAAGCGACAATTGGTCATTAGTAATTTGTCATTAGTCATTAGTAATTTGTCATTAGTCATTATCTCAGCACCGTGGGCTCCATGCGGGCCTGGATGGGGTCGGCGTCGCGGAGGGCGCGGGCGGCACGCAGGGCGGTGGCTATGTCCTCGGCGGGGATGCCGTTGATTTCAACCGACATGCTTTGCGACTCTTTGAGCACGGTGGCCCAGAAGTCTTCTTCAAGAGCCGGGTAGCTTACGGTCTCGGAGGGCTTCATGTCGAGGCGGCGGGCCATGGCGTCGATGGCATATTGGAGCGAGCCGATTTTGTCGACGAGGCCGATGCGCAGGGCCGACTGTCCGTCCCACACGCGTCCTTCGGCTATTTTAAGCACGGAGTCGATTTCCATTTTGCGGCCTTCGGCAACGCGGCCGGTGAAGGTGGCGTAGCCGCGCTCGACATATTTCTGCATGGCGGCGATCTGTGTCGGGGAATACGGGCGATAGGGCGCGGCCACCACGGCGTTGGGGTTCGACGCCACAATGTCGGTGGTGAGCCCGAGCTTGTCGTTGAGCAGCTTCTCGGCCGACGGTATCATGCCGAATATGCCGATAGAGCCGGTGAGGGTGGTGGCGTCGGCAAATATCGAGTCGGCGCCGCAAGAGATGTAGTAGCCGCCGGATGCCGCGTAGTCGCCCATCGACACATAGAAGGGCTTGTCCTTGGCCTTGAAGTCTTCGAGGGCTTTCCAGATTTGTTCGGATGCGAATGCCGAGCCGCCGCCCGAGTTGACGCGGAGCACGAGGCCTTTCACGTCGTCGTCGGCAGCGAGTTTTTCGATTTGCGGCACGAGAGTTTCCGACACGATGCCTCCCTCGCCCGACACAACGATGTCGCCCACGGCATAGAGCACGGCGATGTGCTTGCCTTTGGATTCGAACGGGTCGATTTTAGAAGCGAGGTATTCCGAGGGCGATACGTAGGGGAGCTTGTCGTCCTTGTCGAGTTTCATCTGCTTGCGCAGGATTTCCTCGACTTGGGAGCGGTATTTGAGCTCCGACACCATCTTGCGGTCGACATATATCTCGGGAGCCCATGTGGAGGCGAGGCTGTCGGCCCACAGGTTCACGTCGGCCGGGGTGAGGCTGAGGTTGGCGGCAATGTTGCCGGCGATGTCGTCCCATATTTGGTCGACATAGATGCGGGTCTGCTCGCGGTTAGCCTCGCTCATGTCGGTGCGGAGGAAAGGCTCTACGGCGCTTTTGAACGTGCCCACTTTCACAACCTGCATCTCCACGCCGAGCTTATCCATAAGCCCTTTGTAGAACATTACCATGGATTGCAGGCCGTGGATGTCGACTTCGCCGATAGGGTTAAGGTAAATTTTGTCTGACACCGAAGCGAGCAGATAGTCGCCCTGGGCATACGAGTCGGCATAAGAATATATCCATTTCGATGAATCTTCTTTGAAATAGCGGAGTGCTTCGAGCAGTTCGGCACGTGTGGCTATGCCCGACGAAGAGCCGGAGCAGTCGAGGAAGATACCTTTGATTTTTTTGTCGTCGCGCGCCTTCATTATAGCCGCCACCAGGTCGTCGAGGCCCTGTGTGTTGCCTTCCGACGCCGACATGAGCACGTCCATAAACGAGCCGGGTTGCACGCGGTCGACAATCTGGCCTGAAAGGTCGATGCGCAGGATGCTGTCGCCACCGGCTATTGCCGATGTGTCGGCGTTTTTACCAACAAGGATTCCGATTGCTATGATGGAACCAAGGACAAACACGATGATTGAAACCCAGATGCCGGCGATGGTGCCGAGCATGGTCAGAAAAAATTTCTTGATCATTTGAAGCGATTATATTTCAAATGGCAAAATTAACAAAAAAATCTTAATTTCAAAAAAACGGAGGGCCATATACCGAAAAATAATTGGCAGAGGACGGCGGCAGGAACGCAAGCCTCCGGCTTGCGAAGTGTTTTTCACAAGCCGGAGGCTTGTGTTCCTGCAAGCTACATGGCTTTGAAGCTCATGTCGAGGCCTTTGACGGAGTGGGTGAGGGCGCCGACGGAGATGTAGTCGACGCCGCATTCGCCGTAGGCGCGGAGGTTGTCGATGGTGATGCCGCCGGAGGATTCGATTTCTACGGCGGGGTTTTTGGAGCGGATGAGGCGGACGGCCTCGGCGGTGCGCTCGGGGGTGAAGTTGTCGAGCATGATGCGGTCGACTCCGGCTTCGAGGGCTTGGAGGATTTCGTCGGTGTCGCGCACTTCTTGCTCGATGCGGAGTTTTTTGTGGTTGCGGCGCATGTATTCGCGGCATGAGGCCACGGCCTGGGGTATGCCTCCGGCAAAGTCGGTGTGGTTGTCTTTGATGAGTATCATGTCGAAGAGGCCGATGCGGTGGTTTTCGCCGCCGCCGATTTTCACGGCCATTTTTTCGAGCAGGCGCATGCCGGGGGTTGTCTTGCGGGTGTCGAGCACTTTGGCTTTCAGGCCTTTGAGCTCGGCTTGGTAGCGGGCTGTGGTGGTGGCTATTCCGCTCATGCGCTGCATTATGTTGAGCATTGTGCGCTCGGTCTGGAGCAGGGAGCGCACGGAGCCGGTGACGGTGAAGGCTACGTCGCCGGGGCGGACGTGCTCGCCGTCGCCAATCATCACTTTCATTTCGAGCGAGGGGTCGAAGCGCTCGAAGACGCGCCGTGCTATCTCTACGCCGGCGAGGATGCCTTCTTCTTTGATGATGAGGCGCTGGGTGCCGTATTCCGATGCGGGGATGGTGGAGAGTGTGGTATGGTCGCCGTCGCCGATGTCTTCGGCAAATGCCAGGTCGATGAGGTCGTCGATGAGTTGGTCGTTGGTCTTCATATGTCGATTTGTATTTGTTTAGAAGCAGTATTTGTTGAGCGCCATGATGATGCCGATTACCGACATGGCTATGAGCACGGCTCCGATTATGCGGTTTACGAGCCAGAGCGAGCGCACGTTGATGCGTGAGCGGAGGATGTTGACGAGTGTCGTTACGAGGTACCACCACACGACGGCCCCGGCGAATATCGAGAAGTAGGCGGTGATGAAGTGATGGACGCCGAATTCGGGCTCTATGAAGTTGAAGCGCGCGAACAGTCCTATTATGAAGAATAGGATCAATGGGTTGGAGAATGTGAGGAGGAAGCCGGTGCCGAAGTCGGTGAAGAAGCTGTTGGACTGTGTGTCGCCGGCTCGTTTGAGCGAGCGTGTGGGGTTTTTGGAGAAGAGGTAGATGCCGAATGCGGCGAGCACGCCTCCTCCCACGATCTGGAGGATGAACTGGTGTGTCTCGATAAGGTCGGTGATGAAGCTGATGCCCAGGCCGGTGAGCAGGCAGTAGATCAGGTCGCTCAGGCCTGCGCCCAGGCCGGTGAAGAATGCGGGCCAGCGGCCTTTTGAGAGCGTGCGCTGGATCACGAGCATGCCGATAGGGCCCATCGGCGCGGAAATAAGCACGCCGATGATTGCTCCATATAGTAATATGTGCAATATATCGCTCATCAAAGAGCAAAATTAGTAATTTCATCCATAACATGCAAAATTATTTTATTTTTAACAAAAATTTGCTTAACTTTGCACTCCCTTTCACGATGCACGATGCACAATGCACAATGCACAATGCACGATGCACAATGCACAATTATATATAATAAGGTAAAGAAGTTTCTATCATTCAATTTTAAATTGATTTAAAAGTTGTTTTAGCATGAATTTATCAGGGTCAATCGACTTTCGGCCGAAATTGTTTTCGGCTCTGCGCCATTATTCCCTTTCGCGGCTGCGCGACGATGTGGTGGCCGGTATTGTGGTGGGCATTGTGGCTCTTCCGCTTGCCATCGCTTTCGGTATCGCCTCGGGCGTTAGCCCCACGATAGGGCTTGTCACTGCCATTATCGGCGGTTTCCTTGTGTCGTTTTTCGGCGGCAACTCTGTGCAGATTGGCGGCCCTACGGGCGCTTTCATCGTTATTGTATATAATATCATAGCCCAGTTTGGCCTTCACGGCCTTGCCATTGCCACGCTTATGGCAGGTGTGATTCTGGTGATTATGGGGCTTTTCCATCTGGGCACGGTGATAAAGTTTATTCCTTATCCTATCATCGTGGGATTCACCGCCGGTATCGCCCTCACGATTTTTTCCACTCAGATCAACGATTTCTTTGGTCTGGGGCTGGTGAATATCCCGGGGGCCTTTATTCCCAAATGGGGGCTGTATCTCCGCAGTTTCGGCAATGTATCGTGGCCTACTTTTGCCGTGGGCTTTGTGTCGCTCATTATTATAATATTGACGCCGAAGATTTCGAAGAAGCTCCCCGGGGCGCTTATCGCCATAATTGTGGTCACGGCCTGTGTGTGCGTGGCTAAGTCGATGATGCCCGGCCTGCATATCGAGACAATCGGCGAGCGGTTCGGCTCGATGTCGACCGACATTCCCCTGCCTCACGGCTTCGACCTGAACATGACCACGATAAATCTTCTGCTGCCGTCGGCCTTTACCATAGCCGTGCTCGGCGCCATCGAGTCGCTTCTTTCGGCCACGGTGGCCGACGGTGTCACCGGCTCGCGCACCAATTCCAACACCGAGCTTATCGGCCAGGGCATCGCCAACATATGCGTGCCGTTTTTCGGCGGCATCCCCGTCACCGGAGCCATTGCCCGCACCATGACCAACATTTCCAACGGCGGCCGCACGCCCATGGCCGGCATCGTCCATGCCCTTGTGCTGCTGCTCATCTTCCTGTTTGCCATGCCGCTTATCAACTATATACCGATGGCATGCCTTGGCGCCGTGCTTATGGTGGTGGCCTACAATATGAGCGGATGGCGCACTATCGTGGGCATATTCCGCGCTCCCAAGAGCGACATCTCGGTGCTGCTTGTCACTTTCTTCCTCACGGTAATTTTCGACCTCACCATCGCCATAGAGATTGGCCTGCTGCTTGCCATGGTGCTGTTCTTGCGCCGCGTCACCGAAAATACCGAGATAAAGGTCTACTCCGAGAAGCTCGATGTGGCCGAGGGTACCGACCTCGACCAGCACGAGGTGCTCGACGTGGCTCCCGGTGTGAGCGTCTACGAAATCGACGGCCCGTTCTTCTTCGGCGTGGCCACCAAGTTCGACGAGATGATGCGCGCCACCGTGGGCAATGTCAAGCCTCTTGTCCGCATCATCCGCATGCGCAAAGTGGCGTTTATCGACGCCACCGGCCTTCATAACCTTGAAATGCTTATCAACTCGTCGAATTCCGAGGGCATACACATAGTGCTGTCGGGCGTGAAAGACAATGTGCGCGACGTGCTTGTCCACGCCGGCATCGACCGCCTTGTCGGGGCCGACCATATCTGCTCGCACATCTCTCAGTCCGTGGTCATGGCCAACGGCCTTGCCGAAAGGCTTCGCCGCGACAGGGATGAGAGAGCCAAACAATAGCCGTTGATATTCAACAGTTTGCAAAAAGGTTTAATTTGAATGTGAAAAAAATCGTCAAAAAAGTGCAAAATATTTTGGTAGTTAGAAAATAAGTCGTACCTTTGTGGCGTTTTTGAAGCTAAAAATAATTGTTTTACTATTTAATCTTTCAAAAGAAATGAAAAAGTTAGTTCTTTTCGCTGCCGTTGCTTTCGCTGCCTCTATGGTATCTTGCGGTAGCTCTGACAAAGCCGCTGAAGCTGCTGATTCCGCAGCTGTTGTAGAAGAAGCTGTTGAAGTAGTAGAAGAAGTCGTAGTTGACTCTGCTGCTGCCGTTGCCGACAGCGTAGCCGCTCCCGCTGACTCTGCTGTTGTTGCTGAATAATTAAAGCCACAACGCAACTGCATAGCAGGCTCCGCCCCTCAGGGGCAGAGCCTGTTTTTCGTTTTATACAGGACACAAGACCTGCCTAATTGATTCAAAATAATTTGTGAAATTCGTGCAATTTGTGTAATTCGTGGTTAAAAAAGAGCGCGACCGCGCTCCGGGGAACACAAATTTCACAGATTGCACGAATTTCACAGATTATTTACAGAATCGCTACGCGATTTCATGCACCGATTTTTAGGCTTGTGCCATATTTTTCATAATCCGGAGGATTGTGTTCCTGCGGTGTTTGGTAATGTCGGGCAAAAATGTTAAATTTGCAAAATAATTCCGATGAGTGCATGTCGGGTAAAAATGAATATGATGAAAATTAAGACATTGGCGGCCTCTGCCGTGGTGGTGCTGGCTGTGGCGACGGCCGGTTGCGGCTCGCAGATGGATATGGGCCGTCTGGGCTCGGCTTTGCAGAAGGGCTCGCAGGCCATGTCGCTGTCGAACGCGCAGGTGCAGCAGTATGTGCGCTCGGCCGTGCAGCAGATGGACGCGCAAAACAAGGTGGCTCCAGCGTCGAGCGCCTACACAAAGCGTCTTAACAAACTTACGTCGAATATGAAGTCGATCAACGGCACGCCGTTGAATTTCAAGGTGTATGTCACCGACGATATCAATGCCTTTGCCTGCGCCGACGGGTCGGTGCGTGTATATACCGGCATAATGGATATGATGACCGACGACGAGCTTCTCGGCATAATAGGCCATGAGATAGGCCATGTGGCCAATGAGGACTCGAAGGATGCCTTCAAGCAGGCTCTTATCAACAGCGCGCTCTCAGATGCAATCGGCGCGGCCGACTCCCGCGTGGCCGCCCTTACCGACGGGCAGCTGGGACAATTGGCGCAGGGGCTGGTGTCGGCCAAATACTCGCGCAAGCAGGAAGCCGAGGCCGACGACTATGGCTACGATTTTCTGAAAGCATCCGGTGTGAATCCTTACAATATGGTGCTTGCCTTCGAGAAGATGCAGGCCTTGGAGAGCAAGTCGGGGCAGAGGGCCTCGGGCGCGTTGGCAAATGCCTTTTCCGACCACCCCGACACGGCAGCCCGCATCAAGGCCATGAAGGCCCGTTGCGAAAAGGATGGCTTCTCGCGGCCCAAGAGCAAGTGAAATTTAATTGCTAACGACGAAGTATCTCTGATTATGTAATTGCAACGGACGCACGAGCCGTGCGTCCCTACACCAAAGCATTATTTATTTGAAATTCTTAACTTAGTTTATAACTTACACTTATTATATACCTCATATTTAAATTCTATGCCCACAATAGGATCAAAATTCACCGACATCGGCCGTAAAGCCATGCTGCTGGGTAGCGGCGAACTTGGTAAGGAAGTAGCAATCGAGCTCCAGCGCCTCGGCGTGGAGGTGATAGCGTGCGACCGCTATATCGGCGCGCCCGCCATGCAGGTTGCCGACAGCAACTATGTCCTCAACATGCTCGACGCCAAGGAGCTGCGAGCTGTGGTGGAAAAAGTGAAGCCCGACCACATCATCCCCGAGGTGGAGGCTATCGCCACTCCCGAACTCGTCGCGCTCGAAAAGGAGGGTTACAATGTGACTCCCACTGCCAAGGCCACTTATCTCACGATGAACCGCGAAGGCATACGCCGCCTGGCCGCCGAGGAACTCGGCATCCCCACGTCGCCCTACCGTTTTGCCTCGACTCGTGAGGAATTTGAGAAGGCTATCGAGGAAATCGGGATGCCTTGCGTGGTGAAGCCCGTGATGAGCTCGTCGGGCCACGGCCAGTCGGTAGTGCGCACCGAGGCCGACATCGACTTTTCGTGGAATGAGGCGCAGACCGCAGGCCGCGCCGGAGCCGGCAAGGTGATTGTGGAAGGGTTTGTTGATTTCGACTATGAAATCACCCTCCTTACCGTGCGCCACAGCGCGGGCACGGCTTATTGCGAGCCGGTAGGACATATCCAGGTCGACGGCGACTACCGCGAGTCGTGGCAGCCGCAGCCCATGGCTCCTGTCGCCATCGAGAAGGCCAAGGAATATGCAAAGAAGGTGACCGACGCGCTCGGCGGCTACGGCATTTTCGGCGTTGAGCTGTTTATCAAGGGCGACGACGTGATATTCTCCGAAGTGTCGCCTCGCCCCCACGACACGGGCATGGTTACGATGATTTCGCAGGACATGAGCGAGTTTGCGCTCCATGCACGCGCCGTGCTTGGCCTGCCTGTGCCCGGAATCCGTTTCTACGGTCCGTCGGCGTCGCGCGCCATCGTTGTCGAAGGCGACACCAAGAAGGTGGAGATGTCGAATCTTGCCGAGGTGCTCTCCGAGCCGGGCGTGCAGATCCGCATCTTCGGCAAGCCTGAGGTGAAGGGGCACCGCCGCATGGGCGTGATTCTTGCCACGGCCGACACCCTCGAGGAAGCGCGCGCCAAGGCTAAACGCGCCCACGACGCGCTGAAAATAGCCATCCGCTGACAGAGGGCTTTTAAGGTCATTAAAGTCACTAAGGCCATTAAGGACGTTAGAGTCCTTGATGGCCTTAGTGTTTTTTTGTATTTTGCTTTTTTCACGTTAATTATCGTTAATCGTAAGCATTAACTGAAGTACACCTTTTGGAGGTTGCAGCGAGGTTGTAATTTTGCATTGCAAGGTTGCACCAACTGC
>VSPD01000061.1 GCA_009775125.1 Muribaculaceae bacterium | reverse complement strand
AACGATACATGATTAATTTCTGTAGACCTGCGGCTTAACATATCAATACATTAATTTATTTTTACGATATACTTATCTTGTTTAACTCCAATTGCTTTAAGTAGAAATATATGAATACTTAAACTTAATTCAGTAGCTAATCTCGGATAGTCTTTAGAGCAATAATATGGCTCTTGCTTAGATTTAGGATGCGTAATTCTATGTCGAGTATTTATAATTTTCTTGACATAATCTTCTTCAAAATTATAGGGAAGATAGTCTTTGATAGATTCAAGAAATTTAGATAAACGGCTTTTTAGTTCAGTTCCTTTAACCATGAGAAATGCTTGCTTCAATTTGGTTGCATCTTGCTTACTTATTTTATACTGATTAATAATATCAATAAGCAATCTCGCATTTTTTGTTGACTCATCTAAATAAGTTTCTTTCTTATCTAACATTTGTGAGAGCGTTTCAATGACTGAGATGCAATTTTTAATTAGAGATGCGGGGCGTGTATATACATTAGTATGTGATTCAAAAAAGCTATTAATAGCTCCAGCATATTCTGAACATAAGTCAACCCAATTCTTACTAATTGTTTTAATCTCAGACTCTGAAAAATCAGTTAAAAGGGTGTGTGGCTCTATATGAGCATAATGCTTTATGTATTGATAGTTATAAGAGCCGCTTGCCTTATAGAAGCATTTATCACTACAATTATTTTCAAATAACAAATATTCAACAGGAAAAACTCTATTGGTAATAAGATACAATAAGTAGACTATTTGATTGCTTAATTGCATAGCATCATCAAAACTTAATTTTTGTCTAAATGAAATATGCAATATCGCTTGTTGTTCAACTCCTCTATTTATTCCTCCAAAAGCCCAAGTAGCAATATATGACATATACACGCTTATAATATCGCAATTCAAAAGCCAATTGTGATGAGGTGAGCAATGATGGAGAATGTAATGATTACTCGGAATATTTACCTTGGAAACATCGGAATAAGCCGATTTTAAAACATTTGCAGACCACTCATTAAGTATCTCCGCCTTGATATTTATAGATTGAATTTGTTCCTTTTGAAAAGAACCTTCATAAATAAAGATTTCCGATACAGAATACTTATAATGCCTTAATCCATTACCAAGATGTGAAATTTTCTCAAATTTTAATCCTTCTGCAATAATGTTTGCAGAATGGTCATCTCCATTTGAATCTGTCGAATAGGTAATCCCCGAAATAGACTCTAAATTTTCAGGGAGCTTAGTGGATTCAAAGAAAAGTTCTATCCATATATTCTGACCATCAATAAACAATGTCCCGGAAAATTTATCATCAGAATGTCCTGTTCGAGACCATACGCCTATATAATGGGATTGGAATTTGAAATTGGTAAGATCTAATGCCATATCCGGACTTTAAGGTTATAAATAAAGTCGTCCAATCGTCGTAGTCAGTAATTTGTTTACCAAGGGCTTTAAAATATAGTTATGAATTAGCTATATTTGTAGTTTTGCCATATTCTTCTGGTTTCTCACATACCATTCCTTCAAAAAGACCACCTAACTTTGTACGATGTGTACCATCAAATTCTAATGGCGTGGAGATTAAACCCTTTTCATCAAGTGAATTAAATAAACGCATAAGGGATCTACCAACTGCCCATGCAAGATTTACAGGTACAGCATTGCCAATTTGCTTATATTTGGCGGTTTGATTACCCATAAATTCCCATTCGTCCGGGAATGTTTGGATACGCGCGTATTCTCTAACATTCAAAGGCCGAGTCTCTGTCGGGTGACATCTCTCGGTTTGTTTCATAGCTGGAGCACAAGTTAGTGTGAGGGAAGGCTCGTCAAGAGATAATCTACGAGCAATACCAGTCTTACCCCCTCCTAAATGGTAACTTCCTTTAAGATATTCCTTCTGAATATCAATCGGAAGATCGTTCCAATTCCCACCCATAGGCACCATATCCATAATTTCTTTTTTTCTTTTAGGATAAGCTTGTCCTTCAGATGCGGGTACATTTGTAGGATAAAGGATACCTGAAAAAAAGGCATCACGTAAGGTTACAATTCTATGGAAGGGAGCAGGCCAACTAAACGTGACTTGTTCTGCAATATCATTTCTAATGGCAATTAGGAATAGACGCTCTCTCTTTTGTGGCACTTGATAAAGAATGGCTCGTAAAACTCGTGGCTCAATTAGAGTATATCCTAATTCTTTTATGGTATTGCGGATTACCTCTAATGTGCGGCCATCATCATGGGTAAAAAGACCTCTAACATTCTCACCTAAGAAAACAGCAGGTTGAATTTCTTTAACTGCACGCGCAAGCTCAAAGAAAAGAGTGCCTCGGGTGTCAGCGAAACCACCTTTATTTCCTGCATAAGAGAATGCTTGACAAGGGAAGCCACCGGTGAGCAAATCAACCTTACCCGCATATTCAGTAAATGAGATGTTATGAACATCATCTTGCACAACATTCCATTCCGGCCTGTTAAAACGAAGTGTGGAACAAGCATCTTTATCAAATTCATTCAGTAAAACATGCTTAAAGCCTGCCTTTTCCATCCCCAATGCAAGACCGCCACCCCCTGCGAATAGTTCGATAGAATGAAAAGGTCGTCGAGGTTTAACCTCGTATTCATGCTCCCAATTATCAGTAGCCATCTCGCAAAACGGCTGTTCTTCGATAAGTTCTGTTGCAGGAATTAGTTTCTTCCCACTTTCAACGATATATTGGTACTTACCATTCTTTAGCCAAGTTTCAACATTACGAATTGAAACACCAAGAATATCGGCAATATTGGTGACAGAAAAATATTGCATGTTAGAAATTGTCAAATCCTTCGTATGTTTTGAAAGCCAATAAGTAGAGACTCTTGAAAATATCGGGTGAAATTTCGTTGAGTTCTGAATATACGGTATTGTGCATAGTAAGATTCTTGCTACTTGAGATAACATCTTCAAGTATCATAGGAAGAGCTTTGCATAATTTGCAAAAAGCATCTTCATCATGGAATACAAGATTGTAGAATCTATCGATTGACATTCTACGGATTCTTTTATCGCCGCCCAGATAAACACCCCGAAAAGTACCGCACCACATAATATCTTGCGACCTTTTTGCAATCACCTCAACAAGCAAGCATAAAGCTTTAGGATCGTCTTTAGCCTTTTGAAGAAATTTCATCATTGTGGCTTGACCAGAATTAGCATTCATCGTGTTATGCTTATTCTTTAATTCCACAAAAATATGCTTCTTCTCGTTAACGACATCAAAACCGACCTGCGGCACCTCCCAACCGTGCCCGGCATACCTAAATATATTTTGATGGAAATAGCCTATGTGGTTTTGGTTGTGCTTGTCCATTTGACGAATGCATTCGGCCTCTATGATTTTATGCAAATCGCTGCCATAGACTTTTGAGTCAAATGTAAGTTTGATGGGGTCAATAATGTTTTTATTGAACTCTGTGAGGTCAATAAAACTTTGATATTGTTCAACTGTATTTTTAACATGGTTGAAAATATCTTCATTTGAGATAAAACCAAGGTTATAGTCTCTCATAAAAGCGATAGAACTTCCGAGTATGCAGACAGGCGACCAACCCTTTTGCGACTACAAGAAAGTTCCTTAATATGTTGAATATAAGTAGTTACTTACATTGAGCGGTCATTTGTCTGCGCGAGCGCATTTGAAATGCAAAGTTACAAATTTTTTTTGAAATTTTGACATTCGACCGCCAAGATAATAACAAGATAATAATATGAAGATAATAATAAGGGAGGGCAAAAATCCCTCAAAGTTTTTAGTCACTGCTATTTATCTCTTCTGGCAGCACGTTCAGTTGTTTATCAACTCTGTATTGAGGCTGATTGAAGGCGGCACAGAGGAGCACGAAGAGGTCATGAAGTTCAAGCATTGAATAGTGTTCAACGGCACTACTGCCTACCTCATGGAGGCCGGTGGCATACATATTTACCTGCGCTTTGTTGGCGATGTCTATGTGAGTCTTACGGCACAGTTTGCTACTGCCGACTGAGTGTAGTGGCACTCGGTTCATTGTGCCTGCCGCCTCATCATACTGATTAACCAATCGATCAATCTTACAATACTCAAGGAGCTTCTTAATCTTGGCGTTGTATCCGCTTTTGCCAGAGGCATATTTGAGAACACCAAATTTGAAACCGGAGCGTTTGACGATTTCCAACGCAAACATCATCAACGGAGTTTTCTTCTCTCGTCGGTCATTCTGCGTCTTCATTGTTTTCTTGGGGAGATATTGAACGTAGGGAATGCCGTCATCGGTAACAGCCACGTTCGACATCGATAACTTCATGAAATCTCCGATACGACAACCGAGAGCGCACTGAAGAAGAAAAGCATCTTTGGTTTCCTTCAGGCTGTCGGGTACATCCGCAACCATTATCTGCTGAACTTCCTCATAGCGGAGGAAGAAAGGGTCGTCATACTGTTCTCTCAGTGCCTCGTTCCTTCTTTTCTTGGTAAGGCGTCGGAATGGAGATTTCAAAATCTCGTCATTCTCCTCCAGCTCATTGAAGAAAGCCTGTAATGCCCGGAGTTTTGCCGATGCCGTGTTGATACTCGCCTGCTTGGTCGGTATGGAGATCTTTTGCAGGCTTCCATATATCGCCTTGTGTTTATCTACATACTTGTATTCGTTGATTACGAACTCCCGGAATGCCAATATATCTTCCGGTGTGAATTGTTCCGGAGTATAGCGCGATTTCTTGAAGATGATAAGATAACGTGAGAGCTTATCCCATACTATCTTGTAAATTTTGGCTCTGCCCTCACTGACGGTGCCGTATGTTTTCAGACCATCGATGTAGCGGTCGAAACGCGCCAGCAGTGTTTCGGTTTCCTCCGTCTTGACTACATTGTATTTCTCCGGATTGAGAAGCAGATCTATTCTTGCCTCAAAGTCGGTGGCGTCGAATTCAGGGCGTTCCTCTTTCAGTTGCTTATAGGCTTCGTGCATTGCATCAATCTCGCGCGTAATAGCGAGACGCAATTCTTCGTTATAGAGGCTGACACGAGGTTTTAGTGAGCCATCCATATCGGACTTCTTCAAATCCGCGAGGTCTGCCTCAATACTGCTCTTGTGAAAGAGCTGGACTTCTCGACCTTCCGTAAGCCGGAAGCGAAGTCTTATTTTACCGCTCGTCTTGGTCGTGCGGAGGTAGAGAGTTATTCTTTCCATAGGTGGTTGTGCATTTCAAAATATCGTTGTGCAAGTATAACGTTTTTGCACAACCAAAAGTGCGTTGAATTAAATCCCTATGGATTTATTAACATTCAAAATAGTTGTAACAGTCTGATTTACATTGACAATCATATTCAAATTCATTTATAGCCGTACATAATTCTGAATCCTTCCAAGGCAACAAAGCAAAATCGCAATCAACTAAACAGCAGTTGGTTGCGATTTTTCATTTGTAGTATTTGCACAGCATCTGCACAAACCCCGGCACAATCCGAAATTCCGGGCACAATACGTAAATCCGGTGCATATACAGCTAAAGCATCGCAAATAGGGAATTCAAAATAATTTGTGAAATCCTCGAAATTTGTGTAATTCGTGGTTAAAAAGGAGCGCGGTCGCGCTCCCGGGAACACAGATTTCACAAATTGCACGAATTTCACAGATTATTTTCAAAATCGCTACGCGATTCCATGCGCCGACATTTCGGCTTGTGCCGTGATTTATCTTTTTGATTCCAAATTTTCTTGTTTGATGAGCTTGACACGTTCCACCGAAAAAGTTTTTTCTGCGGTCAATCTTTATGATTAAAAAAATTGTTGTATTTTTGTCAAAATCAAAATATGACATATGAACAAATTAAATAAGCGTCACGATATGATGATAAATAGTGTCAGCCGATATATTTGTCGGCCAAATCTTGTTGTAAAGTATATATTGAGTTTCTTATTGGCGATCGGTGTCATGCCTTTTGCGTTCGGGGCATCTCCTGAAACGCGCGATTATGCCGTTGTGGATGGCGATACGCTGAAAATGGACATATATCGCCCTGCTTGCAATGCCTCAACATCGGTGCCTGCTGTAATTTTTGCATTCGGAGGGGGCTTTATGGGTGGCGAGCGCGATTGCAAGGATTTCATGCAATATTTTAATTTCCTCAATGATAATGGCATAGCCGTTATATCGATAGATTACAAGACCACCCTGTTAAAGCATTTCGATAAAAGCATAGCCGCTATGGATGCGCGCTTTGCCATGGCATTGGTTTATGCTGTAAATGATGCAGTGTCAGATTTTTATCGGGCTACGACGTATGTTTTGGAAAATGCCTCGGAATTAGGGGTGGACGCAGATAAAATATTTGCATCGGGTTCCAGCGCCGGCGCGATTACGGCCCTGCAAGCCGAGTATTGGCTGGCAAACGGATTTAATACGGGCGTGGCGTTGCCCTCCGATTTCAACTATGCCGGAATTGTCGCTTTTGCCGGGGCTATTTATTGCGAGGATGAGCTTGCCTGGAATTCAAAGCCTTGTCCGATGATGCTGTTTCACGGCGATGCGGATAAAAACGTGCCGTACTCAATTCTGTCGGCCGGAGGCATGAGCCTGTGCGGTTCGGAATACATATCAAAGACATTGGCCGCGAGTGGAACGCCATGCGAGTTCTATTCTTTTGAAGGGAAAGACCATGTGATATCAATGTCGCCCATGCACGATAACCTTTATTCAATCGCCGGCTTTATTGTACGCGTCTGCGAAGGCAAAGAGAACGCATCTGTAAATGCCGTCGAATTCATTGCGGGCGCGCCAAAGGATTACAAGACTGATTTTTCCATTGAAGATTATATCAAGGCCAACATGCAGTGACGCTGAACAAATAAAAAAATTGACCCCGGTCTAAACCAAAAAGGTTAGGCCGGGGTTATTTTGTTGTACAACTATTTATCTTTGAGATAATGAATTCAAGTTTGCAACAAATATCCTTATCCCTCGCGGCACTCGCGTTCATGGCCTTTCCTTCGCAGGCGCAAGAACGCTTTGATGCCGATGATATGCCCTCGCGGTGGGCGTACACTACCGATTTCGACCAGACGGTGCCTACCGACGACGCCTGGTGGCGCTCTTTTGGCGACGCCATGCTCGACTCGCTGATAGCTATTGGCATCGACCGGAATTACGATATAGCCATGGCGGCACGTCGTATCGAAATCGCGCGCCAAGGTGTGCGCCGTGCGCAGGCCGCTTATTATCCGTCTGTTACGGCAAATGCCGGATGGACGCGCGCGAGGTCGTCGGGCGCGGTTGTCTCTCCGGAGATTGACGCTTCAACATCGTCTTACTTCGGCCTTGGCATAGATATGAATTGGGAAATAGACCTCTTTGGGAAAATCACCGCGAGGACGCGGCAAGAAAAGGCTTCTTTCAAGGCTTCGCGGGCCCAGTATGCCGCCATGGCGGTGAGCATCACCTCCAAGATTGCATCGGCCTATATGCGGCTGCGCACTTTGCAGGGCGAAAAAGCCGTTCTGCAAGAGCACATTTCATCGCAAAAACGTGTTGTGGAAATTACAGAGGCGCGTTTTGAGGCCGGAATATCTTCGATGCTCGATGTGGCGCAGGCCAAAACGACATATCTGTCGACAGAAGCCTCCATTACAACTCTTAATACCGACATTGCCACGGCAATAAATACGATAGGAGTTCTCACGGGCATGTTTCCCGAGCAGATACATGCCATGCTCGACACGCCGCGTGAGTTACCCGATTTTCATCAGATAGTGGCTGTCGGCGTGCCTATGGAGCTGCTTCGCCGCCGCCCCGACGTGGTGGAGGCGGAATATGCCCTTGCCGCCGATGCCGCCGCTCTGGGCATTGCTAAAAAAGACTTCTTGCCCACGCTTTCTATTGCCGGGTCTATTGGCACGCAGGCTCACGATGCCGGCGACCTGTTTTCCGACCGCTCGTTCACCTATTCAATAGCCCCGACTTTGTCGTGGACTGTTTTCGACGGCATGGCCCGGAAGGCGGCTGTGGTGTCGGCGCGCGAGCAGATGCAGGTCGGAATCGACAATTACAACCTTACATTGCTCACCGCCGTGCAGGAAGTTGACAATGCCATGTCGCAGTATGTGAACTCGCTGCATTATATCGACCTTATAGAGCAAGTTGTGGAGCAAGCGCAAAAATCGTTTGAGCTGTCGATTGATCTTTACAAAAAAGGCCTTTCGTCATTTATCAATGTCTCCGACGCGCAAATCGCACGGCTCCAATATGCCGACGAGCTTGTAAGCGCGCGTGGCGCGGCACTGTCGGCGCTTATAAACCTGTATCAGGCCCTCGGCGGCGGATGGAGTGTCGAAAAATAATTCGGAAAATAAATAATTATGCCATATGAAAGCAAGATATGTGTTAATCTCGGCCGGGGCAATTCTCGTGCTCGCAGGATGCAACGATAAGGATAAGGAAAAAAGCGCACAGGCAGGCGAGCCGGAACCGGTGGCGGTAGCCGAGGTTGTGGCAGATTCAGTCGTGATTCATAAAAAGTTCCCGGCCACGCTCAAAGCCTCCGATGTAGTGGACTTGATGGCGAGGGTCAACGGCGCATTGGTTAGCCAGAATTTCAGCGCCGGTGATAAGGTGAAAAAAGGTCAGGTCCTTTTCACGATAGAGGATGCCCGATATCGTGATGCGGTGGTGCAGGCCGAGTCGCAGCTCGAAACGGCCAAAAGCACATATGCATATGCTTCTAAAAACTATGCCGCACTCGAAAAGGCCCTCGAAAGCGATGCCGTGGCTCAGATTCAGGTACTCGATGCCAAGAGCGCTATGGAGCAAGCCCGTGCCTCGGTGGCCAATGCCACGGCTGCGTTGCAGTCGGCGCGCACCACTCTGGGCTACTGCACGGTCCGTGCTCCTTTCGACGGTGATATGTCGGTGGGAGAATACTCCGAAGGGGCATATATTGCCGGCGAGGGCGCGGCGCAGAAACTTGCTACAATCTACGACAACTCTGTGCTCAATGCCGAGTTTTATATCGACGATGCGTCGTATCTTCGCTCTTTCACCAATGAGAACGGCCGGTCGAAAATAAACTACGATTCGGTGCCGATGATGTTTGAAGAAAAATTGCCGCACAACTATTATGGAAGGCTCGTGTATATAGCGCCCGATGTCGACACATCCACCGGAACGCTGCATGTACGCGCCAAAGTAAAGAATCCTTACGGTGAACTGCGCGACGGCATGTACACCACCATCTCCCTCCCGATGAAACTCGACCCGAACGCCATTCTTGTCAAAGACGCCTCTATCTCTACCGACCAGCTCGGTAAATTCGTATATGTGGTCAACGACTCAAACCGTGTGGTGTACACGCCGATAAAGGTGGGAGCCATGGCCAACGACTCGATGCGTGTGGTGACAAGCGGATTGAACCGCGGCGACCGCTACGTTACGCGCGCGCTCCTGAAAGTGCGTCCCGGTATGGAAATAAAACCTGTTTTAACTGAATAGCCATGTTCTCACGCTTTTTTATCGACCGGCCTATATTCTCTCTTGTCATTGCCGTAATGATGGTGCTGGCCGGCCTTCTTACGGTAAAGACCCTGCCTGTGGCTCAGTTCCCCGACATCACGCCGCCAACGGTTATGGTCATGGCTTCATATCCAGGAGCGGATGCGCAGACGGTGGCTTCTACTGTCGGCTTGCCCATCGAGGAGCAGGTCAACGGCATAGAGGGTATGATGTATATGAGTTCCAATTCGAGTTCCGACGGTTCGTATAATCTTACCATAACTTTCGAAAACGGCACCGATCAGGACATGGCGGCCGTGAAGGTGCAGAACCGCATCGCGCTTGCCGACGCCCAGTTGCCAAACGCCGTGAAACAACAGGGCGTGTCGGTGTTCTCGTCGTCGAGCAATACTGTGTTGTTCCTGTCGATTGAAGGCGACTCGGCCTACAATTACGATGCGCTATATCTTACCAATTATGCCAATCTGAACCTCGTCGACGAGCTGAAACGTCTTGAAGGGGTGGGCGAGGTGAACGCGTTTGGCGGCGGTGATTACAGCATGCGCGTATGGCTCGACCCCGACAAAATGCGCGTGCGTCAGATCACGCCGGCAGAAGTGGCGGCCGCTATTCAGAGCCAGAATATGGAGGTGTCGGCCGGCGATGTCGGCGCCCCACCATTGCAAAGCAAGGAAGCCTTTCAGTTCACGCTCACTTCTCAGGGCCGGTTGCAGACCCCCGAGGAGTTTGCCGCAATCGTGCTCCGCACCGATCCCGACGGTTCGCTGCTGCGCCTTGGCGATGTGGCTCGTGTCGACCTCGGAAGCGAGTCGTATGGCAATGTGGCAAGGATAAACGGAAAGCAAGCCGCCCTGCTTGGCATAAACCAGCTTGCCGGGGCCAATGCGCTGAAAGTGGCCAAGGAGGTCACGGCCAAGATGGACGAGCTTTCAGAGTATTTCCCCGAAGGCGTCCACTATTCAGTGATTATGAACCAGACCGATTTTGTGAGCTCGTCAATCGACGAATTGCTTGTGACATTTGTCGAGACAACGCTAATCGTTATGGTAGTGATTCTTCTTTTCCTTCAAAACTGGCGAGCGGTGATAATACCGATGATTACAATCCCGGTGTCGCTGATAGCCACTTTTGCCGTGATGAAGCTTATGGGCTTCACTCTCAACACGCTCACGCTGTTCGGCCTTGTGCTTGCGATAGCCATTGTTGTCGACGACGCGATAGTGGTGGTTGAAGACTGTTCGAGGCTTGTCGACCGGGGCGAGCTCACGCCGAGGCAGTCGGCCGAGAAGGCGATGGTCGAGCTGCAAGGACCGGTGGTGGGCGAGGTGCTCGTGCTGTTGTCGGTATTTATCCCCACGGCTTTTGTGAGCGGAATCACCGGCGAGCTCTACAAACAGTTCGCCTTGACAATCGCCGTGTCTACGGCCTTCTCCGGCCTTAGCGCCCTTACGCTCACTCCGTCGTTGTGCGCCCTGTTCCTGCGCCGGTCCAATCCTGCTAAGACGAATAATGTGGTATATCGCGTGTTCAACAAAGGCTACGGAGCCACATTGAATGTCTACCTTAAAGTGGTAGGCTCGTTCTTGCGCAGGCCGTGGGTTGCGATAGCCGTATATTTCATCATCACCGGCGCGGCCTTTTACGGTTTCTTGAAGATGCCGTCGTCGTATATCCCGCAAGAGGACATGGGCTACTTCCTTGGTTCGGTGCAGCTTCCCACCGGAGCTTCGCTCGAACGAACCGACAAGGTTATGAACGATGTGTCGGCCCGTATGCTCAAAATACCGGAAGTGAAAGATGTGCTCACCATTTCCGGAACATCGTTTATGACCGGCGGGGCTGGATCCAATCTCGGCGCTGTCATAGCCGTGCTCAAGCCATGGAAAGAACGCAAAGGCAAAGACGAGAGCGTGGACGCTGTGATTAAGCGTTTTGAGGCGGCATGTGCCGACATAGAAGAAGCGGTAATTTTCGGTCTTAACCCTCCGGCCATTCCAGGCGTGGGCTTGACGTCAGGCTTGCAGATGCAGATTCTCGATATCAACAATAAAGGAGCGTCCGAGATGGCTTCCGCCATTACGGCAATTAAAGATGCCGCAGAAAAAGACCCTCGTCTTGCCTCCGTCACCTCCCTTTACGAAAGCGGGGTGCCGCAATACAGGCTCGACATCGACCGCGACAAGGTGAAAATGATGGGATTGCGCCTTGAAGATATAAACTCGACCCTGTCGGCATATATGGGCGGAAACTATGTTAACGATTTCACAGATTACGGCCGTATGTATCAAGTAAATATCGCGGCAAATGCAGAAGCCCGTGCCAACGTTGACGATATTGGCGCGCTTACCGTTAAAAACGCCACCGGTGGAATGGTGCCATTCTCTTCATTTGTAAAAATAGTGCCTGCGATGGGGCAGTCGACGGTAAGCCGGTATAATATGTATGAGACAGCCGCAATTACAGGCACGCCGGCCCATGGCGTAAGTTCCTCCGATGGCATTAAAGCCATGGAAGAAATCATCAGGAAAGCCGTAGGCGACCAATATTCATATGCCTGGACTGGCGAGGCCTACCAGGAGACACAAGGAGGCACCACGATAACATTCGTGTTGATATTCGCCGTAGTGGTCACCCTGCTTGTGCTCGCCGCCCAATACGAAAGCCTTACCGACCCCGTCGCCGTAATTATATCCATGCCCACGGCGATACTTGGCACTGTCGTCGGCTGCATATTCATGGGGCAAAGCATCGACATATACACCCAGATAGGCATAATCCTTCTGCTTGGACTGTCGGCTAAAAATGCTATCCTTATCGTGGAATACGCCATCGACTACCGTAAAGCCGGCATGGACGTGCGCAAGGCCGCTCTCTCAGCCGGAGAAGTGCGGTTCCGTCCAATCATGATGACAGCCCTCGCCTTCGTGTTCGGCGTCATGCCCATGCTTTTCGCTACCGGAGCCGGAGCGGCAAGCCGGATATCGCTTGGCACAGCCGTAGTGTTCGGCATGTTTGTCAACGCCGTTGTCGGCACCCTCTTCGTGCCAAATTTCTGGGAACTCCTCCATCGCTTTGGCGAGAAACACCTCAACAACTTCTTCCATGGCGACCCCGGCAATGCCGTGGCGCCGGCAAGCACAACCGACGATAAAACAGACTCAAACGGAGTATAATTTAATATATAAGTTAAATAATGTTAATAAATTTGTGCATATGAATATTGATATGTAAATTTGTAGTCCTTTACATATCGGGGCTGACTGGCTTTGACAGCGTGTAGAAGCGGTATGTAAGCGTGCAGAGCGATGATGGCTATGCTCTTAAATCTCAGACATCAAAAATTTAAATGGCGAAAACAACTACGCTCTCGCTGCTTAATCGAAGTACAGTAGATTAGCTTTATCCCCGCAAAAGTTGCAGGGACGAGACATCACCCGGTTGTCCTTGTTCCGAGACGGACCGATACGGTGGTGCAGGTAAATCGGAAATAGGAAGAAAGAAGCCTCGGCGATCTTCCGAAATTTTAGAGGATAAGGCCATGGTTGGACGTCCCGACCTGCCATAGCTCGAAAACCAACCGGAGACTACGCACGTAGAAAGCATATTGATTCCACGTTTGGACGAGGGTTCAAACCCCTCCAGCTCCACTTGACGGGTCGGACAGATTCCGGCCAACAATAGTCCAAAGAAGACTAAACCGCAGAATTTCAATCAATTCTGCGGTTTTTTCATGCCTAAAAATTTCGACTCAGGACCGAAATCGGACAGAAAAAAGACCGTTACGGACGCTCATTCGTTACATACTCGTTACACGAAATCCCGACATGGGCTTGTGTAACGAATGTGTAACTAAAATGTCCGTAATTGTCTGATGTTCAGCTACTTGCAAAAGGCTAACTCGGACACAACTCGGAAAATTCGGGTCAAAATCGGACACCTTCGGCAGCCTTAAATCCAATAGGCAGTAACACACGACGCCGATATGTAGTTCCGCATCTTTATATTCATTTTCCTCATGGTAATCAAGGCGAATTTCGGAGCCGTCCGACATTCGTCCGCTATTGGCCAAGGTTGGTCTAAGCAAATTTAAGTTTAACTGGTTTTGATTGTAGAAGGCACAAGAAACCTTCTGCCAAGACCACAAAATCCATCGGAAAAATGAAAAAGAACACATTCAAAGTCCTGTTCTATCTCCGGGGGAATCATATCAACAAGGATGGCACCTCTGCCATTATGATAAGAATTTCCATAGACGGAGAAATAGAACAGCTGTCATCCAAACTCTATGTCGACCCAAAGGTATGGGACGCAAAAAGAGGTCGTGCCAACGGGCGGTCTGCCAAAATTCTTGAATTGAACGGCAGACTTCAGGACATAGAGGTGCTCCTTAAAGAGCACTACTACGACATTCAGCGTCGTCACGGCTATGTCACCGCCGAAATGGTGCGCAACGCCTACATGGGCATCACCCAGCGGGAGGAATCACTCCTGAAACTCTATGAGCAGCATCTGGAGGACACCAAGAAGCTCGTCGGACTCAGCAAAGCCGACCCCACCTACCGCAAGTACGAAAGAATGTACCGCCGCGTGGTGGAGTTCATGAAGAAGAAGTACAATATCACCGACATTCCCCTGAGAGAGATAAAGTATCAGTTCATCGTGGACTTGGAGTTCTTCCTCCGTACCGAGTATAAATACTCGCAGAACACCACCTACAAGTGCATGAAGTTCTTCAAGCAGGTAATCAACAAAGCCATCCGCGCCGGACTGATAACCGTTGACCCCTTCAACGGCTACAAAATCTCCATCGAGCGTGTTGACCGTGGCTATCTTACCGAAGACGAGCTTTACAAGATGATGCAGAAAGAGTTTGCCTCCAAGCGACTGGAACAGGTGCGCGACATCTTCATCTTCGCCTGCTTCACCGGGCTGGCATACATCGACCTCGCCCACCTCCGTGTCGACAACATCCAGAAGATGTTCGACGGTCGCTTGTGGATAGTCACCCACCGTCAGAAGACCAACACGAAGGTAATGGTACCCCTACTTCCGCCGGCCCTGAAAATCCTCAACAAATATGAGGGCTGCTACACCGACGGCCAGCTCATGCCGATAATCACCAATCAGAAGCTCAACTGCTATCTGAAGGAGATAGCCGACATCTGTGGCATCGAGAAGAACCTGACGTTCCATTGTGCAAGACATTACGAATTGTCTTTATCGCTGAATTTGAATAGTTTGCAAAGATTTGTTTCTTGATGGGTAACGATTTAGAAACAAGCGAAGTTCTGTATTTTACCTCGTTTTGCATTAAATCAAAAGAACACT
>VSPD01000060.1 GCA_009775125.1 Muribaculaceae bacterium | reverse complement strand
CAAAAGAATCGGCAACTTTTTCAAGCTGCCGATTCAACTGTTTCATGGCGTTCCTTATCCCGAACTCGCGTTAATACTTTTGTCAGTGGTGCTTGTCGGTGCCGTGGCGCGATATGTTGTCTGATTCAGCATTCTCCACTTCTTCTTCCGTGGGCTGGTAGCCGGGTGCCCATTTGGAGACCTGGCCGGGTTCACGGCCTTCGATTTGCCAGTCGAAAGGATAGAAATGCGCGTCAGGGTTGCGCCATGACGGCTTGCGCACCGCGTACACTGCCAAAGGCATGCCTATAATCACGGCCACGCCCACAACGATGATGCCGACATATACAACGGGCGACCCCGTGGTGATTTGCGACGGCGGCAGGTAGCTCAGCACGAGTGCCAGCACGGCGCCGGCTATGCCGAGCACGCACACCACCACTTCGCCGACCTTGCCGAAAGGCACGCGGTAGCCGCGTTTCTTGCCCGGCTGGGTGCGGCGCAGGCGGATAAACGCGCCGTAAATCATTATTACCATCACGAGATAGATAATAGTGGCCATTTGCGACATGATTTGGTAGGCCGACTCGACTGTCGGAAGCACAATCAGGAGCAACAGAAGCAGCGACACAAACACGCCTTGCACCATCAGGATGGGAGTGTTCACGTTGTTCTTGTTCAACGTTTGCAATCCTCGGGGCAGATAGCCGCTCTGCGCCACAGCCATAAGACCCGTCGACGGGCCGGTGACAAGCGCGCTCACCTGGCCGATTACGCCAAACATGATAAGGAGCGCCATCACGTTGCCGAGCCAGCTCACGCCCAGGCTCTGCCACAAAGCCTTATAGGCCACAAGCAGCGATTGAAGCAGGTTTATGTCCTTCGACGGTATCACAAGCCCTATCACAAGAGTGCCAAGAGAATACACCGCCACAATGATCGCAATGGAAAGGAACACGGCCTTCGGGAAATCGCGTGCCGGATTGCGCATATCGTTCACGTGCACGGCCTGTATCTCCATGCCCGCGTAGAAAAGGAATATGGAAGCGGCGAGCACGATCGTGCCCACATTGCTGAAATCGGGGAAGAAAGGCACGTCGTCGAGAGCCAGCGGCTTGCCCATGCAGAAATATATCACGCCAAGCACAATGAGGATGGCCCCGGGGATGATTGTGCCCACAAGGCCGCCATAAGTGCTGAGCACGTTGGCCGACCGTTGGCCACGGAACGCGTTAAACGTCGAAAGCCAATACACAAGCAACGCTATCACCAGTGTGTACACCTTGTTCGACGCAAGAGCTTGGTCGAAACTTTCCGGCCAGAACATATATGCCAGCGACGCGGCTGCAAACATAAGCACCGTCGGAAACCATATCACCACTGTCTGCCATTCGAGAAACATGGCAAGCCAGCCCCACCGCGGGCCAAACGCTTCGGAAACCCAGCGGTAAAGTCCGCCGCTTTTGGTCCAGGTCGACGCCAGCTCGGCACAAACCAAAGAGAAGGGCAGCAGAAAAACAACCGCCGCAAACAGATAATAAAAAATCGACTGCACCCCATATTTAGCTTCCGACGGCAGTCCGCGGAGACTCAATATGGAAGTGACAATCAGGATAGCCATCGCCATCATGGTTATTGACCCATGGGCGGTAGACAGGCTTTTCTTGCGGCCCGAAGCCGTGACCGGAGCCTCTGTCGACGCAGCGGGAGCCTTAGAGTTGTCTCTCTTGTTCATAATTGAAATAGTTGTATTATTTTTTGGCTATGAGGCCATAAGGATGATTCTATTCAAAATAACACGACGGATTGAATAATGGTTCAGTGCAATAATTGACACTTATCGACTTTGCGCACAATGTTTTTCGCCACACACCGCCCTCGTATTCAAATTTATTCGCTATTTTTGCAAAATGAATGTAAAAATAGAAGAATCCTGGAAAAAAAGGCTCGCCGATGAATTCGACAAGGACTATTTTGTCAACCTTGCCGGTTTCGTCCGTCAGCAATACTCCACAAGGCAGGTGTTCCCTCCCGCAGGCAAAATTTTTGCCGCATTCGACGCATGCCCTTTCGACAAAGTGAAGGTTGTGATTCTCGGCCAGGACCCTTACCACGATGTGGGCCAGGCCAACGGCCTGTGTTTCTCTGTGGCGCCGGGGGTGCAGATGCCTCCGTCGCTGGTGAATATATTCAAGGAAATAGAATCGGACCTTGGCAAGCCTTTTCCCGCCGACGGCGACCTCGGCCGCTGGGCGAGCCAGGGCGTGCTTCTGCTCAACGCCACCCTCACCGTTGAGGCTCACCGTGCCGGCAGCCATCAGCGTCAAGGCTGGGAAGAATTTACCGATGCCGCCGTGCGTCGCCTCGAACAGGAACGCGACGGCCTGGTATTCATGCTCTGGGGAAGCTACGCCATACGCAAGGGCGCTTTCATCGACCGTATGCGCCATCTTGTGCTCACCGCCCCGCACCCGTCGCCCCTCTCGGCCTATCGCGGATTTTTCGGATGCCGTCACTTCTCGCAAGCCAACGCATGGCTCGCTCAACACGGCCAAACACCAATCGAATGGTAAGCCGGCTGCTGCACATATTGCTCGCGTTTATCGTCACGCTGCCGGCATGGGGACGCGTCGACACGCGCACGGGCATGCTCAACGAGCGCATCCGCTCGTTGCAGGTCAAGCTCGACGGCAACGACGATGCCCCGCCCGTGATAGTGCTCAACACCCCCGACCGCCTCATCTTCTCCTTCGACCATCTTGGCGACGACCGTGTGTATCTCCGCTACGAACTGATACATTGCAACGCCGACTGGCAGCCGTCGACCCTCGTCGACTCCGAATTTCTCGACGGATTCAACCAAGGCTCAATCGACGATTACGCCTTCTCCGAGGTCACGACCGTGCACTATGTCAACTATCGGCTCGCAATACCCAACGAGCAAGTGGCGCCACGCATATCGGGCAACTACCTGCTGCGTGTATATCCCGAGGACGACCCCGACGACACATGGCTCCAATGCCGCTTCATGGTGTCGGAGCAAAGCGCCGGCATATCGGCCCGGCTGTCGGGCGTAACCGATGTCGACTACAACGACGCGCACCAGCAGCTGTCTATCGAGGTCGACACCGAGCGCGCCAATGTCACCGACCCGTTCAACGACATAACCGTAATGATTCAGCAAAACGGCCGCTACGATTCGGAAGTGGCCCTGCGCCAGCCGCTGCGCATGGCCTCTGCCAAGGTAAGCGTCTATGAGCATCAGGCCCCGCTTATCTTCGAGGCCGGAAACGAATACCGCCGTTTCGAGGCCGCATCCACCACCTATCCCGGCATGGGCGTTGAGGAAGTGGCATGGGCCGACCCCTACTACCATGTGCGCCTTGCCACCGACTTGCCCCGTGCCGACGCTATGTATCTCTACGACCAAACACGCGCCGGACGCTTCACCATACGCGAATACAACGTCGCCGACTCCGATATAGAGGCCG
Organism: Muribaculaceae bacterium; assembly: GCA_009775125.1. Classification (GTDB taxonomy): domain Bacteria; phylum Bacteroidota; class Bacteroidia; order Bacteroidales; family Muribaculaceae; genus CAG-873. Next base: position 11,455 of record VSPD01000060.1, on the reverse strand, counting down.
ACTATGTTGTGGTGCACTTTTCTCTCGAAGCTCCCGAAATGCCCGGCTCGCTCGTGTTTCTCGACGGCGACTTCACATGCCGGCACTTCGACGATTCGGCCCTCATGTCCTACAACCGCGCCACAGGCCGCTACGAGCATGTGGCACTCCTTAAACAAGGGCAGTACAACTATCAGTACCTTGTGGTGCCACCCGGTTCGTCGCGAGGCTACACAGCTCCAATCGAGGGCGACCGCTTCCAGACCCAAAACGAATACCTCATAAAAGTATATACCCGCCGCCCCGGCGACCGTGCCGACCGCCTCATCGCCGTCTCCCTCCTGGGAACACGAGCCTCCGGCTTGTGACGGCCCCGGGAACATGAGCCTCCGGCTTGTGAAAAAAAATATCACTCATCCCTTCTACCTTATACTTGACTACGCAATGCTTCAAATAGGAAAAGACGAGACTCTCGTATCGCTCGATTTTATAGAACGCTTCTTTTGCTGCGACCTCGAAAAATGCCTTGGCCAGTGCTGTATCGAGGGCGACGCCGGCGCGCCTCTCACCGAGGCCGAGGACGCCATATTGCATGAAATCCTCCCCGAGATATGGCGCGACCTGCTCCCTGCCGCCCAACGCCGCATCGAGGAAGAAGGAGTAAGCTACCGCGACATCGAGCACGACCTTGTCACGCAGATTCTGCCCGACACCGGCAACTGCGTCTTCTCCACCTATGCCGAGGGAGGCCTCTGCATATGCGCCATTGAGAAGGCTTTCCGCGAGGGCCGCATATCATTCCGCAAACCCATATCCTGCTACCTCTACCCGGCGCGTATCAAGCAATTCGACAACGGCACCACTGCCGTGAACTACGACCGTTGGAAAATATGCAAATGCGCCGAAGTGCTCGGGCGGGCAAAAGGCATACGCGCCTACGAATTTTTGCGCGAGCCCCTCATAGCCCGTTTTGGGCAGGAATGGTACGATGAACTTGCCTTCACCGCTGAGGAATACATCCGCCAGTATTGTCAAAATGATTAAGAACCGCGTTAAAAATCGTGCATCGTGAATCGAGCATTGTGCATCATTAAAAACTACTGGCCCTCGATGGCGGTCGTGGCTTTTATCCTTTACGCCACTCTTGCCGCGCATCCCGTTCCCGACAACTCTCTGCCGGTGATTCCGCATATCGACAAACTTATCCATGCCATAATGATGGGAGGGCTCACCGGAGCCATTGCCTTCGACTACCAGCGCGCCCGCCGCGGAGCTTCTGTATTGACTCGTCGTGTAATGCTCGCGATTGCCCTTGGCGTGCTTATATTTTCCGCCGCCGACGAAATAATGCAGTCGGCCCTCACCGCCGAGCGGTCGGGCGACCCCCTCGACCTGCTGGCCGACACCGTAGGCATCCTTATCGCTCTGCCCGCGGCTCCGCCCGCAATCCGTCGCATCCTCCATATCCGCAGTTAGGCGAACCTTATCTTGCGAGGAATTGTTGAAATGGAAACGTTTCAGCAATTTTGAATATTTTTCCACCCTATATTATGCGATTTTTGGCTGTGCTTGCGCTGCTTGCAGGCATGTGCCACACAGCTCGCGCCGCCTCTCCGGCCGACGAGCCCGGGATAAAATGGGCTTTGAAGACCAATCTGCTCCACGATGTAGTGATTACTCCCGATGTCGGAGCCGAACTGTGGTTCGGCAAGCAGCGCGTGTCTGTCGCGATGGAATCGGTGTGGGCCTGGTGGAGCCAAGACGCCCGGCACCGATACTGGCGTGTGCGCGGAGGCTGGCTGGAAGTGCGCCGTTGGATAGGCCGCGACAAGCCCGCCATGGAAGGACACCATGTCGGAATCTACGGCTCTATTCACGATTTCGATTTCGAATTCGGCGCGCAGGGTCTTCGCTCGCCGCATGGAGTGTGGGGCGCGGGAGTGAGCTATGGATACTCTTTGCCCGTAAGCCCGAGGCTGCACCTCGATTTTAACCTGCGCGTGGGATACAGCAGGGGCGATATTTTGAAATACAAGCCGCAGTGCGGAACATATGTGTGCACCGGCCGCAACGATTGGTCCTATTTTGGCCCGACAGCGGTCGAGGTAACGCTCGTGTGGTTTCCGGGGCGCGACACCAAGAACCGGCCATGACTGTGAGCATCGCAAATATGGAATCGTGCCTGGCGTTGGTAATGGCATTACTATTGTCAGCTTGCAGCCATAAGGATATAGAATGTCCGTTTGCCGCCGACCGGGAAGTGCATGTAAATTTTATGTGGGACAATGCCCCCGGGGCATCGCCCGAAGGCATGACTGTATATTTTTTCCCGGAATCGAAAGGCGGTGCAATCTGGCGGTTCGATATTGCCGGCGCATCCGGCGGGCCGGTGCAGTTGCCGGTGGGCAGCTACCGCATGCTTGCGTGCAACAACGACCTGCGGGGGGTGCGGCTTGTGGATACAAATGATTTCGGAACCCTGGCCGCGCAGGTAAGAACCGCGGCCGACGATATTGCCGTCACTTCCGGGATGCTCTATGGCGCGACAGTGCCTCATGTCGAGGTGACGCTTTGCGGAGTGATTTACACCTCTGCCTCCGGCGAGCACAAGGAGTGTGGCAAAAGTGTGATACGCTGCTCGCCCGATTCTCTGGCCACCGAATTCCGGGTGATAGTGAAAAATGTGAATGGAATTGAAAGAGTGAAGTCGGCCGAAGCCCTGGTGCGAAGCGTGAACACGCGCATGGTTGTGTCTTCCGCGATGCCCTCGGGAGCGGAGGCCGCGCTTTCAGTGCCCATGGAGGTTGACAGGGCGCAGGCCACGATGGAAGGAGATGCGTGCGGATTCCTGCCTGTCGACAGCCGGAAATATTGGCTTACAGTGCGTATCGCGCGCTCCGATGGCAAAATGTTTACCAAAGATTTCGACATAACCGACCGTATCGATAACCTTAATGGACGTCGCCGTGTTATAATAATAATCGACGGGATAGCTATCCCCGAGGGCGATATACCGTCCAATCCCGATGACGTGGGAGGCATTGCCGTGGGTGTCGACGGCTGGAATGTGGTGGAAATCGACCTCGAAAGCAATTGTGTGTAAAATATCAAATAATTACAAAAGATGAAACAAGAATTCAAGTATCTCACAGCGATGTCTGTCGCTATGATTGCCCTGGCAGGATGCTCCGAGAGCGACTCTGCCGACGAGCCCGTGATGCCGGCTGGCAATGAAATCCGCTTTGCCGCGGCCACCGAACATTCACGCGCCGTGGAAACCACCACCAACACCCTTAAATCGTTCAATGTCTATGCCTACACCGGCACCGACGAGGCACCCAAACTGTTTATGGATAACGTTACGGTGAACAAGTCGGCGTCCAACGTATGGACGTATTCCCCCACGCAGTACTGGCCGGCGAAAGAGACAGTGGATTTCTACGCCTACGCCCCTGCGTCGTGGCTTGGCACGTCAAGCCCGCTCTCGCCTGTGCCCTTCGACGCATATATGACGTCGAAAGACCTTATCTATGCCGTGAGCCCCAACCTTAGCGGAAACACCGGACAGGCCAACGCCCAGGTGATATTCAATTTCCGCCATGCGCTTTCAAAGTTCACGGTGAAGATGCGTTCGTCCGATCCCAAGCTCACGGTGAAAGTGTCGAACGTAGGCCTCTCCAACATCATGACCAAAGGAAATTTCACATTCCCAAAAGAATCCACAACCGATGATATCGCTTCCGGCAATGTGGGCACATGGACCGACCAGAACACGCCTATGCCATATGTGATATATTGGTCGCAATCGCCCGACGAGCTCATTACCCTCACTACCACGCCTACTGTGATTACCCCCGACGGATTTGGCACAGGCGAAAGCATGTTTATGCTTCCGCAGACCCTTACATGGCGAAGCAACGGCAACGGAAATGACACTTATCTGACCGTTATGTGCTCCATCTACGACACCGAGAGCGGCTCCAAACTTTGGCCTAATGCCAATACTCCGGAAGAAAACCGCGTGGAGGGAAGCACCTATGGCGACGGCTTGTTGAAATTCGCGCTCTCCACGAGCAAATTCTCGTCATGGCAGCCCGGCGTGCACTATATCTACAATCTCCTCATCAATACCAACGAGGACATGGGCGCCATCGAATTCGGCACGCCTACCGTCGACTCCTTCATCGAGATTGAGACCAACTACGAATAAACCCAATGGGTCAAGCCGTAATTACGGAGCATTATTATTTAACAGTCAGTGAGTGAATCCACCCGATAGGAACATAATTGATTCAAAATAATTTGTGAAATCCTCGAAATTTGTGTAATTCGTGGTTAAAAAGAGCGCGACCGCGCTCAGGGGTCCACAAATTTCACAAATTGCACGAATTTCACAAATTTCTTTCCGAATCGCTACGCGATTCCATGCACCGCATTTTCGGCTTGTGCCAATTCAATGGTGATATGAAAAATGCGGGCCGCATCATTTAAGACGCGGCCCGCATTTTTATTTTATACCGAGTGGGTATCAGTCGATGATGGAGAAGCCGGTGTAGCGGCGCAGGCACTCGGGCACTACGATGCCTTCGGGGGTCTGGTTGTTTTCGAGCAGGGCTGCCATGATGCGGGGCAGGGCCAGGGCGGAGCCGTTGAGGGTGTGGCAGAGGTGGGTTTTCTTGTCGTCGCCACGGTAGCGGCATTTGAGGCGGTTGGCCTGGTATGTCTCGAAGTTGGATACCGACGACACTTCGAGCCAACGTTTCTGGGCTGCGGAGAACACTTCAAAGTCGAATGTAATGGCGGAAGTGAAGCTCATGTCGCCGCCGCAAAGACGGAGGATGTGCCAGGGCAGGCCGAGTTTTTCGAGAAGGCCCTGCACGTGGTCTTTCATTTCTTCGAGGGCGGCGTAGGAGTCTTCGGGACGCTCGATGCGCACGATTTCTACTTTGTCGAACTGGTGCAGGCGGTTGAGTCCGCGCACGTCTTTGCCGTAGGAGCCGGCTTCACGACGGAAACATGCCGAGTAGGCGCAGTTTTTGATGGGAAGCTGGTCCTGCGAGAGGATTACGTCGCGGTAGAGGTTGGTGACGGGCACCTCGGCTGTGGGGATAAGGTAGAGGTTGTCGACCTGGCAGTGGTACATTTGGCCTTCCTTGTCGGGGAGCTGGCCTGTGCCGTAACCGGAGGCTTCGTTCACGACGTAAGGAGGCTGTATTTCGAGGTAGCCGGCTTCGGAAGCCTGGTCGAGGAAGAATTGGATGAGCGCGCGTTGGAGTTTTGCGCCTTTGCCGATATAGACGGGGAATCCGGCGCCGGTGATTTTCACGCCGAGGTCGAAGTCGATAAGGTTGTATTTCTTGGCGAGGTCCCAGTGGGGGAGGGCTTCGTCGCCAAGGTCGGGCATCGGGCCTCCGGTTTTTTCCACTACGTTGTCGGCGGCAGTGAGTCCTTCGGGCACGCCGGCATAGGGGAGGTTGGGCACGGAAAGGAGAATCTGGCGGCTTTCTTCCTCGGCTGCCGCGAGGTCGGCGGCAATCTGCTTCTGGCTTTCCTTTATTGAGGCTACTTGAGCTTTGATGGCTTCGGCGGCGTCGCGTTCGCCTTTTTTCATAAGCGCTCCGATTTGGGTGGCGAGTTTGTTGAGTTCGGCGGCCTGGTTGTCGTTTTGGAGCTGGAGTGTGCGGCGGCGGGTGTCGAGTTCGAGCACCTTGTTTATGGCTTCTTCGCCTTTGAAGCCTTTTATGGCGAGCCTGCGGATAGCATCCTGCGGGTCGGCTTTTATTTGCTGTATTGTAAGCATTTTATCAAGTGATAAAGTATGAGTTATAAGTGATAAATTTTCTCACAAGCCGGAGGCATGTGTTCCTGCTATTGGGCCAGGAGCGTGCGCACGAGGGCGGAGATTTGGCCGCCTTCGGCGCGTCCGGCGAGGCGTTTTGTGGCCACGCCCATCACTTTGCCCATTTCCTTGGGCGATGATGCGCCGGTCTCGGCTATGATTGCGCGGATTTCGGCTTCGAGTTCCTCGGGGGAGAGGGCTTTGGGCAGATATTCCTTGATTACGGCCAGTTCGGCGAGTTCGCCGGCGGCGAGTTCTTCGCGTCCGTTTTCTGTGTAGATGGCTGCCGATTCCTTGCGTTGCTTAGCCATTTTCACGAGTATTGACGTGGCTTTGTCGTCGGGGAGCTCGCCGTTGGCGCCCGGCGCTGTCTTGGCTTCAAGGAATTCTTTTTTGATACCTTTTAGGGCTTCGAGGCGCACGCGGTCGCGGTCTTTCATGGCCTGCTTCATTGCCTCATTGATTGTATCGAACAGATTCATTATTATTGTTTTTTTGTTATTTGCTGGTTTGGTCGTCGGGCATCACTTTCACACGTACGAGCGTGATGCGGTGGTCGGCGAGTTTAAGCACGAGGAATCGGCATCTGCCGTAGACGAGCGATTCTTTTTCTTTGGGGAAGTCGCCTTTGATAGCGAGGAGCATGCCGGCGAGAGTCTCGGCGTCGTCGGCCATGTCGGAATAGTCGTCGGCATCGAGCCCGGTGATGCGGAAGAAGTCGGTGAGGGGGATGCGGCCTTCGAAGTTGAAGGTGTCGTCCGACAGCCGGGTGTAGAGCTTGTCTTCCTGGTCGTATTCGTCGTCGATGTCGCCCACTATTTCCTCGAGGATGTCTTCGAGGGTCACGATGCCCTGGGTGCCTCCGAATTCGTCTACCACGATTGCCATGTGTATTTTGAGCTTGCGGAAGTCTTCCATCAGGTCGTCGATCATGCGCGCCTCGGGCACATAGAAGGGCTGGCGGAGAAGACGGTGCCAGTCGAAGTTTTCGGGCACTGACTCGATATACGGGAGCAGGTCGCGGGCGTAGAGGATGCCCTCGATAGAGTCCTGGGTCTCGCGCCACACGGGCATGCGCGAATATCCGTGTTCGATGATTATTTTCATCACCTCCTCGAAAGGCTCGTCGGCCTCGATGCCTACGATCGATATGCGCGGCGTCATGATTTCGGAGGCGGTGGTGTCGCCGAATCGGAGGATGCCTTCGAGCATCTGCTTGTCGGAGCCGGCGTTCACGTCGGTGATGGTGAGGGCCTGCGAGAGCTCGTCGGTGGAGATATTGTGTGTCTCTTTTGTCACCACCTTGTTCACAATTGCTGTTGAGCCCACCAGCAGGCGCGACAGCGGCGAGAACAGTTTTGTGAGGAACATCACCCCCGGTGCGGCAAACTGCGCCCATTTCAGCGGGTAGTTGTTGCAGTAGAGCTTTGGCAGGATTTCGCCGAAAAGGAGGATTAGGAAGGTGAGGATTACAGACTGGAGTATGAAACTCAACACCTCGTTCATGCCTTCGAACACCGGGCCGAGGGCAAAATTGGTGAGCACCACAATCGACACGTTCACCAGATTGTTGGTGATTAGAATCGTGGCAAGCAGTTTCTCGGGCTTTTCGAGCAGCCGGCCAATCAGCGAGCCCCGAGGAGATTCGGCGATATCCTCAAGTTGGTTGTCCGACAGTGAAAAGAAAGCGATTTCGCTGCCGGAGACAAATCCCGACACAAAAAGTGCGGCCACAGCGATAACCAGCGCTATGACCTGCGGAGTGGCGAAACTATTAGCGGAAAGAGATATGAGGGCGGGTATGAAATCCGCCGGTAATGGGTCTAAGTCCAAAATACAACAGTTTGGTTAAACATTTTGAGCCACAAAGTTACACAATCTTCCCGACATCTCAAAAAAAAAGTGCATCTCCGTGCGCAATACTCATCAGACTGTACGCATAGATGTTAGTGGTTGGCTGTCTGATTATTCTCCAGATAAGAAATGGCTTGTCTGATTACTTCACGAAGAGGCGGTATATCGCTTTTTACGGCCTCGAAAACTATTTCTGAGTCCAATTCGAAATAACCGTGTGCTATGTGATTGCGCATTCCTATTATCGCACTCCACGGTATATCCGGAAAATATTCTTCAAGAAATCCCGGTAGGTTTCTATTGCATCTATTTATGCCTTCTCCGATTGCAGTAATTAAAGTGCAATTTGCGGCGAGTAATTGCATTCCCGTTTGAGACGTATGGTATGCCTCAAAATTCGGAATGTCATTGTTCCACGTTATGAGTTCGTCTAACGTCCTGGATATATCTTTCAGAGTCAAGAGCGTGCGCTCAATATTAGATTTAGAATATTGCGATTTCATCACGGGATATTTCTTTGAGAAATTTTTCAGACATGTGGGGGTGCCGACGTATTAAATCTACTGAATTGTTGAGGATTTTTTCAAGAAAATATTTAAGGGCAGAGAGCATGAATATTTTTGGAGGCATGCTCACGATAATATCGACATCGCTGTCGTCGAGACTGTCACCCCGAGCCACAGATCCGAAAATAGACATGCCCGTCACGCCAAATTCTTCTTTTATTCGTGGCAAGTTAGATTTGAGAATCGAAATACATTCTGCATTTGTACACATAAGGCTATGTTTGTTATGTGTACAAAGATACACAGTTATTTTAAATTATTGAACGCTCGTGCATTTTTATTTCAAAAAAATCCGGACGCCTTGGGTAAAGCGTCCGGTTTGTCCGGTTTGTGTGTGTCTTTTAGCATTTCCGAGGTTTTAGCGCCCGGACCGAGAACCGGCGACGGACCGTCTGCGCCGTTTGCGCATAGCCGGGGAAAGGGCTCGGGGCGCAAAAGTCATCAATTTACATTATAAATGAATTTTGGATATGGTTTTGTTGTGTGCAAATGTAAGTAATAATTAAGGTAAATGCATGAAATTATAATTAAAAAATGTTAAATCATTCATATTTATCATATTTTGCCACCTTGTGAACTAAATATTGCCATCCCTTGTTAGGAATATGCGACATATAAAATAAGAATGATGAAAAAGACCGGAATATTTTTTGGATCCTCTACCGGATATACAGCCGATGTAGCCAACCGTATCGGGCGTGCGCTCGGCATAGACATGGCCGACATTCACGACGTGGCGAATACCGCCCCGTCTCGCGTCGGCGGCTATGACATGATATTGCTTGGTTGCTCCACATGGGGCGACGGCGACATACAGGACGATTTCGCCGATTTTCTCGACGGCCTCGAAGCCATGGACCTCACCGGCAAGACAGTAGCACTGTTTGGATGCGGCGATGAGTCGATGTCGTCGTTCTGCGGCGCTCTCGGCAAAATCTACCGCCGCCTGCAATCGACAGGCGCGAAATTCGAAGGCTCGTTCAATGCCGACGGCTACGACTTCTCCGGCTCCGACGCCGAGATCGACGGCCGCATGGTCGGTCTCGTCCTCGACGAAGTGAACCACCCCGACCTCACCGACGTCCGCATCGCCGCCTGGCTCAAAACCCTCTGACACAAGACGACATATGCAACAGTGCGGGCAGAGACCAAAAGCCGTCTCTGCCCGCACCGTTGTGTTTATCGACACCAACTTTTAGCAAAAATATTTGTTGTTGAAATATAAAATTTATATCTTTGCAATGTATGTAGTTTGCTGATATACAAAGCGATACTGCATAATCACGGCGAAGCCGTGTCGCTTTATGTTAGCCCCGTATGGCCGGCATAGCCGACATACGGGGTAAGGTCGATGAGAGTCAATCGCGGTATTGGAGCGGAGGCCGGCCGGAGCGGTCGAAAATGCCACGCCTGATACGAGGCACACCTTCGCTTTTCATCCACCATCACCGACCGGGTTTGGAGGCAGAATGCCGACAAACCCGGTAACCAAGGAGCCACGGCTTTGCCGTGCCGAACGTTCAATATAAATGATATCACTATGGAATTGGCAACATGTAAAAAAACAGTAATGTTTCGGTTGCGTGCTGAGTTGTTGGACCGGTTGAAAATATTGGCAGCGAGAGATAATCGCAGCCTCAATAACTATGTGGAAACGATTCTTATGGACGTGGCCTTTAACACACCAAACGCTGCTACGATAGCGGCGATGGAGGAAGCGAAAGACGACGCCAACCTTACGCCTGTTGACATGACCAATTATGAATCATTCCTGAAATCTACCTGCTGATATGGATTGATGAGGAAACAAGCATAGTAAAACTCATCAGATTAGGCTCTTGCTCCGAACTGTTCGGCTAAGCGAGGCCGCATGGTCGGTCTCGTCCTCGACGAAGTGAACCACCCCGACCTCACCGACGCCCGCATCGCCGCCTGGCTCAAAACCCTCAGACACAAAACGACATATGCAAATAGATTTGGAATGGAGGCGATGATTCTGCCCTCGTCTAAAATATGTCCGCTAATTCAAGTGAAGCATGTAAAAAACAGTTCTTGTGTCTTCGCTCATATAGGTATGATACAATGATGTACTTCAATTCGAGGACATAAACGTTAAAATAACAGCGGCTATCAGTTCCATATTGGACGGATAGTCGCTGTAAATTTGTTAGTATGATATAGGGTACTATTTGATTTCAAAAGTCTTTATTATTTCATCAATAAGCTTTGCATTTGAATCTACTTCAGCTTTTCTTGTCCCAAATTTTATGCAATAAAATGTATTTCCATTCTTGAAAGAATACGCTACAGTCTTTATGGGAATCCCTTGATAATCAAATTCACAAACCATTCTATTGCAGTTCATGCCATTTAACTTCATATTTTTATTGTCTGTTACGCTCATACCTCCTTGTTGGGCGCCGGTTTTCGCTTCTGCGACTATTGCTGAAAGAGTCGCATCTGTATCAAATCGAACAACTGTAAATCCCAAAGATTCATCTTCTGCACCCAAATAGACGTCTGACATGGCATCTGGAAGGTCTACATTTTTCCAATCCGTTGGATATGAAATAGAGAAATGAGGATTAGAATAGGTCTTGAATTTATTACCATCAAATATCTCGGAGTCGTTTGTTTGTTCCGAAGTTTCAAATGGCACATTAGGTTGCATGGAGTTGTATATGTGTTTGATTATGTTTTCAGATGAGCTGCGTGACACTTGCGCTGATAATGTGATTAGATATTGTTGTCCGTTAATATCTTTTATCATTCCTAATTCTACGGCACTCCACATACCTTTTGTACATTCCGCAAACTTTGATGTTGAGGATTCTGAGTATACGGTGTAATTGAATTTAGGATTGGCGTTGAGTGATTCGTCAAAACTACCAAACCCGTCATTTGCTGGTTGGATTGTAATGAATGCGTCATCGCTCGTATTTGCAGAAGAACGTTGGAAAGCCATATATCCTGATATATGATTTTGCATTAAAGAAAAATCATTTGGTATCTCAACAGTGTACGCTTTGTTTTGTGCTGTATACGTTTTATAGACTATATTATGGTTTCTGTCTCCACAACTTGCCAGTATTATCATCATTAGCAAGTTGAATAAAGTAGCATTTTTCATTGGCATGAACGTATTAACGCGAGTTCGGGATAAGGAACGCCATGAAACAGTTGAATCGGCAGCTTGAAAAAGTTGCCGATTCTTTTG
>VSPD01000006.1 GCA_009775125.1 Muribaculaceae bacterium | reverse complement strand
GAGTATCGTCGGCAGCTGCAGATTTGTATAAGAGACATGCCTCCACCCTCCTCAACGACAACTCCCACTCCCTCCTCCTCCAAATCGCCGCCCTCCTCAACAAGCCATAAAAAAAAAGGGTTTTAACATTAATTACCGTCAATCGGCCATTAATTTTTATTAATGAATGATTTACGGCAATTAACGTCAGATACATTTTTGTTTCTCGCATACGCCAAAATTTTATTTCGCGGATTCAAAAAAAAAACTTACCTTTGCAGCGTCTTTCTATCGAATCAATCCCAATATAATTATATGGACAATTCACTTCCTCCTTTCAAAATCTTCTCCGGCACAAAATCTCAATACATCGCCGAAGAAATTTGCAAAGAACTCGGCGTAGAACTCGGCAAAATGAACATCCAGCACTTTGCCGACGGCGAATTCGAAGTATCATTCGAAGAATCAATCCGCGGCCATGAAGTATACCTGGTGCAGTCGACATTCCCCAACACCGACAACCTCATGGAGCTCCTGCTCATGATCGACGCCGCAAAACGCGCATCGGCCAAGACAGTAGTGGCCGTGATGCCCTACTTCGGATGGGCCCGCCAGGACCGCAAAGACAAGCCCCGCGTGTCAATCGCAGCCAAACTCGTCTCCGACCTGCTCGTCACAGCCGGCGTCGACCGCGTAATCACAATGGACCTCCACGCCGACCAGATCCAGGGATTCTTCAACGTCCCCGTCGACCACCTCTACGCCTCATCCGTTTTCATCCCCTACATCCAGAGCCTCGGCCTCGACGACCTCGTCATAGCCACACCCGACGTAGGCGGTGCAAAACGCGCCAACAGCTACGCCAAATACCTCGACGTGCCCTTGGTGCTCTGCCACAAACAGCGCGCAAAAGCCAACGTGGTCGAGACCATGACCGTGATTGGCGACGTTGAAGGCAAAAACGTGATACTCGTCGACGACATGGTAGACACAGCAGGCACAATCACCAAAGCCGCCGACCTCATGAAGCAAAACGGTGCAAAATCCGTGCGCGCCCTCTGCTCACACGCCATTATGTCCGACCCCGCCACACAGCGTGTCAACGACTCCGCGCTCACCGAAATAATCTTCACCAACTCCATACCCTACACCAAGGACTGCGCAAAATGCACGATCCTCTCCGTAGCGCGCCTCTTCGCCGACACCATCTCGCGCGTACACACCAACCAATCCATCTCCTCACAATACCTCATCAAGAAGTAACCCCCTCCACACATACCCACCGAAGCGGCCCCTCTACCGGAGCCGCTTTTTTTATCCCCCGCCCCATGCCGCCGCAATATTTTGCCGCGTCATCGTCCGAGCCATGCGAGGACAATAATCGCGTTAGCGATTCTGTATATAATCTGTGAAATTCGTGCAATTTGTGAAATTTGTGCTCCCCGGAGCGCGGTCGCGCTCCTCTTTAACCACAAATTTCACAAATTTCGTGGATTTCACAGATTATTCATTACATTGCCAAAATGGTTGCCTGATGGTTCGTTAATGGTTCGTGATGGTTCCGGCATCGCGCAGCGACGGAATGCCGACGCAAACTCGAAATATAAGCGTCAAAAAAGAGGAAAAATTATTTTTTTACGGCAAAATTAGGATTTATCAAATATTTTTCCGTAAATTTGGCTGCCTGTTGCGGGCAGCACCCGCATACACGGCCTATTGTTAACTTATTCTTACCGATCATTATGGAAATGCCCGAACTCTCCTCCAATGAAGCCACAAAGGCACCCGAGGAGCAAACTCTCGCCCAGGCTGCGACCGAGCAGGAATCGCATGCCGCTGAAACTGACATCGACCCCGAAGCACAAGCCGAGGCCGAAATGACCGAAGCCATCGAAGAACAACAAGCCGACGAAGCTCCCGCAACAAAAGCATCGCTGCTCGAGCGTGCGAAAGCCCTCCTGGAAAAAGACCCCGACGAAGTATATCGTGACGAAATCACCCGTCTTCGCCAACAGTTCGGAGCAATCCGTAAGATCGAAATCGAAGCCGACCGCGCAAAATGGGCCGAAGAAGGCAACGCCCCCGAGGACTTCGTAGTGGCTGCCGACCCGGAAGAAGCCGCCTTCAACGAAACCATCACCGCTATCCGCGACAAGAAAAACGCCCGCGCCGCCGAAGTGGAGGAAGCCCGCCGCAAAAACCTCGAGCAGAAAAACTCCATAATCGAGCAGATTATCGCCCTGGCCGAGGACACCGACAACGTAAACCGCACATTCCAGCAATACATCGACCTCCAAGCCGCCTTCAACGCCCTTGGCGAAGTGCCCCCCACCGAAGAAACTTCCGTGTGGAAACGCTTCCAGGAAGCTCGCGAACGCTACTCCGACAACCTGAAAATCAACAAAGAGCTGCGCGACTACGACTTCAAGAAAAATCTCGAGCAGAAACTCCTCCTCATCGACGACGCCACCGCGCTCGCCGACGACGAAGACATAATCACAGCATTCCGCCGCCTGCAAGAGCTCCACGACAAATGGCGCCAGATCGGCCCCGTGGCAAAAGAACTCCGCGACGACATCTGGGCACGTTTCAAAGACGCCTCTGCCGTAATCAACAAAAAATACCAGGCTTTCTTTGAAGAACGCAAAGAACGCGAGGCTAAAAACGAAGCCGCCAAGACTGCCCTCTGCGAGCAAATCGAAGCCCTCGACTTCTCGGCCCTCTCATCGTTCACAGCCTGGGACCAGATGACCACGCAAATCATCGCCCTCCAAAACGAGTGGAAAACCCTCGGATACGCATCCCGTAAAGTAAACAACGCCCTCTTTGCCCGCTTCCGCCAGCGTTGCGACGACTTCTTCACAGCAAAAGCAGCCTACTTCAAGGCCGTGAAAGAAGAATACGCCGCAAACCTCGCTCGCAAGACCGCCCTCGCCGAAGAAGCCGAAGCCCTCAAAGACAGCACCGAATGGCGCAAGACCACCGACCGCCTCGTCGAGATGCAAAAAGAATGGAAAACAATCGGAGCCGTGCCTAAAAAGCACAGCGATGCCGTGTGGAAACGCTTCCAGGAAGCATGCGACTACTTCTTCGAACAGAAAAAGCAAGCCACATCGGGCCAGCGCGCCGAAGAGCAGGCCAACCTCAAAGCCAAGCGCGAAATCATCGACGCGCTTGCCGCCATCACCGACGCCACTCCCGACGACGAAGCACTCGCCTCCCTGCGCCGCCTCCAGGAAGCATGGCAGCAGACCGGCCACGTTCCCTTCCGCGAAAAAGACAAAATCAACGACGCATACCGCACACTCACATCACAGCTCCGCCGACGCCTCAACCTCAACGAGACACGCGCCCGCATGGACCGCTTCGAGACATCCATCAAAGAGCTCGAAGGCGACAACGCCAAGCTCTACCGCGAACGCGACCGTCTTGTCCGCGCCCTCGAAGGCCGCCGCGCCGACATCCGCACCTACGAGAACAACATCGGATTCCTCACATCCAAATCCAAAACCGGTGAATCGATGCTGCGCGAGTTCAACCAAAAAATCGAACGCCTCCGCGACGACATCCGTCAAATCGAGGAAAAAATCCGCATCATCGACTCTTCGATAGCGAACGAAAAAAAATAAATTTGCCGGGGCATTTTTTGAAGAGAACTTAAAGGCATAAACCACCTTGGCGAGAACTCATTATTTCGGAAAATATTTGCCGGGACTATTCAACTTCTTTGACTTAGTCCTGGTAAATATTATCTTTGCCCTCACCATAGTCCTGTATCCCGAGATAGCCCAATCCTCCCGCATCAACATGATATGGGTGCTGGTAAACACGTCCTACCTCCCCGTAGTGCTCTGGACCATGCGCAGCACGCACTCACAGCGCATCCTGCTCATGGACCACGTCTTTCTCGGAGCAGTTGAGACAGTGGGCATACACGCCCTGTTCTTCCTGTCGCTGCTCACATTCGTCAACCTCGACGTAATCCCCTGGCGAGCCTTCGTCACCTTCTACTCGCTCATGGCCATATTCGTGCCGCTGTGGTGGATAGTGTCGAGGCAAATCCTAAAAGCGATGCGACGCGCGGGCTATAACTACGTCCGCGCCGTAATCGTAGGCTCCGGCTCCACAGCCCGCCGCCTGCTCGAGGAAATGCAGTCCGACGCCGGATTCGGCATCCGCGTGCTCGGTTTCTTCTCCGACAACCCCGACCCCGCCATGACCTGCCCCCATCTCGGCAGCATCGCCGACATAGGCACCTACGTAAAACGTATGCGCATCGACCATCTCTACTACACGATGCAAGGCGACGGCGAATACGCCGACACCCTGTCGTCTGTGGTAAAGACAGCCGACGACAACGTAATCAGCTTCTACTACGTGCCGCGCATCTCACGCCGCATAGCCCGCAGCTTCGAGCTCCACAACATCGGAGCCATGCCCGTGGTGTCGATCCGCCACAACCCCCTCACAAGCACCGTCAACCGTGCCATTAAACGCGCCTTCGACATTGCCTTCTCCGCCACCGTGCTCATCTTCTCCCCCCTGGTGTTCATCCCCGTGGCCATAGCGATAAAACTCTCGTCGCCCGGCCCGATATTTTTCAGCCAGGAACGCACCGGCTACCGTGGCAACACATTCCGCTGCTACAAATTCCGCACCATGCGCGTCAACGCCGCCGCCGACTCACACCAGGCCACACGCCACGACCCGCGCACCACTGCCGTAGGCCAGCTGCTGAGGCGCACCTCCATCGACGAGCTACCCCAGTTTTTCAACGTGCTTCGCGGCGACATGTCAATCGTAGGCCCGCGCCCACACATGCTTAGCCACACCGACCAATATGCCAAACTCATCGACCTGTACATGGTGCGCCACCTCGTGAAACCCGGCATCACCGGATGGGCGCAAGTCAACGGCTACCGTGGCATCACCGACGAGCTCTGGAAAATGGAACGGCGCGTCGAGTTCGACTGCTGGTATATCGAAAACTGGTCCTTCCTCCTCGACCTGAAAATAATAGTCCGCACCGTAATCAACGCCATAGCCGGCGAAAAAAACGCCTTTTAACTTCCCAACTCCCAAACTCCCCAACTTCCCAACTCCATGAAAAAATTCGTAATCACAATCGGACGCCAGTTCGGCAGCGGAGGCCGGGAACTCGGCCGGATACTCTCACAGAAACTCGGCATCCCGTTCTATGACAAAGAACTCCTTCTTCAAGCCGCACAACAAGCCGGCGTAAACCCCGACTACTTTGTAAACAACGACGAACGCGTGCCCCGGTTTATCAACGGAGCCATCCCGTTTGCCTTCGGCGTAAGCGCGATGCCCTGGTATGCCGGCACATCCTCAATATCCGACGACTCAATCTACCGCACCCAGAGCGATTTCATCCGCCATATCGCCGACCAAGGCCCATGTATCATAGTGGGACGAAGCGCCGACTATGTGCTGCGCGACTTCCCCGACGTGATCAGCGTATTCGTGCACGCCCCGATGGACGAATGTGTCCGCCGAATCATCTCACGCCTCGACACAAAAGACCCTGCCGCCGCACGCCGCCTGGCCGAGCGCACCAACAAGCTCCGCGCCAACTACTACAACTTCTACACCGACCGCCGCTGGGGCGACGCCGCCACCTACGACCTCACTTTCAACTCGGCCCTGCTCCCCATCGACGAAATCGCCGACCTCGTCATCGCCTACCTCAACCGCCGCCTCAGCCACTGACATATGAAAAAATATCTCCTCACCCTCGCAGCCCTCACGGTTGCATTGTGCGCCTGCGCGCAGACATTCACTGAAAAGTGGAACGATTTCCACAAACGCACCGAATTCTTCGACTCCAACGGCCGCCTTACCGGCTACAAGAAATGGAACGATTTCCACAAGCGCATGGAATTTTTCGACGCCAACGGCAAGCTCCTGCGCACCGAAAAGCATAACGATTTCTACGACCGCACCGAAACCCGCGACAGCAAGGGCAACCTCGAATCTACCCGCGCCCACAACAATTTCTACGACCGCGAGGACATAAAAGACGCCTCCGGCCGCCTCATCGGCTACAAGAAATGGAACGACTTCTACAAACGCTACGACGTGTTCGACGCCTCCGGCCGTCTTGAAGGCTACTACAAATGGAACGATTTCCACAACCGCTGGGAATACCACAAAAAATAACATTAAAGATTTTTTAGGCCGCCAAGGCTTATTAGGCTTCTTAGGCATCATAGGATTCTTAGGATTCTTAGGACTCTTAGGACTCTTAGGCATCATAGGATTCCTAAGCCTCCTATGACTCCTAAGCCTCCTATTTCTGCCTTTCACTAAATTTTTCTTGACGCTCCTAATTTTTTAGTTGCATAATTAAAATATTAGTTATATCTTTGCGGTGTAAACTTAAAATACGCACCGAAATGAAGAAACTTTCCGAACGTGAAGAAGAAATAATGGGCATCCTTTGGAGCCGTGGTCCGCTCTTTGTGCGCGAAATCGTCGACGCCATGCCCGAGCCTCGCCCGCATTTCAACACCGTGGCCACTTTCCTTAAAGGCCTCGAAACAAAGGGATGGGTCGAAAAGGAAATGCTTGGCAACGCCAACCGCTACCGCGCCGTAAGGCAGCTCGAGCCCTACCGCGAGCAGTCGCTCAAAAGCATGATAAGCCGCTTTTTCGGCGGCTCGACATTCAGCCTTGTATCCACGCTCACGCGCAACGAGGAAATTTCCGCCGACGAATTGCGCGAGCTCATCGACATGATTGAAAAGAATAAATAATGGGAGCGTTCACACAATATGCCCTGCAAGTGGCGCTTTTGCTGGCGGCGTTCTCTGTCCTCTACCGATTGACGCTCTCGTCGGCCACCTTCCACCGCTTCAACCGGGCCGTGCTCATGTGCGGAATCGCACTGTCGTTCATAATCGTGCCCATGATATCGCCGGAGGCGGAAGAACCCGCCGAATCGGCCGAGGCGCAAGTAGCGGCCATGCGCGCCGAAGTGGAATCGCTGTCGGAGTCGCCCATGCCCGTGTGGCCAAAGGCCGTGGCCCTGGTCTATCTCGCCGGCGTGGCCGTGGCCGCCGTCGCAACGCTGCGCTCGGCCCTGGCCATAGCCCGGATAATCCGTGCAGGCCGCAAAGAGCCGTCGGGCAGCCACACGATAGTATTCACGAAGAAAAACGACATCTCGCCATTCAGCTGGGGGCGATATATCATTGTGCCCGAAGGCACTGCCCCGGCCGACCTGCACATGATTGTCGAGCATGAGAAATGCCACCTGCGCCATCGCCACTGGGTCGACCTGGCCATAGCGCAATGCACCGTGGTGTTCAACTGGTTCAACCCGGCTGCATATATGCTCATGCGCGAGATTCAGGATGTGCACGAATATCAGGTCGACGCCGAAATCCTCGCCCAAGGCCACGACGCCCGTCAATACCAGCTTCTTCTGCTGCGCAATGCCGTAGGGTCGGCATTTCCGCGCATGGCCAACGGACTCAGCCACTCGCGCCTGAAAGCGCGCATCGGCATGATGGCTCGCCGCCGCACCGCCTCCCGTCGCGCCATATGCGCCGTCGTCATCATCCCGTTGCTGTTTGGCGTGGCCTCCGCCGTGGAGCACACGCCGCTCTCGGCCCGGCTTGCGTCGGTGGGCAACGCCGTGATTGCCGGCACGCCCGCCAATGGCCTCAGCTATCTCATCGGCACGGATGCCGACGGCAACGAAATCCACGGAATATCTTACGTGTCGGCCTACGGCGACACCAACGTGAGCATGACCGTGCCACAAGGCTCGTCCTCCCCGAAAATCTACATCAACCGCCACATAGCCACACGCGCCGACCTGTCGGCGATAAATGCCGACGCCGTCGATTTCGTGCTCGCCGACAACCTCCACAACCGCTTCGTGGTGAAGACCAAATAACCATAACATCCATATTATCATACTTTTTAGCTTTCTGCCGCGGGCAGAAAGAGGCCCTCTTTATGCCTTAACCAAAACAATGCAACGATTATGAAAACAACAATTCTCACCGTCATCGCCGCCATGTGCGCCTCATCGGCCACGGCCCAGACCGACTCAATAGCCACAGACTCCTTTCCCGAACTCCACCTCAACGAAGTGGTGGTGACAGGACGCCGCCCCGCCCTGCGCCAAAAAGACGGCAAACTCGTATATATCGTGAAAAACGACCCTTACAGCCAAGGCCTCGACGGCATACAGGTGCTCGACCGCATCCCGCGAGTGTCCTCGACCGACGGCAACGTGTCGGTGGCCGGCAAAGGCAACGTGCGCTATATCATCGACGGAATCCTCATGGAACTCGACGCCACGGCCATGAAGGCCCGCCTGCAAAACCTCCGCGCCGAAAATATCGAGAAAATAGAACTCATCACCACCCCTCCGGCGCGCTACGCCGCCGAGGCAAACGCCGTGTACATCTCCATCACCACGCGCAACGAGACCCTCGGCACACGCGGCAGCGTCTACGGCTCGCTCAACCAAGGCGTCAGATTCCGCCAATATCTGAGCGGAAGCATAAGCCACACCACGCGCCGCGTGGAAATGTCGCTCGACGCCAACATGTTCAACTACCCCACGGTGAACGACAACAGCATGACCTACACCTTCGCCGACGCCACACGCACATCCGACACCCGCAACCGCTCGCGCAATCTCGACACGGGCGTCAACGCCCTGTTCCGCTACAAGTTCACGCCCGAGCTGAGCGCCGGATTCATCGCCAACTATTCCTACGGCAACTCGTCCTCGACAGGCACCAACCTCACCGACTACGGCCTCTACACATCGCAGTCGGTCACCTCCACAAAATCGCGCCCCAACAATGCCGTGACCGCGACGGGATTCTGCGACTGGCAGTTCGGCCCCGACGGCCGGCGCCTCGAACTCACCTACAATTACTTCAACCGCCACAACCCCACGCGCTCTACCATCGCCACCACCTTCGACAACGCCCCCGGCAGCATCGAAATCGACGAGCGCGGCACAAGCGACTACCGCTTCCACAGCGGCAAGGCCGACCTTACACTTCCCCTCCGGTGGGCCCGGATCGAAACCGGAGCCGCATACACCGACATACTCAATTCTTCATACCTGCTCACAGAGCGTTCCGGCGCCGCCGGCGAGGAAGTGGATTTCGACTACCGCGAGCGCATCGCCGCCGTGCACTTTTCAGCCTCGCGCCAGTTCGGCAGCGAGTTCAACGCCAAAATCGGCCTGCGCTACGAATACACCGCCACCGTCGCCGACCTGCTCGGCACCGACAGCCGCACGCGCCACAGCTACGGCCACCTCTTCCCGTCGGCCACCCTGTCGTGGAGCAAGCCGGACAAAGGCTCCGTCAACATAAGCTACTCCATGGGCATGCAACGCCCCAACCTCTGGGAGCTGAATCCCTTCCGCTACTACTCCACCACCGACGAATATTCAGCCGGCAATCCCGCCCTGCGCCCCACCATCTTCAACAATGCCGAAATATCCTACTACGGCCTCGGAGGCCTTTACGCCGTGCTCTACACATCGTTTGCAAAAGACGCCATAGGCTACATCCGTCGCTTCGACGCCGACGGCACAGTCAGCACCATGCCCTACAACTGCCTGTCGACCAACAAGACAGGGCTCTACGCATCCTACCGCCGCGCCATCCTGCCCCGTTGGGAAATGACTGCGGGAGCAGAGGTGTTCCACACCCACTCACATTCCAACATGCCCGACTACGACGCCGCCTCGCTCGACGACTTCTCCGGCAAACTCGAGCTAAACACCGACGCCATGCTCAACCGCGCCCGCACCCTCGTATTCTCCGCCCGGTTCTCGCACTATTTCCCTTGGCAGCAAAACATGATACGCTACGACTCGTTCCAGATGCTCACCCTCTCCTTGCGCTACTCCATGCTTGCGGGCCGCCTCAACCTGCGTCTCTCCGCCAACGACATATTCGGCTGGAACAAGACCCGCTCGACCCAGCATTACGCCTCCTACACGCTCCGCCAGGTTTTCGACGGCCGTCCGGCATATGTGCTGCTCGGCGTGACCTACACCTTTGGCCGCGACAAAGTGGCCGGCGTGTGGCGCAACTCCAAAGAAGACCAGTCGGGCCGCACAAAATAGCCCCATCCTCGCTTTTGTCGCATTTGTCGCTAAGGCCATTAAGGTCGTTAAGGTCCTTAATGGCCTTAAATCTTGTTTTAACATTTATTAACAGCAAAAATTACGTTTTTTCTCTATTATTCGATAATTTTGCAACATAAACAACAAAGGCATATCCGAGGCTTAAAAAAGCCCGGTGGGAAGATTCGACCGGAATAGTCCGGTTCAATACCCATTTCTTTCTTGATGCCTACATACGTGCCCGGGTACTGCCACAAACCAAAGTTAGACGATTATGGTATATTCCATGATTTATATAGTGGTTATGTGGTTACTCTATTGCTTATTCGGGCAACCACTTCCACAAAAGAAACATAAGCCGCCCCAATGTGCTGCCAATGTGCCGTTGCGTTCAAAAAACGTCGCGCGCGTCGGTGTGCCCTTTTGCTTCGTAACCAATCAACCCGATAATAACCAATCAAAATACAAGATACAATGCGAAAAATCTTTCATCTAATCGCCGTGGCGGCAGTAATTTCGCTGGCCGCATGTTCAGGTTCATCCGACAAAGGCGGCAAGAAATTTGCCGCACAAGAAAAAGAATCAACGATGACCGATGCCGAGCGTCAGGCCGCCATCGAGGCCAAACGCGCTTCGCTCGCCGAGCTCGACACTGCCGTGCTCACCGGCAACGGCATCAAACTCACCATCATGACCCCCACCGCCGACGAGGAAAACCACGTCACCGAAAAAATGTCGACCCTCCTGGCCAACAAGCTCCTTGCCATGGCCACAAAGAACGGCATCAGCGGCATGGGCGGCGACCCCGCGTTTGTCCTCGCCGCAGGCATCACCGGCCTCGACAAGAAACTCACCGGCACAGCCCCGCAAAAAACAATGCTCACCTACGACCTTACCCTCTATGTCGGCAACGTCGTGACAGGCACCGTGTTCGGCTCCGCTTCCGTGAAACTCGTGGGCGTGGGCAACAACGAGCGTCAGGCCGCCGACAATGCCGTGGCCGAGCTCAAAGACAGCAAGGAAATACAGCAGATGCTCGCCAACTCCACAGCTAAAATCATCGAATACTACAACACTCACGCCGCCGAAATCAAGGCCCAGGCCGAGACCGCAATGGCACAAGGCAACTACGACGAGGCCTACGGCTTGCTTTACTCCGTGCCCTCGCAGGCTGCCGAACTTTTTGCCTACGCTGAGGAAAAACTCCCCGCCCTCGGCGAAAAAATGTTTGCAAAACAGTCAGCTCAGAACCTCGCCGCCCTCAAATCCGTGATAGCCGGAAGCAACGGCCACTTCAATCCCGAGGCCGGCGCTCTCCTGGCCATGATTCCCGCCGGAACACCCGAATATACCGAGGCTCAGAAACTCTATGGCGAATACGACCAGCGCATCCAGACAACAGCCGCCAATGAAATGGCCGCTGCCGAACGTAAAGCCGCCGCCGACCGCGAATTCGAGATGAAGAAAATGGAACTCGCCGCCAAGAACGCCAAAAAAATGTCGTCGCGCGAGATGCGCCGCCGCATCGCCTACGAAGACGCCCAAAGCTCCCCCTTCAAGATGCTCTGGTACAAACTTTGCTACGGCCTCAGCGACAAATTCCCCACCAAAGACGACGAAGATTAATTATGTAGGAACACCAGCCTCCGGCTTGTGGAAAACTGCCACGTTGTAGGGACGCACGGCTCGTGCGTCCTCCTTCAACCGGCCATTTTCCAATAATCTTCATCGCTAATCTCCGGACGCACGAACCGTGCGTCCCTACACTATTGATAAATAAATAATTTAACGTTAACTTAATATATCATTGCAATGAAAAAGTTCTATCTAAACCTTGCCGTGGCCGCGTCGGCCATCGCGCTCACCGCCTGCGGAGGCGGAGGCAAGTCGGCTTCGGGCAACTCGCTCACTGCCGCAGCCGAAGACAATTCCGAAGCCTACATGGAAGAAAATGTCAACGCCGTAGACCAGGCCCTGCCTGAAATCATGGTGCTCCCCTCCGACAACATGCTCAAAAAGTACAACGCCCTCAAAAACACTTCCAACGGCGTTGAGCGCGACTATCAGGCCTACCTGCTCAACAACACCGGCAACAAAACTATGGTGTCGGCCATCCAAAACGAGTTCGCACAACTCGGCTACCCCCTCAACGACCTTGAACAGACCCTCAAACAGCTCTCAACACGCGAAGCCACCGACGAAGCCGACGACCTGGCCAAGGACGCCAAGACCCTCCTTCTTGCCACCGCCGCCCCCGACATCATCATCGAGCTCGACTACAAGCAAGCCATCGACAAAAAAACTCTCGCCAAAAACACCGAATATACCCTCTCGTTCATCGACCCCTACACCAACAAGGTAGTGTCGTCGACAACAGCCGCCGACACCGAGGGCGAAGGATTCGCCAAAACACTCAACGAGCAGATGCCCGAAATCTCCAAAGGCCTCACAGCCTACTTCTCCGGCATCCTCACCAAAGGCCGCGAAATCTCCGTGCGCATCACCGTTGAAAACGGCGCGAACGTCAACCTCCAGGACGAAAGCATCGAAGGCGAGACCTACGCCGACTGGGCCGACGACTACATGGATACCCACACCGTGAAAGGCGCATACAAACTCAAATCCAACACCAAAAACGAGCTCGCCTACACCAACGTGCGCATCAAGACCCTCAACGACGACGGCACACAATACTCCGCCTACCAGTGGGGCCGCGAATTTGCCAAAGCCATGCGCAAAGACCTCGGCGTGAAAGTAAGCAACCGCTCGCAAGGCCTCGCCGACGTTCACCTCGTAATCACCGGAATGTAATTTATACAAACTTTAAACATGAAGATTTCGCTTAAATCATTATCGCTCGCGGTGATTGCTTCCGCCCTCACGCTCCTTGGCTCTGCTTGCGGAGGCTCTGGCAACGGCGATAAAAAAGATCTCAACCAGCTACTCGCTGAAAACGACTTCGCCGGCGCCAATGAATATCTTATCCAACGCTTCGACGAAGCCAACCGCTACGGCGGCACCTCATTGGATACGAAATACATACTGCCGGCAACGAAAGTGCTTAAAGCCGAAGCCACCTATCTGATGGACACCGACGACCCGGAGGCAGAAAAAGTCTTTCTCCTTTGCCTCAATGACGTGTCAGGCAATGTCGGCAACCATCAAGTGGAGACAGGCTCCTTTGATGGCGACCAAAAGATACACACCAAATTGTATATTGATGAAGTAACCCCATACAATGCGTGTCTCTTGGCCATTATCAGAGAAGCCCTCATCAAGGACAAGCTCTCCCTGGCAAAAAAAGTCTACAAGATGATGAAGCCCAACTACACCGAAAATCAAGAACTTAAAGAAGGGGCCAGTTCTGGATGGGTGTCAAGCTACATCTGGACGTATACGTCCAACGACGCCCAACGTGAAGAAGCCAAGGCCCTCATAGACGACTATGAGGCCGAACATTGATTTGCAAACCTTTGATTCATAAATACGCGAGTGATGATGCCGGGCCTCCCCGCCCGCATCATCACTTCTTTAATTTAAGATTTGTCGCATTGAATCGCGTAGCGATTTCCGAAAGTAGCCGTGGGTGAGGGAGAGGCCAAGCCTCGACCGTAACCCACGGTTTACAAAAAGCCGACAATTGCCGGTATTGGAGCGAGCGGCAGCGTAGCGTTCTGCATCACGGTTGTCGCGTTCGAACGCTCCGGCAGGCTCCGCTCCAAAACCTCAGTTTTCGCAAATCCGCATACCGTGGGTTACGCTTCGCTTCACCCACGGCTACTCTCTTGAAGCGCATACGCGCTTCACAGCCTTCGTAATAACTAAATTCAGTTTTTTCAATGACAAAAGAAACACTTCGCCATCTTTTCGACGATTCGGTGTGCCACACGGGCTGGCAGCTGGCCGTGCGCCGCGCCATCGTGGCGTTGATAGCCATCAGCGGGCTTATGTCGTTTGTGGAGACGTTCGGCGACTTTGCCATGCGCTGGCAGCGCGTGCTTTTCGCCGCCGACTGCGTCATCACAGCCGTGTTCTCTGTCGAGGTCGCGCTCCGAATATGGGTGGGAGGCCGCCGCTACGTATTCAGTTTCTACGGCCTGGTCGACATCGTATCCACCTATCCGTTCTACCTAGCGCTCATATTTCCGATACCCTACTCGGCGTTGCGCATCCTGCGAGTGCTGCGGTTGATGCGCGTGTTCCGCTACATGCGCGCCTCCCATATCCTGGCCCGCGCCTTCGCCAGCAAAAAAGCCGAGATGTCGGTGTCGCTGCAATTTCTGGTGATAATCACCTTCGTGCTGTCGATAATGCTCTACCACGTCGAGCACTCAGCCCAGCCCGAAATCTACTCCGACGGCTTCACATCCGTGGCCTGGGCCTTCGCCCAATATATCGGCGACCCCGGCGGTTTTGCCGACTACGCCCCCATTACCTTCGGAGGCAAACTCATAGCCACCATTGTGGGCATACTCGGCATAGCCATCTTCGCCGTGCCTGCCGGTATCATAGGCTCGGCCTTCGTGGAGGTGATGGACGAGGAACGCAAGGCCGACGCCGACAATGAGAACATCGAGAAAATCCGCACTTCCTTCCGCCGCTTGCAATGCCGCGACACCTTGATGCAGCATGTGCCCGAGAGCGTCGACTTCCTCACGATCCAGGCCGAGAAGCAGCTTAGCGAGCAGGAGATAGTCGACGCCGTGAACGCCGCGTCGGACCTGCGCATGCGCAACGCCGCTTCCACCTATCCGCGCGGCTACGACGCAGTGCCGCGCCTTGTCGTGGAGCATTTTCCGTCGAACAACGAGTATGGCAACTGCATCGACCGCGGCTCCAACGTCACGATCGTGGCCACAAGCTGCTATGCAGAGGCAGGACTCGGCTGGTTCTCATATTATCTGGCCCTGTTCGGAGGCTTCAACTATGTGAGCAAGGAATTCGAGCCACATCCCCTCGCGCCAAGAAGTTACTATATGGTGCGCGACACCGAAGGCTACGTCGACGCTCCCATGCGCAAGTTCATCGACGACATCGAGCGGCTCGCCGCCAAGGCTCCCGACCGCCCCTACGTCATATTCATCCTTTCGGCCAACGGCGGCATGGAGCCCGAGACGCCGTCGCGCTTCCACTTCACCATCGGAGCCAAAAAGGGCGATGAGACCTACGACGACACCGAAAACCTCACCATAAAAGACATACCGCGCTTCGCCTCCATGTACGACGAGCTCACCGCCATGCTCGCCTCCGACTACGGCCTCGAAGCCGACCGTCACCGCCACCACGGCACCAACAAGCGGCATCTGCCCGTGCTGCTCGACCCGCGCAGCGAGCGATTCACGATGCGCATTGCCTGGGAAGTCACCACCCGACACCCCCACCGCCTGGAAATAATCTGGAAAATGGCCACCATACTCCACCGCCATTTCGACCCGGCCCGCCCCATGCCCGAGCAATCGCAATTCAAAACCAAAGCCATCGGCTATTACTATTAAGTAGGAACACAAGCCTCCGGCTTGTGACATTTTTTCACAAGCCGGAGGCTTGTGTTCCTACAATATTCCCACTTTTTTCGTATCTTTGTGGAAATCTAAAACACATGGAACGATGACAAGGCTTTTTTCCTTTATTTTGCTGTTGGCCGCCGCGCTTACCGCCGGGGCTGAGGACCCGCGTAGCGAGAATTTCAACAACGGATGGCGATTCTGCCTCGGCGACCCTGCCGAAGCCCAATCGCGCGATTTCGACGACACCGGCTGGCGCGCGCTCACGCTGCCCCACGACTGGGCCATCGAGGGCGCATTTTCTGCCGACAATCCCTCGGGCACCGGCGGCGGAGCGCTCCCCGGCGGCATCGGATGGTACCGCAAGACATTCCGCACGGCAGCCCCGCGCCCCGGCCAACGCACATTCCTCGACTTCGACGGCATATACATGAACGGCTCCGTCTACGTCAACGGCACATTTGCCGGCAAACGCCCCTATGGCTACGCATCGTTCAGCATCGACATAACCGACATGCTCACCGACGGCGACAACACCGTGGCCGTGCGCGTCGACAATTCCGAACAGCCCAACTCGCGCTGGTATTCGGGCTGCGGCATCTACCGCAACGTGTGGCTCCGCACCGTCGGCGACGTATCCATACCAAAAGACGGCACCTACATCACCACCTGCGGCGACACGATGACAATCCGCACCGCCGTGGAAAACACCTCAGGCAAAGACCGCACCCTGCGCCTGGTCACTACAGTCACCGGCCCCGACGGCACCGCCGTGGCCACCGCCACATCGGAATTCATCGCCCCAAAAAACTCCTGCGACACCGTATGCCAAAAAGTGACAGTGGCCTCGCCTGAATTATGGGATGTCGACAGTCCCAACCTCTACCGCGTGGTGTCGCGCATCGACGACGCCTCCACAGGCTCCACCCTCGACACATATGCCACCACCACCGGCTTCCGCTCGTTCCGCTTCGACGCCGACAAAGGCTTCTTCCTCAACGGACGGCCGCTGAAAATCAACGGCGTATGCCTCCACCACGATGCCGGCGCGCTCGGCGCGGTGGTGAACCGTGCAGCCATACACCGCCAGCTGTCGATAATGAAAGAAATGGGCTGCAACGCCATACGCTGCTCCCACAATCCGCCCGCGCCCGAACTTCTCGACCTTTGCGACCAAATGGGATTTCTCGTGATGGACGAAGCCTTCGACATGTGGCGCAAGCGCAAGAGCGCACACGACTATGCCCGCTATTTCGACCAATGGCACGAGCGCGACCTCGACGACATGATAATCCGCGACCGCAACCACCCGTCGATTGTCGTGTGGAGCATCGGCAACGAAGTGCTCGAGCAATGGACCCACGCCGATGCCGACACCCTCTCCCTCGCCGAGGCAAACCTGATACTCAATTTCGGACACGCCGAGGAGCAGGCCATCGAGGCAAACGAAGAACTGTCGGTGAACTCGCTCCTTACAATAAAACTTGCCGACCGCGTTCGCGCCCTCGACACCACGCGCCCCATCACCTCCGGCTGCAACGAGCCCGCGCCCTACAACCACCTCTTCCGCTCGGGCGCACTCGACATCATTGGCTACAACTACCACGACACATGGTTCGACACCGTGCCCGCGATCTATCCCGGCATGCCATTCAATATCACCGAGAGCGTGTCGGCCCTGGCCACCCGCGGCTACTACCGCATGCCCTCCGACTCCACATTCATCTGGCCGGCGCGCCCCGAGCAGCCGTTCTTCGACCCGTCGCTCTCATGCTCGTCTTACGACAACTGCCATGTGCCCTGGGGCTCGACCCACGAACGCTCGCTGCGCTATGTGCGCGACCACGATTTCATCTCCGGCCAGTTCGTCTGGACCGGCTTCGACTATATCGGCGAGCCCACGCCCTACGGCTGGCCGGCACGCAGTTCGTTCTTCGGCATCGTCGACCTCGCCGGATTTCCCAAGGACGCATATTACCTCTATCAAAGCGAATGGCTCCCCGACAAAACGGTGCTCCACATCCTTCCGCACTGGAACTGGACCGACGGCGAAGAAATCGACGTGTGGGCCTACTACAACAATGCCGACGAGGTGGAGCTGTACATCAACGGCAAGTCACAAGGCATATCGGCCAAGACGCCCGAACGCCTCCACGCCATGTGGCGCACACGCTTCGAGCCGGGCACTCTCACAGCCGTGAGCCGCAAGGACGGCCGCGAGGTGGCCCGTCGCGAAATCCGCACAGCCGGCGTTCCCCATGCCATCCGCCTCATCCCCGACCGCACGGCCATAACGGCCGACGGCACCGACCTGTGCTACATCACCGCCGAGATAGTCGACGCCGACGGCAACCTATGCCCGTGGGCCGACAATGAAATCACATTCGCCGTCGACGGCTCCGCTTTCAATGCCGGTGTCGACAACGGCAGCCCCATATCCCACGAGCCGTTCAAAGCCGACTCTCGCCGCGCCTTCTACGGCAAAGCCCTCGTCATAGCGCAAAACAACGCCTCGGCCGGCCCGTGCACAGTCACCGCCTCGGCCGCCGGCCTGCTCCCATGCTCCATCTCGTTCGAATCGAAATAGCATACACACGTTGTCATTTTAGGAAATAAATTGTAACTTTGTAGACATTTAATCCTAAATTATATGAAACATTTTTTATTTACCCTGTCATTGATGTGCTTGGCCACGCCAATGTATGCCGATTTGCTCGGACCGCAGGTGAAAATCTACGGGCCCGACGACGACCCGACGGCAATTAGCCGCGAAATCAACGCCATCCACGATTCGATGCTCCACGACCAGTTCAGCGCCCACCGCTACGCCGTGCTGTTCAAACCCGGCGACTACACTGCCGCCGGACGCCTCAACGTGCCCTACTACATGCAGATTGCCGGACTGGGACGTACCCCCTACGACGTGAAACTCTCCAATGTGCACACCCCCTCGCCCCTGCGCGACGACAACGGCACATGCACCTTCTGGCGTTCTGCCGAAAACTTCTCTGTAATAGGTCCAGAATCCTACGACGAACCCGAGACATTTGAATGGGCCGTGTCGCAAGCCGCTCCGCTGCGCCGCGTCTATTCCGAACGCACCCTGCGCACCCAGCAGGGCAACGGTTGGGTGAGCGGAGGATATGCCGCCGACTGCTATTTCGCCGCCCCGGCCGGCAGCGACCACCAGCAGCAATGGTACTACCGTAACTCCGTGCTCAACAAAGGCCGCGGCCTCTTCCGCGAAGAAAAATACAACTACTGCTTCCAGGGCGTGGAACTTGGCCCGGAGGTAGACATGGCCGGATACACCGACAACTGGGACCGCGGCGGCAACGTCACATATATCGCCACCACTCCCGTAGTCCGCGAAAAGCCGTTCCTGTTCATCGACACCGACGGCCGCTATAAAGTGTTCCGTCCGGCTCTGCGCCGCGACAGCAAAGGCCTCTCCTACTCGCGCACATCGATGGGCGAAGGCACAGCCTACGACCTTGTCGACGACTTTCTCATCGTGAAGCCCGGCATGGAAACCGGCGAGATGAATTCCGCCCTTGCCTCCGGAAAGCACCTGCTGTTCACCCCCGGCATGTACGTGCTCGACCAGCCCCTCCATATCACCCGCCCCGGCACAATCGTTCTCGGCCTCGGCCTCGCCACGCTCATCCCCGGCGAAGGCAATCCCGACACGGCAATCCGCATCGCCGATGTCGACGGCGTGTCGGTGGCCTCGCTCATGTTCGACGCCCACTACTCATCGTCGTCGCTTATCTGCGTGGGCGACTCCACCTCTGACGTGCGCCACGACGCCGACCCCACGGTGCTCTCCGACCTGTTCTTCCGCGTCGGCGGCTTCCGCAGCGCCCCCGTGCATGTCGACCGCACCGTCGTTATCAACTCCAACGACGTAATCGGCGACCACTTCTGGATTTGGCGCGCCGACCACGGCGTGCGCGGCTCCGTGGGCTGGGCCGTGAACACCGCCCCCAACGGCCTTGTCGTAAACGGCGACCACGTGACGATGTACGGCTTGTTCAACGAGCATTTCCAGCAATACCAGACCCTGTGGAACGGCGAGCACGGCCGCACATATTTCTTCCAGTGCGAATCGCCCTACGACGCCCCCGACCAGGCGGCCTATATGAGCGAGAACGGCACGCGCCCCGGCTACGCGGCATATAAGGTGGCCGACCATGTCGACAACCACTTCGCCACAGCCTTCGGCATCTACGACGTGCTCGTGCGCGAGATACGCATCGAAAACTCCGTGGAAGTGCCCGAAAAAGACGGCATCACCCTGCGTCACATCTGCAACAACTCCCTCTCATCGCCCCCCAACCGCGGCTTCGGCTTCGTTGTAAACGGCCGCCAAAAAAGCACCTACAACACCTTCCGCGACAACCGCACCTACATCGTCGACTTCACCCCCGCAAAATAGTAACGTTCTGCTAACCGGTTATTTAAATTCCGGCCATAGGTATATCAAAAACCCCAAACAGCCTTTTTGACACACCCTCGTAACGCGATGGCACAGTCGCAAGCCGGAGGCTTGCGTTCCTGCAAAATACAATTCCCCGACGTGGCTTTGCACGTCGGGGAATCTGTTTTGTTAAGACATTGGAGCGATTATTCGTGTCGTAATACCCATGTTCATCATTATAATTGCTTTTATTCTTTAATCCAATATTTAATGCTTTGTTTGTATCGGAATAATTTGTAACTTTGCAGAGTTTTTATTCCTAAATTATAATACTTATTTATTTTTCAACACTAATTTCACAAACATAATGCCCGTGAAATTTAAAGTCAATAAATATTTAGTTTTATATTAATTTATAAATAATTAATAATCAGCATGTTGTACCCCCCCCCAATCCGTAAATTCGGCTAAGAACTCGCGTAGTGCAGGACTCGATATAGTCCGCACCATCGCCTGCCTTACTGTAATCGCCTCTCATTATTTTCTTTATTCACATTTTAAAGATTCGTCATTCGACACGCCGTCGATGTTCTTTCAGGGTGTTTTGGCTACATTGGCAGTTGGTTCCGACCTTTACATGATACTCACAGGCTTTCTTTGCTGCAACAAGACTGTCGGAAAGAAATTTTATATGAGCGGTATAAAAGTAATCGCATCATACGTATTCTTCTCTTTACTGACAATTTGTGTAAACGTATACCTGTACGATGATTACAGCGTCAAAAATGGAATTCTTGGTATCTTCAATTTCTCAACAATCCAATATGCCTGGTATATTGAAATGTGGATTGGTTTATTCATACTTGCACCTTTTCTCAATATCTGGTACAAGGCGTTGCCTTCCAAAGCACTCAAAAAAACACTCATCGCCATTATCTTCATCATGTCGGCATTGCCCGATTTTTTCAATCGCTACGGGTTGCAAATAATGCCCCAGTATTGGGAAAACATCTACCCTCTCGGATTTTACTTTTTCGGGTCCTTTCTACGCGAATACCGGCCTTCATTTAAAATCAGCAAACTACTGGCATTTGCCATTCTTATAGCATCGCTCAACTCCCTGTTTAGTTTCGCTGTTTCGACATTCACCTCTCATAATACATACATCCATATCATTGGAGACCGCAATGGTATATTCATGGGTGCTATGGCATGTATGATTTTCTTAGCCTTCTACCAATTCAACCTCAAAAACGACGCCGGCAAAGAGACTTTCAAGAAAATATCTATACGCTCACTTGACATTTTCCTTTGCAGCGCGGTATTCGATGCATGGCTCTATCCTTTATTTCTGGAACGTTTTTATATCAACCAATCACAGTTCGGACTATACTATTTCGTTATAGTACCGCTGATTTTCTGCATCTGTTTTACAATAGCATCTCTAAAAAGATATTTATTTGCATTTTGCGAAATAATTTTGCGGAAATTCGGAATAGATATTGCACTTCAAGCCAAATCTACAAGCGCACAAGTCATTACCTCCCAACAAAAAACCGATAAATCCACAGCAACTTGCAGTTAATCAATAACAGAAGCTCTGGCTTGCGTTCCTGCAAAATACAATCCCCCGATACGGTCATGTGCCGCATCGGGGGATTTGTTTTAGGCGGATATGTTTGTTATTCGGCGGTGGCGGCGGGACGCTCGAAACCGTCTTTCTTGCAGCGTTTTGTCATCTTCTCGATACGGGCTTTTGTCTCAGGGTGCGACGAGAACATTTTGGATACGGCACTTGCTTTCTGTGCGCCGTCGCCTTCGAGCGATTGCAGTTTCTCAAACGACATTACGATACCCCAGGGGTTTTTGCCGTTCTTCACAAGGAAGTCGTAGCCGCAGTCGTCGGCTTCCGATTCTTGCTTCTGCGAATACTTGGCGTTGATAAGCGACTCGCCAAGGGTGCCGAGCTGCGACTCGGTGAGGGCGGCAGCGGTGCCGTTTGTCGAAGCCACTGCATCTTTGAGGGCGCCGGTGAGGAGCTGGGTCTTGAAAGCGTTTTTGCTGTGGCGTTTCACGACGTGGCCGATTTCATGGCCGATAACGCCGAGCAGCTCGTCGTCGTTCATTATATCCATGAGCGAGGAGAATACGCGCACGCTTCCGTCGGGGCAGGCGAAAGCATTCACGTCGATTACGTTGTAGACCTTGAAATTCAAGGGAATACCGTCGGCATCGGTTATGCCGTCGACCAGACGGTTAAGACGGATGGTGTAGGGGTCGTCGGCGGGGAGGACAGGGTTGTGCTCGTCCATCCAGTCGACCGATTCTTTCACATAGGCCGCCATCTGTTCATCAGTCAATGTAAAGGCCTGTACTGTCTTCGATGCGCTGCCGATAGCCTTTTTGAGGTTGAACTGCGCGTAAGCGGCATTGCCGCACGCAAGCAGAGCGACCAGCGCAAACATCTTAAAAATACGTTGTTTCATCGTTATTACTGATATTTGATAATATTGGTTATTGGTTATTTCTTACTTTTGTTCAAGGGCAATTTCATGTCTTTTATCACCGGGAAACCGAACAGGCCTTCCTCAACGTCGAGATTGAATTTACGGCCGGTGCGAATCTTTACATACTCGCCGGCCTTCACGTCGAAATCTTTTTTCCAGCCGCCATCCACTTCTATCCTGACGCAATAGGCGGTGTATTTTTCGCGAGTGCCGTGGTGGCGTCGTCCGCCTCCGCCGCGAGTGCGCTCCTCGGTGTATTTTTTTGCCACCACAGCCTCGACAACTGCTGCCGTATCGGGGCGCGACTTGTAGAAATTGAGCGAATAGAAGCCGCCAAGCGTCAAAGAAAACGCCACGGCCACACCGGCCAAATAATTTGCCGGTTGGCTGCCCGATGGCGACTTCAAGACAAACACGCGCCCGAGCGCCACTCCCAACAGGCAGCCCGGCACAAGGCAGAGAGCGGCAGGTTTCCACCACTCTACCAGCGTGTTGCGCTGCAACGCGCACGACATGCCGAGGCCGATGGCGGCCACCAGAAAAATAATGACATAGAATATTGTCGCGTTCTTTTTCCCCATATTATTATTTTTGCGGCGCAAAGGTACGAAAAAAAAGCGTTTTTTTCTTACCTTTGCAAAAAAATAAGTATTAAGATGGAAGTTGATGCCAAGAAAATAATGCGCGATTTCGCCGTGGCGGACGTGCGCACGATGGGCTCCTACGCCCTGCTCGAAATGGAAGGCGACCTCCCAGAAGGCATAAAGCCCGGTCAATTCGTGCAAATAGAGATACCCGACAGCAAGACCACATATCTGCGTCGCCCCATATCGATATGCAATGTGGAGAATGGCCGGCTGTGGCTTCTGGTGCGCGACGCCGGAGCCGGAACGCATAAGCTGGTCGAGGCCAAGCGTGGCGACAGATTCAATATAATCATGCCGCTGGGCCATGGATTCACCGTGCCGGCCGAAAAGGGCGCACGCATCCTCCTTGCCGGCGGCGGCGTGGGCGTGGCTCCGCTGCTCTATCTTGCCAAGACGCTCCACGACGGCGGAATATGCCCCGACATTGTGCTGGGCGCGCGCTCGAAAGCCGATGTGCTGCTGCGCGATGAATTCGAGCGTTACGGAAGGCTCCATATCTCAACCGACGACGGCTCCGACGGCACTCCCGGCCTGATAACAGCCAATCCGGTATGGGAAAAAGATTTCGACGCCGTGGCCGTGTGCGGCCCCACGCCCATGATGCGCGCCGTGGCTTCCATCTGCGCCGGACGCGGGATTCCATGCGAGGTGTCGCTCGAAAACATGATGGCCTGCGGACTTGGCGCATGCCTCTGCTGTGTGGAAGACACCAAGGACAAAGGCAACGTGTGCGTGTGCACCGACGGACCCGTATTCAACATAAACAAACTCAAATGGCAACTCTGAACGTAAACATCGGCGGGCTCGAACTCGCCAACCCCGTGCTCACGGCATCGGGCACTTTCGGCTACGGCGAAGAATTTGCCGACCTCACCGACATCAATGCACTCGGCGGCATTATCGTGAAGGGCACCACCCTTGCTCCGCGCCAGGGCAATCCCGCCCCGCGCATGGCCGAGACACCATCGGGCATGCTCAATGCCGTAGGGCTCCAGAACAAAGGCGTGGACTATTTCATCGAACACATATATCCGCGCATAGCCGAACGCTTCTCGTCGGAGATAATCGTGAACGTGGCCGGATCCACTATCGACGACTACACCGAGGTGTGCCGCCGTCTGGCACCGCTGCCGCGTATCCGCGCCGTGGAGATAAACATTTCGTGCCCCAACGTAAAGCAAGGCGGCATGGCTTTCGGCACCACCACCGAAGGAGCTGCCGAGGTGACACGCGCCGTGCGCGCCGCCTGGCCCAAGACCCTGATAATGAAACTGTCGCCCAACGTCACGTCGATTGTCGACATAGCCAAAGCCGTCGAGGCCGAAGGCGCCGACTCAGTGTCGCTGATAAACACGCTCATGGGCATGGCTATCGACGTGAAGCGTCGCCGGCCGATGCTGTCGACTGTCACCGGCGGCCTTTCGGGCCCGGCAGTGAAGCCTGTGGCCGTGCGCATGGTGTGGCAGGTTGCCAAAGCCGTCGGCATACCCGTAATCGGCCTTGGCGGCATCTCCAATACCAACGACGCCCTCGAATTCATCATGGCCGGCGCCACCGCCATCGAGGTGGGCACCGCCGGGTTTGTGAATCCGCGCGCCGCCGAAGAAATAGCACTCGGCCTTGCCGCTTACTGTGAGGAAAACGGCCTCAAATCCATCTCCGAAATCAGAGGAATCGTTTAATTATTAAGGACATAAGCGATATAAGCGACATAAGCGACATAAACGACATAAACGACTTCTAAACTTCTCAACTTCCAAACTCCCTTGGCAGCTGATTTATCTGAAATATTACGCTCGGGCGCGCCGCTGACCACCGGCCAGCGGCTGCGGCTTGTGGCACAACTGTCGTGGCCGGCAATCATGGCGCAGCTGTCGGCCATACTCATGGAATATATCGACGCCTCGATGGTGGGCAGCCTCGGAGCAAACGCCTCGGCCTCGATTGGCCTTGTCGCCACCACGACATGGCTTTTCTGGGGGCTTGGCGGCGCGCTGTCGACAGGCTTCTCCGTGCAAGTGGCCCATCAAATAGGAGCCGTACGCGACGACGCGGCCCGGTCGATATTTTGCCAGGCCATAACATGCGTGGTGGCCTTGGGCGTGGTGCTCGCAATAACCGGCGTGATGATTTCAGGACATCTCCCCGGGTGGCTCGGCGGCAACGACGACATCAATGCCGGCTCCACGGCCTACTTCGCCATTGTCACGGCCTCCATGCCCCTGTGCTACCTCACCTTCCTGGCCTCCGACATGCTGCGCTGCTCAGGCAACATGATAATACCGGGCGCGATGAACGTGGCCATGTGCGTGATGGATGTCGTGTTCAACTCATTTCTTATTTTTGACACCCACACCGTAGCCGGAATCACCCTGCCGGGCGCAGGGCTTGGCGTGGCCGGAGCCGCACTCGGCACTGCATCCGCCGAGTTTGTGACCGGAACGATACTGCTTTATTACATCATGCGCCGCTCGACGCGGCTCAACTTCCGCAGCACGCGTTTCTCCCTGCGTCTGAAAGCCGCAACCGTGAAACGCGCCTTGAAGATAAGCGCGCCAATCGGAGCCGAGCGCATCATGATGTGCGGAGCGCAGATTCTCACCACCGTGATTGTGGCTCCGCTGGGCACAGCGGCCATCGCCGCCAACTCTTTCGGCATCACCGCCGAAAGCCTGTGCTATATGCCCGGCTACGGCATCTCGGGAGCCGGCACCACCCTCATAGGCCAAAGCCTCGGAGCCGGACGCCGCGACCTTATGCGGTCGTTCGGCAAAATATGTATCACGCTCGGCATCGTTGTCATGACCGTGATGGGCGTGGTGCTGTGGCTCGGGGCACCGCTCATGATGAGCATCTTCACGCCTGACCTCACGGTGCGTGCCCTCGGCACCGGCGCGCTGCGCATCGAAGCGTTCGCCGAACCGATGTTTGCCGCCGCCATAGTCACCTACGGCGTAATGGTGGGCGCAGGCTACACCCTTGTGCCGTCGGCCATCAACCTATGCTCGATATGGGTAGTGCGCCTTAGTCTCGCCGCCTTGCTCGCTCCCTCGATGGGCCTTAACGGCGTATGGCTTGCAATGTGCATAGAGCTGATTGTGCGCGGCACCGTGTTCCTCATCGTCTTTGCCCGCGGACGCTGGATGCGCAAGCCCATGGCTATCCCCTCAGGGGAGGCCGGCCAACTGATCGAGAGCGAGAAAGACGCTCCATACGTAGAATAATAACCTTACTAAATAATAATCACAATGTTTTCAGGAATTGTTGAAGAAGCGGCAAAAGTAGTGAAAGCCGAACGTACCGACGGCAACCTCCAGCTCACTATCCGCTCCTCGTTTGCCAACGAACTGCGCATCGACCAGTCGGTGGCGCACAACGGCGTATGCCTCACCGTTGTTGAACTGTATCCCGACTCGACCTACCGTGTCACGGCCATACAGGAAACCCTCGACCGCTCCAATCTCGGCGACATGACCGAAGGCTCGCTCATCAACTTGGAACGCTCCATGGTGATGAACGGACGCCTCGACGGCCACATCGTGCAAGGCCACGTCGACTGCACGGCCGTGTGCACCGAAGTGGAAGAAGTGGAAGGCTCCACTTATTTCAAATTTGAATACGACGTTACACCCGAACTTGTGCAAAAAGGCTACATGACCGTGGAAAAAGGCTCTGTCACCGTCAACGGCGTAAGCCTCACGGTATGTGATTCCACATCGCGCTCGTTCCGCGTGGCCATCATCCCCTACACCTTCGACCACACCAATTTCAGCCAAATCAAGGTA
Source organism: Muribaculaceae bacterium (assembly GCA_009775125.1). GTDB lineage: Bacteria > Bacteroidota > Bacteroidia > Bacteroidales > Muribaculaceae > CAG-873. Next base: position 54,607 of record VSPD01000006.1, on the reverse strand, counting down.
GGCACACGTGTCAACCTCGAATTCGACATCATCGGCAAATACATCGCCCGCCTCCAGGAACTGAAAGGGTAAGGCAGCAATGAGCAATTACGAATTACTAATGACGAATTACTAATGACGAATTAGTAATGACGAATTGGTAATTACCGCCTACAAATGACGAATGACCAACTGTTACCGGTCCGGTAATAATTGGTCATTCGTCATTATTAATTAGTCATTAATTCGTCATTAATTCGTCATTAATCAGATTATCAGCATCGCGTCGCCGTAGGCACCGAAGCGGTAGCCTTCGCGGACAGCCACGTCGTAGGCGTTCATCACATTTTCGTAGCCGCCGAATGCAGCCACCATCATGAGCATTGTGGAATACGGCATGTGGAAATTGCTAACCAGCGACGAGGCTACGGTGAATTCGTAGGGCGGGAAGATGAATTTGTTGGTCCAGCCCTCATATGTCTTCAAGTGACCGCCCATGCTCACAGCCGAGGCCATGCCACGGAGCACCGACGTGCCGACGGCGCATACTTGCTTTTCGTGGTCCTTGGCCGAGTTTACGGTCTCGACAAGTTTTTCAGAAATGACAAGCTGCTCCGAATCCATGCGATGCTTGGTAAGGTCTTCCACGTCGATTTCGCGGAAATTGCCCAAGCCGCAGTGAGCGGTGAGGAAAGCGCGCTCCACGCCTTTTATTTCGAGGCGTTTGAGGAGCTCGCGCGAGAAGTGCAGGCCGGCAAACGGAGCCATCACGGCACCCTCTTTCGAGGCGAAGATACATTGATAGCGTTCGGGGTCGTCTTTGTCGGGCTCGCGCGTTATATAATCGGGCAGCGGTGTCTGTCCCAGGGCATATAATTCTTTTTTAAACACATCGTGGTCGCCGTTGTAGAGAAAACGGAGAGTGCGTCCGCGCGAAGTGGTGTTGTCGATCACCTCGGCCACCATCGAGTCGTCGTCGCCAAAATACAGTTTATTGCCGATACGAATCTTTCGTGCAGGCTCCACGAGCACATCCCATAGCTTGTTGGCCTCGTTAAGCTCGCGCAAAAGGAACACTTCAATTTTGGCGCCGGTTTTTTCCTTATTGCCATAGAGGCGGGCCGGGAACACCTGGGTGTCGTTGAACACCATCACGTCGCCGTCGTCGAAAAATTGAAGAATATCCTTGAAAATGAGATGCTGAATCTCGCCTGTCTTCTTGTTCAGTACCATAAGGCGACATTCGTCGCGTTGCGCGCTCGGATGCTGGGCGATAAGTTCTTCGGGAAGACGGAATTTAAATTGTGACAGTTTCATAATCTTAAAATAAATAGATGAATATGTGACTAAATTGTTTATAGCCGGGGGTTACTGCTCGTCGGGCATCTCGATTTCGACTGTGCGTATAAGCTCGGCCACCATGTCGATTGTGAGGCAGTCGGCAATGCCTACATCGCCCACGCGTGTGCGGCGCAACGCGGTGAGGTGCGCGCCCGAATCGAGAGCCTCGCCTATGTCGCGGGCAAGCGCACGGATATATGTGCCTTTGCTGCAAACCACCCTCACCGTTATTTTCTCGGGCGCGAAATCCAAAAGCTCGATTTCGTCGATTACGAGGGTCTTTGGCTTGAGATTCACTTCACGGCCTTTGCGCGCCATGTCATAGGCTCTGCGGCCGTCGATTTTCACTGCTGAAAATGCGGGAGGCACCTGCTCTATCGTGCCGTGGAAACGCAAAAGGGCTTCCTCGACGAGTTGGCGGGTGATGTGAGCGGTGGGATATGTGGCGTCGACCTCGGTTTCAAGGTCGAACGACGGGGTTGTGGCTCCAAGAGCAATTTCGGCTATGTATTCCTTTACACCGGCCTGCAACTGCTCGATTTGCTTGGTGGCGCGTCCTGTCGTCACAATCATCACGCCGGATGCAAGGGGGTCGAGAGTGCCGGCATGGCCCACTTTCAGTTTCTTGATGCCGAGCCGCCTGAGCAGAGCGCCGCGGATGCGCTTGACGGCGTCAAACGATGTCCATCCGTAAGGCTTGTCGACATATAATATTTCGCCTGCGAGAAAATTCAATTCAACGAGTTTTCAGGGGGTTATTACAATGAGTAAACGAGGCAGATTGCACCGGCTACAAGGCAGTAGACGGCAAACCATACCATTTTGCCGCGCTTCACGATATTGAGCATCCATTTGCAAGCAATACAGCCCACGACAAACGAAGCGATAAATCCGACAATCATAGGCACAAAGCCGACGGAGCCGGTGGGGCCTTCGGTGACAAGGTCTTTCATGCCAAGGAGAGCCTCGCCGAGGATGGGGATTATAACCATGAAGAACGAGAACTGGGCTACCTTGGCACGGTCGTCGCCAAGAAGGATACCGGTGGCAATGGTCGAGCCGCTGCGGCTTAATCCGGGGAGCACTGCCACGGCCTGGGCGCATCCGATAATAAAAGCGTCGGTCCAGGTCACGTCACGCGCCACATAGCCTTTGGCCGTGAGGGGCGACGTGCGGAAAAAATATGCGAAAGCAAGAAGAGCCGCGGTGACGCAAAGGCAGATGCCTACTACCAGAAGGCCGCTTCCGAAAAATTGCTCGATCTGCTCCTTGAAGCAAAGTCCGACAATGCCCACGGGGATGCACGATACCAGGATTTTGAGCACATAATAGAAATTTGCGTCGCGCTTCACGGTGAAAAACGATGTGCACAGCGGCATAAACTCGCGCCAGAGCACCACGATGGTGCTTAGCACTGTGGCCACATGCAGCATCACGTCGAATTCGATGCTCTCGGCTCCCGTGAGGTCGAGTCCGAGGATTTCGCGGCATATTTCAAGATGTCCGCTCGAACTTATAGGCAGGTATTCGGCAAGTCCTTGCACAATACCCATAATCAAGGCCTGAACTGTATCCATTTTCAGTTGCGGGGTTTAATTATAATGGCCACGGCCATGAACACATAGCCGATAAAACTTACAATCGGGCCAACCACGATTCTGCGCGTTGAGAAAATCTCGGGATTGTAGGCTTCTTCCGTCGAACCGCTGCCCGACATGAGTATGAAACCGACAACAATAAGCAACGCGGCCACGGCCATCATCACATAATTGTTGCGCAACAGCGGTTTCCGGCTTTCGGGCTCGGGAACTATCGCAGATTTCTTTTCAGATTCTTTATTATTCACTTTTGAAACATTTTATCGTAAGACAAACGCAGATAGCGGTTTGTGGCAAACACTGCCGACAGGCCGCATATTATCACGCCGAGCACAACCAGGCCCGCGCATACGGCAGCCACGGCCGGCCACGGCATAGCAAGGAGGAAATCAATCTCCACCGTGCGCACATAGCCCTGGATGCCACACACCACACACGATGCAAGCGCACCGGCCAACACGCCCATAATCACGCCGGCCTTTACAAACGGACGGCGGATAAATCCACCCGTTGCTCCGACAAGGCGCATCGAATGGATAAGGAAACGGCGGGAATATATCGAAAGGCTTATCGTGTTGTTGATAAGGACAATGGAGATTAGCAAGAGTGCGGCCCCGACTACCGACAGCACTAACATAAGTTTGCCGTATGCGGCGTTTACCGCGGCGGCGGCCTCGGCCGGCGACACCACCTCGTCGACGCAATCGATACTTTCAAGGCGCATCGCTATCATGTTCATGGAGTCGGGATTGACATAGGCGGGTTTCAGCCGCAGCTCGAACTCGCCGGAATACGGATTCTCGTCGAGAAGGCCGATAATATCCGCATTGTATTCCATTTCCTGGGCAAGGACATCGTCTGGCGAGGTATAGAGCCACGACGACAGGTATCCGGCCCGGCCAAACTCTTGCTTCATGCGGTCGGCATCGGCAGCCGTGGCGCCAAGGTCGAGGCGGCAAATCATGGCCATCTCGCCGCGAAGCGAGTCAGAAGCAAGATGCGCCGCCGAAGCCATCAATGCCATAACCCCAACAATCACCAACACAAGAGCCACACTTATCACCGATGTGACTTGCGAACCCAAGGTGGATATATGAGTATTTTTATGCCGGGTCATTATTTACAAAATTTGGCCTTAGAAATTTTGGAAAATACCGTTGCTGCCAACGTTTTACAATCTTTTGCTCCGCCACACGGCACAAAACGGCACATTTAGGCGAAATCAACTGCAAAATTAACACAAAAACTACCCTTTGTCAATATTTTTACCTTAATTTATTTTAAATTAACATTTCTTGAAAGAGAAAACGCCACGAAGCCCTGGCTTCGTGGCGTTTTATTTATTTTATGAGGGTATGTCAAAATACCAAACAGTAGGGACGTACGGCCCGTGCGTCCGGGAAACCATATTGGTAATTGATCGATAAACAATTGTTTATCTGCGGACGCACGAGCCGTGCGTCCCTACAATCTCGGCATAAACAGCTTTGACACACCCTCTTCCCGCTCTACTTGATGATGCGGAAGGTGCGGGAGCCGCGAGGGGTGTCGACGAGGATGATGTAGACGCCCGACGCCCACGCCGACATGTCTATAACGGCGGTGTCGGCAAACGATTCCGCTGTAACGGCACGGCCGTCGGCGGTATAGGCATGGACCGTTGCACGTCCATCGGCATATATAAAGGCCGTAGAACCGTCACGACGGAAGATTACGGGAACGTTCTCGGCATCGGCGATACCGGTAGTGGTGCCCGGGGCCTTGCGGAGGTAGAGGTTGTCGAGATAGAAGGTCTGTCCCGAGCCGCCGTCAAACTTGAACTGTCCGAGTTTCGTGAAATCAACATCGCCGGCGGCACGTGAGAGAGTGCTGCTGAATTCCGACAATGCGATGTCAAACGAGTTCCATTTGCCCGCTTCAAGGCTTTTGGTCACACCCCTGTCATCAACAGTGGGATTGAGCGAGATGGGCACAATGCGCAGACTCATGGCCTCGGGTGCGTAGAGGTCGACATGCAGGTATTCCATGTCGGAGACATCCACGGTGGCGTCGCCCGGCATCTGGAAGCCAAAATAGTTGAAGTTCTCAAACTTGTAGGCCTCGTCGCCGTCGCCGAGCGTTACGACCGAGTGCTTGGTCGCCTGGCCCCAGCCGCCGACAAACATGCCCGACATAGCAGGCTCGTACTTGCCGCTGAAGAAACTTTTCACGTCGCCGGCGGCATGTTCGGGAGCGGGAGCGGCGGGAATCACATCCGGGTCGACGGGATCGGGCTCAACCGGGGTATCTCCTCCCTCGCCATCGGTCCAGAAATAGAGATTGTCGAGGTAGAATGTCTGCGAGCCGTTGCCACCGTCGAATTTAATCTGTCCGAAGTCTGCAAACTTTACATTCGGGAAATCCGACAGGAGGATATCAAACGACTTCCACTCGCCGGCTTCAAGATGCTTTTTCACCACGTCCTTATCGTGTGTAGGATTGAGAGAAATGGGATAGATATTGATATCCATAGCCACGGGAGCGAACAGGTCGACATGCAGATATTTCATGTCGGAGACATCGACTGTGCCGTTGTTTTCATCCACTTGCAAGCCTACATAATTGAATTTGGAGAATTTGTAAGCGTCGTTGCCTCCACAGGCTTCAATCGCGCCGACAGTCGACTGGTTCCACGAGCCCACATTGAGCGCAGGAGCCACCGATGTGTATGCGTCGCTGAACACACTCTTCACGTTGGCGGCGTCGTGCTTCGGAGCCGGAGCGGCCGGCACTACAACAGGCACGACAGGCGTGGGATCGGGCACGTCGGGTATGTCGAGGACCTCGACAGGGTCGGGATTCTTGCCGGTGGCGGTGGTGAGTTTGCCGGCCTTGGCAGTCATGGTGAAGCCGTCGCTGAATTTCACGGTGATGTCGGCCGATGAATAGTTATGCACGGCATAGGTGCGGACATCGCCTTTATCGAAGGCCATTGCCATGGGGCAGTCGGCTGTGAGGCGGCGGTTGGCACGTCCGAGCGATGCCATGGCATAGAGCCACTGGTAGGTCTGAGCCTGCGACACGCCGAATTTTATATCACGGTATGTATAGTCGGTGTATAGTTTAATGGCTTTCTCTGCATCGAGCATGGCCAGGAATTTCCACCATGAGTCGTACCATATGTCGCCATTTTGCTCTTTACTAAGGATTCCGGTCTCGTTGCACATTGTTCTCCAAAATTCGGCGGCCCACTTTGCATTGTCAGCAAGATAGAACGAACCGGCATGGATGGGATAAATATGGATACCGAGCGAACCTTCCGCGCCGGCCCCCCAGAAGTTTTTATAGTCGTAATCATTGGTAAAGACACGCGAGGCTATGAAATGAGTGTAACCTGCATCGAAATTACGGTGCTCGATGTCGAACCAATATTCATTCACAGCCGACTGCTCGGTTACGTACATATATATTGCCTGGTCGCGTAACGCCTTGTTTCCCGTAACCTCAGCCCAGTGGAGCAGGTTGGAGTGAAATTGCATCGACTCCGAGGTAGATTCCTGGTCGTTGCCGAGACCAAGGGAGGCAAAGCCGTTGGCCCAGCAGTGGCCGGCATAGGGGCTGAACGAACGCTGATAAGGGAACATCGGGTCGTTGCGGTCGGCCGAGGCGGCGTCGCGCACGAGCAGGTCGACCATCGGCCCCCACTTCGCGCCCCAGGCGGGGTCGGTCTGGGCTATGTAGGCGGCTGCGCCTATGATATAGCCCCAATGGAAATGGTGGTCGTTGACATTGCTGTCCTGACCGTGACCGGCGGGATAGCCCAAAAGTGTGCCATAAGGTTCATGATAGTAAAACATGAAAGCGATATCACCCGCGTTACATGAAAGCCATTTTTCGAGGCGGGTGCGGATGTTGGCGCGCAATTTATCGCTCTCGGCGGCGAGTCCGGCCTCGTCGGCTATGCGCGCGGTCTGCACCTGGCGGTTAAGCAACTGGCCGTCGTTGTAACTGTCGGTCCATTCCTGAAATCCGGTGCCATTGATTACTTCTGACGTGAGGCTTTTGAGTTCGGCGATAGAGAAGCCGCCTGTGCCGTCGGCCACAGGGGGAAGCGTGGGCAGGATGCCGTGGAACGGCAGCCATGTCGAGAATTCGTTGGCCTGCACCATTTTGAGCTGGCCGCGGATAGTCTTATACTCGGGTGCTCCGGCCGGAACGGAGAACGAGTCGTCGAGGTTGGCCCAATGGTGTGGCAAAAGGCCCATAAGGGCTTTGCCGGAGCCTTCCTTGTTGTCGACGGTCACGACGTAGCGTGTGGTGACGCCGCCCTTGGCCGGGTCGTAGGTCCACTCTGCGCGAGTGTCGGCCGGGAATGCGAACGCGCTCGAAGCCCATGCCTTAGCCTGCGACAGGGCATCGACATTGTCGGGAAGCATCACTGCCGACCAGTAGTTGCGTCCGCCCAGGTTCGAGGTAGCCGTCTTGCCGTTGACGGTCCAAGTCGAGCCGGAAGGAGCATAGATTGCAAAAGAAGCGCCGTTGTAACTGCCCTTTACAAGAAGGATGTTGCCGTCGACCGAAGCCTGGCCGTTGATTGAGACTGTGACATCGCCGGCGTTGTCGCTCTTGGTGAAATAAGCCATGGGCATACCCACGCCATAGGTGGCTTCCATCCATTTGCCGTCCTGGGTGCGGTTGAAGGTAACGGTCCAGTCGGTGTGGCCGCTCACTTTCGGCTCGGCATTTGTGATGCCGGCAGCGGTCATTATTATTGAGCCTTCCACCGATTGGGCCTGCCCTGTCATAGATTTTTGGAGGTCGAAACCTTCCATGAGCGTGCGCACACCCAGGGGATAGTTGAACATATTGTCGGGAACCGATTTGTTCAGTTTCGACGACCACCAGTCGTTGGTCGGGATAGGACGTTTGGCTGCCTCGCCTGTAACAAGAGGCGTTGCGTTGGGATAACTGTTGCGGCCTGCGACATCAGTCCCGGGAAATACGGTGGTATAACTGCCGCTGCCAACCTGCACTATTTCGGCCGAAACAGGCATGGCGACAAGCGCGGAAATTACACTAAATGTAATTTTTGAAAACATTTTTCGTGATAAAGATTGTGATTGTTTGGATAAAAATAGATTTTCGGGTGCAAAGATACTGCAATTTAAGAAAATTAACAAATTTGGCTCCATATAAAAATAGCCACCGGCTGTGAAGCCGATGGCAAAGTATTATTTTGAGGGTGTGTCAAAATACCAAGGGTAGGGACGTACGGCCCGTGCGTCCGAAAATCTATATTGATATTTATTTAACAATCAATTGTTTATCTGAGGACGCACGAGCCGTGCGTCCCTACAGTCTTGGCATAAACAGCCTTTTTTACACACCATCTCCTAAACTACTTGATGATGCGGAAGGTGCGCGAGCCGGAGGGGGTGTCGACGAGGATGATGTAGACGCCCGACGCCCACGATTGCGTGTCGATTGTGGCGGTGTCGGAGAATGTGCGCGAGGCCACGGCACGGCCATCGACCGAATATGCCTGCGCCACACCCGTGCCGGGTGCAGCAATTTCCACCGACAAGCCGTCATAACGGAAATCTATCGCTGACGCGGCGGCATCGCCGATGCCGGATTGGTCGCAATCTTCGCCAATTGTGTAGGTGAGATATTTAGTCACGCCGAGGCCTCCTGCGTAGGGCAGTTTCACACGCACGCGCAGGGTGGTGCCGGCTGCTATATTATTTAATGTGTAGGTCCAGGTCATATCGCCGGATTTCGACATCATGATTTCGCGGAATCCGTCTGTTTCATCGAAGAGGTAGCACGGGTCGATGCCGACATAAGAGCCGTCGAAGCGGGCGGTAATTTCCACAGCGTTGCCCTTCGTGGTGAATTTCACGGTGTAGGGGCCGGAGAATGAGCCGTCGGATGCCTCGGTGTCGGTGTAGGTGCATGAGCCGTCGCCGGGATTGTCGGGGGTGTCGGGATTGTCGGGGTCGGTGGGCTCTCCGGGAGTATCGGGCAATTCTTCCACCGGGTCGGGGTTCACGCCGGTGGCTGTGGTAAGTTTGCCCGCAGGAGCCGTCATGGTGAAGTCGTCGCTGAATTTTACGGTGATGTCGGCGTCGGAATAGTTGTGCACGGCATAGGTGCGCACGTCGCCTTTGTCAAATGCCATTGCCGTGGGGCAGTCGGCGGTGAGCCGGCGGTTGGCGCGTCCAAGGCCGGCAAGGGCGTGGAGCCACTGATAGGTATGGGCCTGCGACACGCCGAATTTCATCGTGCGGCCGGGATAGGCGTCGTAGAGTTCGAGTGCTCTCTCGGGACGTATCATGGCAAGGAATTTCCACCATGTGTCGTACCATATGTTGGGGTTGGTGTCTTTGTTGAGGATTCCTGTCTCGGAGCACATCGCGTTCCAGTAGCTGTCGGCCCATTTGGCATCGTCGACAAGGTAGAACGAACCGGCATGAACGGGATAGATTTCGATACCGAGCGAACCGGCTGCGCCTCCGCCCCAGAAGTTTTCGTAGTCGTAGCCGTTGGTGAATACGCGGGAGGCAAGGAAGTGGTTGTACGACGATTCGAAATTGCGATGCTCGCGGTCGAACCAATATTCATTCGTTGCCGACACCTCGGTTACATACATATACACGGCCTGGTCGCGCAGGGCCTTGTTGCCCGTCACCTCAGCCCAGTGCAGAAGATTGGAGTGGAATTGCATGGCCTCGGAGGTGGATTCCTGGTCGTTGCCGGGGCCGGATGTGCCGAAGCCGTTGGCCCAGCAGTGGCCGGCATAGGGGCTGAACGATCGTTGATAGGGGAACAGCTCATCGTTGCGGTCGGCCGAGGCGGCGTCGCGCACGAGCAGGTCAACCATCGGCCCCCACGACGAGGCCCATTCGGGGTCGTTCTGGCCTATATAGGCGGCGGCGCCTATGATGTAGCCCCAATGGAAATGATGGTCGTTGATATTGCTGTCCTGACCGTGGCCGGAGGGGTAGCCCAGGAGCGCGCCGTAAGGCTCGTGATAATAGAACAGGAATGCGACTTCGCCTGTCTCGTACGAGAGCCAGTCTTCGAGTTTCTCGCGGATAAGTGTGCGCATCTTCGCGCTTTCATCCACAAGACCGGCTTCATCGGCTATTCGGGCCGTCTGCACCATGCGGTTGAGCAGCTGGCCGTCGTTGTAGCTGTCGGTCCACGGGTCGAAGCCATGGTCGTCGATTACTTCGTTTATGAGTTTTTTAAGCTCGACTGCGGAATATCCGCCGGTGTCTTCGCTCACCGCCGGAAGCGTCGGCAGGATGCCATGAAAAGGAAGCCATGTGGTGAATTCATTGGCTTGCAGCATTTTGAGCTTGCCGCGAACGGTTTTATATTCGGGCGCATCCGAGGGAAGCGACGTGGCGGCATCAAGATTGGCCCACTGGTGTGGAAGAAGGCCCATGAGGGCTGTGCCCGTGCCTTCCTTGTTGTCGACGGTCACTACGTAGCGTGTGGTCACGCCACCCTTGGCCGGGTCGTAAGACCACTCGGCGCGAGTGTCGGCCGGAAACGCAAACGCGCTCGACGCCCATGCCTTTGCCTGAGAGGAGGCATTGGCATTGTCGGGGAGCATTGCCGCCGACCAATAGTTGCGGCCGCCAAGATTAGATGTGGCCGTCTTGCCATCGACAGTCCATGTCGAGCCGGAAGGTGCATAGACGGCAAAAGAGGCGCCGTTGTAACTTCCCGTGACAATAAGGATATTGCCGTCGACCGATGCCTGGCCGTTGAACGCGACGGTTACGTCGCCGGCGTTGTCGCTCTTTGTGAAGTAGGCCATCGGCATGCCGATGCCAAAGGTAGCCTCCATCCATTTGTCGCCTTGGGTGCGGTTGAACGTAACGGTCCAGTCGGTGTAATCGCTCACCTTCGACTCGGCAGAGGATATTCCGGCGGTGGAGATGAGGATTGAATTTTCTACCGACTGCGCCTGATTGAACATGGTTTTCTGCATGTCGAAACCGTCCATGAGCGTGCGAACGCCCAAGGGATAGTTGAACATATTGTTTGGAACAGCTTTGGTAAGTTTTGGCGACCACCAGTCGTTTGTCGGCACGGGGCGCAAAGCGGCGTTACCGGTTACGAGAGGTGTTGCGTTGGGGAAACTGTTGCGTCCTGCGGCATCATTGCCGGGAAAGACCGTAGTGTAACTGCCGCTGCCGGCCTGCACAATGTCGGCCGAGGCTTGCAGCGCGACAAGCGCGACAGCAGCCGTAAGCGAAATTTTCAATGACATTTTTCGTGGTAAGATTGGGTTAACGATTTTCTACCCACAAATGTAAAGAAAATATTCCGAAAACCTATCACCAACTGCACAAAAAGTCTATGATTATTCTGAAAATCATTGCGTCTCCGGTAGGAGACAAATATTGTAGCGCAGGGCGACAGCCCTGGGTGGGCGTGGATGTTATTTATTATGGTGTTGGAGCGGAGAGCCTGCCGGAGCGTTCGATAACGCCAACCGTAATGCAGAACGCTACGCTGACGCTCGCTCCAATACCAAGATTGGAAAACTCAACACACCGGGGGTTACGCTATCGCTCCACCCCCGGCTACAATCTTGAATCGCTACGCGATTCCGTGCAACGCATTTTCGGCCAACCTCTTTATATGTCGTGTTTGAAGCGATTTCAAATATGCATCAGGATTTTTGGCATTAAAATAATACCAGGCGAAAAAACGGTTAAGTGTATATAGATATTCTCCTTCCGGGACCAACAACTTTTTCCATGCAGTTTTTATTTTTTTGAATGAAAAAATGCTGAAAAGCTGCTTGATTTCATCAAGGTCAAGATAACGCATCGTTAATGCTATCAGTTGGTCGTCTCGTAGATTGTCAAGCGTGACAGACTCATGAGCATCTGACCAAAAGATATTCTCCTCTTTGAGTTGTTCAAGAAGATTCGTCTTTATTTCTCTTATTTTGTCCTTTTGCTTGATAATCATATTGCAAAAATATAAATAATTTGGAGATTATCTAATTAATTGGTTCTATTTATTGTCTTTTTTTCCATTTTTTCTGTTCGAGTTCGTTGAGCCTGCGCTGCCGCTCCATGTCTTTTTTCACCTCGTGGATGTCGTGTACCTTTATTATGGGGCCGGTGACCATATTGGTGAGACGCCGCCATACGGCCTGGCCGAAATTGCGTTTTGGCTTGGGGCGGCCGAGGCGCGAGTCGGGCCGAATATCCAGCCGGCTTCCGTCATGGTCGATGCCTTCCACCCGGGCTATGAGGGCAAGCGCCTCAGCCGATTTGTCGGGCACGATATCTGACGGAGGCCGCAGGGAGAGCGAGCGCAGGTCGACTTTTTCCCATTCTTTCGCCTCGTCGATGGAGATATATGCCTTGTCGATGATGTAGACTTGCGAATAAGTCTCCACAAAAAAGGGCCGGTCGGGCTTGTGAAAATTGAACAACGGGTGGCCGCGGCCTTGCGACAATATCTTGCAGTCAATCTTTTCTATGTCGCGTGAGCGCACTATTCCGTCTTCGGGCATAGAAAATGTGAAATTCACCTTGAACTCGTCAAAATCTATGTCGTCGCGAAAGAAAAGCGAGATGTCGGGTACCCAACGGCGAGCAATGGTGTCGGCGAGTACATTGGCTTTGAGCGTAACCGCATCGCTGTCGCTATGCCAGATTTCATATGGCCTGTAACGACCGCGCAATGTGTCGGCGGCGACTTCCCCGTGCCCGATTCCGGCCGGTATCCTCACCGGCTTTATCATCCCTATCCAGTCCGACCATGAAAAATGGTGGCTGCATTTGTCGCTCACGCTGTCGAGCCCGCCATAGTCCTTAAAACGATAATATGATTTTGTTGTAAGCACTCGCGGTCGACGCCATTGGCTTATCTTCTTGGTCGGACGCTCGGGCAGCATGAAGTCGACCCACTTTTCCCGAAAAAGAATCACGGTGTCGGTATATGTAGTAAGCGACGAGGAATCGCGTACAAATGCCAGGATGTGCAGGGCGCGAGGCTCGCCGGGTGTGTACACAAATTCGGGCAGCACATGCACGCCCGACAGTTTGTCATGCTTGGGCTTGCGGCCATGCGCAGGTATTACGGCAAGAAGTAAGAGCAGTATCAGGGAATTTTTCATACCGGCGAGATATCATAGGATAATTTTCACCGGTGAAAGTACAAAGGAAGCACGGGCCTGACAACTGCAATAACGTTTTTTAACCCGACATTTAAACAGTATAACCTTTTTTAACCGCCTGAAATATATGAAAGTTAACGGTTTTAACTGTTTTTAAATCCATTAACAATTCCGGCTATGACTTTGGCATCGGCCTCGCTCGTGCATGAACTTACGGGAAGGCTCACCACCTCGCGCCCGATGCGCTCGGCTATCGGCAACGAAAGCGAGCCGTAGCGGCTGTAACAGGGCTGACGGTGAGGCACGGTGGCATAGTGCACGGCGGTTTCCACTCCGCAGGCGGCAAGGTAGGCCCGGAAAGCGTCGCGGTCGGCTACTCTCACCACAAATTGGTGCCACACAGATGTCTCGGCCGCTGCCGGAGCGGGAAGCGCGACAAGGGGGTTGGTTATTTCCGACAAATATATGGCGGCATTGGCACGGCGGGCGCGGTTTTCCTCGGCCAAATGCGGCATCTTGGCCGAAAGGATGGCGGCCTGCATGGGGTCGAGACGGCAGTTGAGGCCGGCGTAGATATTGTCGTACTGTCGCAGGCTGCCGTAGTTGCGCAGGGCGGCGACCACACGCGCCAGTTCCGGGTCGTGGGTCACGACTGCCCCGGCATCGCCCATGGCACCAAGATTCTTGGTAGGATAGAACGAAAAGGCTCCGGCATGGCCGAGCGACCCGGCGGCAATGGTGCCGAACAAGCCCGGGGTTTCCGACAGCGCGCCAATGGCCTGGGCATTGTCTTCTATCACAAGCAGATTGTGGCGGCGCACCGTGTCGGCAAGCGTGGCGTCCCAGCATACACGGCCATAAAGGTGCACGGGCATTATGGCCCGGGTACGCGGTGTGACGGCTGCCTCGACGCGCTCGCTGTCGAGATTGAGCGTAGCAAGGTCCGGCTCGACAAACACCGGCGTAAGCCCGTTGTCGGTAATGGCGAGCACCGACGCGATATAGGTGTTCGACGGCACTATCACTTCATCGCCGGGCGCGAGCCGGCCCATTTCGAGCCATGCCCTAAGGATAAGGCGCAGGGCGTCGAGGCCGTTGCTAACGCCCACGGCATATGGCGCGCCGGTAAACGCACACAGCTCGCCCTCGAACCGCTCCACCTCTCCGCCGCCTATATACCGGCCGGAACGAATCACACGAAGCGCAGCGTCTTCAATTTCCGATAGGTAGGGACGATTGATTGTACCAAGGTCGAGGAACGGATAGCGCACAGGCTCATCTCCCCCGCTCCCCGTCTTCACCTCTTCCACACTCCCCGGCTTCCCAACTTCACGACTCCCTAACTTTCCTTCCGCCGAAAGGCGCAGGAAATCCTGATAGTCGCGGATATAATCTTCCTCGGTGTATTTCTCGGAAGTGAGCACAAGGCACACGGCACCGGAGGTGAAATTATCCATCGTGCGCCAATAGCCCGGCGGTATCAACAGGCCGGTCCAAGGCCGGTTGAGATGAAAGGTCTTTTCAGTGCGTCCGTCGGTGACTTTTACATTAAAACTGCCGCTGAGCGCGATAAGCAACTGTTGGCAACGGTAATGCGCGTGGCCGCCGCGCTCGGCATCGGCCGGCACGTCGTAGAGATAGAACACGCGCTTTATATCAAAGGGAATCGACCCGCCGGCTCCCCCTTCGATAAACGAAAGGTTGCCCCGCGGGTCGTTGATGCGTGGAAATGTAATTATTTCAGGAAATTTTGCCATCGGCAAGGTTTATGAGGTACTGTCCGTAATGGTTAGCCTTCATGGGCATAGCCAGTTCGCGCAGACGGTCGGCGTCGATAAATCCGCGACGGTAGGCAATCTCCTCGAGCGCGGCCACTTTCAAGCCTTGACGCTTTTCGATTGCTTCGATAAAGGCCGAAGCCTCCATCATGGAATCTATCGTGCCGGTGTCGAGCCATGCGAAGCCACGGCCGAAGCATTGCACTTTCAGACGCTGTTGGCGGAGGTAGTGTTCGTTTACGGAGGTGATTTCGAGCTCGCCGCGTGCGCTTGGCTTCACCTCGGCAGCCACTTTCACCACGTCGTTGGGATAGAAGTAAAGCCCTACAACGGCCTTGTCGCTCTTGGGATTGGCTGGTTTTTCCTCAATAGAGAGCGCGTTGCCCTCGGCATCGAGTTCTACCACGCCGTAACGCTGCGGGTCGAGCACGGAGTAGCCGAACACGGTGGCCTTGCGTTCCTCCGCTGCCGTATGCACGGCGTGATGAAGCATGCCGGTGAAGCCCTGGCCATAGAAGATATTGTCGCCGAGCACAAGACACACGTCGTCGTCGCCGACAAATTCACGCCCTATTATGAATGCCTGGGCAAGACCCTCGGGACGCGGCTGCTCGGCATAGGAGAATTTCACGCCAATCTGCTCGCCGCTTCCGAGCAGACGCTTGAAGCCGGGGAGGTCGGTGGGTGTGGATATGATGAGGATGTCGCGGATGCCGGCAAGCATGAGCACCGAAATGGGGTAATAAATCATGGGCTTGTCGTAGATGGGCACCAGTTGCTTGGAGATAGCTCTCGTTATGGGGTAGAGGCGCGTTCCGGACCCGCCTGCAAGTACGATTCCTTTCATCTAAATTTGTTATTAGTCGTTAGTCATTTGTCATTATCTGTCGGCGTACATCTGCTGATAGTACTTCTGGTAGTCGCCGGAGGTTACAGATTCCACCCACTCGGGATTGTCGATATACCAGCGGATGGTTTTGCGGATGCCGTCGGCAAATTTTGTGGCGGGGGTCCAGCCCAGTTCCTTGGCAATCTTGTGGGGGTCGATAGCGTAGCGCATGTCGTGGCCGGGACGGTCGGTGACGTAGCGGATAAGGTCGGTGCGGGGTTCCGTTCCGGTCATTTCTGCCACGAGGTCGATAACGAGATGCACAATGTCGATATTCTGCATTTCATTGAAGCCGCCGATATTGTAAATCTCCCCTACCCGTCCGCGACGGAGCACGGCGTCGATGGCACGGGCGTGGTCTTCGACATAGAGCCAGTCGCGCACGTTCACGCCCTTGCCGTAAACGGGCAGTTCGCGACCGTTGCGGATATTGTTGATAAGCAGAGGAATAAACTTTTCGGGGAAATGATAGGGGCCATAATTGTTGGAGCAGCGGGTGATGTTCACCGGCAGCCCGTAGGTATCGTGGTAGGCCATGACGAGCATGTCGGCCGATGCCTTCGACGCCGAATACGGCGAGTGGGGCGACATCGGGGTCTGTTCCGTGAACATTCCGGGACCATAGACACGGATGGTGTCGCGGCCGGGAGCCACGTCGCGGATATCCTCGTCGATTGCCTCGTCACGGGCTTCGTCGCCAAGTTCGAGCGCGCCGTAGACCTCGTCGGTGGAAATTTGCAGATATTTGCGGTCGCCGGGTTCCTTGCCCCAGAAATCGCGGGCGGCGTCGAGCAGCGTCTGCGTGCCGAGTATGTTGGTTTCAAGGAAAAGGCGGGGATTGGTTATCGAGCGGTCGACATGGCTTTCAGCGGCAAAGTTAACGATATAGTCAGGGTCGAATTCGCGCAGGATGGAATCGACAAGCGCGCGGTCGCCGATATCACCTTTGACGAAGCGCACGTTGGGCAACTCGATTTCATCTTTGATTGTCATCAGATTGCCGGCATATGTAAGGGCATCCAGGATTACGATTTCTACGTCCGAACCATATTGGCCGAGAAGATATTTCACAAAGTTGGCGCCGATAAAGCCGGCTGCACCGGTCACAAGATATTTCTTAGTCATTGCGATAACGATTGTATTTTCATTTCCACGGCAAAGATAATAATAATTTTCCAATCAATAAGTATAACCCATTCATAATTTTATACAGCGACGGCCCTTCCATCCTGCATGGGGATGGAAAGGCCGCCTTATTACTCAATATGCCTTACGGCTTACTTGATGTTTTTGCGGATTACGTCGACAATGCGGCGGGCGTCGTCTAAGGAGACATACGGACCCGAGGGCAGGCAAAGGCCACGTGCAAAGAGGCTCTCCGACACGCCGTTGACATATGCCGCAGCGCCGGCATACACGGGCTGGCGGTGCATGGGCTTCCAAAGCGGACGGCTCTCGATGCCCTCGCGGTCGAGAGCCATGCGCATAGCCTCGACATTGCGGTTAGGCTCGCAATCGGTGTGCGCGCTCTTTGCCTCGTGGGTCACTCCGGCAGCTCCGCCAACGGCACCTTTCACCACCTCGGCATATGCGTTTTCTTCGCCTGCGACCTTCAACGACGGGTCGAGCACGATGGTGTTGAGCCAGAAATTGGAATCAAACTCCGGACCGGGATTGCCGTGGAACTCTATGCCGTCGATTTTGGCAAATTCTTGGGCATAGAAATCGGCAAGCATCTGGTGGTGGGCGATATGCTCGTCAAGAATAGTCATCTGCCCGCGGCCTATGCCCGCGCAGATATTCGACATGCGATAGTTGTAGCCGATCTCCTCATGCTGGTAGTAAGGATACGACTCGCGAGCCTGCGTGGCATAGAACATCACTTTCTTTGCCGCCTCTGCGTCGGGACAAATAAGAGCGCCGCCGCCCGAAGTGGTAATCATCTTGTTGCCGTTGAACGACAGCACGCCGTAGCGGCCAAACGTGCCGAGCACCTGTCCGCGATAGCGCGAGCCAAGCCCCTCGGCGGCATCCTCAATCACGGGTATGCCATAGCGGTCGGCAATCTCCATGATACGGTCGATTTTATAAGGCATACCGTATAAAGCCACCGGAATGATAGCCTTAGGAGCCTTGCCCGTCTTGGCGATACGGTCCTTGATGGCCGTCTCGAGCAAATCCGGGTCCATGTTCCATGTCTCGGCTTCCGAATCCACCAGCACCGGCTTCGCGCCGAGATAAGTAATCGGGTGACACGAAGCGCAGAACGTAAACGACTGGCAAATCACCTCATCGCCGGGGCCCACGCCGCAGGCAATCAGCGCCAGATGCACCGCCGCCGTCCCCGCCGACAGCGCCACGACCTTCTTAGCCCTGCCACATGTCCAATCAGATTGTGGCCAACGTGTGTCACCACTCTCGTCTATGACGCAAGCGGTATTTGGCTCCGAGCCAACGAAACTTTCGAGATCTTTCTCAAATGCGTTCACATCAGGCCCCATCGGAACGACCCAATTTCCATCAAAAGCCTTCGAGACAAAATCTCGTTCTCTCCCAGACATATGGTTGAGACACAACAAAATTCTTTCGCCCATAAATTATTGCTTTTCAATATCGACACATAATATGTCCTTTGTGCCAATCGGAGCATAAGCCCCGTCTTTAACTTCCATTATAATCGACGCCTCATGGACTATCAATGTATGCCAAACTCCGGCCGGAATTTGAACGCCATACATTTCAATATCCGGATTCAGTTCAATACGTTCTGTTTCATTTCCTTCATCATCATAAAATACCTCCGAAACATGCCCCTTGATAAGTATGACAGTCTCAGATGTTGACATGTGACGATGAATGGGTATTTTTGTATCAGGCATCAATGCATTAAGCATACGTTGAGATGTATCCGAATCCGAATTCCGCAAATCATAGTTTTGGCGGCGGCGCGAGTTATGCTCTGCGTCACTAAGCAACTTTATAATAAATGTTTTATCTATCGATAACATAGACCCTTATTCATTGATTCTTGAGGTATTCCTCATGCAAATAATATTTCGATTTAATAAACAAAATGTAAATTAATGCAAGCAAAAATACAACGGCAATAAAATACAACCATTCATAACGTATACATAAAATCAATCCAAATGAAACGGCCAATTGCAATCCCGTATACAATAATGACACAAATACATGCGGAATTTTCAATTCATTGGCCATCAATTGATACGCATGTTTTCGATGGGCCACACCAAGGTTTTCATGAAGCATTATACGATGCACTATCGTCAAAATTGAATCGGCACCATAAACCGCTATAAATAGCAAATAAACCGGATCTTTGGTTGCCATTATCAAACGGCCAAGTCCAAAAATCACAATAACAGCAATACTTACCGATCCTACATCTCCAGCAAAACATTTTGCTTTTTTCCTAAAATTAAAGAAACAAAAAACAAGCAAACTTATGGCTGTGACAATCAAAAAAGGCATATTGATAAATTGCATTTTTTGATTAAGATAGATAATCGGTATGATAACAGACAACGCATAGCCTCCCGTTATACCATTGATTCCATCCATAAAATTGAATGCATTCAAAATACCCACACATACAATTAGCGCCGGAATCACCATCCACCATCCAATAGCATTATAAAACCCAAGATTGGCAAAAAGCATCATCATTGCAGCAAACTGGCCTAATAATCTGATTTTATTATCAAGAGGATGTATATCATCGATAAAACTAATCATCCCAACAAGTGTAAGTCCGGCCATGAACCAGCCATATTGAAGTCCAAAAAAAGCAGCCCAAATCCAGGTCCCTATTAAAAAGATAATACCACCGCCTCGCAAAGTTATCGAGGTATGCGAACTTCGTAAATTAGGCTTATCAATAATATTATACTTATCAGCAATCGCAAAATAAGCCAGTTCACATACAAATAATATAACTATTATCAATATATAAATCATGAATTGAACGATTTAATAGTAGAAATAATCCCATCAGCAGAGGTTATCGGCAACGTTTCGACCCCAATTGCTCGTTTTACTTTAGAATTGTCCACCACATAGTTCTCTGTCAACTTCGTCAATCGTTCGGAATTAAACGGCAAATGTAGCATTGTTCCAATACGGCTGATTATTCTTATTACACCCCTATTCAAATTCCAGATGTGGGGTTTTCGACCTAAGGCCATACAAATTAGCGCCACCAATTCATTCGTTGACAATGGGGTATCATCTCCAACATTATAAATGCCCGTTTTAATATCCTTGTTCAGAAGGCCATCGATGATAAACAGCAAATTATCTATCGATGTAAACGAACGTTTATTCATAAACGCGCCCAAAGGCCAAGGTATTCCTTTTTTTACCACAGAATATAATAAGTTTAAATTACCTTTATTACCCGGACCATGTATCATGCATGGACGCAATATAATTGTCTGCTTATCACCTGCCGTCCATCTCGATTGAATATATTCCTCCGCTTTTATTTTACTTTCGCCGTAAGGTCCAACAGGATTGGGTATTACATTTTCGTCCACACTATCCCCGGCCACATAGTCGGCGGCTGCTTTAATGGAACTAAAAAAGATAAACTTCTTGGCAGTAGAATTTAAAAAAAAGTCATATATTTTTTTTGTAAGATCTGTGTTTACCTTGAAATATACATCCGCCCCCGACTGTTTCTTTACATCATGCGCTTTACCGGCCAAATGTATTATCACATCAAAATCAGGCATTACATCATGATCCAAATCCGTCCATGAGAATGTTTTTAATATTCCATCTTTTACAGGAGATACAATGTCAAGGCCATAAATCTGATGAACATCTTTAAACTTTTTAACTATATTTGAACCCACAAAACCATGTATCCCTGTTATCAATATTTTCATCAAATATTATTTTTGAAAGTTAATATAATTGCAAATATTGTTATCATGATTTACGACTCAGGCGGCGTTGCCCTCGATACGTCAACTCATTTTTGCGACATACTTGCTTAATAGTATCTTTTAGCAATTTAATAACTTATAATAAATTTCAAAATGCTTATTTATCACAGTTTCTACGTCGAACTGGTCCTCTGCCAATTTTCGAGATTCCTCTCCCATCAATAATCTTTTTGCCGGATTGGCGAAAAGTTTCTTCATCGCTGCGGCAAGGACTATTTTATCTTTCACGGGCACCATAAGTCCATTCACCCCATCAATTACGCATTCTTTACATCCGGGAGCATTTGTCGTAATTATTGGCCGACCAATAGCACAAGCCTCAATAAGCGACTTTGGCAATCCCTCTCTATAAGAAGGAAGCACCACTACGTCACAATTTCGATACATACTCACCATGTCTCTCTGCTCTCCCACCCACTCTATATAATCTTGAACTTCCAGATTATGTATCTCCGTTTCCGGAATAGAGGCCCTGTTAAATTTATCACATTGCCCCGCAATAATGAATTTCGCTTTCCCTTTTAACTCATTTTCCAATAACTTGGCAGCCGCAACAAACTCTAAAACTCCCTTATCTCTCAATACACGTGCAGGTAAAAGGAATGATATAATGTGCTCTTTTTTAGCAGGCTCACAGTAGTAGTATTCGCGGATATCAACACCGGATCCCTTGATCATGAATACTTTGTCAGGCTTTGTAATACCTAAGGATAAAAATATATCTGAATCATCTGGGTTCTGAAATATAAAATAATTATCGGCCCCGGAGAAAGCTATTTTTGCAAATAATTTTACAACAGCTCCTGAAAACGTATTATTTCCACCTGTAAAAGAATACCCCAATCCACTGATTGCATTAACAACTTTTTGATTCTTCGCCAATCTCGCCGCAAACGCACCCAACAGAGATGCCTTCAAAGTAACATTATGTATTATATCAAATTTATTCCTTTCTAATATTTTTTTTAGTTTTAATACGCATTTCAACTCATGAAACGGATTAGTTCCAGAGCGTTCAAAAGGGAAATCAATGAAATGAATTCCCTTTTTCTCAAGTGTTATTCGCTTTCCTGTATCTTTTGTAATCACCCACACATCGTGGCCTTCATCTAAAGCCCGCATAGCTATTGGCAACCGATGTGAAACAAAAAACCAATCGACATTAACAATAAAAGCAATCCGCATAAGTCATACTACCTTTTAAATTAAATCCGGCAAGATCTTTTTAATTAACCTACCTCCGAAAAGAGATAACCTCCAATCTTATACTAATATTTATTTGCGCCACACCATTTTGTTTACCACACCGGTGTATGACTGAATCAGACGCACCACCTTGTCGGAGACATTTTCATCCGTATAGTCGGGAACAGGAATGCCAAAATTGCCGTCGCGTATCAATTCGACAGCGGTGTCTACGGCTTGCAGCAGGCTTTTCTCATCAATGCCGGCAAGCACAAAACAGCCTTTGTCGAGAGCCTCGGGCCGCTCGGTGGACGTACGGATACAAACCGCCGGGAATGGACTGCCTACCGACGTGAAGAAAGACGATTCCTCGGGAAGAGTGCCAGAATCGGACACAACGGCAAACGCATTCATTTGCAAGCAGTTGTAGTCATGAAATCCGAGCGGTTCATGCTGTATGACGCGGGAATCGAGTTGAAATCCCGATGCTTCAAGACGCTTGCGGCTGCGTGGATGGCAACTGTACAAAATAGGCATATCGTATTTTTCTGCCATACGGTTGATTGCCGTAAACAGAGATGTAAAATTCTTTTCTGTGTCGATATTTTCTTCTCTGTGAGCCGAAAGAAGGATATAATGTCCTTTTATCAAGCCAAGACGGGTATGGATATCCGATGATTCGATTTTTGCGAGATTGTTATGGAGCACTTCTGCCATGGGCGACCCTGTGACATATGTCCGTTCTTTCGGCAAGCCACAATCGGCAAGATAACGGCGGGCATGTTCTGAATAAGCCATGTTGACATCTGATATGATGTCTACAATTCGACGATTGGTTTCTTCCGGCAGACATTCATCCTTGCATCGGTTGCCGGCCTCCATGTGAAATATGGGTATGTGAAGGCGTTTTGCGCCGATTACCGACAGACATGAATTAGTATCGCCCAATACAAGGACCGCATCGGGCCTAATGGCCGCCATAAGTTTATACGACGCGCTTATGATATTGCCCATTGTTTCTCCGAGGTCGGCACCTACGGCGTCAAGATACACTTCAGGGTCGGCAAGATTGAGATCTTTGAAAAAGACCCCATTGAGGTTATAGTCGTAGTTTTGTCCGGTATGAGCAAGTATCGTGTCAAAATAGCGGCGGCATTTGTCAATCACGGCCGCCAGGCGGATAATTTCCGGACGGGTTCCTACTATAATAAGCAATTTCAGTTTGCCGTTGTCCTGAAATCGTATATTTGTAAAATCTTTTGTCGTATTCATTTGACTACTGGTTCAAAATAAGTGTCGGGGCGAGCCGGATCAAATTGCTCATTGGCCCACATAAGGGTCACGAGCGGTTCGGTTTCTGAAAGATTTATAATATTATGAGTATAGCCGGGAAGCATGTGCACGGCCTGTATCTTCTCTCCCGACACTTCGAAATCGAGCACCTTATCTTCCCCGACCTTCCGCTGCTGTATCAGGGCCTTACCACTAACAACTATGAAAAATTCCCATTTGGTATGATGCCAATGCTGCCCTTTTGTTATGCCCGGCAGGGAGACATTCACAGAGAATTGCCCGCATTTTTCTGTCTTTAACAATTCGGTGAAGGACCCGCGGGCATCGCAATTCATTTTCAAGTCGAAAATTGCCTTGTCCTTGGGCAGATAACTCAAAAAAGTCGAATACAATTTTTTCTCGAAAGAACCGTCCGGAATCTCCGGCATTACCAATGTTTGAGGCTGCGAATTGAATGTCTCCAACAGTTCTACGATTCGCCCGAGTGTGACTTTATGAGTAATCGGACAAAAACAATAACGTCCGTCAGATAATGCCTTCGGATACAATCCGTCGAATTCGCAACGATGCTCATTTCCTTTCAATGCGTCTATCATTTCAGAAACAAGATCATCGATATACAGCAATTCGAGTTCAACAGCCGGATCTTTAACCTGAATAGGGAGATTGTTGGCAATATTATTGCAGAATGTCGCTACTGCCGAATTATAATTTGGACGGCACCATTTTCCAAACAAATTTGGAAAACGATATACAAGAACTTTCGCGCCGGTTTCTTCTCCATAATCCAAAAACAAGTTCTCACCGGCAAGTTTGCTTTTACCATAATCCGACTCCCCATATCGCCCGATAAGCGAGGCCTGTATCGACGATGACAACATTACCGGACACTTGTTTCCATGCTTTTTCAAGGTGTCGAGAAGCGTGGAAGCGAATCCAAAATTACCCGACATGAATTCAGCCTGCTCTTTCGGGCGATTTACACCGGCCAGATTAAATACAAAATCAGCCTTGGAGCAGAATTCGTCCAAATCTTCAGAAGGGGAGTCGATGTCATATTCCATCACTTCATCGACAGCAAGGTCCCCATAACAACGGGCCTTGCCATCGCGTATATTTTTAAGCTCGGCGCAAAGGTTGCGTCCAACAAACCCTTTTGCCCCGGTTACCAATACTTTCATATACTTTATTGCAATCTTATAGTTTTAAAGAGACTTTCAAATGCCTCTGTCTGTATGCGATAGTCAAAATCATTGATAGACAGACATTTCTTTTTCATGTCGATTATTTTTTCCGGGGTCAATTTTGCAACACGATTCAACACATTGGGTATATCATCGGCAGAATGTATTACAAATCCATTTTCACCATCGCGCAGATATTCGGCCAAATCACTTGTAAGAGACGTGATTACAGGCAGGCCCACCGTCATCGACTCCACAAATTTGGTCGGGAATCCGGCGCGTGTCGTAATGTTGTCCTCACGGTAAAAAATTTGAAAATCGCTTTGCGAAAGAATCGTCAATGCCTCTTTATGCGGAAGACGTCCCGTGAAGGAAACGTTCTTAGTCGTCACATTCGCAGGAATATCGGAATTGGTTGCCCCGACAATGGTCAAATGCAGATTACTCGACTTATTCACCGCTTCTATTATGGGAATAAGCAGGTCTTTTGAAGCCCCAAAAGTTCCGGCAAAAACCAGCCTTATCGGACTGCCGGCAGTCAATTCGCGGTTGCGATGCCATTTCTCATCTTCGATGTCGATGAGCGGCGTAACTCTTATCACCGGCACATCGTTACGATAATAGTCGCATAGGAAATTACTGATACCAATCAGGCCATCGACCATTTTGTTTCCCGTCTTCATTCGAGATTTTACATCACATTTTAGCAAAAAAGAATGTAATGATTTTCCGACAGGGGTATACCATTCGGTAATATCACCCACAACCATAATGTTTCTCTTATGGCATATCTTAACCAAATGCTTCAAAGAGACAGCCGGAAAATTATATGCGACGACCAAATCAGGACTATAAAAATCCAAATCCTTGCAAGTCGTGAATCGGCACAGGTGTCTCAGCCATGACTTTATGCTTCGAGGATATGGTTTGGAATCATACTCAAAGCCATCGACAGTTCCGTGAAAATCGCCACAATGCGTAATTCCCACAAATCTCACATCGTGGCCGATAGCGCGCATGGCCTTGGCATTAGCCAATACTCTTTGCGCCGCGGCGTTGCGGTCCGGCATCTCGAAACCTCCTACATAAAGTATTCTCATACTCTTATCGTTTTAGAAATATATTCCCTTGGATGTGCCCTTATAGCCGATAAGTATATACCTTTCCCTGCATATTCACGCCTATTTTTCGGGCATATCCCACTGGGGCAAGTTTGCCAACCACAATGGAGTATAATTTTCTGTATATCTTTCGTATTGTCATACGGCTTTATTCACTACGAATTTCCTTTGCTTTTGCACGCGGTTGCAACCCGAGGTCCTCGCGAATGAAGCGGAGTTTCAGCAAAAGTTCTTTCATGCCATCCACATCAAGACGACGCGTGTTGTGACTATGGTAATCTTCGATACGCGACACTTCTTCCGAGCCCTCTGTGAAAAATTTGTCATAGTTGAGATCGCGCGTATCGCACGGTATGCGGTAATAGTCGCCCATGTCTATGGCTTTTGCCATTTCCTCACGAGTTACAAGAGTTTCATACAACTTCTCGCCATGACGAGTGCCTATAACCTTAACCTCTGTATCGCCGTAGGCGGGATTAACCTGCGCATATGTCTGCTTCAACGCCTCGGCAAGCACGTCGAGAGTAGCTGCCGGAGCCTTTTGCACAAACAAGTCTCCATTCTTGCCATGAGTGAAAGCATAAATCACAAGATCGACGGCATCGTCGAGCGTCATCATGAAGCGCGTCATGTTGGGATCTGTAATAGTGATGGGCTTGCCGTCCATCATTTGCTCCACCCAAAGCGGAATCACAGACCCTCGGGATGCCATGACATTGCCATAACGGGTGCAGCAAATCGTAGTTTCCGCATTTTCCCCGAGCTCGCGTCCTTTTGCAATAGCAACTTTTTCCATCAGAGCCTTGCTTATGCCCATGGCATTGATGGGGTAAGCGGCTTTATCGGTGGAGAGTACCACAACATTCTTTACTCCATGCTCGATTGCAGAGCGAAGCACATTGTCGGTACCAATCACGTTGGTCAACGTAGCCTCCAATGGAAAAAACTCGCAACTGGGCACCTGCTTCAATGCCGCGGCTGAGAATACATAGTCGACGCCGCGCATTGCCACATCCACAGACTCCTTATTGCGGACATTGCCGATATAAAACTTCACTTTCGGGTTTTGCAGGTGATGACGCATGTCATCCTGTTTTTTTTCATCGCGAGAGAAAATCCTTATCTCGCGGATATCACTGTCGAGGAAACGCCTCAACACCGCATTGCCGAAACTGCCGGTTCCCCCGGTAATCAACAGCACCTTATCTTTAAATATGCTCATAAGCCTATATTATTCTAAACATGAAATAAGCGAATCAAGGTCTGATTCAAATTTTATATCCAATTCAGCAATCTTCGGCCGGCTGTCTTTTATAGTGACCGACTTTATCGCTTCTGCTATCTTTTCGGGAGTCTGCTCTTTATAATAATAAATACAATGACCGACACCGGACTTTTTCACGGCTTTGATATCGATAGACACCACCGTAAGCCCATTGGATAAATATGACAATATTTTAGACGGAAATGAAGTCATGTTAAACGCTGCATCAGGATTTTGCGTGCACAATCCGATATGGCATTTCTGAAGAAATTCAATATACTGATTTCCTTTCAGGAGCCCTTCATATGTTATTTTTGCATCTGTGCGCTTTTTTGTCTTCTCAATTTCAGCAAGAAGATTCTTTTCATCCTCAGGAGAGCCAAATCCTAATATATGCAAATGGTAACGCCCGTCAAGAAAAGCAGCGGCAGCGGCAGCGGCAACACCGCCCTTGCGGGGATCGAATGTCCCGGCATAAACAACATGTATAAATCCATCTTCGACCTTTTCATGCCTTTGCGTCTCAACTTGATATGTTCCGTATATCACAGCATAGGGCTTATTCGGCGTTTTGGCTTTTTCAACAAACAAATCAGTCGCGAAAATATATCCGTCAGCCTTATCAATAATTTCCAATTCATGACGTGCCCGTATCTTAGACAAGTTATACACATCTTGATACATCTCTTCCAACTCCAATATCACCTTGCATCTCTTCACTTTCTGTATAATTTGCAACAGCCAAGCATACGCCAAAGAATGATACGCAATTACTACATCATCGGACGCTACATTCCTAAGCATCCAAAACAATCCATATAGCCATATAAATACATGATTGAATCGTCTTGTCAAGGAATAAATTTCGCCTATCGACGGGGGCAGAAACAGATTGATACCATCCTTCTTTTTGATTTCCGGCTTATAGTATTTCATGCTTTTTTCCGTAACACCGGAAAAAGACAGCAAATCAACCTTATATCCTACACGATTCAAAACATTGATAATATATTGCATTTTATTGGTGGCAGATGTCCAATACCTCCTTTGGATTGGACTATCATAAAAATCAAAAAAACCAATATATACAATTCTTTTGCACATTTTAATTATATAAAGCTAATATTTGCCTCAATAATATATTTTTATCAAAACTCCGGATAAATTCATTCTTGAATTATCTCTAACCCGTTCACACCTATCAAATATCTAATGACATCTTATCTTTATCCACGGCAATCAGCACCACTTTATTTTAAAGTATGCTCATAAGTTCAAGCAGGGCGACTTTAAAAGTCATATTATCTCCATTTATAATACCAATAGGAGAAAGAGAAAAACAATACGTAGATTAATTGATTCCAGAAAATAAACTTTACGAGCTTACTACGGGTTGCCTCCATTCCGACCAGTTTCCCAAAAACGAATATCATGGGAAATATTGACATAAAAAATATACGACGATATAACCAATCCGAGGCTGGTTGAAAATAAAACAACATCGCTACATAAACCGCAATAAACGAAAATTTATATAAGAAATAATATATTTTATCAATCTTTATCTTTTTAAAAGAAATTTTATACGTAAGATATGCACAACTCAACAAATATGGGAGCAGACGATAAAAATCAATTATTTTAGTCAAAACACTATATTGTTTTCTGCCCAATTCGACATATTCCATACTATACCCCTGTATATTCATATCCTCGCCGAATTCTAACTTGAAATCTCCCTGTATAAAACTATTCAATAAAAATGTTATAACAAACGTAAATAATGGATATGCCAGCAAAAGGGTCCACACGGCCGATTTTGAAAATCTGAGGGGAAGCAGCCATCCAATCAATAAGAAAGTAATAAACAGGAAATTACTCTTGTGCATGAAGAATGAAGCGGCAATAGCAAGGATTCCAAGAATAAAATGTCTTTTATGCACCGGCTTATCACCAATAAAAAGAATAAAACCTAACAATGCAAGCGCGTGCCCAGCAGCACCACGTGTCGCACAAAAATATGAATGGGGCAGAAAAAGAATCATGATTATCAAGAACCCGCGATTACACAAATTCAACCAACGGCCTACAAAATAAAGGCTGCCGACAGCCACGCCCCAAACGCACGCCCTCCATAAGAAATAATTCCCATCCAAAAACACCGACAGCCATTTGTAGAAAGGCTCATAATGACCTCCCAACTTCGAATGTAATGCAAACTCTCTCCAAGTGTGATATGTATCGTGATCTGCAAACGCAAAAACACTATATATATACATAATGATAAAACAACAGTTATATAACGACCTTGTCTGTTTAGCCCCTAACGCAGGATGCATCAACACCTTAAATGGCTTACATATATAGAACATTAAAAGCCATAAAAAAGCGTTAATCAACAATAAATCAGCATTATATGCATATGCCGGCATTATTTTCAAACTCAGCATACCAATCATCTTTTCGATTTATATTTGTAAAATAAACATAAAACAGGATAGCCGCACAAATATTTTACATATCTCCATTTAAAACGAGACAAACCCAAAAGAAGAGTCTTGCAAGCCCTTTTATATTTCATCTCAGCGAACGCCTTGATTACCACTTGGACATTTGCTTTTATAAACGACGGCTTGATGAATGCCTCATATTGTGGGTACAAATCAATCAATCTTTCCCTAAATACCAAATTCCTTTCGGCAAAAGCCAAAGATGTGCGATTAGTCGACATCCAACTGACGGAAGTACGCCGATATATAGCCATATATTCATCTATGCACTTCATTTTTCCATGAGCAGATAGATTCAAAACTGCAACCA
This sequence comes from Muribaculaceae bacterium, assembly GCA_009775125.1. Classification (GTDB taxonomy): domain Bacteria; phylum Bacteroidota; class Bacteroidia; order Bacteroidales; family Muribaculaceae; genus CAG-873. The sequence goes on along the minus strand of VSPD01000006.1, from coordinate 25,047 downwards.
AATCACCGACAAGCAGTCCTTTGCCATATTTGAAAGACCTGATTACTTCACCTCGCCCCACAATTGAGCATGTAGGCACTGTCCATTTTTCATAAATCTCTCTGGCAGTATAATCCTTACCTTTTAGATGTGAAAAGATCTCAGAAACCACTTGACCATCCTCAATCTTTTCTTTCACAAAATGAAAACACATCGAATACTCCTTATTCCTCTCCAAAAAGTCAACTTGCCTCTGGAGTTTAAGTGGGTCGGTCCAGAAATCGTCGCCCTCGCAAAAAGCAATATATCGTCCACGAAGATGAGCATTTACAATACGTGTCAGCGTTCCATCCTTTTTGCTATATTGATTTTCATCCTCGAATATCGGTTTTATTATCGAAGGGTATTTTTCTGCATATTCACGGATAATCGCAGCAGTACCATCGGTTGAAGCATCATCATGAACGATGGCCTCAAATCTAAAATTCGTCTTTTGCATGACGAATCCTTCAAGAGTATCACGGATATATCTTTCATGATTGTATACGATACATTTTATGGAGACGACAACCTCTCTATTGTCGAGATCATCCCTCCATATATCATGTATTTTTATTTCATTATTCATCTGAAGCCTGAATCCTTATTATTTTTGCCGGCACACCGGCAACTATCGCATAATCCGGCACATCTTTCGTGACGACAGCACCCGCCCCAATACGTGCATGACATCCAATATAATGGCAACTAGACAATATAATAGCCCTGCTTCCAATAACTGCGCCATCGCATATTCTCAATGTTGTGGGTATCACAACAGATCTTGATTGCCTGAAATCAGAATGGAATGGATGGTGGTGTGTCTCTATAACAACTCCGTTAGTCAGCTGCACATCATCCCCAATTTCCACCCTGCCGGAATAATCAACAAAAACATTTTTTGCCAGTAAAACATTCTTACCTATCGTAATACTCCCATCAAGATAATGCTGACGGCTCAACTCTACTCCATATTCTACCATGAGCCTGGGACCGGCATTGAACCTTTTTGCATACGCAAGATTCCTTTTCGCTCTATTTATTGGCAGTTCATAGCGTCTATGGGTATATTTTAGCAAAAAACGGCGTGTGTCCTGAAAATCTTTCTGCCATAGGTCGCGCCGCAAACCTTTTGCCTTCATTTCTCGTCCTATGCTCTGCCTCTGGACCCGCGAAAGAGTCCAGAATTTCGCTTCAACATACTGATTGCTCCACATTTTATATTTTATGAAACAGCATAAAATATCAATAAAAAGCATAATGCGTTTTTTACCATCGAACGCTATATCCGAAATATCCCCCGCATGTTTCCACCCATATTTCAATACCTGACAAACTCTCTTGGGACTCATACATATCAAAGATTTATCATTTTCCAACTAATGGGATACCCCCCCCCCTAAATCGCTGTATTTCAGATAGTTAAATAGGGAGCATATCATCTTTTCCAAATCATATGCAGGCTTCCAGCCAAAGGTCTCTTTGAATTTACCAGGATTCATACCAACATGCATCGGCAGGTTTGCTTCTTCTACAATTATTTCAACCTGTATCCCATATTTCTCTAATGCAATCTTTTTCACCATCTGAGCCATTTCCATTATCGTGTTGCACACACCGGTACCCAGATTATATATCTTGTCAAAAATGGCAACAGGAGCTTTTTCAATCATAGCCAATAGTCCGGAGGCTACATCTCTTACATCTATAAACGACAAGGACTGACGGCCATCCTGCACCCTTATCGGCCTATTTTCAATTGCATTTTGCACAAAAACACGCAGAAATCTGGCGTTTTCACACACCGACGAAAGACGGACATTGGTATAATTCACCGAGCTGCTACATAAAATAGAATCTATCAACAATTCCGCGGAATATTTGCCCAAAGCATACATATAATCAGGAGCCACCGGTGTTTCCTCCGTCCATAATGGCTCATATATTTTTCCATACACACTTTGCGATGATATGTTTATAAATGAGGCAACACGGCATCGCCTGGCAGCCAATGCCACATCCACAGTAAATTGTAATGACGAGGATACATCAACACCATTGCTGCTTCTGGCAAAACCTGTATTAATTAAAACATCACATCTCTTGCCTGTTTTTTTTAATTCGTCCATCCATTGCCCAAGCGTATACCACCGAACATTACCACTATCCCATCTACTAATATACTTGTCAGGATTCGTTGATATTAAACTTATCTCATACCCCCCTTTGCCCAACAAAAGCGATACCAACTCTGTTGCGATCATCCCACTCGCACCTGTAATTGCCACAGTCTTCATACACTCAACACTATTTTATCAATACAGCCAAAATCTTTTTTAAGAATCATATGCCGTTATATTTTGATATATCACCAGCTACATATGAATTCAGTCTTTATTTATATATGGGCTGAAAGATATCTTAGAAATGTTTATCGGAGGATACAAGAGGCTATTGCCCTCGCTGTCCTCAACCTTGAAACAGTCGGTGATTCTTCCTACCGTTTCAACGGCATCAGCAATGCTTCTTGACGCTCCAAGGACTCTACAACATATTTGGCGGAGCAATCCCACTTCTGATTCTTTGATTGTTTCCCCTTCTCCATGCGCTATAACAACATCGATTACATCCGGAAGTGATTTAATTTTATCTATACCTCCAACTGAGGCTATTGTTCCAGGCTTCATCAAAAAAGACACATTCCAACCCAAATATCCGTTCAACTCCGGCGAGACACATCCACTGACCTCCTGCCGTGAATCCGAAACTGCATATTCAATCATAGATTTTAGTGGATTGTACCCACATATTCTCTCCAATATTTTATACTCCAATGAACCGGTCAGCCTATATCCAATATCATAAACCAGACATTCTCCATTTTCTACCTTGCACTGCATAAACATCATACCATTTTTTATACCGGAGGCCTCCACCATTTTTTCCACTTTTGTGGCGACCTCTCTTATATAATACTCTGTATGAACAGAAGGGAAGGTATAGCCCACAGGAAGCGGTATGATATTATTGGCCAGATTTTCCATGTGACGGTCACCCATCATTGAGAAATAAGCCCGGCCATTTTGGAAATACCAAAACACAGTCACCTCTTCCCCTTGCAAATAAGGCTCGATAACAACTTTTCCTGTTTTTGAATATGGAAGAGCCTTGTTGATTGCATCAAGGGCCTCAATCTTATTATTACATAATACAATTCCCCTCGCGCCACTACTATCGGCAGGCTTAATCAGTATCGGATATTTAACAGCGCCTGCCATAACATCCTCTAAAGAAATATCTGCCACCACCGGCACACCAAAATCACGGCACAACCTCTTATATTTGGTTTTATCTATAAATGTCTCAAATTGGGCTTTTGTCCCATAACACGGCAGTCCGGTATTTTGGCATATTTCAGCATAGTAAGGCAAAAGCAAATCCACAAATCCTACAAAGACACCATCTATATGTTTTTCTCGGATAAATTCCGATACAGCATCCACATCCGTAGTGCTTATGCGATAATGCTCATCCGCAATTTGTTTGGCCGGTGAATCCTTGACATCATTATAATCTATGACTGTAACATGCAATCCCATTTTGTGGGCTTGCTTAACAATCTCACAAGATATTTTCATTCCGCCCAATACCAATAGTTTTTTCTTATTTCCTGTCATAATTAGTTTTCAAGAATTAATTCTAAAATATTGTTCATATCATCTGTAGTGTATCTTTGATCAACAGGCAACGGCAATATTTCTTCCGTCAGATGCCACTCTATTTCACCGTAATTGCACCAATCCAGCACATTTGGCCAATATTTGGCAACAAAAATCCGATTCGCAAGCAGCCTGGATCTAATTGCCGGATTGCATGTGCGGAACGGATATACCATGGGACAATATATATCTGTTGAATAGGGTGTAGGCAATAGATTATATACATCCAGCCCAGCACACAGTATATCATAGTTTCGACACCTAACTTCTCTCACCAAAGAGAAATCTATTCCTTGAAGCATCCGGGATGTCAAATTCGACATATGCCTTACAGGCTCATTCCTCAATCCGGAACTGTTTTCTCTAAAATCCACGTATCCAAATTCCGAACCGACATCGATTCTTTTCAGCAGATGCGAGCATCGATGCCACGACGCGCCGACATCCAATGAATCTATCCGAGTATCTATATTAGCTAAGCCGCCGTCAGGAACCCCCACAAATTTTCGGGGGCTATAAAACGATTTAACCCCCTTGGCTGCCGGATAATACAATGCCTGTGAATTATCAAGTATGACATTTTTCGGGAACTTCTCAACAATTAAATCTATATACTTATCCTTAATACCGAAATAATTGTTAACTATTATATATTCTCCTTCTGCCAACTGCGGAATGCCGGTTATTTCAAGATTGGCGTCTATATTGTAAAACGCCCATTTGACATCAGGCAAGCGCTGAATGCTTTCAACAACTACATCACATGTATATTTTGGCACATACAAAATCTTTATATTCTCAACGCCAATTGCCCTGAGGATATACTCTAAGGCATGCCGTCCGGAATTTACACGCAAAAGATGCTTGTTCGGCATATTGTCGTAAAACGGCAACTCCAATTCAAAATAACCTCCTATCCCATTCATTCCTTATATTTATTACAATAGTTCAGGGATTATCAATTTTTCAGAAAGCGGATATAGCCTGTTCATCGTTTCCTCGTCGGGAAAATGCAGGAACACAATGCCTACCGCCTTGCCGGCACCGTCAAAAGCCTCAACATTGTCGCCGGGATGCTTATATATACATTTCCGATATATATACGGCTCTATTTCCTGCGAATACGACATGCCCCTAAATATCCCGTCATTGTCGCTATGAACCACGTAATGACAAAAACAGCCGTCTTTTTCCACCGGATTCAGATTCGATTTCTTACCCATTGCAACGAGAACATTTGCCTTTGGGAGGTCGACGCCAAAAGCGTCTGACAACTGTATTGGAATCATATTGCCTCCGGCCCTGGGCCCAAGTTCAAGAAAATGCACATTGTCATCCTTGTCAAGAAGTATTTCAATATTCATCTCTCCAAAACATATACCCAAAGCCTCAACGATACGTTGTAATTCCAGCCTTATACTGCTGATTTGCGACACGTTAAGACCGGTGGGCTTTTTCTCTCCAATAGGTATCAGGCTCCGGCCATGGTTGCCGCGCAAACATGACATCTCTCCAAAGAGGATAATTTTGCCATCCTCTACAAAAATATCGCCCCCTATTACATGCGGAAAGCCTCTTTCAATAAATTCCTCCGCTATTATTATCTTATTTCTTGAATACCCGTCGGCATAGCATATCGCGTCAGACAGACCTTCCATATCTGAAAGTTTGGTAACGCCCTTCGAGCCGGACGAGTCGGTTGGCTTGACTATAATGGGGAATGTAAACGATTTCAATTGTTTTTCCAGCCATTCGATTTCTACATCGGGGCCAAACGTCACCATCTTGGGACATGCGAACCCATACTCGCTCAAAAATTTGCGAAACTTATGCTTTAAGCCAAGAATCTCAACCGATTTAACAGGATTGGTCGGAAGCCCCAGTCGCTCACATACGATAGCCGCAGGCAACGCTGCCGGATCTGACGCATAGGCAAGCACTCCTTCCACCCCCTCTTTATGCGCGATATTATATACTGACTCCACATCTGTTGTGCTCACCTGATAAAACTTGTCAACCTCATGCTGTCCCGGATTATCAGGCAAATAATCACACAGCACCGTATAATATCCCAACTCTTTTGCGGCTCTTATCGCAACCAGTTGTTGCGCCGACCCTCCTAAAAGCAGTATTTTTTTTTGAGCCATTTCCTTTATTTGTCACATACTATATCAAGCACACGGCAGATATCTTCCTCGTTAAGAGTATGATACATTGGCAAGCAAATAACAGAATCAGCCATTTTGTGTGCCAGGGGCAGATTCTCTCTTGCAGCAGACGGCAACCCGCGATATGTAGAGAATTCGCTAATCAACGGATAGAAATACCGTCGGCCAAGCACCTTGGCATCACGCATCTTGAAATAGAGAGCATCACGCGTCATCCCATACTTTTCAGCATCAACAAATATGGGGAAGTAACTGTAATTATGACGCACACCCGGCATATCATCAAAAAATGATATGCCTTCTACTGTACGTAACGCATTCCTATATTTCATTGCTACCTTACGGCGCGCCTCAATAGCGGCATCTACCTGTTTTAGATTCAACAACCCGTATGCCGAACGGACTTCATCCATTTTTCCGTTGATTCCTGGTGCAATTACCTCGGTTTCACCGGCGAAACCGAAATTTTTAAGATAGTCGATGCGTTTCTTTGTCTTCTCATCATGTACGACAAGAGCGCCACCTTCAACCGTATTGTAGACCTTTGTTGCATGAAACGACAGAGTGGACATATCCCCGGCATTCAATATGCCGGTGCCATCCACTTCCACGCCAAAGGCATGGGCCGCGTCATATATAACTTTAAGACCGTACTTGTCGGCAATCGCCTGTATCTTTACGGTATCGCAAGGCTTTCCGTAAACATGTACAGGCATTATAGCCGTTGTCTTTGGCGTGATTGCCGCTTCTATCTTATCCGGGTCAATATTGCCGGTGGCGGGGTCGATGTCAACAAACACCGGCTTAATGCCGTTCCACCACAGGGAATGGGTGGTAGCAACAAAACTATATGGCGTAGTTATAACCTCTCCACTTATGCGCATAGCCTGTAAGGCTGTGAGCAGCGGCAATGTGCCATTTGTAAACAGGCATACATACGGCACTTTCAAATATTCCGCCAACGCTTTTTCCAAGCGTTTGTGGTATTCACCATTATTTGTAAGCCACTTCTTGCTCCAAATATCCCGGAGCAGTTCTTGAAACTCCTCCAGATTGGGGAGCAAAGGTGATGTGACGGTAATTGTTTCTTTTTCCATTTATCTAAATGACAAACATAGTTTGGAATATGTATTCTTAAATATACTTTTGAGTTCCATATATTCTGCCAATTTCGCCACTTCCAAGATGGATATAAGCACGAAGAATCCAATTATTAATTGAAGCGGCAACATAATGTAACACGAGACGGGAATAAATGAGACTCCATAAGTAATCAAAGCGGCAATAATTGCAATCAAAAATGATGGAAGGATATCCCAAACCTGTTCCGAAATGCTATAACCCAATAGCCTGCCCGAATAAAACGCATTAAGATAATAGGATATAAAACCCGTGACCACGCTGGCCGCCAACATCCAATATATCCCGACAAATATACCTATTAAGATAGGACCGACTGATATTGTTTTTTTTATTATTTCCAATTTAAGAAACAAGTCACTTCGTCCCTCTATTTGCAGCATATTAAGGTTCAGAGCATGCAACGGATACAGCATCAACTGAAAACACAATATCTGAAGCATTGGCACGGCTGCCATCCATTTCTCACCAATCAATACATGAATCATAGAGTCAGCGATTGCCGCCATCCCAAGCATGCAGCAAAAAGAAACCAACATCGTTATCTTTATGACCTTCTTATATGCCGATTTTAACCGCGCTTTATCTTCCCGGATAGAACTTAGCACCGGATAACTAACTCTTTGCACAACAGAAGTCAGATTGCTTGAGAATATTGTATCAAACTGCTTTGCTCTGGTATACAGTCCTAACATTGCCGGAGAATAAAACTTGCCAATAACAATCTGATATACTTCCTTCCACGTTGTATCAATAATTGTAGAAAGCATCAATTTCCATCCGAAACCAAATAATTCACGAAAACTCCTCGTGGAAAAATAAATTCTTGGGCGCCACGAGTTCCACATCCATAATAAAAATGTATTGATGGACTGACGGGAAATCTGCTGTCCGACCAAACTCCATACTCCAAACCCAAATATAGCCATTCCTATTCCAATCGCTCCACTAAACAACGATGACACTAGTGATATCTTAGTCTGAAGTTTAAAATTAATCTGCTTTATTAATATAGTACGTTGTATTATAGCAAACGCATTGATAATGATAACTATGCCCATAACACGAGTCAAAGACACAAGTTCAGGCTGTTTAAAAAATCTACCGATTTGGGGTGCCCCTATAAACATCACAAGGAACAAGAGTATACTCATTCCCAAATTAGCGATAAAAACGGTGTTGTATTCTGAATCACCAATGTCGTTTCTTCGAATTAGCGCATTTGAAAAACCGCTGTCAACTATTGCATTAAAAACAGCAATGAAAATCAAAATAACTCCTATCAGTCCATACTCCTCAGGAGTAAGCAAGTTAGCCAGCACAATGCCTACGCCAAAAGAGACTCCCTGATTAGCAATATTATCAAGAAAACTCCATGCAGTGCCTTTTACTGTCTTGCTCTTAAGCGACATCTTATATAATGAGTTTATTAATTGGCTGTATCGTAGATTGCCGCTATTTTATGAATATGGGATTCTACCGAATAATTATTTGATGTAACGAAATTGTTTGCTTGCATTGTCGACCTTAATTTTTCATCAACAATAAGTCTAATCAACGCTTGCTTTAACAAATCTGCATTTTTGGGGGGCACAATTACCGCATTATCGGAAGAAAGAATCTCCGGAATAGCCCCAACGGGAGTGGCAATAACTGCACAACTGTTTGACAAGGCTTCCAAAATTGAAATAGGAAGCCCCTCGCGGTATGATGGTAGAACCAAAATATCAGCCCGGGACATTAATGCTTCTTTCTGCTCTAAATTCACATAACCATGATATGTGATTTTGTCACCCATCTGGCTGATATAACTATAAATATCTTGTTTGATATCCTCCTCCAATATGGTGCCACACAAATCGAAATGATATGGCTCATTAATTGACATCAGTGCATCAAACAATTCAAATATTCCCTTTTCCCTATTAATAGAGCCGATGTATATAATCCTTGAAATCTTATTCTTCGTTTTTTCTTCCGGTGGACATATCCTGACGTCAAAAAAATTATAAACAACTTCGCCTATATTCTTCTTCAACCCTTTTTCTTCAAATTGATCACGCATGCGGTAAGATAAAAATATCACCTTATCCAAACATTTGTTCATAAGCGCAATAGCCCATCGAGAGATGATATTTGAGGTAAAAACGGTGTTTATATCTCCGACATGAATCGTCAAAACCGCCTTCTTACCTAATTTTGCATTTACATAATACGCCAGTAATATATCTTTTAAAAACAAAAATCTTCTTGACGTATGTATATGCAAAATCGCATCTTTGTCATGAGCCAAATCTTTTACCAAATGCCTTGCCTGCTTTATTCCATAGATAAGATTCCTTAATTTAGGCATCTTATTCAGGAAGCTCGTAGACTTTAATGAATAGTTAAAAAAACAGATATTATAACCTAAATCGTTAAATAAATTATTGTTTTTTTCATAACTGTCACACAATCCCACAAGACCTCCTACATAGGCTCCAGCCTTAGGTCTCTCAAAACATAAATATATATTCCTCATAAAACCTTCTCCAATCCTATCTTTTTCTCATGCACCTTAATTTGATCAGGTGTAAAACGCATCCCTACCTGTCGGTTATGTCCCACATTAATACTGTATGGCAGTGTACTTTTAGTTATAATACTACCCGCTCCTACCACACAGCCACGGCCCAAAGTGACACCTTTCATAATAATTGCTCTTTCTCCAATCCATACATCTTCCTCTACGACCACATCTGCATCATCGATTCCGGGACGTTTTTCCGACTCTTTCACCGAACGAATGGTTCGGCCAACTATATCTGTGCGATGATTGCCTCCATGAATAGATACCCCGGGGCCAAATACCGAATAATCCTTTATTATAATTCTGCTATTGGTCGCCGACAACCTGCAACCTTCTCCAATTGACACATCTTTGCCTATAAAAATATTCTCGGGTCTTGGAATAGCCCACCCTCTGTTTATAAAAGAGCCTTTGCCAAAAGCGGCCAACTTGGACACAAGCACTTTTCTCCGCATATATCGGACTATTCTTTCAAAAGAATCAATCGGTAAAAGTAAAAACTCAAAGAACTTCATATTTCCAATCAAAATCTTACACATATCAGGCGAAGCTTTGTCGTGTACCTGCATGCAATATATTCATCCGGCACGACCGATTCTTTTTAGATAGATTTCCACAGGATTTTTTTACAGGCGGGCGGTGGAGGAGGCGGAGGGGAGGAGCCATTTGACGTCGTAGATGACGTGGAGGGGACGGAGGAGGGGGGCGAGGGAGAGGGAGGCGTATTCGCGGTGGGCCACGGCGAGGATCACGGCGTCGTAGCGGTCGGCGTCGGTGGCGGGTGCGGGGAGGTCGTTGATGATGTCGACGCCGTATTCACGGGCGGCGATGGGGGCGGAGGCCCAGGGGTCGTGGATGTCGACGGTGAGGTTGTATTCTTTGAGGGCTTTCACGATGTCGATCACTTTGGTGTTGCGCACGTCGGGGCAGTTTTCCTTGAAGGTGAAGCCGAGGACAAGGATTCGGCTGCCAAGCACCTGGATGCCTTTGCGGAGCATGTTTTTGATTACCTGGTCGGCCACGTAGGAGCCCATGGAGTCGTTCATGCGGCGGCCGGCGAGGATTATCTCGGGGTTGTAGCCGTAGCGCTGGGCGCACTGGGCGAGGTAGAAGGGGTCGACGCCGATGCAGTGTCCGCCGACAAGGCCGGGACGGAAGGGCAGGAAGTTCCATTTCGTGGCTGCTGCCTCGAGCACGGCCTGGGTGTCGATGCCCATTAGGGTGAAGATTTTGGAGAGTTCGTTGACGAAGGCAATGTTGATGTCGCGCTGTGAGTTTTCAATCACTTTGGCGGCTTCGGCTACTTTGATTGTGGGCGCGAGGTGGGTGCCGGCGGTGATGACGGAGGAGTACACTTCGTTGACGATGCGTCCTATTTCGGGGGTTGAGCCGGAGGTGACTTTCTTGATTTTCTCGACGGTGTGGAGTTTGTCGCCGGGATTGATGCGCTCGGGGGAGTAGCCGGCGAAGAAGTCGACGTTGTAGCGCAGGCCGGACTCGGCCTCAACCACGGGGATACATTCGTCTTCGGTCACGCCGGGATAGACAGTGGATTCGTACACTACGATGTCGCCGGTCTTGATTACTTTGCCCACGGTGCGGCTTGCGCCGTAGAGGGGAGTGAGGTCGGGAGCGTTGTTGCGGTCGACGGGAGTGGGCACGGCCACGATGTAGAAATTGCAGTCGCGTATTTCTTCGATGTCGGTGGTGCAACGGAAGCCGTGGTTGGCAATGGCGTCCTGAAGGAGGTCGTCGGCCACTTCGAGAGTGGCGTCGTGGCCTTGCATTAGGGCGTCGACACGTGCCTGGTTCATGTCGAAGCCTACTGTGGGGTATTTTGTAGAGAAGAGGCGGGCGAGCGGAAGGCCAACGTATCCGAGGCCTATCACGCAGATTTTGATATCTTTTTCCATTGGAGAATTTATAGGTTAAAGGTTTTCCCAGTACCAGTCGACGGCTTCGCGCAGGCCGTCGCGCATCGAGTATTTGGGGTCGTAGCCGAGCAGACGGCGTGCTTTGTCGATTGAGGCGAGCGAATGGGGGATGTCGCCGGCGCGGTTGGGGCCGTGGGTGGGCTCGATGGCTTTGATGGCGGGGTCTTTCTCGCCGAGGAATTCGCGGAGGTAGCCTACGAGCTGATTAAGGGTGGTGCGATCGCCGAAGGCGGTGTTGTATATCTGGTTTACGGCTTCGGGATTTTCGGTGGTGAGCGCGAGCATGTTCATCTGTATCACGTTGTCGATATAAGTGAAGTCGCGCGAATATTCGCCGTCGCCGTTGATGTTGGGCGCTTCGTGAGCCATGAATTTCTTTACGAAGAGGGGGATTACGGCCGCGTATGCTCCGTTGGGGTCTTGGCGGCGTCCAAATACGTTGAAGTAGCGCAGGCCGATGTATTCAGTGCCGTAGGTGCGGGCAAACACGTCGGCATAAAGCTCGTCGACGTATTTTGTGATGGCATATGGCGAAAGGGGGCGGCCGATTACGTCTTCCACTTTGGGCAGTGATGCCGAGTCGCCATAGGTCGACGATGAGGCGGCGAAGATGAAGCGTTTTACTCCGGCGTCGCGGGCGGCGACAAGCATGTTGAGGAATCCGCCTATGTTAACGTCGTTGGTGGTGATGGGGTCGTTGATTGAGCGGGGCACTGAGCCGAGGGCGGCCTCATGCAAAACGTATTGGCATCCCTCTACGGCGCGGCGGCAGTCGGCAAGGTTGCGGATATCGCCGACGATGAGGGTGAAGCGGTCGGGATATTGGTTTATTAGCGGTATAAGGTTTTCGATATGACCTGTGGCAAAGTTGTCGAGGCATTTTACGGTGTGGCCTTCGCGAAGAAGATGCTCGCAAAGGTTCGATCCAATGAATCCGGCACCGCCGGTGACAAGTACGTTCATATTATGTTTTGATTTTGTATTATCTTTTCAATCACAAGCCGGAGGCTTACTAATATTTTCACAAGCCGGAGGCTTGTGTTCCTAAGGGCTCTACGTCGATATCGAGCAGTTCGAGTTCTATTTTCGACACAAGGGCGAGCGACTCGGCGCAGCGCACACGGATTGTGAGCGTGTTATAGGGGGCTTTGCCTTTGGCCTCGCGCACGCGGTAGACCGTGCCTTCGAATCCGGCAAATGATCCGGAGAGAATCCTTACGGGAGCGCCTTCGGAGAGCGCCACTTTGTTGTCGCGGCTCCATTGGGCAATATCCACGAGCTGCACTTCGTCGCGGAAATCGCGCAGGAACGCTTGCAGGCGCAGTATCTCCGATTCGTGTATTACCGAGTAGCTTCGCGAGTCGCCGGGGGCGCGCAGTATCGACGCCGCCGGCATCACACCGTCTACCTTGTCGGCCTGCTGCCTGGTGCATTTCACGAAAAGGTAACGGCTCACTGCCGGGGAATTTTTCTTTACTATCTTGCCGTCGCGCTTTGTCACCGTGGTGTCCACCGGGTCCCACATACGGGATTCGGGATTCGTGTCCAGCACTCCCGATTTTTCAACGCCGGCTCTCATCTGCTCGCCACGCAACTTCGACGAATAGCTCACGAGCACATACCATCGGCTTTGCAATATGCCTTTGTCGTTGGCATTGCGCCGCCCGATGGCGATATAGTCTTTTTCTGCATCGGGAGTGAACGTGCCGCTGAGCCTGCACTCGGCAAGACGCCCGGCTGTGGCGCGCGACGCACCGTTTTCCACTCCCACGCCGAGCCAGTCGGCAAATACGCTTTCACCTCGATATAGCGCGATGCCCGACACTGCCATATATGTATGCACCGAGCGGACTGCCGCTTCGGGCGCGTCGGCTCCTGTCAGATCGAAGATACGTCCGCTTTCTACCGGCTTTCCGCGAAACTTTGACGCTGCCCACAATGCCGCGCCCGACAGCGGAACGCGGAGGCTTGTCCGCGGCAATGCCACCGTCAAGCATCCGTCATCGTCCATTTCGGCTGTCAAATCGGCAAGCTCGTCGATTTCCAGTCCGTAAAAGAACATTCCGAATAGATACAGAAGCGTATGGCGCCGTGTGGCCGAGCCACCTTCTTCCGAAGACTCTTCCGTCGATATCTTTTCAAGAAGCCTACGGAATTGGGCATCAAAAGGATGAGCCGCGACCGAGTAGGTCCGCTCCGGCTCTGCCCCACCCTCCTGCCGCGGCAGCCGCTTTCTCAGCTCTTTGAGGGCGTCGTCGACAAAATCCGAGCATGGTATCACGCCCTCTTTCTGCGCATGACGCACCAGAGTCCTGAACGCGCCCATATAAGCGAGCATCGTTGCCGCCGACCTGTCGCCGCGGCTTTTCACAAGAAAATCAGCAAAGCCAAAGGGGAAGGCCTCCGTCACCACTTCCAGCATTTCGGCGTCAGGACGCGGCGAAAGATATTCAGCCAACGCCACACGGCACTTCCGCACCTCGGCGACAGCTCTTTGCGATGCGTTGTTCCGTTCAAGCGACGCCATGCGCCGGTCTATATACTGAAAGATTGTCATGTCAACTATTCATGGCGGCCTCCGCCGTACATTTTTTTCGCGGCAGCGCACATTCCCTCTTTTCCCCACAACCGGCAGCATCGCCTCATTGCAGGTAAAGAAAAGAATGATGCTCGCGCCGGCATATTCACAACTAAATAATCTACGGCATAATTACGCCGCAGAAAGACAGAGAGAGGAAAAGCGTACAAAATTACTAATAAATATCCAATCGGCAAAATAAAAAAAAATCGCGGCACCTCCGCAGACGCCGCGATAAAAAAAGAAGAATGACGAACCTGCTTGGCTCGTCATTCTTCTGCTTTCTTAGTCGGGGTGACTAGACTCGAACTAGCGACCTCACGCCCCCCAGACGCGTACTCTAACCAACTGAGCTACACCCCGTTTGGAAAAGCACTGCAAAGGTAGAGCCTTTTTTTATATCCTCCAAATTTTTTGCCAAAAAAATGCATTATTTTAACATATTTTCACATTTGCACCCTCCGCCAAATTTTTACACCTTATTATATATTACAATTCCCGTTTGTTTGCACATTCAGATTTTTTTTCTTACCTTTGTACGATTTTTGAAACAACGAAAAAAAAGAAACGATAAATTTGTAAATATGGCAGAACTCGAAGAGGAATATAGTGCGAGCAATATTCAAGTGCTCGAAGGCCTCGAAGCCGTGCGCAAACGCCCGGCAATGTATATCGGCGATATTTCGACCAAAGGTTTGCACCATCTCGTATATGAGGTGGTCGACAACTCCATCGACGAAGCCCTCGCCGGCTTCGCCCACAATATCTCTGTGACAATCAACCCCGACAATTCAATAACTGTGGTCGACGACGGACGCGGCATCCCTGTCGACATGCACGAAAAAGAACACAAGAGCGCCCTCGAGGTGGTACTCACCGTGCTGCACGCCGGCGGCAAGTTCGACAAAGGCTCTTACAAGGTCTCCGGCGGACTCCACGGCGTAGGCGTGTCTTGCGTCAACGCCCTTTCAACATACCTTCGCGCCGAAGTGCACCGCAACGGCAAGGCTTACGTCCAGGAATACTCCTGCGGCAAGCCCACCACCGAGCTCATCGTGGCCGGCGAATCCGACAACACCGGCACAATGATCACATTCAAGCCCGACAGCTCGATATTCACCGTAACGGAATACGACTACTCCACCCTCGCCAACCGTCTGCGCGACCTCGCATTCCTCAATGCCGGAATCACACTCCACCTCACCGACACGCGCCGCCCCGCCGACGCACCCGAAGACTGGACCCCGCGCTCCGAGACATTCTACTCCCAGGAAGGCCTCAAAGAATTCGTCCGCTACATCGATTCCAACAAAGACTCGCTCATCAACGACGTGATCGACCTGCGCACCGAGCGCCAGGGCATCCCCGTGGAAGTAGCCCTGACATACAACAGCACCTACAACGAAAACGTATTCTCGTTCGTCAACAACATCAACACCATCGAGGGCGGCACACACCTCACAGGTTTCCGCCGAGGACTCACATCCACCCTTAAAAAATACGCCGAGGACAACAACCTCCTCAAAAACGCCAAGGTAGAAATCTCCTCCGACGACTTCCGCGAGGGCCTCACAGCCGTGGTGTCGGTGAAAGTGATGGAGCCCCAGTTCGAAGGCCAGACAAAAACCAAACTTGGCAACAACGAAGTGATAGGCGCCGTGCAGACCGCCGTGTCCGAAGCGCTCCGCACCTACCTCGAAGAGCATCCCAAGCAAGCAAAAGTAATAGTCGACAAAGTAATCCTCGCCGCACAGGCCCGCCACGCCGCCTACAACGCCCGCAAGCAAGTGCTCCGCAAGTCGCCGCTCAGCTCCGGAGGCCTCCCCGGCAAACTCTCCGACTGTTCAAGCCGCACAGCCGAGGATTGCGAACTCTTCATCGTCGAGGGAGACTCGGCAGGCGGCACAGCCAAGCAAGGCCGCAACCGCACATTCCAGGCCATCCTCCCCCTCCGAGGCAAAATCCTCAACGTGGAAAAAGCCATGGAGCACAAAATTCTCGACAACGAAGAAATATCCAACCTCTTCCGCGCCCTCCGCGTCACAATCGGCACCGAGGAAGACCCCAAGGAAGTGAACCTCGCCAAACTCGCCTACCACAAAATCATAATCATGACCGATGCCGATGTCGACGGAGCCCACATCGCCACCCTGCTCATGACATTCTTCTTCCGCCGCATGCGACCGGTAATCGAAAACGGCTACCTCTACCTCGCCACGCCGCCGCTGTTCAAATGCAAGAACCGCCGCGCAAAAATCGAAGAATACTGCTGGACCGACCAACAAAAAGCCCAGTTCGTAATGAAATACGGCGAAGAAGGCACCACCGTATCGCGCTACAAAGGTCTTGGCGAGATGTCGGCACAAGAGCTCAAAGACACCACCATGGACCCCGAGCACCGCATCCTCAAGCAAGTAACCATCGAAGACGCCGCCGAGGCCGACCGAGTCTTCTCCATGCTCATGGGCGAAGACGTGGGGCCAAGACGCGACTTCATCGAGGAAAACGCCAACTACGCCAACATTGACGCCTAATCAAATGTTATATATATGTGCCGCCGCTCTCTCGGCGGCACATATCACATCTTACAATTCACTCCTCCGGATTCCAACAACAATGAGCCGGAATCACCCATCACAATAAACAACCGACCAGAATCATGGCAAAAAAGAGCATATCAGGCCGTCAACTGCGAAAAATGGTGACGGACTTTGCAGAGCAGCAGCAAAACAACACTTTCAACTATCACCAGGTTTCAGCCGCACTCGGCCTTAAAGCCCCCGCCCAGCAGCGCTCGGTGGCTCTTTGCCTTGCCGAACTGGCCTTCGACGGCGACATCGTGGAAGTATCACCCGGAAAATACAAAGCCATCGTGCGCACCACCGAGGCCACCGGCACTTTCGTGCGCCGCTCCAACGGCAAAAACAGCGTAATCACCGACGAAGACGGCGAGACAATCCAGGTAGCCGAGCGCAACTCCCTCCACGCTTTCAACGGCGACAAAGTACGTGTATCCATAGCCGCGCGCCGCAAAGGCGCCGAACCGGAAGCCGAAGTTGTAGAAATTATCGAAAGCACCGAGCAGACATTCATCGGCACCCTGCAAGTCGACCGCCACTTCGCCTACCTCCTCACCGACTCCAAATTCCTTGCCACCGACATCTTCATCCCGAAAGCCAAACTCAAAGGCGGCCAAACCGGCGACAAAGCCGTCGTAAAAATCACCGACTGGCCCGCCGACGCCAAAAACCCGCGCGGCGAAGTAATCGACATCCTCGGCAAAACAGGCGAGAACGACGCCGAAATCCACGGCATCCTCGCCGAATTCGGCCTGCCATACAAATACCCCGAAACCGTAGAGAAAGCCGCCGACAAAATCACAGCAGGCATCACTGACGAAGAAGTAGCCCGCCGCATCGACATGCGCGGAATCCCCACCTTCACCATCGACCCCCGCGACGCAAAAGACTTCGACGACGCCCTCTCGATACGCCGCCTGCCCAACGGCAACTACGAAATCGGCGTGCACATCGCCGACGTGACCCACTACGTCCGTCCCGGCTCCATCATCGACAAAGAAGCCGAAAAACGCGCCACATCCGTATATCTCGTCGACCGCGTAGTGCCCATGCTCCCCGAGCACCTCTGTAACGGCATATGCTCCCTGCGCCCCGACGAAGACAAACTCACATTCTCGTGCATCTTCGAAATGGACGAAAACGCCAAAGTGCTCAAATCGCAGATAGCTCGCACCGTCACACGCTCGATTCGCCGTTTCGCCTACGAAGAAGCCCAGGAAGTAATCGAAACCGGAAAAGGCGACCTGGCCGACGAAATCCTCACCCTCGACCGCCTCGCCAAAATCCTGCGCAAAGACCGCTACGACAACGGCTCCGTGGAATTCGACCGCGCAGAAGTGCGGTTCGACATCGACGAAACCGGCCACCCCATAGGCGTATTCTTCAAAGAATCCAAAGATGCCAACAAACTCATCGAAGAATTCATGCTCCTGGCCAACCGCACCGTGGCCGAATTCATCGGCCGTCCGCAAGGCCGCAAAAAGCCCAAAGCCTTCGTATATCGCGTCCACGACATGCCCGACCCCGGCAAACTCGCCGACCTCTCCTCGCTCGCCAAAACCTTCGGCTACAAAGTGCGCCCAACCGGCTCCACAAAAGACGTAAACCGCTCGATCAACCGAATGCTCGCCGACGTAAAAGGCAAAGGCGAAGAAAACTTCCTCTCCACCATCGCCATCCGCTCCATGGCAAAAGCCGTGTACCAGACCGACAACATCGGACACTACGGCCTCGCATTCGACTACTACACCCACTTCACATCGCCCATCCGCCGCTTCCCCGACATGATGGTCCACCGCCTGCTCGAACGCTACCTCGGAGGCGGACGCAGCGTCAACATCGAGAAACTTGCCGAACAGTGCAAGCACTCATCCGACATGGAGCAACTCGCCTCCAATGCCGAACGCGCCTCGATAAAATACAAACAAGTAGAGTACATGAACGACCACCTTGGCGAAATATACTCCGGAGTAATCTCAGGAGTCACCGAATGGGGCCTCTACGTCGAGCTCGACGACAACAAATGCGAAGGACTCGTGCCCGTGCGCGACCTTGCCGACGACTACTACGACTTCGACGAGAAAAACTTCTGCCTCACAGGCCGGCGTCACAACACCCGCTACCGCCTCGGCGACCCCGTAAAAGTACAGGTAGCACGCGCCAACCTCGACAAAAAGCAACTCGACTTCGCTCTCGTCGACGAAGAAGGCCGTCCGCGCTCAGCCCGCACCGACAACAAAGGCGAAAACATCGGCGCAAAAGAAGCGCTCCGCCGCCAAGGCACGAAAAAGCCAAAATCACGCCGGCACGACAGCCGCCGCTCCGGCAAAAAAGGCAAATAAGTAGATGTTGAAAATTAACAGACAATATATTCGAGATGGTTTTTGAGGCGATTTCTTACAAAGAGGAAGGAGCGTAGCGAGCTACGTGACTGACGATGAGGGGGAAAGCGTCCAAAAAGCATCCGAAGATATGGCTGTTGAAATGAAACAACATCTGCTTGTAAATATAAATTAATTTTTAACATCTACTTAACAATGGGCACAATATCAATCAAAGGCCTGCGCCTGCTCGGCCGCCACGGCGTGGCCGAGCAAGAGCGCCGCGTCGGCAACGAATTCCAAATCGACATCAGCATCGACGTGCCGCTCTCCGACCGGGCCATGGAAACAGACGCCCTCGCCGACACGATAAACTATGCCCGCGTTGTCGAACTCGTCCGCGAAGAAATGTCGCATCCCCACGCGCTCATCGAAGCCGTGGCCGGCCGTATCCGCCGGCGCCTCGACGCCGAATTTCCCGGACTCATAGCCTCCGGCGAAATCACCGTAGCCAAACTCGCCCCGCCCATCCCCGCCCAGCTATCATCCGTAGCCTTCACCACCCGCTGGTAAAAAAAGATTATATTTTAACATATACATACAATATCTAACCATCAAGGCAATACGGAAAAATCACGGCAAAGCCGTGACGCCTATGTTAACCCCGCATGAAGGCGAAGCCGGAATGCGGGGCCGGCAAAACATAGCAAATAGCGCATTTGGAGCGTAGCCTGCCGGAGCGTTCGATTATATCAAACAGGCCACGAAACACCTTCGACAAGCATTCTCTACTAATCATTAGCATTAATCCCAAAAGGCATTAATCTAAACAACTGTTAAATAATTCCAAAACTCCTTTCGAGGCATAGCTATTCAACTTTTTATTATTATCTTTGCCGTCCGATTATCGTAACCAATCAAAAACAAACAAATGAAAATAACAAATCTTTTCGCCTCTCTTATCCTTGCGGCAGCCGCCACGCTCGGTTTTGCAAGCTGCGACACCAACAGCAGCGCCGACTACGTAACCACACAAGAGCTCCCCGGATTCCTCAACTTCATCACCGACGAAAACACAATGGTGACAACCGTTCATACCGGTGTGTCCTACACCCTTGAATTCAACTATTCCGACAACACCTGCAACATCAAGATCACAGGCCTCCGTCTGCCCAGCCAGTCATTCCCCGTGCTCCAGTTCAACAAAGTGCCCTGGAAATACAACAGCCGCGGATGGAAAGAAGTAAAAATGGTCGACGCAACCCCCTCGGCCGGCAACTTCGCCAATGTGCCCGTATTCACTGAATTCCGCCTGGAAATGCTCGACTACACCATCCAGCAAGTTTACGCACCCGTAGTCGACCTCACCTACACCATCAACAACAAGCACACCGTACAATCCGTCAGCTCCCTCGCCATCGTAACCGGCGAAACCAACGTGACATCGCCCGACGGCACAAAATACTCCCCCGCCGACGATGACGAACCCGTCTACCTCATCACCCTCGACGCCACCAACGGCACCACCGTCGACACCAACCTCAACACATTCTTCAAAAAAGGAGATAACCAGAACCTCAAAGCCAACATCAACATCTCCGGCGCTCGCATCAACAACACCGTAGCCGCATCCAACGTCCGCATCAAGAGCGTGCCCTTCACCGTTAAAAACGGCGCCATCTACCTTGCTTACGACCAGAACGCTTACACCCCCGCCACACCCCTCTACCCCGTCACCATCGATGGCAGCAACACCGAGACAACCAAAAACGATTGCCCCATCACCGACCTTCGCGGCACACTCGACATCAACCGCGGCTTCTCCCTCACATTCGACTGCAAATACAAAGAAGCAGTCTACGATGTAGATGTCAAAACCGAATACCCCGAAGTAAAAGAAGAAAAATAAACTTTTACGAAAACAACAATACAAGCGTGCACCCCGCCGGATGCACGCTTTTTTCATTACCAGGCAGTCACAAGTTCGACACGGCGAAGCCGTGACGCTTGATGTTAACCCCGTATGGAGGCGCAGCCGACATGCGGGGGCATGCCAAAGAAAATCAATCACGGTATTGGAGCGGAGCCTGCCGGAGCGTTCTATTATGCCAAATATTACACATCTTGACTCCGCAATCAACCGCGACTCTCGGCCATCATCCTACCGCAAAGCCCATTTTACCACCCGGCCGAACACGTCCAACAATAAAACACACCAAAAATTTGCATATTTACAAAAAAAATCATACCTTTGCATCGCTTTTTAGCATCGGGGCGTAGCGCAGTCCGGTAGCGCACCTGGTTTGGGACCAGGTGGTCGCAGGTTCGAATCCTGTCACCCCGACTTAATCCTTCATTCCTGACTATGGCTATCGAAATCAAAGGCCTCACTAAAAGAAGCGAAAACTACTCTCAATGGTACAATGAACTCGTTGTAAAGGCCGACCTCGCAGAACAATCCGCTGTCCGCGGCTGCATGGTGATAAAACCCTACGGATACGCAATATGGGAGCGCATGCAACAGACGCTCGACCGCATGTTTAAAGAAACCGGCGTACAAAACGCCTACTTCCCCCTCCTTATTCCAAAATCATTCCTTTGCCGCGAAGCCGAGCACGTAGAAGGCTTCGCAAAAGAATGTGCCGTAGTTACCCACTACCGTCTTAAAAACGACCCCAACGGCACAGGCGTCATCGTCGACCCCGAAGCCCGCCTTGAAGAAGAACTGATCGTGCGCCCCACATCCGAAACAATCATCTGGGGCACATACAAAAACTGGATACACTCCTGGCGCGACCTCCCCATACTCTGCAACCAATGGGCCAACGTAATGCGTTGGGAAATGCGCACACGCATGTTCCTGCGCACATCCGAATTCCTCTGGCAAGAAGGCCACTGCGCACACGCCACAGCCGAAGAAAACGAAGCCCGCACACGCCTTATGATCGACACCTACGCGCGCTTTGCCGAAGAATACATGGCAATGCCCGTCGTTAAAGGCGTCAAGACAGCCAACGAACGCTTCGCCGGCGCGCTCAACACCTACACTATCGAAGCAATGATGCAAGACGGCAAGGCCCTCCAAAGCGGCACATCGCACAACCTCGGCCAAAACTTCGCCCGCGCCTTCGACGTAACATTCGCCAACAAAGAAAACAAGCCCGAACTCGTGTGGGCCAACTCATGGGGCGTGTCGACCCGCCTGATGGGCGCGCTCATCATGACCCACTCCGACGACAACGGCCTCGTCCTCCCTCCCCACCTCGCACCCATACAAGTCGTAATAATCCCCATCTACAAAAACAACGACCAGCTCGCCGAAGTCACCGCCAAAATAGCCCCCGTAATCGAGCAACTCCGCGACCTCGGCATCAGCGTAAAATACGACGACGCCGACAACAAACGCCCCGGATTCAAATTCGCCGACTACGAGCTTAAAGGCGTGCCCGTACGCCTCGCCGTCGGAGCCCGCGACCTAGAAAACGGAACAGTCGAACTCATGCGCCGCGACACCCTCGAAAAAGAAACACTCCCCATCGAAGGCATCGCCGACCATATCGCAAAACTCCTCGAAGACATCCAGGCCAACCTCTACAAAAAAGCCCTCAAAATGCGCGAGGACATGACCTACGTATGCGACTCCTACGACGAATTCAAAGAACGCGTAGCCGACGGCGGCTTCTTCCTCTGCCACTGGGACGGCACCACCGAAACAGAAGAACGCATCAAAGAAGACACCAAAGCCACCATCCGCTGCATCCCCCTCGACGGCGACGAGACCCCCGGCGTATGCATGGTCACTGGCCGCCCCTCCGCCCGTCGCGTCATCATCGCCCGCAACTATTGATTCATCCCCTCCACACAAAAATACACACGCCGCGCCGACCCCATCGACGCGGCGTTTCATTTTCAAATCAGGAACACAATCTATTGCAGGAACACTAACCGCGAAGCGCTTTGCAAAGCACTATACATAAATAGCTACTAACCACGGCGAAGCCGTGACTCCTTGGATAACCGGGTATGGAGGCGCAAGCCGACATGCCCGGTCAATGATGCCCGACAAAGACGCACTGCGAAGCTGTGCCTCGCGGTACATGACTACCCCAAATTAAACCTTATCTCCCACAAACCATCTAATATAAAAAACATCACGACATGAAACACCTCATCACCCTTGCAATGCTCCTTGCGGCAATTGCCGCCGACGCGCAATACTACTACCCCTACGACAGCAGCAACTACTACCTCGACGATGCGCCGTCGCTCATCATCCAAAAAGACCCGATTATGAACAGCTGGTACGTAAGCGACCTCGACGGCCGCCGCATCTCCGACTACTACGCCCAAATCCGCCCGTACAGCCAAGGAGCCGCAGCCGTACGCGACCATATCATGGGCTGGTGCTTCATCAACCTCTCAGGCCGACGATTTTCCGACTACTACGATGCCGTCGACGACTTCCACGAAGGCTACGCCCTCGTCAAAGACAAAATCATGGGCTGGACCTTTATCGACGGCACAGGCCGCCGGCTCGTCAACGACTACTTCAAAGACGCCTACCCCTTCCACCGCGGAGTAGCCCTCGTTCAGGACCACGTGATGGGATGGTACCTGCTGAGCACCGCAGGCCGGCGCATCACCGACTACCACGACAGCCCCGCCGACTTCAAGCCTGCAAGCCGTCCGCGCCGTCCTTGGTGACAATCACACAGTCGCCCGGAGCCTTCCGGTTCCCGTCAATGATAATCTCGCCCACCTTGCCGTCGACAACAATACGACCCGAGGTGGGATTCTTAATGCTTGTCACATCACCCTTGATCGTGCCCTCCACCGTCGAATACTCAAACAGCAAATTGGCATCCTCGCCAAAAGTGCAATCCTCGAGCACAAGCCCGTCGACATAGCACAGCAACTGCTCGCCCGTAAGCCGGCAGCGCACCAGCCGGATATTCTTGCCATACCAGGCCAGATACTCACCGTTTATCTCCGAGTCATACACCGTCACATTCTCAGCCTCCCAGAAAGCATCCTTCGAATTAATCACCGCATTGTGAATCTCCACATTCCGTGCATACTGAAAACCATAATTGCCATCCTGGCGGAAATTATCGATGCGGATATCCTCACAGTGCATAAACACATAGTCGCAATTCCCTATCGACACACCTTTAAGCTCGATACCCTTGCAATCCCAGAAAAACTGCTCCCCGTTGGGGAAATCCGTATTCTCCACATAGATATTCTTCATGCGGCGGAACAACTTCGGAGCGTCCACCTTGCAATCCGTCATGCGGCAATTGCGCGAATACCAGAGGCTCGAACGCGCGCTTTCAGCAAAATAGCACCGGTTCACCGAGAAATTCGTAACCTCCCAAAACACATACTTCCCCTCAAACCGGCAATCCTCGGCGACAATATCCGAGCCCTCCTTGATGCTCGACTCACCCACGTGAATCGTCACATTCTCCAGCCTCAATCCATGCTTGCCATAAAGAGGGCGTTCGCCCCCAAATTCCATATCCTTAATCGTTTCCATAATCTACAATTTACATACATAAATCACATACATAAACAAATGCATACACACAAATACATACACACAAATAACCTTCACAAAGATTATCCACCGCAAAAATAGCAAAAATCCCCCAATCCCCCAAACCAAAATCCACACACCCCATCAACTCTACTCAAATCCTTCGCCATACCGACCACGAAGCCCTCAGCAAATTCAATAGACAGCAAAAATCAAAGCTCAACAGCGCAGAGGTCCCAAAATGCACCACTAACCCAAGCCGCCGAGAGAAAGTAATCCCTCGGTGAATTTTTAGCATCACGATTCTGAGCATTCTATTGTACGACTGAAATATTTTTTGTAATTTTGCGACCGCAGACCGCATCGCAGAGCCCGGTCATGGGCGTTGTGGGTGGGTAAGCAACTGACATACGAAAAGCGTATTCTATGCTAAAATCCAAGCGATTTTAGCATTTTTTTATTCCGATTAAAAAAATTATAAG